>NZ_JBITJP010000019.1:0-133415 GCF_044460165.1 Embleya sp. NPDC050154
CAAGACCCTCGACCCCACCTGCGCCCTGTTCAACAAGACCAAGGCCGCGTGGGACGCCGTCAGCCTGCCGGCGCAGCCGAACGACCCCACCTGCACCTCGGGTCCAAGCGACCCCGACTTCTCGATGACGCTCAACCCGACGTCGGGCAACGCGCCGCCCGGTGGCGACGTCACGACCACGGTCGGCACCACGACCACCGGCGGCACCGCGCAAACCCTCACCCTGACCACCTCGAACCTGCCCAGTGGGGTGACCTCGGAGTTCACGCCGGGCACCATCCAGTCGGGGGCCAACTCGTCGCTGAAGTTCTCGGTGAGTTCGTCGGCGACTCCGGGCACGTACCCGGTGACGGTGACCGCCACCGGCACCACCACCCATACCGCGCAATACACGCTGACCGTCGGCAACGGCCCCGGTGGCTGCACCGCACCCGCGTGGAACGCGAACACGGTCTACACCAACGGCAACGTGGTCTCGTACAACGGCCACACCTACCGCGCCAAGTGGTGGACCCAGGGCGAAGTCCCGGGAACCACCGGCCAATGGGGAGTGTGGGTCGACCTCGGCGCCTGCTGAGCAAAGCCGCACGCGACCGGTCCGCGCGACTTCGGCCCTGATCGGTCCGTCTTCGAACAATGCTGCCCGGTAGGCCGGTTGCCCGGCCTACCGGGCAGCAGCACGTCCGGAACATCGCCATGATCCCGACTGCCGCGGCCTCCGTCTCGGGCAGGGCCGTGACCTGGCCTTGAGCCGCGGACTCCACTACTGTCTCGTTGCCGGTCCCGGACGGCCTCGAAGCAACGATCCCGCTGCGGAGAGTGCTCCTGCGCTTCGTCGACCTGCCCTTGAGGAAGCCAGAGGAAGCCAGAGGAAGCCAGTCGACACCGATGGAGCCGTTCATGTCGCACGACCACAAGACCCTCGCCGTGACCGACGAGGGCGGCGTGCTGCGGGTTCGTCTCGACCGCCCCGACAAGGGCAACCCGCTCGACGAGACCATGTTGTCCGAGCTCGGCACCCTTCTTGCCGGACTCCGCGAACGCCCCGACGTTCGTGTCCTGGTGCTCTCGGGTGCGGGTGACGACTTCTGCCTGGGTGGAGGTCGGGCCGAGATGGCCGAATTGTTGGCGGCCGACCCCACGGGCCTCGCGCTTCGCCGCCTGGGCGACCGGGCCCGGGCCGTGTGCGAGGCGCTGGCCGCGGCCGAAGTCGTCACGATAGCCCGGGTACACGGCAGAACGATCGGAGCCGGGGTGGCCCTCGCACTGCACTGCGACCTGCGTGTGGGCACCGAGGACAGTCGCTTCCGGCTTCCCGAACTCGCGCTCGGGCTCCCCACCACCTGGGGCGGCGCGCTCGCCCGGCTGATCAGCGAACTGGGCATGTCGCGGGTACGGGAACTGGTACTGACCGCCGACGCCCTCGACGCGCAAACCGCCCACCGAATCGGCCTGTTGCATCGCGTGGTGCCCTCGACCGACATCGACCGGGTGGTCGACGGCTGGATCAGGCCGACACTGCGCAGGTCGGCCTCGGCGCTGCGCACGAGCAAGGCGCTCCTGCACGCGTACTCCGCCCCGTCCCGGCTTGCGGACGTCGGGCTTCTGGACAGCCACCTCCTCGCCGTCGCGGTCGGCGAGACCACCGGCGGCTGACCGGCACACCCATGCCCGGCCGTCATCCGCGGCCGGTGGATTCGGATGCCTCGGTGGCCACTTGGCGTGAATCCGACGCATCCCGGCGTCGGTCGTCGTCGCGACGGGCGCGTCATCGACACGGGATCCACCCGTCCGCCGCGTGCCACGCCGGGCTGGTTCGAGCGCACCGTGCGTGCCGCGCCCGCCGCGGGAGCCGCGTCCCGCGTTCCACCCCTGCCCCGCGACGTGGGCACGGCGTCGGCCCGGCATATCGGCCACCGGCGTCCATGCATATGACGCATTCCAGCCATCCGGTTCGCGCATTCCGGATCGCAATCCTCACCGACCTCTCCAATCGGCCGATTTCCCACTCGAAATCCGTCGCCGACCACCGGTCGTACCGTTGATCGGGATAAAGCAGCATGTCTCGATACTTCGGGACATAATCGCGTACTTCGTCAAGTCCGTCGCAGAACGGAATGGCTGGAAAGCGCCGCGTGACGAGGATTCGATCTGGGCAACTCAACGCCATTAGAATCACAAGGCCCTACAACCGAGAGAGCAATGCCAAAAGTGACGCTTGGTGTCAATCAGACATATTCGGCGCGTACGGAGAGGTCGGGTCGAACCATGGCCGACCGCTCGTGTTGTCGATGCACCCGCCGAACCGAGCCGGCCACCCGGGCTTGCCTTATCGCGTGACGAGGATCTTGTAAATGGATTTCATGCACGACCCCGCACTCTGGTACGGGGTGATCGGCACGGGCGCCGCCGGGATATACGCGGCGCGAAGCCGAAGAACTGTCAAGGGTTTGCGTGAAAGAAACCGCACACTCGCCGAGAATGTGAATATGCGCGACGACGAGATTCTCAACGTGGCGCGAACTCTGCTGCCCGCCCTGGCCGAATCGGGCGAACGACTCAAGGGCTCCGTCCTGCTGCACGAGGAGCTACGCGACACCCCCTACGCACAGGGCATCGAGACGGTCGTGGAGATGTTCACCACCGCGGTCGAGGACGCCCGGAACCGCGCCGATCATTCGGCCAAGACCGCTCTCAAGGCCGCGATGCGGACCCTGCAGGGTCTGGCCAGTGAGCAGCAGCTCGCGATCTCCGAGATGCAGAAGAACTACGCCGATTCCCAACTCCTCCAGGACCTGCTGGGAATCGACCACATGAACTCGCAGTTCGGCCGGCGGGCCCAGGTGATCGCCGCGCTGTGCGGCGGTTGGACCGGAAGGCAACGCAACGCCACACCGCTCTACGACGTCATGCGCGGCGCCAAAGGTCGGATCCGGGACTATCTGCGGGTCGAGATCCGGATGCAGTCCAACGTGGCGGTCATCGGCCGAGCGGTGGAGCCGGTGGCTCTCGCCGTGGCCGAACTCCTGGACAACGCCGCCAGTTACTCGCCCCCGCACACGACCGTCGAGATCAACTTCCAGACCGTGCCCAACGGCGTCTGCATCATGGTCGACGACGCGGGTGTGGGCATGCACGAGGAGGTCCGGCAAAGCGCCGCGCGCTTCCTGACCGCGGACGAGCCGGTCGGCATCACCCGGCTGGGGCATCCCCCGCAGTTCGGCTTCCCCGTGATCGGCATGCTCGCGGCCCAGTACGGGTTCACCGTCTCGGTGGACACCCGCTCCCCCTACGGCGGTACCCGCGCGGTGGTCATGCTGCCTCCCGAACTGCTCACCACCGCTGTGGACACGGGGCCGTCGCCCGAGCAGCCGATTCGACGCGAGCGCAGGGTCGCGGCCCAGCCCCGGGAAGTCGCGCCGGCCGCCCCGCGAGCCGCGCAGCCGGCCCCGGCGTCCGCACCCTCGGAGGACGACCTGCCGCAGCGCCGGCGCAGAGCGCCGCTCCCGGCCGCGCGGTCCGAGCAGGCCGACCCGCCGGACGCCCCCGCCCGATCGGACGCGGAAGTCGCGGGACTCATGGGTGCCTTCCAACGAGGCACCCGTTCCGGCCGCGTCCCCGACACAGACACCAAAGGGCACGAATCTCGATGAACAACGACCTGGCCTGGATGCTCAACGACGCACTCAAGCTTCCAGAGGCCCGACACGCGATTCTCCTGTCCGCCGACGGGATATTGCGGGCGCATTCCGACGGAATCTCCCGCGATGAGGCGGATCGACAGGCTGCGGCGCTTTCCGGCCTCCAGTCGATCAGTCGCAGCACCGCGGAGTTCACCGGCAACGCGGAAACACCGTGGCGGCAAACCCTGGTCGAGTTCGGTGACGGATTCATCTTTCTCGTGGCGGCCGGCCCCGGAGCCTATCTGGCGGTGTCCGCCACCGAACACGTCGATATGGAGATCATCACGTTTCGCATGCAACAGCTGGTCCGTCAGCTAGGAAAGGAACTGACCAGCCCGCCCCGACAGGACGTGGATCACGCCGTATGACGACGCCCGACAAGCCGGAGCCCGGCACTCCCGAATTAGTCCGTGCCTACGTCATCACCCAGGGCCGCGGGCATCCCACCCGTGATGGCCTCGACCTGGTCAGTCTGGTGATCGCGCTTCCCGGCGACATGTCCCCGCACATCCTGGATCCCGAGAAGAAGCGCCTGGTCGCCCTGTGCCGGGGCGGCATCCTCTCCGTGGCCGAGGTGGCCGGGCATCTCGAACTGCCCATCGGCGTCGTCAAGGTGCTGCTGTCCGACCTCATCGACAGCGGCATCGTCGCCACTCGGCAACCCATACCCCCGGCCGAGTTGCCGCGGCGTGAACTCCTCCAGGAGGTGCTCGATGGACTCGCTCGTCTCTGACGACCGCCCCGGTGCCGGCCCCCCCGTCACCGTGGCAGACGTCTACCTCTCGGACAGCGTGCGCGTCGCGGCCAAGATCCTGATCGTCGGGCACTTCGCGGTGGGCAAGACCACCTTCGTCGGCACGATGTCCGAGATCCGCCCGCTGAGCACCGAAGAAACCATGACCCAGGCGAGCGTCGACGTGGACGACCTCACCGGCGCCGGCCGCAAGACCACCACCACCGTGGCATTGGACTTCGGCCGGCTCACCCTCAGCGAGCGCGTGGTCCTGTACCTGTTCGGCACCCCCGGGCAGCAGCGATTCGCGCAGGTGTGGAAGGACATGACCATCGGCGCCCTCGGCGCCCTGGTACTGATCGACCCGCAGCGCTTCGATCAGTCCTTCGACGTGATCGGACTGCTCGAGGAACACGACATCCCGTACGCGGTCGCGATCAACCGCTTCGACGGATCCCCCACCTACCCCATGGACCGGCTCCGCGACGCCCTCGACCTCCTTCCCGAGACGCCGCTGATCACGTGCGACGCCCGTGATCGCGATTCGTCGAAGGAGGCCTTGATGACCCTTGTCCGCTACCTCCAGGCCCGTGCGCAAAAGGAACCCGCGTGAACTCTCGTCCCGATGATCCGTCCGCGCCACCCCCCGGCTGCCCCGCGCACGCCGGCAACGGCGCGACTTCGCTGCACGGCAAGGCGTTCTCCATGGACGCCCATGCCGTGTACGCCGAACTGCGCCGCCAGGGACCTGCCGCACCCGTGGAGTTGGCGCCCGGCGTCGACGCCATGCTCGTGACCTCGCACGCCGCCGCGCTGCACGTACTGCACTCGCCGGAAGTCTTCGCCAAGGACCCGCGTCGCTGGCGGGCACTGGCGGACGGTACGGTGCCGGCCGACAGTCCGGTCGTGCCGATGATGATGTACCGACCGAACTGCCTGTTCACCGACGGTTCCGAGCACCTGAGGCTGCGTCAGGCGGTGACCGACAGTCTGAATCGGATCGATCCGTACGAGCTGCGTCGATTCGTCGAGAGCAGTTCGGACTACCTCATCGACCAGTGGGGCGACAGCGGCTCGGTGGACCTGCTGCACGGCTACGCCAAGACCCTGCCGCTCCTGGTCTTCAGCCGACTCTTCGGCAGCCCGGCCGAGTTGGGCGACCGGCTGGTCGCGGGCATCTCGGGAATCTTCGAGGGCGTCGACGCGGAGAACGCCAACGCGGTGCTCACCGGCGCCCTGGTGGAACTCGTCGCGCTCAAGCGCGCCCATCCCGGACCCGACGTCACGTCGTGGCTGATGGCGCATCCCAACCGGCTCAACGACGAGGAGATGATCCATCAACTCGTCATGCTGATGAGTGCGGGCACCGAACCGCAACGGAACCTTATCGCCAACGGGCTGCGGCTGATCCTGTCCGACGAACGCTTCTCGGCCAGCCTGTTCGGGGCCGGGGGTTCCGTCGAGGACGCGCTCGAAGAGGTGTTGTGGACCGACCCGCCGATGGCGAACTACGCCGTGCACTACCCCGTGCGCGACGTCGACCTGTCCGGCGTCGTGGTGCGCCAGGGAACGCCGGTGGTGATCAGTTTCGCCGCCGCCAATACCGACCCCACGCTCTTCGCGCACGGACAGCGCCCGAACAACCGCTCGCACCTCGCCTGGAGCGCCGGGCCGCACGCCTGCCCGGCCAAGGACTCCGCGTGGCTGATCGCCACCGCCGCGATCGAGAAGCTCCTCAACCGCCTCCCCGATCTCGAACTGGCGATCCCGGTTCAGGAGTTGGACTGGCGGCCGGGGCCCTTCCACCGCGCCCTGAACGCGCTGCCGGCGCGCTACACCCCCGTCCTCACCCACCGCGCGGCGAGTACACCACCCCCCGTACCGACCGCCGCCCCGCGCGTCGCCGCCGGCCGAGCCGACCGCGGTGAGGACGTTCGCAAGCCGGGTGTGTGGAGTTCCTTCCTGAACTGGTGGCGCAACCAATAACCCGCCGCACCGCCGCCTGATTCACCGAACCTCCCGGCCCGATCGGCCACTTCCCGAGGTTGCCCCACCGGCCACACCAACCGAAGAAGTCCAAAAGCGTCGGCCGCCCGGTCATCCGGGCGGCCGACCGATCACGCCTGTGCCGAGCGTCTAGTTGACATCCTGTTGAGTTCCACCAAGGAGACGTCATGCAGTCCTCAGTATCCGCCACCGTGATTGACCGCCGGACCGTCGTCGGCCTGTTGTCCCGCCTGCGCTCGGTCGGCGGACAGGCGGACCCCCTGCCCATCTACGCGGAACTCAGAGCGATGGGCGAAGTCGTGCCCGCGCCCTGGGGCGGATATCTGCTGACGTCCTATCAGACCTGCGATCAGGTGCTGCGCAGTCCGGCCTGGCTCGCCTTGGACGGCGCGTGGCGCGCCGCTCAGACCGACGGTTCCCGCTGGACGACGCCCGCGTCCCGGGAGCTCGCCCATACCCTGGTGGCACTCAATCCGCCGCAACACACCCGGCGGCGCCGATCCATCAGCAACATCTTCGACCGCAGCACCCTCGACGCGATGCGACCCGCCGTCGAGCGGATCACGGACGGATTGATCGACCTCCTCGTGGAACGCATGGCGGCGGGCGAAGCCGACTTCGTCGACACCGTCGGCGAGCAACTCCCGGTGGCGACGGTCGGGCACTGGCTGGGCGTGCCGGCCGAGGACTTCGATCTCCTACGCGCTCTGACGCACGCCCAAGCGTACTCGCAGGAGTTACTGCCCACCAAACGCCAACTCCGCGAGGCGGACGCCGCCGCGATCGGACTGCGCGACTACTTCACCGCGTTGGTCGCGGAACGACGCGCGAAGCCCGGAGACGACGTGATCTCGACCTGGCTGCGTACCTGGGACTCCATCGAGCCGGACCGGGAAGTCGCCGACGAGGAGGTCTACTTCCTGGTCATGTTCATCGTCATCGCCTCGCTGGAAACGACGTCGACCCTGTTGTCCACCATGATGTGGATCCTGCACCGACATTCCGCCCAGCGGTCCTGGCTGAGCGGACGACCGGACGCGGTACCGGACGCGATCGAGGAGGTCTTCCGCTACGACCCGCCGATCCACGTGACCACCCGCCTGGCCGGCGAGGACACCGAACTCGCGGGAGTGTCCATCGCCCGCGGGGAAGTGGTGCACACCATGCTCGGCGCGGCGAACCACGACCCGGCGGCCACACCCGACGCGGACGACTTCGACGTCACGCGCCGGGGCCGACACATCTCTTTCGGCGGCGGAATCCACTACTGCATCGGCGCCGGTCTGGCCCGTCTGGAGGCCACCGTCCTCCTGGAGAAGACCCTGCGACGCCTGCCCACCCTTCGCGTCGTCACCGAGCCGAACTGGGAACCCCGCCTGGCCTTCCGCCGCATCACCACCCTGCGGGTGAGCGAACGCTGAACCCCCGCCGTCCACTTCCGGCTCCGCCGGGCCCCCGCCACCGCCTTGTGTGGGTCGCGGGTGCCCGGCGGGCGGCGGGCGCGGCCTCAGATCCTTGTCGTCTGCGCGCAGCCATGCGATGTAGTCGCCGGCAGCTCGGTCGGTGTCGTACTCGGCCTGGTAGTCGGTGTCTTCCCAAAGACGTCCGATGTCGAGGTCCATGCGCTGTCCCCCGCCTCCGGTCGGGAGGTCGATCCGAGCGTCGGGAACCACCTTCCCGATCGCACCGACGAGCACGGCGTTGGTGATGAACCGACCCTAACCAGCGTTGTAGGTAAGGCGGTTCAGTTTGACCGAGAGTTGGAGAAGGGCGGCGGCGCACCCGGTGTCCTTCACGTAGTCGAGGTCGAGCCCGTGCGGCGCCGACGATCGTGTCGGAACGTCCGCCGGGAACAGGGCCTTCACTTGCTGCGCAACATCCCCAGTGGGTCGGCGGCGTCCTCCAGTGCGGCGACCGCGGTCTTCCAGCCGGTGTCCTCGGGGCGGAGCGCGCTGCGGAGGAAGGCCGTGGTGAACTGCTGGATCAGGGCGACGCGCGCGGGGCTCTCGTCCGTCGTCTCGGCGACCTCGTACCCGGGGATGCCGCCGAGCGAATGCTCCGCCCCGAACAGGGTGAGCAGGCTCTTGTCTCCCGGGCTGTGGGTGTAGGGGTCGGTGAACCAGTCCGGTCCGCGGGTGGACAGGTGGGACTGGTCGTGGTCCCCGGCGACGATGAGGGCCGGGGTGGTCATCGCGTCGAAGGACGGCCTCAGGAATGGGAGGTGCTCGACGGCGAAGGGAGTCAGGTCGTCGCCCAGGCCGGTCAGAGCCAACAGCACGCCCGCCTTGACGCGGGGGTCGGCCATGTCCTCGCCGGGAACGCCGTCGGCGTCGAGGACACGCGCCCCGAGCAGCGCGCTCGCCGACTGGGCGCCCCAGGAGTGGCCGGCGACCGCGATGCGATCACGGTCGACGCGGCCGGCGAGGCCCGGCACGGAAGCTTCGAGGACGTCGAGCCCGTCCAGCAAGCGTGTGAGGTCCTCGATCCGAATGCGCCAGATCCGGGGCGTACGCGGGTCCTCGTGCGGGATGGCGAGCGTGCGGGAGTCGAGGTGGGTGGGCTGGACGACCACGAAGCCGTTGGCGGCCCAGTGATCGGCGAGCGGCGCGTAGCCGTTCATCGACCAGCCGAAGCCGTGCGAGAAGACGATGACGGGCAGGTCGCCGCCGGTCGCGGGGGCGGACACGCGCACCTGGAGGTCCTCACCGCGCCCCGGGGCGGGCAGGACGATCGGCTTCGCGGATACCACCGTGGTGCTCGGGATGTTTGTAGCTGCTGTGAAGTCTGTGGTGTTCGAGTCGGACATGGCACTGCCTTCCGTTCGGCTTCTTCGCACTCTTGGTTCGGTGGGGCCAACCGCCGCTCGCCTCGCAGGCGGCGGGACGGGTGGGGTTGGAGGCGAGGGCCGTCCCCGACACGCGGGCACGCCGACACCGCCTGTCGAGGTCGTGTGCCCTTCCCCGGACGGAGCGTGAGCCCGTCGGACGGCATGGGCCGCGGTCTCTCGATCTGCCATCATGGACGAAACGGAACCTCGCTCCGCCAACGATACGGAACATGGTTCCGCTTTGCAACGGCACGAAAGGACGCACGGCGATGAACGACGGCAACCGGCAGGGAAGCGCGGCCGAATCCAAGCGCAAGGACGTCCGGCGCAACCAGAAGACCCTGCTGGACGCCGCCGCCGCGGTCTTCGTCGCCTCGGGCGTGGAGGCCCCGGTACGCGACATCGCGACCAAGGCCGGCGTCGGCGTGGGTACGGTCTACCGCCACTTCCCCACGCGGGCGGACCTCGTCATCGCCGTCTACCGCCACCAGGTCGACGCCTGCGCCGAGGCCGGCCCCGCCCTCCTGGCCGCCGGCCCGACGCCCCACGTCGCCCTCGAACGGTGGGTCGACCTCTTCGTCGACTTCCTGGTCACCAAACACGGCCTGGCCGCCGCGATGCAGGCCGACAACGCCGGCTTCGAGGCCCTGCACGCCTACTTCCTCGACCGCCTCCTACCGGTGTGCGCCCTACTCCTCGACGCCGCCGTCGCAGCGGCCGAGGTCCGCTCCGACCTCACCGCGTACCAACTCATGCGCGGCATCGGAAACCTGTGCATCGGCGCCGAGACGGACCCCCGCTACGACGCACGCGCCCTGGTCGCACTCCTCGTCGCGGGCCTGCGCCAACCTCGCTGACCCGACACCCGGCAAGCCACGCCCACGCAGGCGGCCCCACCGACCGTGCGCGGTGAGCAGCGCGGTCCGCCGACGCGCCCAGGCGGCGAAGACGACGGCCGCGGCGTCGGAGTGCGAGACCGCGCCCAAGGCACGTCGACCTCGTTTGCTCCGATCGCGGATCCTTGACGAACGAAAATGTGAGTGATTAGCTACTCACATCTCGACTGACAGTAGGAGTACATCAAGACAACGTCGGCATATCGGTTGAATTTGCGCGAACTTGCCCGACATTTCTGTGATCCAAACTTTGAGTGATCAATCACTCATGAACCCTTCTCATCGAGGAGATCTCGCCATGAGCACCGGAGCCACCCCCCTCGCCGCCGGCACACCCAACGCCGCCCTCCCCCCGATCGAGGCCGTCGACGCCGACGCCCCCGTCATCGTGCGGCTCTCCATCACGGTGAACGCCCCGCTCGCCGACGTCTGGGCCCTGCACAGCAACATCGACGCCTGGGCCGACTGGAACCCGGACATCGACCGCGCCGAACTCGACGCCCCGCTCGCCCCCGGCGGGCGGTTCCGGTGGCTCACTCACGGCCTCGACATCACCTCGACCGTGTACCAGGTCGTCCCCGGAAAGCGCATCGTCTGGGGTGGCCCGGTGCAGGGCATCGAAGGCGTCCACGTCTGGACGTTCCACGAGCAGGACGGCGTCGTGGCGGTTCGCACCGACGAATCCTGGAGCGGCGCACCGGTCGACGCCGCCCCCGACGACATGCGCCACGCGCTCGACCACTCGCTGCGCCAATGGCTGCGGCACCTGAAGGACCACGCCGAGCGACGGCAGCAGTAACTCCGCCGCTGCGGTCGATGCACCCGGCCCGCCGACCCACCACCCATCACCCACCGCCGAACAACTCACGGAGACCACCATGAGCAACCCTGCCGACGCACTGACCAGCCCCCCGATCTCCCTCACCAAACACCACCTCGAAGCACCCGCCGAGTCCACCCATGACGACACCGGGCGGTGCACGGGCGCCAAGGGCAAGGGCAAGCCCACGAACAAGAACAAGGGCAAGGGCAAGGGCAAGCAGCGCAAGTCCACCAAGCACCGCCTGACCGAAGCGGCCGCCTACACCGGTCTGGGCCTGCTGGTCCTGATCGAACCGTGGGTCCTGCTATTCCTCGTCCCGGTGATCCTCTTCATGATGTGGAAGTAGCCCACTCCGGCTACATCTCGGGCGGAGGCGGCGGGCATGCGCGAGGCGGTGCGCCCGCCGGTCGCGGAAACCCGGGACGGGTGACATGACGCGGCCGTCGACGTGATCGGACCTGATCGAAGGCTGGATGCCCGTCTCGCGGGTATTGGAAATCATGTCATCGCACGAAGGGAGCCGGTGATGAACACCGCGAAGATCGCGTACAAGCCGATCGGCCTGCTCGCGGGGGCACTGAGCGGAATGGTCGCGGGTGCCGTGTTCAAGCAGATGTGGAAGGTACTGGGGCACGAGGACGACGCCCCGGATGCCACCGACGAGGACCGTGGGTGGCGCGAGGTGCTCATCGCCGCCGCGCTACAGGGGGCGATCTTCGCAGCCGTCAAGGCCGCCACCGACCGCGGAGGGGCAACCGCCGTCCGCCGCGTGTCGGGCAAATGGCCAGGCTGACCGGCGCGGAACCCGAAGCTCGGGATTTGCCCATCCGTGTCGGCCGTCCCGGTCGGCACCGGGAACTGCCGAGTTCGCGGCCAAGTCACCGGCGAGGAATGCCGGTTCCCGGGCATCCCTACGCCCGGCCGCCCACCGGCGAACTGCGCCGACAGACACCGAGACCCGTTGCCGACTGGCGGGGGGGTCAAGGACTGCCACCCGTACGGCAGCTCCTGTGCGCAGCGGCTCGGAACTGTTCACGCGTGATGCAAACCAGCTTGGCAAGGCCGGACTTCGTTGCGCCGAACACCACCCTCGCCGCGCCCGGCGCGGGTCCGCCACGGCGCATGGGGTCGCGCGTGCGCCGGGCCCGGGCGCCGAAGCATCACCGGCACGAGTCGGGGTAGCGGTTTGCACATGATCGCCCTGGCTCGGCTCGAATCGGCCTCGGCGGGAACCGTGGCCGCGGTGGCCATCCCCGCCGCACTCCTGGCCGCCGTCCTGCTCATCATTCCCGTGGTGAGCGGAGTGCGTCGCCGGCGCCGGCCGCCGCCCGCGCCTCCGCAGGGGATTCCCACCACCGCGTCCGAGGCGCCGACCGAAGGCGGGCGGCGGGAGTCCGCCGAGATGCCCCGGGACGGGCACCGGAGGGGCCCGCACGACATGCCCGGTTTCGGCAATCTCGGATCCCGGGCGGCCGACCCGCACAGGGAGGACCGGGACGGCATCCGACGGGACCACCCGGCTTGGCGCGGTTCGGCTGCGAACGCGACGTTTGTCGACAATGCGCGTGGGCAGCAGGGGCGGTGGGTCGCCGCACAACCGATCGGCGGCCCTCTTCCCCTTGTCGTGAACCGCGAACCGAAAGGCCGACCTCGATGAACGACTCCGACCTGACCGGCCGACGCATCCTGGCGATCGTCACCAACTACGGCGTGGAGCAGGACGAACTGGTCGTCCCGGTCCGCCGTCTCCGCGAATCCGGTGCCCGGGTCGACATCGCGGCACCTTCGACGGAACCGATCCGGACCCTCGTCGGCGACAAGGACCCGGGCGTGAGCGTCGCGCCGACGCTCACCCTGTCCGACGCGGACCCGTCCGGCTACGACCTCCTGCTCGTGCCGGGCGGCACGCTCAACGCCGACTCGTTGCGCCTGAACGACACCGCCGTCGGCATCGTCCGCTCCTTCGCCACCTCGGGCCGCCCCGTCGCCGCCATCTGCCATGGCCCGTGGATGCTGGTCGAGGCCGACGTCGTACGCGACCGCACGCTGACCTCGTACGCGTCCGTCGAGACGGACATCCGCAACGCCGGCGGCCGTTGGCTCGACGAGCCGGTCGTGCGGGACGACACGGGCGACTATGTACTGATCACCTCCCGCACGCCCGATGACCTCAAGGACTTCGTGCACCAGATCGACGCGGCCCTGACGATGTCCGACCTCGGGTCGACGCGCCGGGTGTGAAGCGCGAACCACCTCCCGGCATCAGCGACATCCGGCTTTCGGACCACCGGACCACCGGACCAATCGATGGCGCTCCCCCCGCTCGGCGGGGTGGGGCGCCATCCGCGTGCCCGCAGCGTCCGCAACCCCACGCCCTCCGAGGTCGCTCGGCATGTCCCGCGGGCCTCGGAAATTTGGGAGCCGCGAAAAAGGGGCGAGGCGAGCGCGACGGCACCGAGCGCCGGCGAGAGCGAGACGAGCGCCGACAGTCGTTGCCGCAGTCAAGATTATGAGCATGCTCACAATCGCCGGCGCCGTCATCGCCAATCCTTGCTCTCTGCGATGATCACGACACGTTATCGACGTGTTGCCCGATGGTGATCCTTGGGTATTCACGCAGAATCTCTCGCCGTATTCCGATTCCGGAGAAGATCTTCCAGCATATCGCCACCGAGTTCGAAGTATCTGCGGTCCGAGGGCAGGCGCTGTCGAGCGCGCGCCGACCGGAGGTTTGGCTTCCGACTTCCGGGCAACGTGCGCGCGTGCACCCGAAGATTACGAAGAGGTGCCCAGGCGGGGAAGGTCCGTCCTTCCGGTCCACCGAGAGCGCCTCGGTAGGTTCGATCCGCATGTCCGCCGAAACGAAATTCTTCGCCGAAACGGAATCCGCACATCCCGTCGTCTCGATGGGTCCACCCGAGCTGCGCGACGGCGCTGCGCTGTGGCAGCTCGCCCGCGACAGCGGATCGCTGGATCTCAACTCCTCGTACAGCTATCTGCTCTGGTGCCGGGACTTCGCGGCGACCTCGATCGTCGCCCGTGACCACGACTCCCGGGTCCTGGGCTTTGTGACCGGCTACGTCAGACCCGGTCTGCCGGACACGCTCATGGTGTGGCAGGTCGCGGTGGCCGAATCCGCCCGGGGGCAAGGACTGGCCACGCGCATGCTGACCGCGTTGATGCGGCGGCGCCTACCGCATGGGCAAACCCGCCTGGAGACCACGATCACCCTCGACAACTCGGCGTCCATCGCGCTGTTCACCGCGCTGGGACGCGAACACGGGGCGGGCGTGAGTCGTACCGAACTCTTTCGCGCGGCGCTCTTCCCGGATGGGCACGCCGACGAAGTCCTCTTTCGGGTAGGCCCGTTCACCGCAGCCGCCTGACCCCCGACAGGCCCCGAACCGGAGGGGGCGGCACCGTCGGACGTGGCTCGCCGCTGCCCTCGACCATGCGATCCAGGAGAAACATGACTGTTTTCGAAACTCTCGAGTCCGAGGTCCGCAGCTACTGCCGGAGCTGGCCGACGGTGTTCACCCACGCGCGCGGCAGCCGGATGCACGACGAGAACGGCCGCACCTACCTGGACTTCTTCGCCGGAGCGGGCGCGCTGAACTACGGCCACAATCACCCACTGCTCAAGCGCGCGTTGCTCGACTACCTGGAGAGCGACGGGGTCACGCACAGCCTGGACATGTCCACCGTGGCGAAACGCACGTTCCTGGAGCGCTTCGACGAGGTGGTGTTGGAGCCGCGCGGCCTGGACTACAAGGTGCAGTTTCCCGGCCCCACCGGCGCCAACACCGTGGAGTCCGCGCTCAAGCTGGCCCGCAAGGTGACCGGGCGTGAGGCCGTGATCGGGTTCACCAACGCGTTCCACGGCATGACCCTGGGCGCGCTCGCGGTCACGGGCAACGCGAAGAAGCGCGCCGGAGCCGGTATTCCGCTGGTGCACGCCACACCGATGCCGTACGACAACTACTTCGACGGGCAGTTGCCCGACTTCATCTGGTTGGAACGCCTGCTCACCGATGGCGGCAGCGGCCTGAACCTGCCCGCCGCGGTGATCGTGGAGACTGTGCAGGGCGAGGGCGGCGTCAACGTCGCCCGTTTCGAGTGGCTGCGCGCACTGGCCGACCTGTGTCGGCGCCACGACATCCTGTTGATCGTGGACGACGTGCAGATGGGCTGTGGTCGCACGGGTCCGTTCTTCAGCTTCGAACCGGCCGGGATCACCCCGGACATCGTGTGCCTGTCGAAGTCGATCGGTGGCTACGGCCTGCCGATGGCACTCACCCTGTTCCGCCGCGACCTGGACGTGTGGGAGCCCGGCGAACACAACGGCACCTTCCGCGGCAACAACCCTGCCTTCGTCACCGCCACCGCGGCGTTGGATCTGTGGGCGGACGGATCGCTGGAGAAACAGACCACGCTCAAGGGCGAACTGATCGAGCGTCACCTCGTCGACATCGTCACCGAACATGCCGAGCTCGGCGCCTCCCGACGCGGTCGCGGCCTCATCCAGGGCCTGACCTTCGCCGACACCTCCTTCGCCGACGCCGTGTGCGCACGGTCCTTCGAGGACGGACTACTGGTCGAGACCTCCGGTTTCGAGTCGGAGGTGGTCAAGCTGATGCCCGCCCTGACCACCACCGAGGACGAACTCGACGAGGGCATGGGGATCCTCGCGAACGCCGTCCGCGCCGTCCGTGCCGCCGCCTGAACTGAACCCCCTTACGCCACCGACCACAACGGAAGGACCAGCACGATGATCGTTCGCACACTGGACGAACTCGACGGCACCGACCGCGACGTCGTCGCGGACACGTGGCGCAGTCGCCGCATCGTCCTCGCGAAGGAGGGCGTCGGCTTCTCCCTGCACGAAACGGTGATGTACGCAGGTACCGAGACCTCGATGTGGTACGCCAATCACATCGAGGCGGTCTTCTGCACCTCCGGCGAGGGCGAACTCACCGACGAGGAGACCGGCCGGACGTACCTGATCACACCGGGCACGACCTACCTGCTCGACGGTCACGAACGGCACACCATGCGGCCGAAGACCGACATCCGGATGGTGTGCGTGTTCAACCCGCCGTGCACGGGCCGCGAGACGCACGACGAGAACGGGGTGTACCCGCTGCTGCACGAGGAGGCGGGCGCATGACGATCCACCCGCTCAACCATCCCTCGGTCGACCTCTATCCCACCCGGCAGGTCACCGACTCGCTGCGCCTCGAACGACGCGAACCCGTCGTGTGGGCCGACTCGTTCGAGGGCCCGATGGGCCGGGACGAACTCCGCGGCTACGAGCGGGACGGATTCGTCACGGTCGAGCAGTTGCTCGAACCGGACGAAATCGTCGCGCTGCGCGCCGAGTTGACCAGGCTATGCGGTGATCCCGAGGTTCGCGCGGACGAACGTACCGTCATCGAGCCCGCATCCGAGGCGGTGCGGTCGATCTTCGAGGTCCACCGGATCAGTCCGCTGCTGCGCGAACTCGTCCACGATCCACGGCTGGTGGGCCGGGCCCGCCAGATCCTCGGATCGGACGTGT
This sequence comes from Embleya sp. NPDC050154, assembly GCF_044460165.1. Taxonomy (NCBI): domain Bacteria; kingdom Bacillati; phylum Actinomycetota; class Actinomycetes; order Kitasatosporales; family Streptomycetaceae; genus Embleya; species Embleya sp. NPDC050154. The sequence goes on from NZ_JBITJP010000019.1 coordinate 16,527, forward strand.
ACATCCACCAGAGCCGCGCCAACCTGAAGCCCGGCTTCGACGGCTCCGGCTTCTACTGGCACTCCGACTTCGAGACCTGGCACGCCGAGGACGGCATGCCCGCGATGCGGGCCGTGAGCATCTCGATCGCGCTGACCGAGAACCACGTACACAACGGCGCGTTGATGATCATGCCGGGCTCGCATCGTACGTTCGTCGCGTGTCCGGGCGAGACGCCGCACGGTCACTACCGAACCTCCTTGCGTCGCCAGGAGATCGGCACACCCGACCCGGACTCGCTGACCGAACTCGCGGACCGACACGGCATCTCGGTGATCACGGGTCCGGCGGGCTCGGCGACCGTGTTCGACAGCAACTGCATGCACGGCTCCGCGGAGAACATCACCCCGTTCCCCCGCAGCAACCTGTTCATCGTCTACAACAGCGTCGACAACGCCCTGACCACCCCCTACGCGGCCCCGGCCCCCCGCCCCGACTTCATCGCCGCCCGCACGCGTCCCGTCACCTGACCCTCCCGCCCAGGGTCCCGAAACCCGGATACCGCATCACCCGGCGCCCCCGACGAAGGGTCACCGGCCCGAGCCCGCACCCGCCCCGGCGACCCGCCGGGGCGGGCCGACGCGTTCCGGCTCCGCTCCGGAATGGCGGCCGACCCCCGAGAGGCGTGGGCCGGCCGCCGTTTCGGGTCGCACTTTCGGTAACCGCCGGCACGGAACAGCGAGGGCTTGCGCACGAGGTGCGGCTCATGGAAGGAGGCGGCGCGACGCAGGTTGTCGGTGATCGGTCCCGATCGCGGGACGGCGGTGCCGGGCGGGGTCGGATTCGGCTTCGCCAACGCGGCGCGGCCCGGATCGGAGGGTGTCGTCGCGGGTGCGTGCAGCGGCGCGCAGCAGTTGTTGTGCCTGCTGGACGCCGCCGGCGTGGGCATCAGTCACTGTGTGGGGGGGCCGGGGGTCGTTCTCTCGGCCTCGCAGGGCAGCGGTTCGTCTCGGTCACGGGAACACACTCGCCATCGCGGCGGCGGCCTTGAGGCCCGATCCGGTCAGGACGACCACGACCCTGTCGCCGGGCCGGATCGCGCCCTTGGCGGTGAAGGCGTCGATCGCGGCGGCGGCCGAGGCCGAGGTCGGCTCAGCGTAGAGGCCGATGCCCGCCAGTCGGCGGGTCGCCCCGATGATGTCGTCCTCCGGGATCGCCACGGTGTCGCCGCCCGATCGCCGGATCGCGTCCACGATTTCCGGTAGACGGATGGGCGACTCGATGGCCGTGCCCTCGGCGATCGTGGGCCCGACGTCGACGGCGGGGCCGCCGTGGAACGCCGCGTGGATGGGCGCGCATCGTTCGGGTTGGGCGACCAGCAGCCGAGGGCGCCGGTCGATGTGACCCGCGTCGAGCAACTCGCCGAAGCCCAGATCGCATCCCAGTACGATGCTGCCCGCGCCGGCGACGGTGACGACGACGTCCGGTGCGGCGAAGCCCAGGTCCTCCCACATCTCGTACGCCAAGGTCTTGGTGCCCTCGAGGAAGAGGGGGTGCCAGTTGTGGCCGGCGTACGCGGTGGTTCGCGCCTCGCGCATCGCCTGCTCCCCGGCGGCCGCCCGACCGCCCGGCACGAGCACCACCTCGGCACCGTACGCACGGGCCTGCAACACCTTCGCCGCGGACGTGCCCTCCGGGGCCAGGATCCGGGCTCGGATGCCGGCGGCGGCACAGTAGGCCGCCACCGAGGAGCCCCCGTTGCCGGAGCTGTCCTCGAGTACCGACCGCACTCCGCGCTGGGCGAGCAGCGACATCATCACGCTGGTTCCGCGATCCTTGAAGCTGCCGCTCGGGTTGAACCATTCGAGCTTGAAGTGCACCTCCCGTTCCCCCCAGCGCCTTTCGATCAGCGGGGTGCACCCCTCGCCGAGCGACACCGGTCGGGTGACGTCTCCCGGGAGCGCGGCGCGGTAGCGCCACAGGGAGCGCGTGGAGGTCTCGATGTCCTTCGGCCCGATGCCCGGCCGCGGCCCGACCAACAGCGGCGCGCCGTCGTCGCCTTGCCAACGCAGCGCGTCGAGTGGGTAGGTCCGGCCGGAGCGGGGGTCGAGATAGACGTCCATGTTCACCTTCCTCGCATTGGACGGGAAGTCTAACATTGGACGCTCAGTCCAATCGGGCGCCGGGCCTCTGCTCCGATCGGGCATCGGGCATCCGGCGTAGAACGCGGGCAGCGGCACGCCGCGGCCGACGCCTCACTCCCGCAGGCGACTCAGCGCCTGCATGGCCTCACGCTCGATGCGGGCCAGATCGCCGACGACGGCGCCGGCCTGCGCAAGGCATCCTCCGTCGCCCGATTCACCGGCCTTCGTGATCAGTTCCGCCGCTTCCGTCCACATGATGGCTGCCTCCGTGTACAGCGCGAGGCCGGTGCGCAGCCGGCCGCTGTCGATCCATTGCGCGCACTCGGCGAGAAAGTCGCGGTAGAGATTGCGGAACAGCGCGCCGCCGGTCCCGGCCCTCTCCATCAGGACGGCGGCCTGGGGCAGATCCCGTCGCGGGGTGTCCGTGCGCTGGAGCCAACCGGGTATCAGCTTGCCTGCCTTCTCGATGCCCCGGTGACCCAGGTTGGCGATCGGCGGGTTGAGGAAGGCGTGGGCGCAGACCGTGATGGCGGGAATGACCAGGTCCTGCACCGAGGGCGGGTTCTCGGGCACGGTGAGGGTGAAGGATCGGTGCCTGGCGGTCATCGGGCCGCGCGCGGCTCTGGCCCGGGCGAGGCTGATCAGGCTGGTGGATACCGCTCCGCCCTGCTGGTCGGTGTCCACCAGGTGCGCGTCGTGGTCGTCGTAGCCGTACATCGCCACGACATGGGCGCCGAAGTGCACCTTCGACGCGAAGTAGTCCAGGTGGTAGCTGTCCAGCTGCAATCCGACGGGGCGACCCGCGTCGATGGAGGCAGCCACGTTCTCCCATGCCTTGCGCGGCGAGGTGGTCTCCTGGACCAGGAGTTCCAGGTCGAGTCTTTCGGCCAGGTTCCTGGTGAGCTCGAAGGGCTTGACCCGTCCGCCGAGGAACGGGAAGTCCAGATTCTTGCCGTCCCAGTAGATGAAGGACAGACCCGAGCCGAGCCCGAAGAGCATGGGCTCGGACAGATCGAGTCCCTGGTGCCGCAACAGCACTCCCAGGGCTGTCGTCTCGCAGTGCCGCATTCCGCGGATGTCGATGTCTTCGAGCGTGGTCATGCCGTGTCCTCCTGGACGGGGATGATCAACCGGGTCATCAGCTCTTCTTGCGGTGCCTCGGCCGGCGCGACGAGATAGACCTCGCGTACGGGCGCCCGCGGGCGCAGCCCCCGCTCGTGGATGGCGGCGAAGAGCGCGTTGTAGGCCAGCGGCAGTTGGGTGTAGGGCCCGATGTGCACGGTCTCGGCCACCGGGCCGCCGGGCAACACCTCGAACTCCGGACCGGGCACGCCCTTCCCGTGCGGCGTATGCGCCCCGAGGGCGATCTCCATCCGGTCTTCCAAATCCAGCGGGTACAGGGCCCACAACGGTGGCTCCCAGGCGATTTCGGCCCCGACGAGTGCGGGCAACAACCGACCCACGCACTCCGCGATCGTCGCTCCGATCCCCTCCGGGGCACAGACCGCTCGTACCACCGCCAACCGGCGCTCCGGCTCGCTGCCCATCGTCACCTCATAGCCGGGCAGGCCGCCTTCGACCAGGCGTTCCAGCATCTCCAGCCGTGCCCGGTCCCTGCTGATCCGCTCGGCCAGCCGATCCCGTTCCGCACCCAGGATCCGCGCCCTGGAGGCGGGCTCGGCAACCAGCGCCCGGGCGATGACGGCCAGCGGCAGATCCATGTCCCGCAGCAGGCCGATGGTCAGGGCGTCCCGGGCCTGTTCGGGCGCGTAGTAGCGATACCCGGAGCCGGCGTCCACGTGGGCCGGTGCCAGCAGTCCCAGTTCGTCGTAGTGCCGGAGCTGCTTGACACTGAGCCGACACAGGCGGGCGAAGCGCCCGATGGTGAGAAGTTCGTCGTGCACACCACCATCGTGGACTCTCCCACGGGGGGAGAGTCCACCGCCCGTCCGTCGGTTGCGCGGGAGCCGGGTAGTTGGTCCGGAAGGTGGGTTCGGTGCCCGCAACGTTCACGGTCCGGGTGCGCGCTCCGGGGCATCGGGCGTTGTCGACGAGCAGATCGATCCGGTCCGTCGCGGTGCGCACACGCCGGACCAGGCCGGCCACCTCGGCGGGTTTCCCGTACTCGGCGGAAAGCAGTCGAGCGGTGCTTCGGCACCCATCTCCTTCCGCACCGCGCGCAGCAGGTCTGCGACCTCGTCCTCTCGTCCGGCCCGCCGCCGGCCGACCGCCCCGCGCGCCGACACCCGCCGACCGCCCCCGACACGGGGTCCGGTCGGCGGGTGTCGGGCGTCCCGGCCGCAATCCCGCCACGGCGGGCGACAACGGCCGAATTCCCGGCGGGTGTCGGACCGCCGTGTTCCATCGGCGGGTGGGGCGTGGCCGCCTTCGACCGCCTTCACTCGTCGCTCGGTGTCCGCGTTCGGGCGGTGTCGGGGAGGGACGGGTCGGCGAGGAGGGCGTCCACGCTCGACGTGCCGTCCCAGGGGACATGCGTGCCGTACGCGGCGTCGAAGCGCGCGTCGCCCAGGATGTCGCGGGCCCGCGCCGTGATGCGGACCACGTCGTCCTGTTCGCCCTCGGGCAACGGGATACCGACCGAGCGGCGGGCCGCCGCAGCCGCGCCGAGCAGCCGCGCCGCGTGGTCGGCGTGGCCCCCCGACACCTGTGCGCCGGCCAGGCCCTCCAGCGCCAGCGCAACCGCCCGGGGGTCCCCGGATGCTCGGGCCGCGGACAGACCCTCGAGCTGCAACTCCAGGGCCGTCGCCGTCTCGCCCCGCAGCTCGGCGACGAACCCGAGCTCGGCCAGGATCAACGCCGGCAGGCTCGGCTCGTACCCCATCCGCCGGTGCACCTCCAGCACATTCCGCATGTGCTCCTCGGCGGCGTCCAGGTCACCCGCGCGGCGGGCCCCCATCCCGAGTCCGATCTCCGCGTACTGCTCGCCGAAGGTGTCCGCCTGCGCGACCGCGACCCGCTTGGCCCGCTCGTGGAACTCCCGGGCTCCCGGGTAGTCCCGGGTGAGCATGGCGACGCGTCCCAGGCCCGAGAGTTGGAAGGACACCTCCGGCCACAGCCCGAGGTCCTCGGCCATCCGCAGCCCCTCGCGGTGCAGCCGCCCGGCGCGTTCGTAGTCGCCCATCACCTCGGCCAGCGTCTGCAGCGGCACCATGGCCCGCAACTGCCCCCACTGGTCGCCCAGTTCCCGGAACAGCTCCAGGCTCCGCTCACCATGGCCGCGCAGCACGCCGAAGTCCCCACGCAGCTTCGCGTGGAAGGCCAGGCCGGCGAGCGCCGCGGCCGTGCCCCACCGGTCGCCGATCGATCGGAACGTCGCGAGCGCGGACTCGACCAGGTGCAGGCTCGGCGAGGAATCACCGACGCCGTACAGGTTGGACGCCACGAACCACTGTGCCCGGGCCCGGGCCGGCGGGTCGTCGACGGTTTCGTACGGCCGCAGCGCGGCGCGGTACTCGCCGACGGGGTCCGCGCTGCCGCGGAGCGCCAGCGTGACACCGCCCAGCCAGGCCGTCGCCTCGGCCACCGACCCGGCGGGGGCATCCGTATCGACCGACAGGGCCGCGGCGAGGGAGCGTTGGGCCTCGTTGTTGCGTCCACGCAGACACCAGTACCAGGCCAGCGCGTTCACCAGGCGCAGCGCGCAGTCGGCGTCCCCGGCCCGCACGGCGCCGTCCAGCGCGGAGCGCAGGTTCGCGTTCTCGATGTCCAGCCGGCGCAGCCATCGGCGCTGCTCGTGGCCGCGCAGGTGCGGCTCGGCCCGCTCGGCCAGCGCCGTGTAGTAGGCGCGGTGCCTGCGCCGGTAGACCGCGGACTCGCCGGATTCCACCAGTCGTTCCGCGGCGTACGCGGCCACCGACTCCAGCATCCGATAGCGGGGTCCTTCGGCGCCCGGGCTCTCGGTCATCACCACCAGCGAACAGTCCACCAGCCGGGCCACCAGGTCGAGCACCTCCGCCCGGTCCACGCCGTCCCCGGTGCAGAGTTCCTCCGCGGCGGCGAGCGTGCACCCGTCCGCGTGTACGGCCAGGCGCCGCAGCACCGCCTGTTCCCGGTCGCCGAGCAGGTCCCAGCTCCAGTCGATCACCGCCCGCAACGTCCGCTGCCGGGCCGGGGCGCGGCGCGCACCCACCGCCAGCAGGTGGAAACGGTCGTCCAGGCGGGCGGCCAACTCGTGTACCCCCAGCGCCCGTACCCGCGTCGCGGCCATCTCCAAGGCCAGCGGAAGGCCGTCCAGGCGCCGGCAGATCGACACCACCGCGTCCAGGGTGCTGTCGTCCAGGACGAAACGGGGTGCGGACGCGGTGGCCCGCGCCACGAACAACTCCACCGCGCCGAACCGGAGTACGTCTGCCGCGCTCAGCCCTTCGGCGGACGCAGGCTGCCGCAGCGGCGGTACCTCCCACAGCTGCTCGCCGGTGATGCCGAGCGGCACCTGGCTGGTGGCCAGGATGCGCAGGCCCGGGGCCGCCTTCAGCAGTTGTTCGGCCAACTCGGCCACGGGTTCGGCGACATGCTCGCAATTGTCGAAGATCAACAGGGCCGGCCGGTCCCCCAGCGCGTGCGCGACGCGCGCGGCCGACGACAGCGGCTCGTCCCCGGGGCGGATGGTGTCGTCCCGCACTCCGAGCACCGCACCGACCACCTCGTCGACCTCGGCCCACGCACCGGTCCGAGTGGTGGCGGATGTCGGTTCGAGCGCGGAGAACTCCGCCAGGTGGATGCCGGCGGGAAACGTCGCGCCGAGCTGCGCGGCGGTCGCCAGCGCGAGCTGCGTCTTGCCGACGCCGCCGGGGCCGGTGAGCGTCACCAGCCGGTGCGCGGCCGACAGCAGTCGCAGTTCGGCGACCGCCTCGTCGCGGCCGATCAGTGCGGCCGGCAGGGCCGGCACGTTGTTCGGCGGGCGGCTGGAAGGGGCGGCCGGCGCGGGTGGGGCGGCCGGGGCGAGGTCCTGGGTGAGGATCGCGTGGTGCAGGGCGGTCAGTTCGGGCCCCGGGTCGAGCCCCAGTTCCTCGGCCAGCCGGGTACGCAGATCCGCGTGGCTGCGCAGGGCCGCGTCCTGGCGACCGGCCAGATACAGCGCCCGCACGTGTGCGGCGCGCATCCGCTCGCGCAGCGGGTGCAGGACGACCAGGTCACTCAACTCGTCTGCGACGAGGGCGTGTTCGCCGAGTTCGAGGCGGGCTTCGGCTTGTTCCTCCAACGCGGTCAGCCGCTGCTCCTCGAGCAGGGTCGCCGCGGTGCGGGTGAACTCCTCGTCGGCGAAGTCGGCGAACGCGGGACCGCGCCACAGCGCCAGCGCGTCCGCCAGCACGGCGGCCCGGGTCCGCGGATCGGCGACCGCCCGCGCCCGCCCGAGCAGCTCCTGGAAACGGTCCGCGTCGACCGCGTCGGGTCCGACCCGCAGCTCGTACCCCGGCGGGCGCGAGACCACCAGGAGCCGTCCGCCCGGCTCGGCGTCCTCCAGCGCGCGCCGCAGTCGCCACACCTTCGTCTGCAGCGCTCCCGGGGGATCGCTCGGTGGCCTTGCCCCCCACAGGTCCTCGACGAGTCGGTCCGCGGAGACCGGGCGCCCCCGATGCACCAGGAGACACGCGAGAAGGGCGCGGGCCTTCGACTCGGGGACCTTGCTCTCCGAGCCGTCATCCGACCACACGCCGAGCGAACCCAGCACCCCGAAACGCATACGGCCAGGTTAGTCGACGGCACCCGGCGGCGGACGGGACGGCGCGGCGAGCGCCGAGCACGGGTCGGGAGCCGGCGCGGAAGGGCGGGAGCCGCGCGGTACGAGCCCGGAAGCGGACCGGCAACCGAACCACAAGCCGACCCGGACGAGCCGGACGCGCCGCGAGCCCGCCGAGCCCGAACCGAGAGCCGACCGAAAGCGGCGTGGCGTACCGAGGGACACCCAACGCGAAACGCGGATGCCGATCGAAGGAAGCCCCGGCTCCGGCGACCCCCGACTGTCCGGGAGGTGTGCAACAGTGCGCGCCATGACCTTGCGAAGCACCCCGCACGACTGGACGGAAACCGTCGCACTCTTCGAGCGGCGGGAGTTCCCCGAATCCTCGTACGGGAACCTGTACAACGAGACGTACGACGTACACGAGGGCAACGCCTCGATACCCGGCCACTTCGACCTGGACGAGGCCGAACCCACCGGCACGGGCTACGTCATCGACGGCGATCTGACCGTCGACGGCAATGTCGTCAATGTGGACGACGGCTGCCCGGCACTGATCGTGCTGGGCGATCTACGCGCCGGGAACATCTACCTCGAAGGCGACGCCAAGCTCCTGGTCCAGGGAACCGTGCACGTGGACGCCTTCATCGGCAACATGACCGACAAACTCGTCATGATCCACGGCGACCTGCGGGCGACCGTGACGGTCCTGTCCGCCGAGTTCTCCCCCGACCTCGTCGGCGGCGAACTACACGGCGGCGTGATCGCCCCCTCGTACCTCGAACTCGCCCAGGACCGCGATCCGGCCGCGCTGCTCGTCCCCGAGGTCCTGGTCACCGACGAGGACCCCGACGATGCCGACGACCGCCGCGGCTTCGACGCGCCGAGGGTACACGGCGGCCGCCTGCTGCGCCGCATCCGGAAGGGACTCCCGGTCACCCTGACCATCGAGAATCGGTGACCGCACAGTCCCGGGTCCCATAGCGCCACAAGAACCCTTTCCCTCCGCAGCCCCGCCCCCCGCACAGCGCAAAACCACCATCCGCACCCTGCCCATCTCCGGCGACAAACCCCTGGCCCCCGGTCACCCACAGGCCGGGGCAACCAGCCCCGCAGCCATGACCGAGACGGCGACACCAGACGACGACTCGGCCCGACCGAGCACCGCGATCAGCCCGGTCCCGATGAAGACCGGCTTCCGTCCGGTCGGCACGTTTACCGGAACGGGCGGCACGTTGTCCCTCGACCTGATCCTGGACCCTCCTCCCTGACCTCCCGAAGCCGAGGTCGCACGCGCAATACGCGAGCCGGCCCGGCGGGGCGGTGGCAAAAAGTCCTTGAGTCTCCAGTGAGGGGAGACGCCAGGATGAGGGACATGAACGACGTGGCCCTGCATGCGATCGGGGAAGTCGCCCGACGCACCGGACTGTCGGTGAAGACCATCCGCTTCTACTCCGACTCGGGATTGGTGCCGTTCTCGGGTCGTAGCCCCGCCGGCTACCGGCTCTACGACCTCGACGCACTGCTGCGCCTGGACCTGGTCCGCACGCTGCGGGAGTTGGGCCTGGACCTCGCCACGATCCGTCGGGTGCTGGACCGCAAGGTGTCGGTGGCGGAGGTCGCGGCGGTCCACCTCGACGCCGTCGACGTACAGATCCGGACGTTGCGGCTGCGTCGAAGTGTCCTGCGAGTCGTGGCCACCCATGGCTCCAGCCCGGAGGAGACCAACCTCATGCACAAGCTCACCCGACTGACCGCGACCGAACGCCGACGCTTGATCGACGACTTCATCGGCGCCACCTTCGGCACCGAACCCGCCTACCTCGATCTGGCGACCATGGTGCGCGCCGCCGCCCCCGACCTCCCCGACGATCCCTCTCCCGAGCAGGTTCGGGCGTGGGTCGAGCTCAACGAGCTCATCGGCGACGAGGATTTCCGCGACCGCATGCGCAAGTCGGCCGCACGCGAGGGCGACCGGGCCGATACCGGCATCTCCGACGAGGTACTGGAGGCCCTCCGCGAGCGGATCACCGCTGCGAAGGAAGCGGGCATCGACCCACTCGGCGCGGCGGCCGAACCCGTCGTCGAGGGCATCCTCCATGTGCTCGCGCGCGCGTACCCGCACGTGCCCGACGCGGAACTGCCGGCCTGGACGATCCGACACCTCGAACGGATCGATGATCCGCGCGTGGAGCGGTACTGGCGGCTGGTGTGGGTCATCAACGACTGGCACGTGCTGCCCGGTCTGCTCCCGGACTTCACCTGGCTGCTCCAGGCGCTGCGCAAGGACCGCAACCTTTGAGCGGAGGGCCGGGCGGCCCACCGGTTCGAACTCGGGTATCGGACCACCGGTGTGTTTTCCGAGCCGGGAACCGAGAAGGGGCCTCCCGTGCGGCCATGCGCGAGCGCATGCCGCGCGGGAGGGCCCCGGTTCGGCCCGGCGCCGATCACCCGTCCCCAGGACGGGTGATCGGCGGTCAGGCGCCGGCGGCCTTGGCCCGGTAGGTGGCCACGTGGACACCGGTGCCGCTGGTGACGGTGGAGACGAGGTCGAAGGCGCGCAGGGCGCCGTCGGCCGGGTAGATCGTCTTTCCGCCACCGAGCAGCACCGGCATGATCATCAGGCGGAGTTCGTCGGCGAGTCCTTCGGCGATGAGAGTACGGGCGAGCGAGGCGCTGCCGGTGACGACCAGGTCGCCGCCGTCGATCTCGCGCAGCTTCCCGATCTGCTCCAGGGCCTGGTCGCCCGGTATGCGGATGGTGTTGTTCCAGGTCAGGTCGTCGTCGGTGAGCGTATTGGTCACCACGTACTTGGTGACGTTGTTCATGTGGTCGGCGAACGGGTCGCCCGCGCGCTCCGGCCAGGCGGCTGCCATGACCTGCCAGGTGTTGCGGCCGAACAGCATGGCCCCGGTACCGGCACTCCATTCGGCCAGGGCCTTGCCCATCACCGCCGGGTCGAAGTAGGGGTGGGTCCAACCGCCGTGGGCGAAGCCGCCGTCGGTGTCCTCGTCCGGGTGGCCCGGTGCCTGTACGACACCGTCGAGGCTGACGAACTCGGCAATCACAATGCGCATTTGAGCATCTCGCTTTTTCTCGTGGTGGCGACATCGGGTAGTCGGTGCGGTGGTCACCGGGACGGGTGCCAGGGCGCGTTGGATCGCGCCGCCTCCGCAACTCGCGATCCGGGACCTTCCGTTTTCCAGCTGGGGAAACGCTAAGTTGCATTCACCGGAAGGTCAATCGACAAGACCGCCAGTTTCCACTATTTTCCCAGGTCATCGCAGGTTACATCGTTGCAATGAAATGCCGCCGAACGCAAACACTACACATCAAACGTTGCAATGACCTGTCGCTGAACGCCCCCGGGAAGGGCTGTGGCGATCAGCCCGTCGGCGCCGACTGGTTGGTGAGGAACTCGCCGGCGGGCGGGGCCAGCAGCCCGACGTTCGGGTTGTGGCTGAGCTTCGGGATCTCGATGTGCCGGGCATCGGGCAGCACCGCGGTGGCGGCCCGGGCCGCGGTACGCAGCAGCGCGTCGCTGCGCGCGCCGGAGAGCACCAGCACCGGCACCCGTACGCCCGCCCAGTCGGCGGGGTCGAGCGGCTCGCCGCGCATGTACTCGCCCATCACCGCCCAGTCGTGCGGCGTGGAGCCGGCCACCGCCGTGAGCTTGGACCACATCGGAGTGATCCGCATCAGCCCCACGAACGGGGCGGGAATGCCCATCGCCTTGGTCATGAAGTACCGCACGACCTTGCCGCGTCGGTCGGCGGCGACCAGTGCGTGCAGGGTCTCGCCCAGGTCCGCCGGCGGCACATGGCGGGTGCGGTCGACGACGAACGGCGGCTCGAAGGCAACCACCCGACCGATCCCGGGAATTCGCCCCGAGGCGGCGGCCCGCAGCGCCAGGCCCGCGCCCGAGGACCAGCCGAACAGCGCCGCCGAGCCACCCTCGGCGGCGACCACCGCGGCCAGGTCGTCGATCTCCTGCGCGACATCGTGGCGCCCCGGGGTGTCGCCGCTGTCACCACGACCGCGACGGTCGTAGTCGACGACGGTCAGCCCGTACGAAGCGACCAACAACCGCGCCAGTTCCACCATCTTCGGGAACCCCCGGTAGCTGAAGGCGCCGCCGACGAGGATCACCGTCCCCCTGCTGTCACCCGCGGGCGTGTGCCGGTCGTACACGATGGTGGTGCCGTCGGCGGAGGTGACGGTGTGCGTGGTGGCCATGGAAGCTCCCGTGTCTGTGTTCCGGCGTCTCGCGTCGCTCTCGTTCCCGCTGCGAACGCTGTGATTGATCAGACCGGGCCCACCCGGAAAACTCATCGCCATCCCGGAACTTCTTTTCGATCACCCACTGCTCACCGTGGCCGTGCAGCCCGGCGCACGGGTCGCGGTACGCCGGGTCGAGTGCATCCGGCCGCGTGCCGGCACGCCGCCCCGAGCGATGCGTTCGTCCGACGCGGGATATCGCCGTGCGCCGCCGAAGCGCCGAGTGGTAGTCCTTGAGCTGTGATCACTCCCTTTCGAGCGGCGTCCTTCCGCCGTTCCATACCCGTGGCCGTGGCCTTGCTCGTGGCCGCGGGGTGCACCTCCGGCGCCGGCGACAGGGCGTCCGACACCGCCGTCGCGAAGCCCGTTCCCACACCGGTGACGACCGCGCCGCCGGCGCCCACCCCACCGCCGGCGAAGCCCAAGGGAGCGGCGGACCCCGCGCTGCGTTCCTTCTACGAGCAGAAGATCTCGTGGCAGGCGTGCCAGGACGATCCGGCGACTCCCAAGAAGGACGAGGGCGAATTCCGGTGTGGGACCTTCAAGGTCCCGCTGGACTACACCGCTCCCGACGGCAAGTCGCTCGACATCGCCGTGATGCAACATCCGGCCGCCAAGCCCGATCAGCGGATCGGCTCGCTCGTGCTCAACCCCGGCGGCCCCGGCGGCTCCGGCCAGGACTTCGTCAAGTACGCGTTCACCGAGTTCGACGGCGTCCTGCACGACCGCTACGACGTCCTCGGCTTCGACCCGCGCGGTGTCGCCGACAGTTCGCCCGTGCGCTGCCTGGACGACAAGACCCGGGACGAGCGCAACGCCCAGGACTCGCCGCACGATCCGATCGAGCGCAAGGCGCACGGCGAGCGGAGCGGCAAGGCGTTCTCCGCCGCCTGCCAGGAAAAGTCCGGTGACCTGCTCCCGTTCGTGGGCACCCGCAATGCGGCTCGCGACATGGACGTCCTGCGCGGTGCGGTCGGTGACGACAAGCTCAACTACCTCGGCGTCTCCTACGGAACCTACCTCGGCTCGCTGTACGCCGAGGAGTTCCCCGACCGGGTGGGCCGCCTCGTCCTGGACGCCGTGGTGGACCCGGCGGCCGACAAACTCGACGCGGCCATCGACCAGACCATCGGCTTCGAGCGCTCGTTCCGCGCGTTCGCCGCGGATTGCGCCGCCCGCAAGGGCTGCCCGCTGGGCGGCAACCCGGACCGGGCCGCCGAGATCGGCGCCGACTTCCTCGACAAGTTGCAGGACAACCCCCTGCGTACCGCGAGCCAGGGCCGCAAACTCACCTCCAGTCTCGGCTGGGCGGGCGCGAAGAGCCTGTTGTACGGCAACAAGGAAACCTCGTGGAAGTACCTGCGCGAGGCATTGACCGTGGCCATGAACGGCAAGGACGGCAGCGCGCTGTTGTTCTACGCGGACAACTACCTGGGCCGGGACAAGAAGGGTCACTACGACAACGGCTCGGACTCGCGCGCGGCGATCCGCTGTGCCGACGGCGCCGCTCCCGCTCCCTCCCCCGAGGCGATCCAGCAGGTCCTGGCGAAGCTCAAGGCCGACGCACCGCTGTTCTCGAAGGACACCGTCGCATCCGACATCGAGGGTCCCGGTTGCGAGTTCTGGCCGTATCGGACGCCCGAGAAGCCGCACGTGATCCGGGCCGAGGGCGCCGCGCCGATCCTGGTCGTCGGCACGACGGGCGACCCGGCCACCCCGTACGCCGCTTCCGAGAAGCTGGCCAAGGATCTCGCGCACGCGACGCTGTTGACCCTGGAGGGCGAAGGCCACGGCGCGTTCGGCCGCAGCAAGTGCGTCGACGCGAACGTCATCGCCTACCTCGTGGACGGCAGCCTCCCGGCGGCCGGAACACGGTGCACGGACGCGAAGTAGACGAAGCGGGCGAGATCGCCCCGTCGTCGTGGCGAACCCGCCGTGACCGGAAGGCAGATCCGGTCACGGCGGGTCTCGATCGGGTGCGCTCACACTCCCGCGGCGGCCGGCCTCGGCTTCCGCGGCGCGCGGTCCGCGTGCTCGGGTATCGACTCCGCGACCGGGCGCCGCGGCCACAGCAGGTGCGCCGCGAGGGTGACCGCGAGATTGGGTGCCAGGGCGATCAACCCCGCGTCCCAACTCCCCACGTCGACATGGGCGAACGTCAGCCAGCTCAGTACGCCGATGCCCGTCGTGATGCCCAGGAGCGCGGGCATCGCGGCCTGCGGGTTGCGCCGGCGCAGCGCCATCACCGTGGCCGGCGCCAGTTGCGACAGACCGCCGTAGGTGAGCAGCAGCAGGTTGGCGAGCAGTCCCGGGCGGCCCAGCGCCAGGATCAGGGCGAGGCCGGACGCGAGCACTACGCACGCGTGGTTGACCCGGAGTCGGTTGCGCTCGCCGCGTACGGGCACCAGGTTGTGCGACACCAGGGTCGAGATGCCCATCACGATGGCCGCCGACGGCACCATCGCGGCGGCGGCCGCGGCGACCGCGACCACGCCGACGAGCCAACCGGGCATCGAGTGCCCGGCCATGGTCAGCAGCACGCCGTTGCCGGCGCTGTCCGGCGAGAGTTCGAGCACGGCCGCGAATCCCACGATCACCGGGACCGCCAAGGCGACCTGGTACAGCGGGAGCCAGATGTAGTTCTGCCGCAGGGCGCGTGCGCTGCGCGCGGAGAGCACGGGCGGCCACAGGTGCGGCATCGTGTTCAGGCCCGATCCGATCGCGCTGATCAGCAGCGCGGTGGTGTACCAGGTCTTGTCGTAGTCGCCGCCGACCGTCAGCAATGACGCGTGGCTGTCCCGGACGGTGTCGAAGATGTGCGCGAACCCGCCGGTGACCGACATCGGCACCGCGATCAGGAGCGCGACGAGCGCGACGACCATGAGCACGTCCTTGGCGTACGCCACGCGGGCGATGCCCCGGATGCCGGACCACAATACGAAGCCCGCGGTCAGGACGGTCGCGAGCACCATGCTCAGGTGGCCGCCGGCCTTGCTGCCGGTGGCCAGTTGCACGATCAGCCCCAGGCCGGTGATCTGCAACTGCAGGTACGGCAGCAGGAACACCGCGCCGACCACCGCGACCACCTTGCCCAGCAGCGGGCTGGCGAAGCGGTCGGCGAAGAAGTCGGCCTGGGTCAGGTAGCCGCGGTCGCGGCCCAGTCGCCAGGTCCGCGGGCCGATGAAGTACATCGTGACGAGGGAAATGGCGAGATAGCCGAGCGCGTAGGTGGCCGCCACGCCACCCCCGAAGGCGAGACCGGCCAGACCCAGGAAGCTGAAGGTGGTGAAGGACTCGCCGGCCTGGAGGAACCACGAGGTCATGGCCGAGAAGCGCCGGTTGCCGACGGTCCATTCGCCCAGTTCGCCCTTGGCCGGCCGACGGGCGCCGACGCCGATCGCGGCGAGTGCCACGATGCCGAGCACGGTGATGACCATGGTGCTGTTCACGACGTGATCTCCGATGCGGCTGCGGCCTTCGTGGCGGACCCGGCGCCGTCGTGCTCGAGGTCGTCCCCGTGCTCGACGTCGACCTCGTGCTCGACGTCCTCGTCGTCGTCCTCGGGGTGATCGGCGTAGCGCTCGATCGCGAACAGCGCGACGGTGCAGCCGACGGTCCACAGGACGGCCCAGACCAGTACCGAGGGCAGGCCGAGCCACAGGTGCGGGCCGTTGACGAACGGCAGGTAGGGAGTTGCGAAGAAGGCGAGCACGGGCAGCGCGGCCCATGCGGCGTGGCGTTTTCTCATCGGGGCTCCCTGGAGGGGACGGAACGCGGCGGGGACGAGGGCAGGGTCAGCCCCGGGGCGGGCGTCGGCGCCCGTGTCGGGTCGCGGCCTCGAACGCCGCGCCGATCCGCAGCGTGGTCAGGTCCGACCGCGGCGCGGTGACGATCTGCAGGCCGACCGGAAGGCCGCCGGGCGTGAATCCGGCCGGCACCGACAGCGCGGGGGCGCCGAGCAGCGTGATGTAGTACGCCGAACGCATCCAGTCGAGGTAGGTGTGCTGCGCGAGTCCGGCGACCGATTGCGGGTACTCCAGGTCGGCGTCGAAGGGCACGACCTGGCTCACCGGGGCCAGCAGCACGTCGTAGCGATCGAAGAAGTCGATGCCACGCGCGTACAGCCGACTGTGCGCGATCGTCGCGCGCGCGAGATCGTCCGGGCCGAGCCTGCGGCCCTCCTCGATGTTCCACACCAGGCTCGGTTTGAGCGCCGCGCGCGAGGAATCGAGCACGTGGCCGAGGCCGAGGTTGAACTCGTGGGCGCGCAGGGTGCGGAAGACGTCGTCGGCGCCGCGGAAGTCGGGGCTGTCCGACTCGACGTGACAACCGAGGTCCGCGAACACCGCGACCGCGTCCGCCAGGACGTCGAGCACCTCCGGGTCGACGGGCACGTCGGCGCCCAGGTCCGGTGCCCAGGCGACCCGCAGCCCTCGCGGGTCGAAGTCCAGGGGCGCCGCGAACGCCGAGCCGGGTGTCTCCAGGGCGATCGGGTCGCGTGGATCGGGCCCGGCCATCGCCGAGAGCAGCAGCGCGGTGTCGGCGACCGTGCGGGCCATCGGGCCGGCCACCGCCAGCGTCTGCCAACTGCTACCGGAGGGGGCCTGCGGGACGCGGCCCGGCGTGGGGCGCAGGCCGACGACGTTGCAGAACGACGCCGGATTGCGCAGCGAGCCGCCCATGTCGCTGCCGTCGGCGATCGGCTGCATGCCCGCCGCGAGGGCCGCGGCCGCCCCGCCGCTGCTGCCGCCCGCCGAGCGGGAGGGGTCGTACGGGTTGCGGGTGGTGCCGAAGACGGTGTTGAAGGTGTGCGAGCCGGCCGCGAACTCGGGGACGTTGGTCTTGCCGATCCGGATCGCGCCGGCCGCCGTGACCCGGGCCACCAGCGGGTCGTCGTGGTCGGGCACGTCGTCGGCGTGCAGCGGGGACCCGTGGGTGGTGCGCATGCCCCGGGTGTGGTGGGTGTCCTTGAAGGCGATCGGCAGTCCGTGCAGCGGGCCGGTGGCCTCCCGGCGGGCGAGCGCCGCGTCGGCCGCGTCGGCGGCGGCGAGGGCGCCCTCGGGGTCGAGGGTGACGATCGCGTTGATCGCGGGGTTCACCGCCGCGATGCGGTCCAGGTGTGCCTGGACGACCTCGCGGCTGGACAGCTCGCGCCGCCGGATACGGGCGGCGAGGTCGGTGGCGTCGAGGTCGGGGATGTCGTCGGTCATGGGTGTCCTGGTGCGAGCGGCGGCGGAAGCGGGAGGTGTGGGGTGGCGGCCGGAGGCGGTTCGCCTCCGGTGCGGCCGGGCCAGTCTGCGGATCGTTGACGAATTCAGTCAAGGGTTTGAGCAGCATGAACTTTTCGGCCGACGAGTAGCCGTCCGGATGTTCACGACCTTGCGCTTGTGGATCGAACAAGAAAACACACGGTCCGATCTAGACGAATTCGGCCATGCATGTTTATCTTCTGACTGTTTCAGTCAATGAACATCGCACACGTAAGGGGTCCCATGTCCGGCGATCCGTCCGGTACCCGCGGCCCGCTCGACGGCCGCCTCGTCCTCGACCTGTCCCGAGCCCTCGCCGGCCCACACGCCGCGATGATGCTCGGTGACCTCGGGGCCCGCGTGATCAAGGTCGAGCTACCCGGCGGCGGCGACGACACCCGGGGCTGGGGTCCCCCGTTCGTCGGTCCGGCGGACGCCCGCGAGTCGACCTACTTCCTGGCCTGCAACCGCAACAAGGAGTCGGTCACCGCCGACCTCAAGAGTGCCGAGGGCCGCGACCTGGTGACCCGGCTGGCCCGTCGGGCCGACGTACTGATCGAGAACTTCAGGCCCGGGGTGCTCGACCGCCTCGGCTTCACCGTCGAGCGCCTGCACGAACTCAATCCCGGCCTGGTCGTGTTGTCGATCAGCGGATTCGGCCACGACGGTCCGCACGGCGGGCGGGCCGGCTACGACCAGATCGCGCAGGGCGAGGCCGGCCTGATGAGCCTGACCGGCGAGCCCGGCGAGCCGACCAAGGTCGGTACCCCGATCGCCGATCTGCTCGCCGGGATCTTCGGCGTCTCGGGAGTACTCGCGGCGCTGCTGGAACGACAGGCCACCGGCCGGGGACGTGTGGTGCGGACCTCGCTGTTGTCCTCGATGATCGGCATCCACAGCTTCCAGGGCACCCGGTGGACCGTCGCCGGCGACCTCCCCGAGCCCACCGGCAACCAGCATCCCTCGATCGCTCCCTACGGGCTTTTCCACTGCGCCGACGGCGACATCCAACTCGCCGCCGGCAGCCCGGCGCTGTGGCGGGCCCTCGCCGCCGTCACCGGCCTGGATCCGGACGACCCGCGCTACGCCGGCAACGGCGACCGGGTCCGCCGGCGCGACGAGCTGGCGGCCGAACTGACGGCGGTCTTCGCCGGCGCGAGCGCCGCCGACTGGCTTGCCCGGCTCGACGCGGCCGGGGTGCCCGCGGGGAAGGTGCGCGGCATCGACGAGGTGTACGCGTGGGAGCAGACCCGGCAGCAGGGCCTGGTCGTCGAGGTGGAGCACCCCACGCTCGGAGCGATCGAACTGCCCGGACCGCCCTGGCGCTTCGACGACGGGGGGCGCCGCGAGCACACCGCGCCGCCCACCCTCGGCCAACACGACGCGAGCGTGCGGGCGTGGCTGGACGCGCGGGACGCCGAGGACGAACACCCCTCGGACGCGCACCCCTGCGACCCGTCCCGGGCCGCCGACGACGCGCATCGCGACGCGGGGCACGTCGTCGCGGCCGACGTGCACCGAGCCCCGCGCACCAACGTGGGGACGCGCCGATGACACCCGCCGCCGCGACCCGCGGTCGGCCCACCGCCCTCGACTTCGCCACCGACCTGCTCGACCCCGACAGCTTCCGCTCCTGGGACGAACCGATCCCGCCGAACGCCGCCCCGGGCCCGTACGCCGATGCCCTCGCGCACGCCCGCGCGCGCAGCGGGAGCGACGAGTCGGTACGAACCGGCGAGGGGCGCATCGCCGGGCACCGGATCGCCGTGCTCCTCGGCGAATTCGGCTTTCTGGCCGGATCGATCGGGGACGCCGCCGCGAACCGCCTGGTGGCGGCCATCCGTCGGGCCGGCGCCGAACGACTGCCGCTGTTCGCCTCACCGGTCTCGGGCGGCACCCGGATGCAAGAGGGCACGCCTGCGTTCGTGCGGATGATCGACATCACCGCGGCGATCGTCGCGCACAAGGCCGCGGGCCTGCCCTACCTGGTCCACCTGCGCCACCCCACCACCGGCGGGGCGTTCGCATCCTGGGGCTCGCTCGGACACGTCACGACCGCCGAGCCCGGGGCGCTGATCGGGTTCCTGGGGCCGCGCGTGTACGAGGCGCTGCACGGCGCACCGTTCCCGGAGCATGTGCAGCGGGCGGAGAACCTGTACCGCAGGGGCGTCCTGGACGCGGTGGCGACCACACCCGAACTGCGCCGCCGCACGGCGCGGACGCTCGACCTGCTGTCCGGGGAACGAGCCACCACCACGGCACGAACCACTTCGGCGCACTCGGGCTCGGGGCCGGATCCCGGCGCGGCGCCCGCGGACCGGTACGGGAGTCCCGTCCAGGCGCCCCCGAACCAGCGTCCTCGTCCGGCCCGCGCGCCACACGGCGTCTGGCGGTCCGTCGTCCGGACCCGCCGGGCGGACCGTGTCGGGCTCGCCGACCTGCTGCGCCGCGCCGAAACGCTCGTACCGCTGTCGGGGACCGGGGCCGGCGAGCGCGACGACGCGATGCGGATCGCCCTCGCCCGGATCGGCGGTACGGCCTGTGTCGTGGTCGGCCACGATCGTGAACGGGCGGCCGTGGGCGGCCCCGTGGGACCGGGCGGCCTGCGCACCGCGCGGCGCGGGATGCGGCTGGCCGCCGAACTGGGCCTGCCGCTGCTGACCGTGATCGACACCGCCGGCGCCGCGCTGACCCCGGCCGCCGAGGAGGGAGCCCTGGCCGGCGAGATCGCCCGCTGTGTGGCCGACCTCGGGTCCTCCCCCGTGCCGACCGTCGGTCTGCTGCTGGGCGAGGGTGCGGGCGGCGCCGCGCTGGCGCTGATACCGGCGGTGCGCCGGATCGCGGCCGAACACGCGTGGCTGGCCCCGCTACCGCCCGAGGGCGCGTCGGCGATCGTGCATCGCGACACCACCCGGGCCGCCGAACTCGCCGACGAACAACGAATCGGCGCCCGGGCCCTGCTGGCAGCCGGAATCGTGCATCGCGTCGTCGCGGAAATCGCCGGAGCCCCCGGAGTCGCGGAAATCGCCGGAGCCGCCGGAGTCGCCGAGGTCGCGGAACCCGGGTCGCTCGCGCCGGGCGACTTCCTCGACCGACTCGGCACGGCGATCGCCGAGGAGTTCGCCCAGGCCCGAGCGGCCCGCTGAACCCGGCCGTACCGCCTGCGAGTCAGCCGACGCCGGCCCCGCGCCCGGCCCCGACCCCGACCCGCGCACCGAGCAGTTCGCGCAATCGTGGGGTCGGGGTCGCGCTGCGCATCAGGGGTTCGACCACGAGGTGCGACTGCACCGCCTCCACGCGCCGCACCCACGGCGAGGTGGTCAGGAACTCGTGCAGCGCCTGCTTCGACGGCTGCACGACGTCGACCAGGATCTGGTACTCCCCCATCACCACCGCCGCGTAGCGCACCAACGGCGAGTCGAGGAGCAGCCGACCCACCGCCTCGACGTCGTCGGGCCGGGTGCGGATCCACAACATGGCCTCCACCGGGAAGCCGAGCAGGGCCGGTTCGGTCGAGGCACGGATGCTCACCATGCCGGAACGGGTGAGCGCCTCCACCCGGCGGCGCGCGGTGGCCTCGGAGACACCCGCGATGGCGGCGAGTTCCTCGTGCGTTCGCCGGCCGTCCTCGGCGAGCGCGTGCAGAATGCTCCACTCCTCCGGGCCGACGTCGGCGTCCGCCGGCTCGACGTGCTCGGTCGGCGTGGGAAACCGCGCGAGCGCACTCGCCTCGTCCGGGGCGAGGATGTCCGGCTGCCATTCGTGCACGGTGCGGAAGTACCGCAGCACCGGCGCGACCTGTTGGGAGACCAGGCCGGGCAGGGTGGGCAGTTCCTCCAACATCAAACGCGCGAGCCGATCGGGCGGACACTGCACCTCGGCCACGCAGTCCACCGAGCCGGCCAGCACGTACGCGAACACGGTGCCGCTGCCGGACGCCGCGGCGATGGCCGCCTCGCGGACCTGCCCCGGCCGGCAGTTCAGCCGCACGATCACCGTGTCACCGCCGGCGACGAGGCCCGTCACGGTCACCGATCGGGTCTCCAGCAGGCGCAGCCCTCGGCGCGCCACGGTGCGCTCGGGTTCGCCGAGGGCGGTCGCGATCCGACGCCAGGAGGCGCGGCCGTCGACCTGGAGGGCGGCGATGATACGGCGGTCAAGGGCGTCCACGCCCGCGTCGACTGGGGTCACCGGAAACACGGTACCCACCGACCCTGCCGACCCGGGACCGCCCCACCGGGGCGACCCGTGCGAGGCCGGTATCGGCCGACCGGCCATCCGTCGGGGCGGGGAGATGCGCGGAGCCGCGCGGGGCGCCCGACCGGAAACCTTCGGCCGAGCGCCCCGCGTCGATCACCCGCTCAATCCCTCACCCGCGCACCCGCTCACCCGCCGCTCGACCGCAGCGGCCGGAAGAAGGACCGCAGGTCGGCGACGACCTGGTCGGGTTCCTCGTGCGCCATGAAGTGGCCGCCGCGCTCCGGGATGTGCCAGTGGCGCAGGTCGGTGTGCACACGTTCGGCGAGGCTGCGCGGGTAGTTGCGGAAGGCGGGCTCATTGCTCAGGGTGATCGCCGCCGGGGCGGTAATCGGCGGGACGGGAGTGTTCTTCGGGTAGTCGTAGTACTGACGGAACGACGAGCCGATGCTCCCGGTGGCCCAGTACAGGGTCGCCACCGTCAGCAGCGTGTCCCGGTCCCAGCGGGTCTCCAGGTCCCCGCCGCAGTCGCTCCAGTCCCGGTATTTGTCGGCGATCCAGGCCAACAGCCCGGCCGGTGAGTCGGCCAGGGCGGCGGCGATCGTGTCCGGCCTGGTCCACATGATCTCGCTGTAGCCCTGATCACCCTGGTCGTACGCGTCCAGCGCGTCCAGGAACGCCTGTTCGTCGGCAGTCGGCGGGACGGTCCCGAAGTCGGCGGAGATCACGGCCGAGGTCAGGTGCACGCCGGCGACCTCCTTCGGGTACAGCGCGCCGAGCCACTGGGTGACGCCACCGCCGATGTCCCCGCCGAACGCGCCGAAGCGCGGGTAGCCGAGCGTCTCGGTCATCAACTCGTGCCAGATCTCGGCGACGCCGCGACGGGTGAACGGCCCCCGGGGCAACTCGGAGAACAGGAAGCCGGGCAGGGAGGGGATCACCACGTCGAACGCGTCGGCGGGGTCGCCGCCGTAGGCCGCCGGATCGGTCAGCGGCCCGGCCACGCGCAACATCTCCACAAAGCTGCTGGGCCAGCCGTGTGTGAGAATCAGCGGCATCGCCGCCGGTGCCCCCTCCGCCCGCCTGGCCTTGAGGTGCACGAAGTGCACACGCTTTCCGGCCACTTGGGCGGTGTACTGGGGATGGGCGTTCAGTGCCGTCTCGGCCGCGCGCCAGTCGAAGTCGTCGGCCCAGTAGGCGACCAGGTCGCGCAATTGCCCGGGGTCGACACCGGCGGCCCAGCGGGTGGAGTCGGAGGCGGTGGTGAACAGGGTACGGCGCAGACGGGTCCGCAGGTCGTGCAGGACGTCGTCGGACACGGAGATCCGGAAGGTCTCGACTGTCATGGTTCCTTCGTTTCGAGAGCGCGCTCACGCGCGGGGCACTCCCGAATGCGTCATACGGACGCGGCGAACGGGAGGGCCCGGTTCATACCGACACATGCCATGCGGTTGTTCATCGGGCTCACCTCCTCGTGTTGGTTGCGCGCGTCGCGCAACGGGCTCGATGGTACACACTTTCGCGTCGTCGCGGGCATCCGGCACGCCGCCCGCCGCCCGCCGACAACGGGCGGGCGGCGGGCCCGCGCCGACGGGCCGGCTCGACGCGTCAACTCACCGCAGGAGCAGGCGAGACACTCCAGAACTCGGCGTAGCGACCCCCGTGGCGCAGCAGTTCGTCGTGGCTGCCGGATTCGACGATCCGGCCCGCGTCCAGGAAGACGATGCGATCGGCGCGTTGCACGGTTCGCATCCGGTGCGCCACCATCACCACCGTCCGGCCCGCCATCAGGCGTTCGATGCCGTCGTGGACTGCGGCCTCGTTCACCGGGTCCAGCGCCGAGGTCACCTCGTCCAGCAGCACGATCGGCGCGTTCTTGAGCAGTGCGCGCGCGATCGAGACGCGCTGGCGCTCGCCGCCGGACAACAGCGCTCCACCCTCGCCGACGTGCGTCGCCCATCCGCCGGGCAGTCGCTCGATCACCTCGTCCAGCCGGGCCGCGGTCGCCGCCGCCCGCACCTCCGCGTCGTCGGCGTCCGGACGGCCCAGGCGTACGTTCTCCTCGATCGTGCCGTCGAAGAGATAGACGTCCTGGAAGACGATGGCGAACCGCTCCATCAACACGCGCGGATCGATCGCGCGCACGTCCACCCCGCCCACCCGCACCGCGCCCGCGTCCACGTCGTGGAACCGTGCGAGCAGCCGGAGCAGGGTGCTCTTGCCTGATCCCGACGGTCCGACGACGGCCAGTCGTTGTCCCTCCGGCACGGACAACGACACGTCGTCGATCACCGTACGGTCGCCGTGTCGAAAGACCGTGGACTCGAACTCCAGGCCGTGGCCCACCGGTTGCATCGGTTCGGAGGCTTCCGGCAGCGGCTCGGCGCGCAGCACCGCATCGAGGCCCGCCAGCACGGAACGCGCGCCGCGGAGTTTGCCGGCGATGTCCGTCAGCGACAGCAACGGATCCGCGCAGCGGGCCGCCAACACCAGGATCGTCAGGACCTCCGCCGCGCCGACGTCCCCTTCGAGCGCGAGGTAGGCGCCCAGGACCAGCAGCACGGTGAACATCGCCTGCACCACGAGTGTCAGTCCCACCACGCCGGGCAGCGCCGACAGCGTGGAACGGCGGGACGTGCGCCGCACCTCCCGCAACGAGTCGTCGAGCAGCCGGAAGCGTTCGACGGTCCGGCCGCCGGCCCGCAACACCGGCTGGGCCTGGAGGTATTCGATCACCCGCCCGGTGGCCTCGTGGTCGCGTTCGGTGCGCTCCGCGTCGGCGGCGGCCATCGAGCGTGCGGTCCGGATCTGGATCGCCGCCACGATCGGTGCGGCGGCCAACGCGGCCAGCCCCATCTGCCAGTTGAAGGCGAGCATCACGACCGCGATGGTCAGTGGGGTCACGCAGGCGGAGACGAGCGGTGCCAGCAGATGCGCGATCACGCCCATGGCCTCCAGGACGCCCCGACTGGCCAGCGTGGACACCTCCCCGACGCGGCTCGCGCTGTACCAGCCGATCGGCAACCGGGCCATGTGATCGCCGAGTCGGTGGTACGTGCCCCGCAACACCGTGGTCCCGATCCGGAATCCGGACAGGTCGCCGCTGTAGCGCAGCACCGCGTAGACCGCGACCGCGCCCCCGAACGCGATCAACCAGGGCCAGGCGTCCTCGGGTGTGCTGCCGAACAACGCCCGCAGCACCGGGACCAGCAGTGCGTACGACAGGCCCTCGGCCAGCGCGGCCGTCGTCATCAGCGCCACGGTGCGGCGCATCGGCCGGGCGTGCTCGTTGCCCAGCACACGCAGCAACATTCGGATCATCGGGACTCGTCTCCTTGCGCCGCGTTTTCGGGGGTGCCCCCCTCGTCGGCGACAGCCGATCGGTGGGTGTGCCAGAACGCGGCGAACTTTCCGTCCTGCGCCAAGAGTTCGGTGGGGCTGCCGCGTTCGACGATCGAACCGTTCTCCAGCATCACGACGGTGTCGGCGTCCGCGATCGTCTCCAGGCGATGCGCGATGACCAGCATGGTGCGATCGCTGCCCGGCGTCGCCAGGGCTCGGCGCACCGCGTGTTCGGTCTGCGGGTCGACGAACGCGGTCGCCTCGTCCAGCACCAGCACGGGTGTATCGGCCAGCAGGGCGCGGGCGATCGAGATCCGCTGCGCCTCGCCTCCCGACAGTCCGACGTCCGCACCGATCACCGAGTCGTATCCGCGCGGCAGTTCGAGGATGCGATCGTGAATGTTCGCGAGTCGGGCGGCACGCACGACGTCGTCCGGGTCGGCCTGCGGTACGGCGAGCGCGATGTTCTCCGCGACGGACGCGCGCAACAGGCGGACGTCCTGGAAGACGAAGGAGACCATCCGGTAGAGCTCCCGGCTGTCGAGCTCGCGCAGATCGACGCCGCCCAGGGCGACCGATCCGTGGGTCGGGTCGAAGAATCGCGGCAACAACTGGACCAGCGTGGACTTTCCGCTTCCCGACGGCCCGACGATCGCGGTGACCGTTCCCGGTTCGAGCACCAGGTCGATCCCGCGCAGCACCTCGTGCTCGGCTTCATAGCCGAATCGCACGTCGCGCAGTTCCACCCGGTGGCCGCGTGGTGCGACCGGGTGATCGGGCTCCGGTAGCACCGGCGCGTCGAGGACGTCCCGGATCCGGCCGACCGCGCGCCCGGCGGCCTGCATGTCGTCGAAGCCGTGGCCGAGAGCCGCCACCGGCGCGGTCAGGCCCAGTCCGAGCAGCAGGAAGGGCAGCAGATCGGCCGGGTCCATGCCGCCGTTCGTGATCAGCGCCGCGCCGCCGACGAGCACGACCAGCAGCACGAACGGCGGCGACAACACCAGCTGCATCGCGGCGGCGATCCGGGACAGCCCCTGCACCCAGCGGTGGAAGGTGTCGACGAAGTCGTCCGCGGCGGTGCGGAACTTGCGGTGGGCGCGCCCGGATCCGCCGAACGCCTTGACCACCGAGATGCCCTGCACGAACTCGACGACGGAACTGGAGATCCGCCCCATGGCCGCGTCGAACTCCTGCTGCTCGCCCAGCCGGGTCGGCGTCATCATCAACGGGACCATCGCCACGGCGAGCGCCACCGGGATCAACGTGATCAGCGTGAGTCGCCAGTCGATGGTGAACAGGTAGATCAGCGACGCGAGCGGCACCACGAACGCGGAGACGAGTTCGCCGGGGGCGTGCGCGATGAAGGGGTGCACGGCGCTCACGTCCTCCCCCACCACCTTGGCCAGTTCGCCGGTTCGCCGCCGGGAGAACCAACCGATCGGAACGCGCCCCAACCGTGCGGCCAGTTCCCGACGGAACATCAGCTGCACCCCGCCGTCGAGGATGTGCCCGATCCCCGACGACGCCGCCGTGAACACCAGCCGGACCAACATGCCGCCGGCGCCCGCGATCACGACCATCCGGACGTGATCACGATCGGTCGGGCCGGGCGACAGCAGGGAGCGGCCCAACTCGACGACCGCCAGCAGCGGCGCCAAACCCGCGAGCGCGCCGACGACCTGCAGGACGACAACGGCGGCGAAGCTCCATCCGTACGGGCGCAACAACCGCACCAGGCTCTTCCCCGCCGCCGCATCGGCCTCCGGCGGGGATGGCGGGGATGGCGGCAGGGCCGCCGGCGGCGGTATGGACTGCGCCTCCGCCTGGGCGAGGTCGGTGGCCTTCATCGCTCTCCCGTCTGCGCCGTCATCGCGGACTCCGGTCCAGGGCGCGGCCCGATCGACTTTCCGAACATGTTCCGAAAGTAGCATCGAGCCTCTCCCGTGTCGACCACGAGACCCGAGCCCACCCCGACGGCACGAGGAAGGAGGGGCGAGGCGCGTCCGCGCAACCGGCGCGCCGGCCGACCCCGGAACCCGCCGACGCACGGACCCTCGCGGCCCACGATCCGCAGCGCGACCCTCATTCGGCGCCGACCGAACCCTGGCGGTGCGTCAGCACGTTGACCACCCGGCCGTTGGGGTCGCGGACGAAGAACCGGCGTACTCCCCACTCCTCGTCCTGCAAGGGGTGCACGATCTCCGCGCCGCTCGCCCGTACCGCCGCATGGACCGCGTCCACGTCATCGACCTCGACGCTCACGTCGGGTACGACCGGCGCGGTCTTGTCGTGGGTCATGAAGGTGATTTGCGCGGTGGGGTTCGACGACGAGGCGAGCGTCATCACCCAGCCTTGGTTCATCACCTCCTCGAAGCCCAGGAGGCCGTAGAAGTCCCGGCTCTCCGCCATGGCCTGCGAGGGAAAATCGGGCATCACGCGGCGAATGGACATGGGCAGCTCCTGGTGACGGGCCGGTGGGCAGCGAAGAACCACCCGTCGGCGGGCGGACACCGACGAGGGTGCCCGAAACCGCCACCGCGGTCTTGTACAAATGGGAACGCCACGCCGAACGGCCGACGACGGCCCGTTCCCGGCGACGGCCCGTCCGGCAGCCGCCCGGCTTCGACGGCGAGCCGCACAAGACGCGCCGTCGAACCGGTCGTCATCGGTCGGCCGTGTAGCGCTCCCAGGGACGGCCCGGGCCCAGGCCGCGGCCCCACCCGCTCGACGGCGGCCGCATGCCTGTCGGCCGACTGCCCGCCCGGCCCGCGCACGAAGCCGGCGCCGCCGCGTGCCGCGCGCTGTTCCGACCGGCTCCACACGAGACCGGCAAAAGCGTCCTTCTCCTTCATGGCCGATTACTCCATGACGGGCTTGTTCGATGCCCGGGCCTTCCCTCGCCGGGGAAAACTGCGTGCCGTGTCCGTTCGCACCGGGAAAGAATCGGCGCATGGTGGACATGCGAGCGTTCCGGGATGCGGTTACCGGCTGGGCGGCGGGCGGCCCCGGCGGGCCTGCGGGTGAGTTGGCCGTGCGACTGCGCGTGCGGACCGCGGTGTTGCTGGAAGGGCCGAGTGATCTCGCGGCCGTCGAGACGCTGGCCGCGCGGCGCGGCCGGGACCTGTCCTCCGAAGGGGTGTGCGCGCTGCCGATGGGCGGGGCGATGAGCGTCGGCCGGTACGCGGGCCTGCTCGGGCCGCCGGGGCTGGGGCTGCGCCTGGCCGGACTGTGCGACGAGGGCGAGCAGGGCTTCTACGACCGCGCTCTCGAGCGGGCCCGCGCACCGCGCCGCGGGTTCTTCGTGTGCGTGTCGGACCTGGAGGACGAACTCGTCCGCGCGCTGGGCGTGGCACGGGTCGAGGAGATCCTCGCGGCCGAGGGCGACCTTCGGGCCTGGCAGACCTTCGTGAGCCAACCCGCACACCGGGATCGGCCCTCGCACCAGCGGCTGCGGCGCTTTCTCGGTACGAAGAAGGGCCGCAAGATCCGCTACGGCCGGCTGTTGGTCGAGGCCCTCGACTCCGAGCGGGTACCCGCTCCCCTCGACGATCTGCTCGCGAGCCTGTGACCGGGGCACCGATCGAGACCGGCGGCGGCGCGGTGGCGGCGGTCAGTTCGAGAAGTCGGGCCGGTAGGGGCTGTGCATGGTGAGGAAACGGATGTCCAGATCGGACTGGAGATAGTCCATGCGGCTCTCCCAGAAGGCGCTCATCCGGGGGAGCGCCAGGTGGGCGTCGAGATCGGCCTGCGAGCGCCACGCCTCGTAGAAGACGAAGACTCCGGGTTCGTCGCGGTCCTCATGGAAGTGGTATTCGAGGCAACCGGGTTCCGCTCGTGTGGGCTCGACGAACGAGAGCAGGAGCTGCTTCAACTCGGCGGCGCGTTCGGGCTTGGGCCGGGCGGTGCCGACGAGGGTGAGCGGCTGGGGCATCGGATTCTCCTCCGGAAGGTAAGACGAAGTTCGTACCTAGTGCCCGGTGGACGCTAGCAAGACAGTAGGTATGATGCAAGCCGTACCTGGAAGAGAGGTGGCCGCATGCCCGACGACGAAGGTCATCCGGACGTCGAGGAGATCGAACTCGGCCGGGTGCTCTCGGCGCTGGCGGACCCGCTGCGTCGTCGGGTGGTGCGCGAGTTGGCCAACGAGCCCGATGCCACGGCGCGGACCTGTAGTTCCTTCGGGCTGCCGGTGTCCAAGGCGACCCTGACGCACCACTTCCGCACGCTGCGCGAGGCCGGGTTGGTCCGTCAGGTCGACCGGGGCAACAGCCGCATGGCCAGCCTGCGTCGAGCCGACGTCGAGCGGCGATTCCCGGGGCTGCTGGACATCATCGCTGCAGAACCGCAGGACTGACCCGCGGCGCGCCCCACGACCCGGGGGTCGGCTCCGTACCACCGGGCCGACCCGCGTGGCGGGCCGCAGTCCGCGGACTTCGTGGTGGCCGCGGCCGCCATGCGGGACGCCTACCGCCGGGTCGTCGTGCAGCGCTCGTACCTCGACCTACCCGCTCGTGCCGTCGTGACCTCGTTTATTTGGCGGGCGTGGCGTATTCGTGGATGTTGCCGGCGAAGTCGAAGACGACCGCGGTCTCGTCGCCGACGACCCACGCGTCGTGGCCGGGATCGCAGACGAAGACGTCACCCGCGCCGAGATCCTTCTCCTCACCGTCGTCCATGCGGATGTGCAGATGCCCTTGGGCCACGTAACCGTTGTGGTGGAACTGGCAACTGTCGGTCCCCGCGATGGGTCCGACATCCTGCGACCACCGCCAGCCCGGCTCGAATCGGGCAACGCCGAAATCGACGCCTTCCAAACTGACTACGTCGAGGTGGCCGTGCGGCATGTCGCGGCTCTCGTCGGCCTCGTTGATCGAACGCACAGCAAGCATGGTGAATCATCTCCTTCGGAGTCCACCACTTCCATCGTGCGCCTCATCGCGAGCGAACGCGAACGGAATCCCCGAACCGCAACCCGGGGCACCCATACGGGTGAGGACCCCTGGCCGGCGGGTCCGGCGGCGGGCCGGGAGTGCGGTGCGCGCGGTGGTCGGCCGCTTTGCGCGCGGGGGCCGTCTGCGAGGGAGCGGCACGGCAGCATGAGGAGCGCCGAGGGCCGCGGGGACGGCGCCGGCTCGGGAGAACGAAAGGTGACGGCAGATGCCCTACGGGATCATCCTCTTGCCCGACACGCGGACATCGGCACGCCTGGTGGCGTATGCCCGCTCCATTGCCCACGATGTGCCCACGATCATGTGTGTGGACGAAGTGCGCCGACCGCACCTGACGTTGCTGCACGTCGACTGTGGTCGGGCGGAGGCCGCCGAGCTGTGGGGGCGAACCTGCGCGACGGTCCCGGCGGAGTTGCCCGTGGTGTTGTCCGGTACGCAGATCGCCGCGTTCGCGACCGGCGACCCCTACGTGCCGCAAGGCGGTGTGTACGTCGGGTCGGAGGCGCTCCGCAGCGCCGACCTCGACGCGGCACACCGCGAAGTGCTCGGGCACGCCCGCGAGTTGTCACTGGGCACGCTCACCTCGGCGGGCGCGGACTATCGCCCGCACGTAACCCTGGCGGTGCTCGAGACGAGCGACCACGTCCTGGTGCCGGTGCCGCCGCAGGAGTTGTCGGTCCCGTTCACCGGCCGGCTCGCCTGGGGAGCCATGGGACCGTACGGGACCTTCCCGGACATCATCGAAATCCGGAACGCCGCGGCCACATGAGCGAACTGCGCGGTCGTCGCCGATGATGACGCGGCGGCGAGGGCGCCCGGGGGCTTCGGCGATTCGGGGTCGGTCAGCGCAGTACGGCTGCCAGCAGGTCGGTGCCCAGAGTTGTCACGTCGGGCAGGTTGAGGGTGTAGCGGACGTAACGGCCCTGGCGTCGGGCGGTGAGCAGACCCGCGCGGCGTAGGACGGCGAGGTGACGGGACACCTCCGGGGCTGACAACTCCCAGACGTGGGCCAGTTCGCCGGTGGTGTGCGGGCCGCGGGCCAGGGTGCGCAGCAGGCGCAGCCGTACCGGATGGGCGAGTGCCTCCAGGCGCAGGGTGACCGTTTCCAGTGGCACCGGTTCCGAAGGGCCCGACTCGGCCACGGGGTACTGCACCACCGGATGCCACCCGGGCGCGTGGACCACGACCAGGTGCGGGCGGTTGAAGACGGTGGGGATGAAGGTGACCCCGGTGTCGTGCGCGGTGGTCGCCTTGTCCTGCAGCTTGTCGATGACGATGCGGTCGCCGTCCGGTGCCAGCGCGATCGCGCCGGAGACCGATGCGAGGGCCGACCCGATGCCCTTGCGCTTCAGCAGGTCGTTCTTCAGGCGCAGGTCGGTGGCGAGTTGTACGGCGACGCCCGACCAAGCGGCGTCGAAGAAGGCCTCGGCGCACTGTTCGAGGGTTTCGCGCACCCACACCCGCACGGTGGCCGGGTCCGCGAGCAGCCGTTCCGCGAAGGCCTCCTGTCGTGCGCCGCGGGCCTGGGCCAGATCCAGGGCACGTTCGCGGGCGGTGGCGTCGGTGAGCGGCGAGGGCGCGACGAAGCGGACCCGGTTGCCGCCGCATGTGGTGACGAGTGCGGCGGTCACATATCTCTCGTCGTCGATCCGGTCCACGTCGCGCAGCTCCTCGGCGAGGGTCGGCCGGGGCCGGGCGGGGATCAGGAAGTCGGCCTGTGAGGAGCGCCAGAGGAAGTCCGCCTCCCGCAACCGTTCGGCGAGTTCCGGTGACAGCCCGGCCCAGACGTCCCCGGCCCAGGCGGCGAACTGCGGATGATGTCCGGGTTCGGCCAGCACGTGCAGCATCGCGGTCAGTTCGGCCAGCGGGGATGCGGCGAACCGCACTCGCTCGGACGGCAGGCCGCTGATGTCGATCCTCAAGGTCACCCCCTCATCATCACCGACCGTCCGACCGGCGACGGCGTCGATTGACGGTGTCCGTCAACCGACGCGGGCGAACCCGGCGGCCGAAAGCACCGTTGTCGCCATGCCAACCACCAGCAAGATCCGGCCCCGCGCCCTCGTCCGTGCCTCCGGAGGCCCCCGCTACGCCGTCGCCCTGGCCGTGGACGCGCTCGGCACCGGCCTGTTGCGGCCTTTTCTGCTGCTCTACGGGATGACGGTGCTGAGGTTGTCCGCTCCCGCCACCGGTATCGCCATGACGGTCGGCGTCGTCGTGGGCCTGGTGTGCATGCCCGCCGTGGGTCGATGGCTGGACCGGGGCGCACGCAGCACGGTCGTGGCGGCGTCGATGCTGGTGCGGGTGCTGGGAGTGGCGCTGCTGTTGGCCACCCCGGCGGGGCAGGTCTGGGTATTCGCGGCGGCGGCGCTGTTCCTCGGCATCGGCAACCAGGCGTGGCCGGCCGCCCACGCGGCTCTCGTGGCCACGATCGCCCACGGCCGGGAACGCGACGCCGCTCTCGCGGCGGGCCGTGCCCTGCGCAACGCGGGCCTGGGGGTGGGCGCGCTCCTCGCCACCGTGTGCCTGGCGGGCGGAGCCACCGCCTTGCAGGCACTGGCCGCCGTCACCGGGCTCGCCTATCTCACGGCGGCGGCCCTGGCGTGGTCGGTCCACCTGCACGCACGTCCGGCCGCCACCGCGGTCGAGGACCGGGACGAGGGGTCCGCTCCCCGTATGCGCGCCGTGTTGGCCGCCAACGTGGTGTACGTCTTCTGCCTCAACGTCCCCGAGATCGCCCTCCCGCTGGTGCTGGTGACGCAGTTGCACGCATCGCCCGTGTGGTCGGCGGCCATCTTCGTGGCCAACACGGTGCTGGTGGTCACGCTGCAGGTTCCGCTCACCGTACTGATGTCCCGGTTCTCCCGGCGCACCGTGCTGGCCCTGGCCGGTGTCGTACTCACCGCGTCCTACCTGGGCTTCCTCGCGGTCACCTCACTGGGGCACGGCTGGGCCGCCCCGGCCGTCGCGGTGATGTCCGTGGTCTGCACCGTCGGCGAGATCCTCTACGCCGGCAGTGCCACCGCCCTCGTCACCGCCCTCGCCCCGGCCCACGTCCTGGGACGATCCCTCGCCCGCTTCGAACTCTCCACGGGCTTCGGCCTCGCCGTCTCCCCCGCGGTCTTCACCGCTCTCGCACCGCACGGTCCGGCCGCGCTCTGGGGCAGCCTGGCCGCTGCGACGCTCCTCTCCGCGTCCGCGGTTGCCACCGAGAAGGACGAAGGAGCGCTTCTCGGCGAAAGCGCCCACCGGGCGCGAGCGGCCTCGTGAACTCGGGGGCGTCGCCACCGGTGATCCGCCGCCGAGCCCCGGTCCCGTGCCACCCGTGCATACGCCGAACCGGCGCTCCCCCGGATCCGCGGCGCGAGGGCCGGGTCCGGCACGACGAAGCGGCCCGGCGCCGAGGCCGGCAACCGACGACGAGCGGTGCCGGCGGCTCTCCGGGCCATGCCCTCACCGGCGGCGCCACGCGATCGTGGTGAACGGCGGTGGCCAAGGATGCGGATAGGGCGCGGCATCGCGCCCCCACCCGCCGGCTGCGCAACATCCTCCGCGGCCGGCACACCCGGCCACTCACCGCCGCATGTACCTTCCCCGGGACCCGCCGGCCGGCGGGTCCCGGGCGCCCTCGTCGACAGCGGCCTCGAGAGTTTCCTCCGCAACGCGGCCGACCGGATACCTCGGAACCCGCGCAATGGCCGATCCGGCCGGGCCCGGCTGCCCGACCGGGCGAACCGCGCAGGCGGGGTCCCTGCCGACGACTCGGGGTTCAGTTCTTGTGGGGATCGTGGGCCACGACGCAGAACGGGTGGCCGTCCGGGTCCTCCAACACCACGAAATCCGGGTCGTCCGGATAGTCCCACTCGGGTCGACCGGCACCCAGCCCGATCAGGCGTTCGACCTCGCCGGCCTGGTCGTCGGTGTACAGGTCCAGGTGGACCCGCACCGGTTCGACGCGCTCGCGCACCTCGCCGAGTTGAAGCGAGAGGGCGTGCCCGCTCCCGTCCGGTTCGACCAGGACGACGAAGTCGGTGTCCTCGGCGACCCGATCACGGGGGCGAAGCCCGAGCGCGGACGTCCAGAACTCGATCGCTCGCGGCAGATCGGTGGTGGTGATGACCGTACATCCCATGCGTAGCGTCATGTCCTTGCCGCTTCCCACCGACGATCGTTCGATTCCCCGCCCCCGTCGCGGGTAACGGCACCGCCGACGGCGATCACCCTCGCGACACGGAGCGGCCGGCCATGCCTTCCAAGAGCACCCCATCCCCCGGCTCGACCAAGACGGCCGAGACGAGGCGCGAGCTCGTCGGCGCGGTGCTCGCCGAGGCGGGCACGACATACGCCCGACAGGCCGGCATCCGCCTGACGAACAAGCCCGCGCCGCTGTGGCGGCTGCTCGTGCTGAGCAACTTGATCTCCACGCGCATCAAGGCCGATATCGCGGTGCGCGCGGCGCGGGAACTGATCGACGCGGGCGGCGGCACACCGAAGGGCATGGGAGACCTGACCTGGCAACAACGGGTGGACGCGCTCGGACGGGCGCATTACGTGCGCTACGACGAAGGCACCGCGACACGGCTCGGCGCATGCGCCGACCTGGCCCGCGACCGTTACGCGGGCGACCTGCGTCGCCTGGCGCGGGACGCCGGCGAACGCCGCGAACGAGTGCTGGAACTGTTGCGCGAATTCCCCGGCATCGGCCCGTCCGGCGCCTTGATCTTCTGCCGTGAGGCCCAGGAGGTGTGGCCCTTCCTGCGCCCGGTTCTGGACGAGAAGGCGCTCGCGGGGGCGACCCGTGTGGGCCTGCCGGAGACCGCCACCGCGTTGGCCGAACTGGTCGACGGCGACGACTTGGCGCGCTTCGCGGCGGCATTGGTACGCATCGACCTGAACCGCGACCTGGCGGCGAAGGTCACCGCGTCCGGGTAGGGACACCGGCGCGTCGTCGTAGGAAAAGGGCGGAAGAGTAGATATTTCGTTGTACGAGCCGATCCGCCCTGCGCATGAAGACCGTTGCCGGTGGAAACGGGACGCTGGAGTTCCCCTCGATCACTCGAAAGGAAAGAACCATGAACAGCAAAAAGAGGTTCGCCGTACTCGCCACCGCCGCAGCGCTGTTGACGGCGCCCGGTCTGGCGGTCAGTCAGGCGGTGGCGACGACGGGACCGGCGACCGGCCCCGCGGCCGCCGCCCCCTCGGTCGGCCCCGGCTGGCACCACGTGCAGGACTTCGCCCCCGAAGACCTGGGCGGCTGCCACACCAGGGGCCAGTGGTACCTGGACAACGGAGCCAACAGGTACGAGTGCCGACCTGCCGGAGTCTGGCAACTGTGGGTGCTCACGGACTCGTGAGCCGCCCCTCGGACGGGACCTCGGCGGCGCTTCGAAGCCACCGCCGTGGGTCCCGTCCGGGGATCCCGCGGCCGGCCCCCTTGACCTTGACACCGTGACAAGGTCTTGACTACGGCCGAGGAGGTGGTCCCGATGACCTTGCCGAAGCAGGAGGCGGATGTGCCGCGCGTCCTTCGGGCGCTGGAGGACGGCCGCTCCCCGGTGCGGCTGCGGGCGGCGATGGTCGCCGGCACGACCCCGGACCCGCGTTTCGTGGACAGGCTCGTCGAGCGATGCGCGATCGAGCCCGATTTCCAGGTGCGCGAGATGCTCACGTGGGCACTCACCCGCCACGCGTCGACGAGGACGGTCCCGGCACTTGTCGGTGAACTCGGCTCGGAGCGGGCGCAGGCCCGGAGCCAGGCGCTGCACACGCTGTCCAAGATCGGGGATCGCCAGGCGTGGCCGGCGATCACCCGGGCACTTCTGTCCGACCCGGACGACGAGGTGGCGCGAAGCGCTTGGCGGGCGGCGGTCGCACTCGTGCCAGAGGGTGAAGAGCCCGCGTTGGCCGCGGTATTGGCAACCCAACTCGGGCGCGGCGGGCGTGAGATCCGGCTGAGCCTCAGTCGGGCGCTGATCGCGCTCGATGAGGCGATCGTGCCGACCCTGCGCGCGGCGATGACGGATCTCGACCCCGACGTGCGCCGGCACGCGATCGCCACGGAGCGGCTGTTGCGCGACCCGGACGCGGGATTCGAGTTCGCCACCGAGGAGGCGAAGCGTGTCGTGGCACTCGGCAGGGCCGGCCAGAAGGAGTGACAGGCCGTGTTGATCGGTGATGTGGCACGACGGTCCGGGGTCAGCGCCCGCATGCTCAGGCATTACGAATCGCTCGGGTTGTTGCGGCCGACGGGTCGTACCGAAGGCGGTTATCGCGAGTATTCGGGGGAGGACATCCGGCGCATCTTCCACATCGAGAGCCTGCGATCCCTGGGGTTGTCGCTGCGTGAAGTCGGGTCCGCGCTGGATGATCCCGGCTTCCGGCCCGCGGATCTCGTCGACGACCTCGTCCTCCGGACGCGGGAACGCATCGCGCGTGAGACGGCGCTGCTGACGCGACTTCGTCGGATCGAGGCCGCGGAACCCGTCGGCTGGGAGGACGTCCTCCAGGTCGTCGCACTCCTCCAGGCCCTGACGTCGGAGAGCGCCGGGAAGCGCCAGCGCGCGGCGTTGGCGTCGGCCGAAGAGGTTCCGGTGCCGGTGGAAGCCCTCGTCGAGGCGGCGTTGAGCGAGACGGACCCGAACGTCGCCGGGGCCCTTCGATGGGCCTTGGCTCGATCGGGCGACGGCGAATGGGCGCAACCACTGGCGCAGGGCCTCGACTCACCGGCGGCCGAGGTGCGCGAACGTGCCGTCCGGGCCATCGCCGAGATTCCCGACGACGAGGCGTCCGCACTGCTGCGGGACGCCCTCACGCACTCCGACCTCGTGGTCCGCAGGTGTGCGGCTCTGGCGCTCGGTCCGCGCGGAGTGGCCGACGCGGTCCCGACGCTCGTGGACATGATCGTCCATGACACGAATGACGTCGAAGCGGCCGATGCGCTGAGCGCGTTGGCGAGTCGTCCCGCGTTGGCGGACGAGATCGCCACCAGGCTCGTCGACTGCCTCGCGCAGGGCACCGCAGCAGCGTCCGCACGTCGACGGCTGACCCAGGCACTTGCGGACATCCCGGGATCCACGGCGTCCCGCGCCCTGGCGGATCTGTCCCGTGACGAAGACCGTGCGGTCGCGCTCACGGCGGCATACATCCTCACGCTGCGCGACGCGTGATGACGGCTGCTTCCCGGGGGCCGTGCCCGCGTCCTCCATCGCCGCTGCCGCCGGATAATTGAACACGTTCAAATCCTCTGACATGATGCGTCGTGGTATCCGGGGAATGCTCCATGAGGGGACCATGGCATGACGAGTTCGCTGCTTCGGCCCAGGCGCCGAATCCACGAGGACACCGTCGATCGGAGAGTGGTCGCGGGAAGCACGGCGCCGACGCGGATCCTCGACTGGCCGGACCGGCGCGTGACCGCACTGGCCGAGCGTGCCGCGAGCACGGCGTCGGCCCGGCACCCGGAAAGCGTCGAGAACCCGGGAAAGGTCGAGAACCCGGTAAGCACCGAAGGCACGATGAACGCCCAGGATCCGAGCATCGCCGGGGATGCCGTCCGTCGGGTACAAGTCCTGCGTACAGCCCATCGTTTGATCGCCACAGCCGTCCGACCCGTGTACTCCGTGCAGGACGAACGGCCCACGTCGCAGGTGCTGCGCCTGGGTCGCGGATCGTGCAGCCAGCGCCTGGCCGTACTCGAAGCCGTGGCCCGCGCGTCCGGAGTGGCCACGCGGGTGCGCGGTCTGCTCCTGGACGGGGCGTTCTGGTATCCGAGGTTCCCGCACCTGCGTCGGATCGTCCCGGACCAAGTGGTGCTGGCCTGGCCGGAATTCCACCTGACGGGCCCGTCCACCGGCGAGCACCCCATGGCGCACTGGTTGACCGTCGCGGAACTCTTCGGCAACCTCGACGAGTTGAGCAACGGTCCTGGTGGCGGCTTCACCAACACCGGCCCGGAGACCCTCTTCGAGGCGCTGTCCAGGACGGCGATCGACTGGGACGGGACGACGCTGTGCCCGACCACCGATGCCCGCACCGCGTGCGACCTCTCCGGCTATGTCCTGGCAGACTTGGGCCACTTCGGCTCGCGCGACGAACTCTTCGCCCGACACGGCCAGACGTTGTGCCGCGTGGCGCGACTCGTCGCGGAACCCGTCCTCGGCCGACACTCGGCAGGGGCCCGGTAGTTCCGTACCGACCCGCCCGATGGAAGGCAGCATGTTCGTCCGGGTGAACCACCTCGTGCCAGGACTTCCGATGGGAGCCGACGAGGGGTGCGTCGGGTCGTGGCTGGTGGCAGGCAATCGGGAGTGGTGAGGAAGCGGCATGTCGATGTGGTTGACCCTGGTGAAGATCGAGCCTGCGGCACTCGGGGAGGTCGCGGATGCTCCGGGGCTGGTCGGCGGGTTGTTCGCCGACAGGGGCGGCAGCGGCTCGGTCGTCTCCGGTTTCCGTCCGCGGGTGGACCGCTACGGATGCGACTATCGCGTGCTGACCATGTCGGCCGAGGGCCGACTGGAGGCCGAGGGCGGTATGGAACGTTGGACCAAGGAGTATCCCTGGTTGGCCAGGGCGGTCGGGTACGGCTGCGACATCGTCGAGGGTGTCGAATTCGCGGGTGAGCCGGCGTACTTCCTGCCTCCGGAGCAGGTGGGGCCGGTGGCGGAGGGACTACGCGACGAGCGGTGGGCCACCGGCGCCGGCGCGTCCCGTCCGTGGAACGGGATCACCGGAGACAACACGTTCGAGGATCTGATCGTGTTCCTCACCGCAGCCGCCACCGAGGGCAAGGCCGTCATCAGCACGGTGACCTGACCACCCTCCGCCCTCCCCGATCCCCCACGCGCTGCCACTACGCGTCGGCGCAGGAGCACGCCCCGAAACGCGACGGCGCGGACCTGGTGATCCGCACCGCACAGCACTGCCGTGCCCGTGGGCAGTACTTCGGTCGTGGTCGCGTCCGAGGACTCGCCGGCGAGAGCGGGTCGGGCAACTCGCGCACCGTCCCGTGCCGTTCGTCCACCGGGAGGGTATGGGGATCGGATTTCGTACCCCAGGGGTTGCGGCTACCGGGCGAGCGGCCACAACTCGGGTCCTGGGTCGGGCGGCCACTCTCGTACCGGCCGGGGAGGCGGACGATCGTTCGCGGGCACGACGTCGTGGCGCCGATCGCGACGGAGACTTGTGGACATCCACCGAAGTCCGACCAGGTCGGACCAGGTCGGACCACGCCAGTCGGTCCCACGCGTGGACGACTCGGCTGATCCGTATCGTCGAAAGCGAGTTGCCATGCCTGTGCACCGGATA
This sequence comes from Embleya sp. NPDC050154, assembly GCF_044460165.1. NCBI lineage: Bacteria > Bacillati > Actinomycetota > Actinomycetes > Kitasatosporales > Streptomycetaceae > Embleya > Embleya sp. NPDC050154. The sequence goes on from NZ_JBITJP010000019.1 coordinate 55,669, forward strand.
TCCCGGGTCTATCGTTCGCTCGCCGTCCTGGCCACCGGCACGCTCATCGCGTGCGTCGCCCCCTCGGCGTTCGCCGCCGATCGCTCGGCCGCCGGCGATAAGCCCGGGCCGGGGATCCGGCGGGCAGCGGAAGGGCAGGCGTTGAATGTCGTCGCGGGCGTCGGAGGTCTCGCGGCACCCGCCACCGCGGTGCCCGGATTCGCCACGTTCCGGGTGGCCACCTCCGACCCGGGTCGTGGGCATGTGGGGCTGCTGCGACTGAACCCCGGCGTGTCCGTCGAGGCGTTCGTGCCGAATCTCGTGCGGGCACTGTCGCACGATCCGGACGGGATTCGCGACGGCGGCAACGCGGTCATGCGGGAGGCGACGTTCCTCGGCGGCGCGGCGACCGTCCCGGGGCGCTCGGTCTCGTTCGGGGTGACGCTTCGGCCCGGCACGTATTTCTGGGTCGACTTCCTCGACTTCGAGACGGCGAATCCGCCGGGCGTCGAGCGGGTGCGGACGCTGACCGTGACCGGCCGGCCGGACGCCACGCCCGGCCCCTCGCCCGAAGGCGTGATCGCCTCCATCCGGACGGGGGAGGGACCCCGCTACGTCGCGCCCGACCGGATCCGCTCCGGAGCGCCCCTGTTGGTGGTCAACCTCCTGCCCCGGCAGGTCAATGAGGCCATCCTCTACCCAGTGCCGGCCGGCACGACGAACGAACGGCTCGCCGAGTTCTTCCGCGCCCTGGACCGAGGCGAATGGGGCACACCGCCCTTCGATACGACTGCCGGCCTGGGCATGACCCCGCTGTCCCCCGGCCGCTCCGCCGTCCTCGACGCTCCCCTCGACGCGGGCCGCTACGCGCTCATCACGTGGGTCCACGACATCTCGGACGCCAAACGCCTGGGAGCCAAGGGCATGCACACTCTGATCGAGGTCGAATAGCCACGGAACGTCGCGGTCCCGACGAGGCAGCCCCGGGACTCCCGACCCTGGGCCTCGCCCCTGGCGCCCCGACCCTGGGACCCCCGGCGCGGGACTGGAATCCGGGACCGGATCCGACTTCGCCACACCGGTCGGCGCGCCGTTTCCGCCGTGCCGCAGCGAAGGGCACGCAGGGTCGATCGAAGAGCCGATCACCCCCACCGGCGGCCCGGTGCCGCCGCGGAGGGCGCGCGTCGCCGAACATCGCTCGGGGATTCATCTCATGAGCACCCACGACTCGCCGGACACGCCCGGATGCGCCTGCCGGGCCGGGTGCATCCGTGACCCGAGGCAATACGTCGGACCCGCGCCGAGGATTGCTGCGCGGCGTGACCACGACGCCGGGCCGGCCGCGGTGTACGGCCCGCCGCCGGCAGCACCGGGCGCACCGCCGCCGAACGGGTGGTCCGTCGTTGCACAGACCCGGACCGGGGAACACGGCCGTGGTGAACGAGGTCCCGCCGGGCCCGAGACGCGCCGCCGACGCCCGGCGCCCGGCGCGTTTCGACCACATCGGCACCCCTCGCGCAGCGGGCCCAGCCCAGCTCCGGGGATCCTCCGGGACCGCGTTCCGGTTCCGGGTGGTCCGCGTCGGATTCCTCGTCTCGCCGCCGATGGACTACTCGATGACGAGTTCGACCGGGATGTTGCCCCGGGTCGCGTTCGAGTACGGGCAGACCTGGTGGGTGGCCTCGATCAGCGCGCGTCCCTCCTCCGCGGACAGGTGTTCCGGCAGTTCCACCCGCAGGGTCACGCTGAGGCCGAAGCCGCCGTCGCCGTTCGCGTTCAGACCGACCTAGGCCGTCACCGAGGCGTCTGCGGCGTCCACCTTCTGCCGCTTGGACACGAGCTGCATCGCGCTCGCGAAGCACGCCGCGTAGCCCGCCGCGAACAGTTGCTCGGGGTTGGTCCCCACACCGTCCCCGCCGAGTTCCTTCTGCATGCCCAGCTTGACGTCGAGCTGTCCGTCGGAGCTCACCGCACGTCCGTCGCGTCCGGCGGAGGTGGCGATCGCGGTGTACAGGCTCATGGTCCCGCCCTTTCGAAGAGATAGACAGAGGGGTCTGTCTTGGCGTGAAACGAATGTAGACAGACCTGTCTGGTAAAGTCAAGGTGTGAGTACGACACCCTCCGACCACCGCCGCGAGAGCCCGGCCCGCCGCCGCGTCCTCGACACCGCGACCACGCTCTTCTACGCGGAGGGCGTGCACGCCGTGGGCGTGGACCGGATCATCGCCGAGGCCGGCGTGGCGAAGGCGACGTTCTACAACCACTTCCCGTCCAAGGACGAGTTGGTCCACGCCTACCTGGACGAGCAGTACCGCACACAGCGCGACGGTGCCGCGGCGCTGTTGGCGGGTTCGACCGACGTACCGCCGCGCGACGTGCTGCTGCGGGTCTTCGAGCTGATGACCGAGATCGGCCGCGAACCCGGCTTCCGGGGGTGCCCGTTCATCAACGCCGCCGCCGAATTCCCGGACGTGTCCCACCCGGTGCGCAAGGCGGTCCTCGACCACCGCACCTGGTTCCGCACAATGCTGACCGACCTGCTGACCGCCGCCGGCGACCCGCACCCCGTCGCGACGGCCGACATCCTGATGCTGCTGCGCGACGGCCTGGCGGTCGGCTGCTACCTGGACGACGCCGACGCCATCCGGCGGATCATCCCCGACGCCCTGAACCGCGTACTCGGCACACCCGGCGACGCGAACCACTGACCGACGGCGCGGCGCGGCACGGCGCGCGGCCCCCGACGCACACACCGGCGCGGCAGGTTCGGCCCCCGAGCGCCCCGTCTTCCACCCGGTCGACACCGGCACTCCGAGCCCGACCGTGACGCGGTACGTCTTCTACGCGGGGGCGGTCACCCGCTCGTGAGCTCGGCCATCAACCGGACCGCGACGGGTACCGGCGTGCCGTGCCGCGTGGCCGCGCGCAACAACGCGCCGCCGATCGCGTCGAGTTCGGTGGGACGGCCGGTCTCCGCGTCGCGTTGCATGGACGACTTGGTCTGCGCCGGAAAGGAGTCGTACAGCGCCAGGGATCGCGCGGGATCGACCGGCGCACCGCAGGCCGCGCTCACCGCGGCCGCTTCCTCGACGAGAGCGACCAACTCCGCCCGGCGCTCGGCCCTCACCTCGCCGATGGTGAGCCCGTAGCGGGTGGTGAGCAGCGCAAAGGGCGCGAGGAAGGCGAGTTTTGTCCACAGGGCGGCGGTCTCGTCCGCCACCGTGCGCGTGCGCACGCCGGCATCCGTGAGCACGGCCGCCAGGGGAGCGAGTTGCTCCCGCGATCCGGCCAGGTCGATCTCCGTGAACGGGCTGCCGTGTTCGATGACGCCCGGCGCGATGCGCGTCGACTCGACACGGATCACGCCGGGTGCGACGACGTTCCGTTCGCCGAAGTACCCACGCAGTACCGAGGGGTGCTCGATGCCGTTGAGCAGTGGCACGATCAGGCCGTTCCCGACCGCCTGCGGCGGTATGCGTTCCAGCGCCCCGCTCAGCGCGGTGTGCTTGACGGTGATCAGGCACAGGTCGACGGGATCGCGCAGTTCGGTATCCGTCTCGACGTGCGCGGTGAAGTCGCCGAACTGCCCGCTGCACACCCGAATCCCGCTTCGCCGCATAGTCTGTGCGGTCTCCTCCCCCGCGACACAGATCACCCGGTGACCGGCCCGGGACAAGAGCGCGGCGAGCAGGCCGCCCACTCCTCCCGGCCCGAGTACCGCCACGGTCCACGGGCGCGCGCCGGCGTGTTCGTTGTCGGAGGGAGTCGAAGCGGACACGGGATATTCCTCTCGATGGCGGTCGGGGTCGGCACCTGCTCCACCGGGCTCTCCCGTCCGGACGGGGGCGCGTGGGTGAGAGCAGGTTGCCGCCCGGATCGATCATCGAACCGGGGCACTTCCAAGTCAATCCTCGGGTTTTATGCCAACTACCCAAGCGTTACCTTAAGTCCATGACTCTCGATGATCTGCGTGTCTTCGTCGCGGTGTGCCGAGCCGGGAGCCTGAGCGCCGTCGCCCGGGAACTCTCGTGCACACAGTCGGCGGTGAGTCAGCATGTGAAGCGGCTGGAACGGGAGACGAAGCTACAACTCCTGGAACGCCACCCCCGCGGCGTCGCCCCCACCGCGGCGGGACGCCTGCTGCAAGCGGCCGCCGCCGACGGCATCGCCGGCCTGGACGTGGCCCTGCGTCGCCTCGACGAACTGGCCCACGGCGAGGCCGGATCGGTACGGGTCACGACGGGCGCCACCACCGTGCGGCACTTCCTGTCCGGGGCCGTCGTCGCCTTCCGCAGCCGATACCCCAAAGCCAGCCTGGAGTTTCGGACCGAGACCTCCAGTCGCAGTTGCTTCGACGCGCTCGCCTCCAACACCCTCGACCTGGCCTGGATCACCGTCGGCGGCCCGATCCAGGGCATCCAACAACGCCGCGTCGCCGAACTGCCCTGGGTGTTGGCCGTCCGCGCCGACGATCCGTTCGCCGACCGCACCCACATCGACACCGCCGAGCTCGTCGGCATCCGGCACATCAGGCTTCCGGAGGACTCCTCCTCGCGGGCGCACCTCGACGCGGCCTTCGCGAGGCTGGCCATTCACGTCACATCCGACACCAGCGTCGCCGACTGGGACACCGCCATCCTGCTCGCCGAACTCGGCCTCGGACACGCCGTCGTCCCGGCCCTCCCGGACCAACGCGGCACCGACGGAACCGGCCCGATACGTTTCCTCCCCATCCCCGACCTACCACCCCTGTCGGTCGGCTGGGCCGTACGCCGCTGGGACGACCTCACCCCCCTGGCCCGAGCCTTCGCCGACAGCGTCGCCCTCGACGGCCCACGGTGACGGACGAGCCGGCACGGTGCTCGCCGTGGCGGCCGGCCGGACGGCGATTCTCGATCGGGCGAACACCTGCGGCTGTCGTGGCGCGTCGGCTGTCGACGATCGCTTGAGGAACCGGGGCGGCCGGGGCGGGGCAGGGACGGGTTCGGCCGCGTCGGGCGTCGGTGAATTCCGGGCTCCTCGAGGATGTGCCGACCTCGGGCTCGTGCAGGAACGTCGTAACGCTCACGCCGCCGCTCGCGCATGGGTGGCCGGTGGCTCGGGTGGATGCGGGACCGGTCAGGGACTGCCGGCTCAGGCGCCCGGGACAGCGCGAGATCGATGGTGAATGGCAGATGCCGCGATCCGGACTCGGATCCGAATCCGAATTCGGGTCGAAGGGTGAATCCGGGACCGGCCCCGAGGGCCGCGTGTCGTCTCGGTACGTCCCCCACCACCGCTCCACGCACAGCAAGGCAACCGCAATGATCCGCACCGAACGCTGCCACGGGCCATCCCTGCCCCGCCCCGTCGGCCGTCCCACCGACACCACGGGCAGCACGGACAATACGGACAGCACGGGCAACGCGGGCACCATCAACAGCACCGGAAACGCCGGGAGCACCGGCACAACGGCGACTCGCTCGACCCGGCCCCGTGTCCACGACTCGCACCCGCCGCCTCGCGGGCCGACCTCGCCGCTGCCGGAGGTCGAACTGCCGGCGACACCCCTGGCCCGCCTCGAACACCTCGTCGGCGCGGAACGGCTCGCCGAGGTGCACGGCGCACTGCGCGAGGCCCGCGAGCGCCTCGACGGGCGCGAGGTGTGGCACGTGAGTGACAATCCGACGCGCGGTGGGGTCGCCGAGCTTCTCCGCGCCACGCTGCCCCACATGCGCGGTGAGGGCATCGATACCCGGTGGGCCACGATCGAGGGCAGCCGCGCGTTCCGCGCCCTGACCAAGGCGCTCTACTACCGGATGTGCGGCGTCGCCGCGCACGCACACGAGGACCCGCCGACCCCGGAAGGCGGCCGCGCCCTGTACGAACGCATGTCGCGCGCAGCCGCGGAGCGCCTGCTCGGCGTCATGGGCCGACGCAGCGTGGTCGTCCTGCACGATCACCAGACGGCGGGCCTGATCCCGTACCTGCGCGAGGCCGGGTGCACCGTGTTGTGGCAATGCCACATCGGCGCTCCTCTGCATGCCGAACCAGCCGGTCCCGCTTGGCAGTTCCTGCGTCGATACCTGTCCGCCGCACACGGCTTCATCGCGTCGTACGACGGAGCGCTGCCGGTCGGGCTGCCCGACGTACCGGTCCGCATCCTGTCACCGTCGATCAACCCGCTGTCACCGAAGAACCTGCCGCTGCGGCCCGCCGTGGACACGTCGCGCCTGATGGCGCGGATCGGCGTCTTTCGAGAGCCGAGCGGCGCTGACGCGGATCCGTCCGGTGGTTTCGCCTTCGCCGATCCGCTCCTTCGCCATACCGCGCGGATCGATCGTCACGCGGGTGCGTTGCCGGCCGGCACGCCACTCGTCACGCAGGTGAGTCGATGGGACCGGGTCAAGGACATCCCGGGCGTGATCGAGGCGTTCACCGACCATGTCGACCCGGACTTCGGTGCGCACCTGCTGCTCGTGGGACCACGAGCGGCCGGCGACGCGCAGGCCGAACAGGTGCTCGCGGAGTGCCGCGAGGCCCGCGAACGTCGGCGGAACCGGCCGGGCCGGGTGCATCTGGTCGAGATTCCCACCGATCATCCGACCGAGCACGCGTTGACCATCAACGCCATCCAACGGTGTTCGACCGTGGTGATCCAAAAGAGCCTCGCCGAGGGATTCGGATTGACCGTGTCCGAGGCCGCCTGGAAGGGACGGCCCGTGATCGCCTCGCCGGTGGGTGGAATCCGACAACAGATCCGACACGGCCGATCCGGCCTGCTGCTGAACCACCCGCACGATCTGCCGGGACTCGGCGCCGGCATCGACCGACTGCTCGCCGACCCGGCGTACGCCCGGGAGCTGGGCGACAACGGACGCCGCCATGTGCGCACGAACTTCCTCACGGACAGCGGCGTGCTGGGGTTCGCACGGATTCTCTGCGAACTCCCATAGCAGGCGGCGGCGAACCCCTACCCCGAATGGACCGGACCGCCGCACGACATGGTGCACCGGGCGCACTCCCGAGGTGAACACAGGACCCCGCGCAACGCCATCCACCACGACGTCCACCCCGACACCAAGGACCGATCGCCATGCGAATCCTCGCCCTCGGCGCCCACCCCGACGACGTCGAACTGCTGTGCGCCGGAACCCTCGCGCGCTACCGAGCGCAGGGCGCCCACGTGACCATCGCCATCCTGACCAACGGCGCACCGGGCGCACCGACCGAGCCCCGGGCCACGCCCTCCATCCCGTCCGCGTCCCCGTCTCCGTCCCTATCCCCGTCCGCCTCCCCGTCCCCGTCCCCGATCGCCCGTGTTCGCGCACACGAGGCCCGCGAGGCCGCGTCCGTACTCGGAGCGGACTCGATCATGCTCGGACTGCCGGACGGCTTCCTCTACGACACCCCCGCGGCCCGCCTACTCGTCGTGGACGTGCTGCGCCGCACCCGCCCCGACGTGCTGTTCGCGCATCACCCCGAGGACTACCACCCCGACCACCGGGCCGCGGGCGCCCTCGCGAGCGCCGCGCGGCTACTGGCTCGCGAACCGGGCCTCGAAACCGGGCACGCCGCCCTCGACACCGTCCCGGCGTTGTTCCGGATGGATACGTTGACCGGCGCGAACGGGGGTACGCCGGACCTGTGGGTAAACATCACCGACACCATGCCGACCAAGGAGGCCATGGTGTCGCGACACGCGAGTCAGAACGACGGCCGCCGCCGGCGCGGCGGCCACGACTTCGTGGACCTCGCCCGACGGCAGTCCGCGCTGCGCGGCCGAGAGGTGGGCGTCGCGTACGCGGAAGCGTTCACCCGTGCCCGCGCCCATCCACCGACGACGACGGCCGACCTCGCGCTGCCCTGGATCACCCCCACATCCGCCACGCATGACCCGCATGACCCGCATGACCCGCCCGGAGTCGTCGCGACCGTAGCCGACCGCCGCCCGAGCAGGACGTGAAACCACACGGAGAACGGAGAACGGAGAGCCATGCGCATCCGCCCCGAAGCACCCGCTGCCCGCCGCGCGTCGCGCCGACGCCGCCGAGACCGGGAACACCGACCGGGTTCCGGCCGGTGGGGGCTGTACGCCGTGTTCTTCCTCAACGGGACGGTCCTCGCCAGTTGGGCGCCGCGCATCCCGCAGGTCAAGGCCGATCTGCACCTGTCGGACGGACAACTGGGCATCGCACTGCTCGGCGTCGCGCTCGGGTCGGTACCGGCGATGCCGGCGGCCGGCGTCCTGGTCAACCGATTCGGAAGCCGCCTCGTCACCCGTGTCGCGCTGCCGATCTACGCGTCGGCGGTCGCCCTGCTCGCCCTGGCCGACGGTCTGATATCGCTCACCCTAGGCCTCGCGGTCCTCGGCGCCGCCGTCGGCGCGCTCGACGTGGCCATGAACACCCACGCCGTCGACGGCGAACGCGACGCGGAACGCCCACGCATGTCCTCGTTCCACGGCCTGTACAGCGCGGGCGCGCTCACCGGCGCCCTGATCGGCACGGTCGCGGCGGCGGCCGGCGTCCGTCCGGCCACCCAGTTCGTGGTCACCGCCGCCGTCGCCCTGACCGCCTCGGCGCCGGCCGTCGCGGCGCTGCGGCCGGCCGTCCACCACGTGCCGAAGGCGCGTACCGAACCCACATCCCGAACCCGACCGGGACTGCGGGGACGCCTGTTGGGGCTCAGCCTGCTCGGGCTGTGCGTCCTGCTCATCGAGGGCGTGGTCACCGACTGGGGCACCGTGTATCTGGCGGATTCGGTCCACGCGGGGCCCGGTGTGTCGGGCGCGGGCTACACGGTGTTCGCACTGGCCATGACGCTCGGACGGCTCTCCGGTGATCGTGTGGCCGCGCGCTTCGGCCCGGTGCGGGTCGTGCGCCTCGGCGCGTTGGCGACCGGATCCGCCGCCGCTCTCGCGATCGCGGCGCCTCACCCGTGGGTGGTGGTACCCGCGTTCGCGGCCGTCGGCCTGGGCATCGCCTCGTCGTTCCCGCTCGTGGTGGGCGGCGTCGGCCGGCAGTACCCCGACACCCCCGGCCCCGCCGTCGCCACCGTCTCCACCACCGGCTACCTCGCCTTCCTGGCCGGACCGCCACTCGTCGGCTTCCTCGCCGGCCACATCACGCTGCGCTTCGCCCTGCTCCTGCTGCCCCTGCTCGCGGTCGTCGCAGCTTCCCTCTCCGGACTCCTGTCCGAGAACCGCACCTCCCGGAGTCCCGGGGGCGTCCGGGGCGTTCGCGATTCCCGGAAGACCCCGACGGTTCGGCGACGGGAGGAAACCTCGCCGACGACGGCCTCTGCCACCCGACCGGGTCGCGCGGGCTGTCGTCACCATCGAGAGCACCTGCCGCCAAGACTCGCCTAAGCGCCCAGACACGCCCGCAACTGGGCGGTGGCAAAGGCCTTGCCGCCGAGGTTGTAATTCATGTCGTACGCCTTCATGCACTGCGGCAGCCGCCCGTGCTGCGGCAGAGTGGCGTTCGCCGAAGTTCCCGTGGCCAGCACGAATACGGGTGCCAGGACGGCGGCGGAAACGGTCGTGACGATCAAGCGGCGTATTTTCACGAGGAGTTGCATCCTTCCGGTTGAGGATTGGCAGCGGTCGATGCCGGGACGAAACCCGGATGAGCATCGACCGGGGTACACACCGCCCGTGACGGGCGACGATGCCGAACGGGCCGATCCGGATACCGATCCGGCCCTGCTCCGGCCCCGACCGACGATGCCGGCCGGGGCATGGCCTCGATACCGACGAAAGTTGCCTGCCCCAACCCGAAAGTCGAACCGGACCCGGCCGCGACGCGGAGCGGGCCGTCGTCCCGGGAAGATGTGCGACGCTGTGGTCATGTCAGCACCCCGAGACCTCGCCGAGATCCGCATGCGGATCGACGAACTCGACTCCGAAGTGGTCCGGTTGCTCGCACAACGTCAGGAATTGGTGCGCACGGCCGCCGGATTCAAGAGCGACGAGCAGGCGGTCAGGGCTCCCGATCGAGTCGAACGCGTCATCGCGGCCGTACGTGACCGCGCCGTCACGGCGGGACTGGCACCCGAGGTGGCGGAAGCCGTCTGGCGGGCCATGATCGCCGCGTTCATCGATCTCGAACTCCACGAACACCGCCGAAGCACCGACGCGGCCGATCCCGTACCCCACCAAGGGCCGTAGGCAGCCCGACACGTCCCCCGGGTCGAGCTTCGCTATTCGGCGACCTGCGTGTACCTGCCCTCTTCGGGGGTCTCCGCTTCCCACGGGGTGCATGCCTCGGAGAGGTCGACGGCCACCCCGGCCGGTTCGAGGGCTTCGCGGAGCCGTCGGACGGCGCCGTCACCGAGGAAGTGGTGACGGACGGTGAGGCGTTCGAGGTGGGTGAGGGGCCGGCCGGCGAGCAGCGCCTCGGCGCCGGTGTCGGAGAGCGTGCCCATGGACAGGTCGAGTGAGCGCAGCCGCGCGACGAGGGGGGCGGCGGCGACTGCCGCCGCGACCTCGTCCTGGATCTCGCTGTTCATCAGACCCAGGTGCCGCAGCGCGGGGTGCCGGGTGCCGTCCAGGAGATCGGCCAGGTCGGCCGGGGTCGCGTCGCCTCCGTACATGTCCACGCCGAGCCACAGGTCGAGGTGGTCCAGGGCGGGGAATTCGCACGCCGCGACCGTCCGGGGCAACTGCGCGGGCATGCCGCCGGTCTGCAGGACGAGCTTGCGCAGCCGCGCGTGCCGGATCGGGCGCAGGACGAGTCCGGGTTCCGCGGTGCGGAACTGGCCGAACCGGTAGCCCAATTCCTCGAGGTTCGGGAATGCCTCCAGGAGCGGTGTGATGTCCTCGGGTGGGATCCACGAGACTTCGTGCTCTTCGCTGGTGATGTCGGCGACGAACAGGTGGCGCAGCGCGGGGAACTTGTCGGCATGCGCGCACAGCAGGCCGATGACGGGTTCCTCGTCGCCGTCCAGGATGTCGGTGGCCCAGTAGCCGATGACCAGCGCCCGCACCTGCGTGGTGTCGACGGTCTTGAGGAAGAGCTCCAGCACCTCCGGGAATTCGAGCTCGGCGTCGAAGTGGGTGGCGATCTTCCAGGCGACCGCCGCGGGTTCGGGGGCGGAGGCGACGAGTTCGGCAAGGTGCTCGTCGTTGTCCGTCTCGAAGGTGTCGATGTCGTCGTCCGCCAGGAACGGATGCACCGTGAGCCCGCCCAACTCGGCGAGATGCTCCCACACACTCATCAGGGTCTGCTCCGTTCCCGATCCGCCCTCGTCCCGGCGGAAGCCTACGGACACCCGCCGACACGGCGCGTGCGCGGGGGTCCGGGGCGAGGCGCGCCGACGGATCGGTCGCGTGAGCCGGATCGCCGCGTCGGTCACCGCACGCCGTCGCCCATCGACCGGCCCACCGCTATCGACGCTCGACCCTCAGCAGGCCGGCGATCATTTCGGCGGTCTTCTCCCCCGCGCGCTGTTTGATCAGCCCTTCCTTGGCCGTGCCGCGAACCACGACCCGTGTGGTCTCGGATTCGCTCGTGAGCGCGACGGTCACCAGAACCGGGTTCATCCGCAGATGGCCACCGCCCGTGACCACCCGGATCGTCCGCCGGCCCGGACTCGATTCGCCTCCACCCGACTCCGGTGCGACACCCACGCCGGCCAGGATGGCCGCGACATGTCGCACGGCGCCGTCGAACGACATCGGCAGATCGAGGGTGACCTCGTGGGAGTTGTTGCGCATCAACGCGACCACGAACCCCACGCCGTAGCGGCGGCGGAATTCGGCATTCACCACCGCGTCCTCGTCCGACATCATCGCCCCTTCGCACCGTCCGGCCCCTGCGTGCATCGCGCCCGGCCCGGCCGTGTGCGGGCGGGTGGCAACCGGGACGACCGGTCGCCTACCACGACTTCGACGAAGACTAGGCCCCGACCCGGCGGTGATCTTCCGCCCCCGGGTTCGCGCCCCTACCTTTGGGATGCTTCCGAAATGCTTCGCGAACCGAGGAGAGGACAGGCCGTGGCCTACATCCAGCGGCACCGATTCAAGCTGATTCCGTGGCCGTGGACCACGATGGCCTGGGTGCGGGTCCCCGAAGGGCTGGAGTACACCCTCTACCAGGTCGGCGACGTCGTCCCGCGCGGGCAGTCGGTCCGGTGCCTCCCGGACGAGTACGCCCGGTGGTACCACGCCTTCGAGACCTTCCAGGGCGAGCTGCGATCGGCCGAGTCCGATGTGCGATACCAGCACGGAATCCGCTATGTGTCACGGCCGTTCGCCGATCGCACGGTCATCCGCCGACGCTGGGGCGACCTGATGCCCAACCGCCGCGAGCGCTCCCGCGCCTCCTTCGAACGCTGCGCCGCCCGCATGCGCGCGGCCGACGCGGCGTACGCTCCGATCCGCCTGGTCATCGAGGAGCGATTGGCGGAGGCACACGCGACGGAGGCACGTACGCAAGCCCCCGGGGAGTAACCCGGCACGCCCATCGGAGCACGGCCGCCGAGAACGGGTGGAAGCGGCACGGGAGCACGCACAGGTGCGACCCGGTGGGTTGAGGGACGGCCGGGTCGGACCCGGTGACGAGGCTGAGCCGCCACCTCGCCGATCGGGTCGATCGCATCGGGAGGGCCGGTCAGCGGGAACCGGCCAGAAAGCCCCGCACGGTGGCGACGTACTGCTCGGGGTGGGTCGAGTGCGGGACGTGCCCGGCGCCGTTGAACGTCCGCACCTGCGCGTGTGGGATCGTGTCGTCGAGCTTGCCGACGATCCGCGGGAACCAGGGCGGGCTCTCGGTGCCGTATGTCAGGAGCACGGGCGCGGCGAACGCGGACACCCCGGTGAGGTCGAGCCCGGCCCAGTGCGGATCGGCTTGTTCGTCCGAGAACGTGGCAGCGTTGGCGATGAACGTGTCGCGCACCGCATCGGTCAACTTCTCCCACATCCCGGGTCCGAGCGCGACCTCCTCGACGAAGCGGTACGCCCCGCCCCGGTCGTCGCCCGCGCGCAGGCTGTCGACGACCGCGTCGATCCGGCCCTGCATCTCGCGCATCAGCGGCTCGAGTTCCGGATCGCCCGCCACGGTCTCCAGCAGCGGCGGCTCGTGCGCGACGAGGCTGCGGAACCACTCGGGCCGACGCGCGGCCAACCCCAGCGCCGTGGACGCGCCGAACGAGTTTCCGACCACGTGGGCGGGCGCCACGTCGAGCCGCTCCACCAGCGCCGCCAAGTCGTCCTCGTCCTGGGTACGGGAGCCCGCTCCGGCCGGGGCGGTGCTCCTCCCGTGCCCCCGACGGTCGTAGGTCACCACGCGGTACGACGCGGCGAGCGCGGGAACGACCGGGCTCCAACTGCGATGGTCGGTCCACGAGCCGTGAACGAGCACGAGCGGCTCGCCCTCGCCCGCGACTTCGTAATACAGGTCGGCGCCATTCACCTGCGCGCGCGGCATGCCGGTTCTCCTCGCTCGTGCGTTCGCGGCGGGCCCGCCGCTCACTTCGTCCACGAGCCCCTGTCCCGGACTCGAGATTCCCATGCGTCCCGGCAACGGCCTTCCGGCCCCGGCCCGGGGGAAATCCCCGTATCCGGTGCGATATCACCGCGCCACACTGGTCGGCAGGTCTCACGAACGGAAGGAGAAGGGCCTTGACGACGACCCACCGGTACTGGGCCCATTCGAGCGACGGTCGCACGCACGAGGTCCGCCTGAACCAACTCACATACGACGTGTTCGTCGAGTGCGACGCGTGCGGTACGCGCCGCGCGGTGTACCTCATCACGCCACGCCAGGCCGCGGCACGCCACCTCGCCGAGGCGCACGCGGCGTACGACCGCCTCGGAAGCAAGCGCACGGCCGGGTGGTACTCCGGACTCTTCTGGCGCATGCTCGGCTCCGCCTGATCAGGACCACCGACAACCCACCCCGAACGGCCGAGCCGGACGCACGTCACCGTCGCGTGGTACGGATGCGGATCCCTTCGACACGGGTGATCATGAAGACCGCCCGAGGAGAAGGCGGCATATATCCATGATTGTTGCGGAAGGCCTCACCAAGAGGTACGGAGCGAAGACGGCTGTCGACGACGTCAGCTTCGAGGTTCACCCCGGACGGGTCACCGGGTTCCTCGGCCCCAACGGCGCGGGAAAGTCCACCACGATGCGGATGATTCTGGGCCTGGACCGGCCCAGTGCCGGTCGGGTGACCGTGGACGGTCGGGCCTACCGGGACCTGGCCGCGCCGATGTTGGAGGTGGGGGCCCTCATCGACGCCAAGGCCCTGCACGGCGGCCGCACCGCCCGGGACCATCTGGTGGTGCTGGCGAAGTCGAACGGCATTCCGCTCACCCGGGTGGACGAGGTGCTGGACACGGTCGGCCTCACTTCCGTCGCCAGGAAACGCTCCGGGGGCTTCTCCCTGGGGATGGGCCAACGCCTGGGGATTGCCGGGGCGCTGCTCGGCGACCCTCGGGTGCTGCTGTTCGACGAACCCGTCAACGGGCTCGACCCCGAGGGCATCCTGTGGATCCGGAACCTGATGAAGCGGCTCGCCGGCGAGGGCCGCACGGTCTTCGTCTCCTCCCATCTGATGAGCGAGATGTCCCTGACCGCCGACCACCTGCTGGTCATCGGGCGCGGAAGGATCCTCGCCGACACGGGCGTGGCCCGGTTCATCGCGGAGAACTCGATCAGCCATGTGAAAGTGCGCTCGCCGCAGGCGGATCGACTCGCCCGGCTCGCGACGGACGCGGGCTGGCAGGTGACCCGGGATCAGGCGGGGGCGCTGCTGGTCCAGGACGTGAGTACCGACCAGGTCGGTGACCTCGCCGGACACAACGGGGTGTTCCTGCACGAACTGGCGAAGGTCGAGGCCTCACTCGAGGAGGCGTTCATGCGGCTCACCGCCGACAGCGTCGAATACCACACCGGCGGCGCACCCCCGGAGGCCGCCGCGACGGTCCCGGGTTGGGGTCCGCCGACCACCGCCGACCGGATCGGATGAGGCCTCGATGACGACGACCACGCCCGCCGCGCCCACCGCCCTCGGGCACGCCCCGCGGCTGACCTTCGCCCGGATCCTGGACTCCGAGTGGGCCAAGATCAAGACCGTGCGCTCGACCATGTGGACGCTGCTCGCCCTGTTCGCGGTGAGCGTCCTGATCAGTTGGGGTATCGCCGCCCTGGCGGCGGGCGACGTGGCCAAGGACGTGGCCGAGGGAAAGGAGAACGACGCTCCCGACCTGCTCACCGTCGGCGTCGCCTTCGGCCAGATCGCCGCCCTGGTGCTCGGGGTGATGTCGATGACGGCCGAGTACTCGACCGGCATGATCCGTACCAGCCTGACCGCGGTGCCGTGGCGCGCCTCGATGCTCGCCGCCAAGGCCCTCGTCCTGGCCCTCGTCCTCTTCGTGGTCGGGGCGATCACCGCGTTCTGCTGCTACTTCCTGGCCAACCTGATGCTCGACGCCAAGGACGTCGGTGTCGGCCTCGGCGAACCCGGCGTGCTCCGGGCACTGATCGGCACGGGCCTGTACCTGGCCGTCCTGGGCCTGTTCGGGATGGCGCTGGGCGTGCTGCTGCGGCACACCGCCGGCGCCATCACCCTGGGCATCGCGCTGATCTTCGTGGTCGGTGGCGTGGTGGGCCTGATCCCCGGCAAGACCGGTGACTGGATCGCCAAGCTGATGCCCGCCAACGCCGGCGGACAGGTCATGGCGGTCGAGGCCGCGGACAAGATGTTCCAACCGTGGACGGGCTTCGCGGTCTTCGTCGCCGAGACCCTGCTCCTGCTGCTCCTGGGCGCCCTCCTCCTGGAGAAGCGGGACGCCTGACCCGGCGGGCCCGTCGTGCCCCCGCGTCCCGCGCCCGTGCCGGGCGACCCCGGCGCCGGGCACGTGCACCCCGGCCCACGACGAACATGTCGGAAGGCGTCGACCGCACCGCGGTCGACGCCTTCCCTTGCCACACCGTCGCGGACGCGCAACGCGCGACACGACGCACAACGCATCGGCACGCCGCGCCCGGATCGATGGCTCTACTTCGCCGGGTCGACCCCGAACGTGCGGGCCAGGTCGTCCAGGACCACGTCCGCGCCCTGGAGGGACACCGCCGTCATCCAACTCTCGTCCTTGACCTCGTACACGTGCCCGGCCTGCACGGCCTTCAGGCGCTGCCACAGCGGGTTGGCCATGAACTTGGCCTTGCGCTCCTCGCCGCCCGAGAAGGACGTCAGGAAGATGTAGTCGGCGTCGGCCTGCCCGATCTGCTCCTCGCTGACCTCGATGTTGAACTTCTCGGGGTCGCGCTGGTTCTCGGGACGGGTCAGGCCCATGTCGCTCAGGATGATGCCGCTGAACGTCTTGCCGAGGTAGATGCGCGTCGGGCCGTCCACGAAGCGCACGATGGACACCGTCGGCTTGTTCGCCTTCGCGTTGATCGCGTCGCCGACCTTCTTGGCGCGCGTCTCGTACGCGGTCAGCTTGGCCTTGGCCTTGTCGTCCTCGCCGAGCGCCTGGCCGACCAGCTTGACGTTCTCCTTCCAGATCGGACCGGTGGTCTTGACGAAGACGGTCGGCGCGATCTTGGACAACTGCGCGTACAACTGGTCGTGTCGCACGGTCGCGGAGACGATCAGGTCGGGCTTGAGCAGCGCGATCTGTTCGAGGTTGGGACTGTCGAGCGGGCCGACGTCCTTGGTGTTCTTCACCGCGTCGCCGAGGTAGGGCGGGAAGCCCTTCTGGTCGCGGTAGGAACCGATGCCGCCGACCAGCGGAACGTCGAGGGCGGCGACCGCCTCGACGAGGCTGTTGTCGAGCGCCACCACGCGCTTGGGCTTCTCCTTGATCGTGGTGGTGCCCTTGTCGTGCGTGATGGTGCGCGGGAAGGAGGCCGTGGAGGCGGCTGCGCCGGAGGACGCCGCCGCGGGCTTGTCGGTGCCCGCGGCCTTGTCGTCGGAGTCCTCGCCGCACGCGGCAAGGCCCGCCGTCAGCGCGATGGCCAGTGCGGCAAGGCCGAGACGAGCGCTCCGTCTGCGGCGTCCGAGCGTGAGCATGTGCCCTCCATGGATGAGCGATTCGGCAGGATGTCCGGGCACGGCGCAGCGCGAGGCCATCCGCATCCGGGAATTGGGGATGAGGTTAGCCTTGCCTATCCGGGCACAAGCGACAGGGTCGTGTTTTCCGGATTTTAGGCGTGCCTTACCTTACGTTCGTGCCTTCGAACATCGATCTCGCCGTCCCACGCGCGGCACCCGAACGACCACCGGCGCCGGAGCGCCACGGCGCCGGCCGCCGCCTCACGGTGACGGCCGTACTGCTCACCGCCCTGGCGACCGTCCTGTTCGCGTCGCTCGCCATCGGCGCCAAGAACGTCCCGCTCGCGGATGTCTTCCACGCGCTGGGCGGCAGCCGCGAGGGCGACGCGATCATCGTTCGGGACCTGCGCGTCCCGCGCACCTTCCTGGGCCTGTTGGTGGGCATCTCGCTGGGTGTGGCGGGCGCGGTCGCGCAGGACATCACCCGCAACCCGCTCGGCGACCCCGGTCTGATCGGGGTCAGCGCGGGTGCGGCCTGCGCGGTCGCCGCGAGCATCGGCCTGCTCGGACTGACCAGCCCCTACCAGTACGTGTGGTTCGCCTTCCTCGGCGGCGCGCTCGCGGGCCTGCTCGCCTACGTCGTCGGCGGCACCGGATACGGCGGCGCCACCCCCGCCAAACTCGCCCTCGCCGGCGCCGCCGTGACCGCGCTGTTGGACGCGTTCACCAACGCTCTCGTGTTGCTGGACGTCCGCACCCTCGACCAGTACCGCTTCTGGGCGGTCGGCTCGCTGGCCGGACGCGACACCGATCTCGGCGTCCACCTCCTGCCGTTCGTCGCCGTCGGGCTGATCCTGGCCCTCGGTCTGTGCGGCCGGCTCAACGCCCTCGCCCTGGGCGACGACCTCGCCTCCACCCTGGGCGTCAAGGTCGGCACCACCCGCGCGCTCGGCGCCCTCGCGGTCATCCTGCTCGCCGGCGCCGCGGTCGCCGCCGCCGGCCCGATCACCTTCGTCGGCCTGGTCGTTCCGCACGTGGTCCGGGCCTTCACCGGCCCGGACGCCCGCTGGCTCGTCCCCTGTTCCGGCCTCGCGGGCGCGACGCTCACCATCGGTGCCGACGTGATCGGCCGGGTGGTGGCGCGCCCCGGCGAACTCGAGGTCGGCGTGGTCACCGCGATCCTCGGCGCGCCGTTCCTGATCGCGCTGGTCAAGCGCGGCAAGCTCAAGGAGCACGCCCGATGAGAGTCGAACTCGGCCCCTTCGGCATGTCCGTTCGCCCGCGCGTGGCGATCGTGGCCGGCACGCTGCTCGCGATCATCGCGTGCGGCCTGGTGGCGTCGGTGTCCATCGGTACGTACTCCATCCCGATCCCCGACGTCGTCGACTCGCTGCTGGGTATCGGCTCCGGCGACGCCGACCTGATCGTGCGCGAACTGCGACTGCCGCGCGCCCTGACCGCACTGCTCGTCGGCCTCGCGTTCGGATTGTCCGGCGCGATCTTCCAAGCCGTCACCCGCAATCCGCTGGCCGGCCCGGACCTGATCGGCATCTCCGCCGGGGCGAGCGCCGGCGCGGTCTGCACGATCCTGATCGGCGGCGTCACCTCGGCGGGCGCCGCGTCCTTCGGTGCCGTCCCCTTCGGCGCGCTCGCCGGGGCGTTGCTCACTGCGGTCTTCATCTACGTGATGGCCTATCGCGGCGGCACCATCACCGGCTACCGGTTCGTGCTGGTCGGCCTGGCGATGCACGGCGTGCTGATGGCCCTGACCCGCTGGATGCTCGCGCGGGCCGACATCGACCAGGCATCCCGGGCCATGGTGTGGCTCACCGGCAGCCTCAACGGGCGCGACTACGCGCACGTGCGCTGGGTGGGTGTCGCGCTGCTGGTCCTGGTGCCGCTCACGCTCGCGCTGGCCCGCCCGTACCAACTCCTGCAGTTCGACGACGACACCGCGCTCAGCCTCGGAATGCCGCTGCGCCGCGCCCGAATCGCGCTGCTCGTGGTGGCCACGTGCCTGGCGGCGGTGGCCGCCGCCTCGGCCGGACCGGTGGCCTTCATCGCGCTCGGCGCGCCACAGATCGCCCGCCGACTCGCCGGCACCGCCGGCATCCCGCTGATCGCGAGCGGACTGGTCGGTGCCGCGACCCTGCTCGCCGCCGACCTCGCCGCCCGGCTCGCCTTCTCGCCGACCGAACTGCCGGTGGGCGTCGTCACCGGCGCGGTCGGCGCCCCGTACCTGATGTGGCTGCTCGCCCGAACCAACCGGGCCGGAAAGGGAGGCTGACGTGACCACCAGCGCACTCGACACCATGGGGCTGTCCGGCCACGGCCTGCGTCTGGGCTACGGCGACCGCGTCGTCGCCGACGACCTCGATCTGCACATCCCCGCCGGCAAGGTCACCGCGCTCGTCGGCCCCAACGCGTGCGGCAAGTCCACCGCGTTGCGCGCCCTGGCCCGCCTGCTCAAGCCCGCGGCGGGTGTCGTGCACCTGGACGGGAGCGACATCGCCGACCTGCCCGGTCGCGAACTCGCCCTGCGCCTGGCCCTGTTGCCCCAGACGCCGACCGCGCCGGACGGCATCACCGTACGCGATCTCGTCGCCCGCGGCCGTACCCCGCACCAGCGCTGGTGGCGGCAGTGGTCCTCGGCCGACGAGGCCGTGGTCGATCGTGCCCTCGCGGTCACCGGCGCCACCGCGCTCGCCGAGCGCTCGATCGACGAACTCTCCGGCGGCCAGCGGCAACGCGTGTGGATCGCGATGGCGCTCGCCCAGGACACGAACGTGCTCCTGCTCGACGAGCCCACCACCTACCTCGACCTCGCCTACCAGGTCGACGTGCTCGAACTCGTCGCAGACCTCAACCGCACCGACGGACGCACCGTCGTCATGGTCCTGCACGAACTCAACCACGCGTGCCGCTACGCCGACCATCTCGTCGCGATGCGCGCCGGCCGCGTCGTGGCCGCGGGTCCTCCCGCCGACATCGTCACCCCCGAACTGGTCCACGAGGTCTTCGACTTGCGCACGTCGGTCATCCCGTGCCCGGTGTCGGGCGTACCGCTGGTGATTCCACTGGGCGGCCGACGGGAGGCCACCGAGCCGTCCGTCAAGGCGTAACCTCCCGCGCGAGCGGCCGACCCGCCCAACCGGCGGTCGGCCGCTCGGCCGTTCCCACGCCGGGGGAATCGCAGCCCTCGCACCGGGCGCCGACCCACACCGATCGCCATCCCGCGGAGCCGCGGCGCCCCCACGACGCCGGAGTACGCGCTCGCCCCACGCGCGGCCGGGGGCCGGCGCGGCGACCGGGCGGCCGTCTTCGCGCATTCACATCCCGAGACAATCGATCGAGTTTCCTTGACTGTCGTCATGCCAACGGCATATCGACCTCCGCGTCGGACGCCGCTCGGGTGTCCGGCGCGGACCGAAGGGAACCATCGGCATGCAGGATTCTCCTCCCGACGTGATCGCGTCGACCACGCACGGCGCCATCCGTGGCACCGCGCACGGAAATGCCTACGCCTTCAAGGGCGTTCCCTATGCCGCGTCGCCGATCGGCACGCGGCGCTTCGGCCCGCCGCAGCCCCCGGAGCCCTGGATCGGGGTTCGCGACGCCCGGGCGTACGGTCCGGCCCGCGCCGCAGAATCACGACGCCGTCCTGGAACGCATGTTCGGCCATCCGCCGTTCGTTCAGGACGAGGCGGAGTGCCTGAATCTGAACGTGTGGACACCCGGCCCCGATACCGCGCGGCGGCCGGTGATGGTGTGGCTGCACGGCGGACCCTTCCTCACCGGCAGTGGAAGCGACCCGGTGTTCGACGGGGCCCGCCTGGCGACGCGGCACGACGTGGTGGTGGTCACCGTCGACTACCGCCTCGGCGCGTTCGGGTTCCTCCACCTCGGCGAACTGCTCGGCGAGGGCTACCGGCACTCCGGAAACCTCGGCCTGCTCGACCAACGCGCCGCGCTCGCCTGGGTCCGCGACAACATCGCGGCCTTCGGCGGCGACCCGGCAACGTGACCCTGTTCGGCCAGCCGGCGAACCCAGGCTGCTGATCGCGGACGAGCCGACCACCGCGTTGGACGTCACCGTCCAGGCGGAGATCCTCGATCTGTTGCGCACCCTCCAGGCCGAGACCGGAATGGCCGTACTCATCGTCACGCACGACTGGGGTGTGGTCGCCGACCTGTGCCGACGCGCGGTGGTCATGTACGCCGGCCAGGTCGTCGAACAGGCAGGCGTGGACGCCATGTTCGAGGTACCGCTGCATCCCTACACCGCCGGGCTGATGGCGGCCAACCCCCACCACGCGGGCGCCCGCGGCCCGCTCCCGACCATCCCCGGATCCGTCCCGGCGCCCGGAAACCGGCCGCACGGCTGCGCGTTCGCCGCACGCTGCCCGCGCGTGAGCGACGCGTGCACGCGCGAGCCGGTGGCCCTGGTCGAACCGGCACCCGAGCGGCTCACCCGATGCGTGCATGCCGAGCACCTGCTCACGGAGGGATCCCGCCGATGACACCACCCCTCGTCCTCGATATCCGCGACCTGGCGGTCGAGTTCCGCCAGGGCCGAAGCACACCTCCGCTGCGCGCGGTGGACGGCGTCTCGTTGAGCATCCGCGAAGGTGAGACCGTCGGCCTGGTCGGCGAATCCGGCTCCGGCAAGTCCACCATCGGGCGCGCCGTCCTGGGCCTGAACCCGATCCACTCCGGTCGGGTGCACTTCGAGGGCACGGACATCACGCACGCCGCCCGCGCCACGCGCCGCGGCCTGGCCGACCGCCTGCAGGTGGTCTTCCAGGACCCGTACTCCTCGCTCAACCCCGCCCGGACCATCGGCCGGACCCTGGCCGAACCCCTGGTGGCGCAGCGGCGGTCGGATCGGGCCGCGATCGACGAGCGCGTCGCGACGATGCTCGAACGCGTCGGCATGCCGGCCGACACCGCCGACCGCTACCCGGGACAGTTCTCCGGCGGGCAGCTCCAGCGGATCGCGATCGCCCGAGCCCTGATGATCTCGCCCCGGCTGGTGATCTGCGACGAACCGGTCAGCGCGCTCGACCTGTCGATCCAGGCCCAGGTGATGAATCTTCTGGGGGACCTGCAACGGGAGTTCGCGCTCAGCTATCTCTTCATCGCGCACGACCTGCCCGTGGTCCGGCACCTGTCGCACCGCATCATCGTGCTCTACCGCGGCCGGGTGATGGAATCCGGCACCGCCGACGAGGTCTACTCCGACCCCGTCCACCCCTACACACAGACCCTGCTGGCCGCCGTGCCGGCCCCGGACCCGCGCGCGCAACGCGCCCGCAGGCAGCGCCGCGTCGCGGCCGAGCCGGCGCGCCCGCCCTCGACGGCCGGCTGCGTCTTCGCGCACCGCTGCGCGCACGCGGTGGACATCTGCCACACCGTCCGCCCCGAACCGCTGCCCCTCCCGGGCCCGTCGGACACACACGGCCGCGTGCCACCGCAGTGCCGAACTGCACCCCCATCCCGTCGCCGTGAACCCTTCGGCGAAGCGGCACCCGGTTCCCACCGGTCACCACGTGAGAGAGGGATCGTCTTGCGAAGACTCCGAATAGCCCATGCGGTAGCGGCCGTTGCCGCGCTCGTGTTCGTCGCCGCCGGTTGTGGCGGCTCGTCTACGGGCAGTTCCGGCAGCAAGGGCGACACGCTCACCCTCGTCTCGCTCGGCCCGCCGGCCAGCCTCGACCCGGCCAAGGCCAATGTCGGCTCCGACAACTGGTTCGTGAACCTGACCTACGACACGCTTCTGCGGCTCGACCCGAACGGCAGGACCCAACCCGCGCCGGCCACCGAATGGGGCTATGTCGGCACCGGCAACACCGACTTCGAGTTCAAGCTGCGCGAGGGCGTGACGTTCGCGGACGGCACGCCGCTGACCGCCGAGGCGGTCGCCGCGTCGCTGAACTACACCCGCAAGAACGGGCTCAACGTCTCCTGGTTGTCGTCGATCGAGTCGATCACCGCGACCGGCCCGCTGAGCGTGCGCATCCACTGCGCCACCCCGAACCCGGTGCTGCCCCGGCTCCTGGACCACGTGTCCCTGGTCGGTTCGGTGATCAGCCCGGCCGGCCTCGCGGACCCCGCCAAGATGGGTACCGCCTCGTTCGGCGCAGGCCCCTACGTCCTCGACGCGGGCCGCACGGTCTCGGGCGACCACTACACGTACACGCCCAACGCCCGGTACTGGGACAAGAGCAGGATCCACTGGAAGACGGTGGTCATCAAGGTCATCCCCAACCCCAACTCCGCCCTCCAGACGGTCAAGACCGGCCAGGCCGACGTCCTGAACATCACCGCCGGCCAGGTCGACACCGCCAAATCCGGCGGCCTGGAGATCAGCAACACGCCACTGTTCACCCTCGGCGTCGACCTGGTCGACCGGGCCGGCACGGTGGCGCCGCCGCTCAAGGACGTCCGGGTCCGACAGGCGCTCAACCACGCCGTCGACCGCGAGTCGATCACCAAGGCCCTGGTCCGGCAGTACGGACAGCCCACCACCCAGGTCGCCCTGCCCGGGGCCGACGGCTTCTCGGCGGAGACCGATCGGCGCTATCCGTACGACCCGGCGAAGGCCAAACAGTTGCTGACCGAGGCCGGTTACCCCAACGGCTTCTCGTTCGACATGGAGACCACGAACCTGCTCGGCATGGACCTGGTCACCCAGGCCGTGGTCGAGCAATGGAAACAGATCGGCGTCAACGCCAAGGTCACCACCGACACCAGCGTCGGCCAGTGGCTCGCCAACGCCACCTCCAAGAAGTTCCCCGTGCTCGCCTTCGGCTACGGCGCGGCCCCCACCTATCTGATGTCGCTGGACTGGCTGCTGCCACACGCCACCGCGTTCAACCCGTTCGCCTCCGAGGACCCCGAGCTCACCCGCCGGCTGACCGAGGCCGCCGCGGCGCCCGCCGACCGGCAGGGGGCGCGTTACGAGGAGGTACTGCGCTATGTCGTCGACCAGGGTTGGTTCGTGTCCGTGATGCGGATGGACGGCATCTACGCCTTCAACGGCAAGAAGCTCTCCGGTTTCACCTCCGCCCCCAATTACCTGCCGGACGTCGCGTGGGTGGTCGCACCCCGGTAGGACGGTCGCCCGTGGCGTCGCGAGACGCCACGGGCGACCGCTCGCGGTCGCGGCGAACATGGGACGTGGGACGGTCGGATCGGGTTCAGGCGTCGGCACCCTCGCCGGCGCCGGCGCGCTTCGGCAGGAGCCCCACATCGGACACCGGTCCGAGGTGGCCGAGCTTGTCGGGATTGACCACCGAGTGGATCGCCCGGACCACACCGTCGACGATGTGCAACTCGACCACACTGGCCACGCGTTCCTCGGCGTCGTACATCACCACCCCGGGCCGGCCGTTGACCCGGACCGCTCGGACGGAGACGCCGAGCATCCGAACCCGACGGAATCCGCCGACGAGCAACTGTGCGACACGCCCCGGTTCGGTCTGCGGCCGGCCGATCGACTGCGCCTTGCCGCCGCCGTCCCCATGGAACACCACGTCCGGTGCGAGCATGCCGAGCAGCGCGTCCATGTCGCCGCCGTCGGCGGCCTCGAAGAACCTGCGGGCCAGTTCCCGGCCTTCGGCCCGCCGCGCCGGGGGCGGCACGCTGTCCCGCACCCGCCCCGCGGCGGCGATGCGCTGCCGGGCGCGCGTGAAGATCTGCCGGCAGTTCACCTCGGTCTTGCCGGTCGCCCCCGCCACATCCGGATAGCCGTAACCGAACACCTCGCGCAGCATGAACACCGCTCGCTCCACCGGAGAGAGGGACTCCAACAACACGAGGAACGCCATCGACAGCGAGTCGGCCAACTCGGCGTGCTCGGCGGGACCCGCTCCGTCGGCGGGCGTGACGACCGGCTCGGGCAGCCACTCCCCCACGTACCTCTCCCGCCGAACCCGCGCCGAACCCAGGTGGTTGATGCCCAGCCGCGTCACCGCCGTCGTCAGGTACGGCTTCGGATCGACGATCGTGGTTCCGGCCCGGCGCGCCCGGGTCAGGCCGAGGAAGGCGTCCTGCACGATGTCCTCGGCGTCGCCGACGGAACCGGTCATCCCGTAGGCGATGGAGAACAGCAGCGGCCGGTACCGGGCCACGTCCGCGTCGTCCGCCTCGTCCGCCGACCCGGACATCGATTCCCGCGCGCCGACCGGCGTCTCGCGACTCATCTCCACACCCCCTGGCTCGACGGCGCTTCCGATCGCGCGCGACGTTCGGCAGGCTATCCGAAGCCGGCCGGCCCGATGATCATGACGTACGCGGCTCGATCACCCGCGGTGCAACGACCCGGGGTCGATGCCGGCTGCACGTGCCGGCCGTCCGGCGTCGACCCCGGGCAGGTCGCGTGGCGCTCACCAGGCCACGGGGCCGAGCCGGTCGGTGAAAGTCCCGGTCGGGCCGTCGGCGTCGAGCAGCGCGAGCCTGACGATCGAGTCGGTGCCCTCGGTGACCGTCAGCTCGCCGGTGTGACGATTCATGTCGGTGGCGGCGAACTTGCGATTGGCGACCTCGCCGGGAGTGGCGACGTTGAACTTGATCCCCGGGAGTGCCTGTGCGTATCGCACGGTGAGCATGTTCAGCGCCGCCTTCGACGAGCTGTAGGCCAGCTCGTGCATCTTCGAGAAGGGCTGGGCCGGATCGGTCACGACCGCGAAGGAACCGCCGCCGCTGGACACCATCACCACCCGCGGCTGTTCCGCCGCCCGCAGCAGGGGCAGGAACGCCTGGGTGACCCTGATCGGTCCGTAGACGTTGGTGTCGTAGACCGAATGGATCTCCTCGACCGTCGCGTCCGCGGGCGCGATGCCCCTCCCTGGCGCGCCGGCGTTGTTGATCAACACGTCGAGCCGGTCGGTGTGCTCTCGAACGAGCCGTACGGCCGCGGTGACCGACTCGTCCGAGGTCACGTCCAGCGGGACCATGACCACCTTCGCGCCGCCGTCGGTCAGCTTGTCGGCGGCCGCCCGTCCCCGGCCCTCGTCACGCGAGCCGAGAAAGATCGTCCAACCCAGTTCCCCGAGGCGCCGAGCCGCCTCGAAGCCGAGTCCCTTGTTGGCGCCGGTGATCAACACTGTGGTCTGTTCCGAGTTCGTCATGGCCTCTAGGACAGCCCTCCCCCCTCGGCTGTGACACGTACGGGCGACCTGTGACCGGCCTCACAACCACCCGTCGCGGGCCGGCGGTACCGGCTGCGCCCGCGTCACGGCGCGTCGACGCCGACCGGTTCCCGGTTGCGTCGGACGAAGTCGGCCGGGTCCAGGGTCCCGCCCAGACGTGGTGCCAGTCCCACCTCGGCGACCCGCCGGAAGTCGGGCGCCGTCGCGGCACCCTGCGCGAGGGCGCCGGCCGGCGGTTCGCCGATCGTGTGGGTGAGATCGGCGAGGTTGGAACGGGCGGCGAGGTCGGGTTCCGTCGGCCAGGCCCCGATCACGGCTCCGGCACAGCGTACGTCTCGCGCGGCCGGCGCCTCCAAGGTCAGCGTGGTGTCGTTGAGCGTGCCCAATCCGGCCGCGGTGGTGAAGGTCTTTCCGACGCCGGTCCCGGTTCCGGACACGATCACGATTCCTTCGAGCACGACGAATCCCCTTGCTGTGGTCGGTGGTTCCCGGCCCTGCCGGCGTGCCCCGCTCGGGGCGAGTTTCGCGGGCGCGGTCCGCGCCCGTGCCCGGCCCTTTCCCGCAGCGTCGCGATCCGACAGGATCGAAGCCCCGACTTTGTCCGCGATCAGATGGCGGTGGGAGTTTCCGCCCCACTCCAGGTTGCCTCGCACCCAGGCGTTCGACGAACCGGACCGGGTTCGCGCCGTACTCCCGGTGGCGGCCCACGAGCCCGCCGCGGCGGATCACGCGGACGAAGTCGCGTCCGTCGCAGGAGAGTTCGCGTCGACGACCGGCGATCAGGCGCGCGGCCCCAGGAACAGGCCACCGCTCGCGTCGATGACCTGTCCGGTGATCCAGCGCGCGGCGTCGGAGGCGAGGAACACGACCACGTCGGCGACGTCGTCGGGCCCGCCCAGCCGATCGAGTGCCGTGCTCGCGGCGATGAGTTCGGCCAGGCCCGGCGCCTCGAAGACCGATGTGTTGCTCGCCGTCCGAGTGGCGCCGGGGGCAACCGCGTTCACCGTGATTCCGCGGGTCCCGAGTTCGTTGGCCAACGTCATGCCCATCGTCTCGACCGCGCCCTTCGTCATCGCGAAGGATGTCTGGCCGGGGTTGGCCATCCGGGTCGCCACGGACGAGATGGTGACGATGCGCCCACCGTCGCGGAGCAGGGGCAGTGCTCGCTGGATGATGAAGTACGGCGCGCGCACGTTCACCGCGAAGAGGTGGTCGAACTCGGCCCGCGTCGTGACTCCCATCGGGCCGGCGGGCGCGGCCGCCGCGTTGTTGACGAGGATGTCCAGCGGCCGTCCGGCCAGACCCGCCTCGACTCCCGCGAACAACGTCTCGACGTCGTCGTCGGCACCCAACTCCGCCCCTACGGCGAAGGCGGTCCCGCCGCCGCGCTCGATCTCGTCGACCGTCGCCCGCGCGCCGTCCTCGTCCGTGCCGAAATGTACGGCGACCACCGTCCCCTTCGCCGCCAGCCGGGTCGCGATCGCCCGTCCGATGCCGCGCGACGCCCCGGTCACCAGAGCCGTCTTTCCGGTCGGATCAGTCATGCCGTTCTCCCCGTGATGTCAGCAACCATCATTGGATAGTCACTACCGACTTGGTAGCAACCACCGACTTGATAGTCACTACCACTCAGGTAGGGTCTACCACATGGCCGACCAGCACTCAACCCTGCGAGCGCAACGACGAGCCGAGACCCAGCGCACGATCCAGGCGCACGCGGTACGGCTGTTCACCGAGCGCGGATACGACGCCACAGCCATGACCGACGTCGCCGAAGCCGCCGGCGTGTCGCCGATGACCGTGTACCGGCACTTCCCCACCAAGGAAGACCTCGTGCTCGCCGACCACCACGGCCTGCTCGTCGCCGAACGGATCCTCGCGTCGCCCTCCGCACAACCCCTGGTCCACCGCATCGGCACCGCACTCGTCGACTCGGCCACGACGTTGACCGGTCGCGGCGACGGGGACGATCCGTCGGCGAACAAGCGGTTCCTGCTCGCCCGCCTCCGGCTGATGATCTCGACGCCCGCCCTGCGCGCCAGACACTTGGACAACCACTACGCGCTCCAACAGGCGATCGTCGACGCCCTCGGAGACGAGGCCGGCGACCCCGACTCGGCGTTTCGGGCCCAGGCGGCGGCCGGCGCCTGCCTGGCCGCCATGCACACGGCACTGGTGCGCTGGGCCGAGGACGACGGACGCACCGAACTGCCCGACCTGATCGCGAAAGCACTCGCCGCCGCCTTCGGCAACGACATCACCGGCACCGACCGGGGCGCGTGAGCGAGACCCCCGACACGCATTCTCCCGAACGCAGAGCCGCGCGCGGCACATGGCCCTCGCGCCGGTCATCGGCGTCCCCGCCCGTCCGGCGCACTCAGGGCAGGGCCCGTCCGGCGCGCTCAGGACCCCGATCGTCCGGCCGCCGCCGCGCGTTCGGCAGACGCGCCCACCGCCCACATCGGACTCGGGCTCCGCCTCACCCGGCCTCGGTCTCGCCTTCGAGCCCGGCCCCGGCCCCAGACGCGGACGCGGACGCGGACTGGACGAGCACACGCCGAAGCCAACGCATTCGCGCGTCGCGGGCGTCCCGGCTCAGCGCCGCCTCCGGCACGAACGTGTCGAACCCGTGGAAGGCCCCCGGCCACACGTGCAGTTCGGCTTGACCGCCCGCCTGCCAGATCGCATTGGCATAGGCCACGTCCTCGTCCCGAAACGTCTCGGCCGACCCGACCTCGATGTAGGCCGGGGGCAGCCCGGACAGATCCGTGGCGCGGGCGGGCGCCGCGTAGGGCGACAGGTCCGCGGCGCCGTACCGGTCGCCCAGCAGCGCCTGCCACGCGGTCACGTTGGACGTTCGGTCCCAGGTGTCGATGCCGGCCATCTGGTGAGCGGAGAAGGTGTCGGCGCGGTCGTCGAGCATCGGGCACAGCAGCAGTTGCCCGATCGGTGTCGGCCCGCCCCGGTCGCGGTTGAGCAGGGCGAGTGCCGCCGCGAGTCCACCACCGGCACTCTTTCCTCCGATGACGACGCGGCTCGCGTCGATGCCCAGTTCGGCCGCGTGCGCGGTCGCCCAGACGAACCCGGCGTGGCAGTCCTCCACCGGGGCGAGGTACCGCGCCCGCGGCGCCAACGGGTACTCGACGGAGACGACGGCCAGCCCCAGCGGGAGCGCCCATTCGCCAAGCAACTGCGGCAGTACGGACCACGCGTTGCCCATGATCATGCCGCCGCCGTGCATGTAGTACAGCAGCGGCAGCGGCCCGTCGATCCCGGCGGGGCGTGCGCTCACCAGCGTGACGTCCGGTCCGCCCGACGCCCCGGGCACGCGCAACTCGTCCACCTCGAAACGGCCGTCGGCTCGGAGGTCCCGGGCCGTCGGCTTGGGCCGGGTCGCGGCATCCCGCTCCTGCCGGGCGGCGAGGTTCTCCGGGGTGAGCGGTTCCCTGCCCTCGTCACCGAAGGCCGCCAGTGCCGCGCTCAGTTCGGGGTCGAAGGGGGGCGCGACCCGGGTCGTCGAAACCGGTCCGGGCTCCGCCGGCACGCCGGCTCCCACACTCACGACAGGCCATCCCGTCGGGAGAACGCACATCGGCAGCCGGCAGCCCGATCGGAACCCCTCATCGACACCTCCGTGCATGAAGGAACGCTCGCGCGATGTCCACGCGACGTAGTCAATCACCGATGATCTCGCCGTGTCGGGACGGGGGCGGCGCCGCATGCGCGCGGCGGGACGGCGACACCCGTCCTCGCGGACCGATCCGGGCTCGCGCGGCTGCCGCACCGACGTCCCGTATCGACTTCTCTCGCCGCCCCCGCCCGCGACGTGCCGCCGACTCCCCCGGCCCGCGCGCACGTCGCCGGCGGCGGCCTCGACCGGATCAGCGGCCGCGTCGAGGCCGCGGGCGCCTCGGCCTGCGGGGTCTACGGGGCCTGTGGCAGCCGGATGGACTGCTCGTTGCGGAAGATGTCGTGCGGGTCCCAGTGCTTCTTGGCCTTCTGGAGGCGCCGGTAGTTGTCCTTGTAGTAGAGCTGGTGCCACGGCTCGCGCGACTCGTTGAGGGTCGGGTCCGAGAGGTCGACGTCCGGGTAGTTGATGTAGCAGCCGTCCGTGTTCGCCGTCAGGGTCTCGGGCAGTGCCGGGTCGGGCACCACGGGCACTCCGCCGGTGTCCCGATAGACCGCCCGGTAGAGGTTGCGGATCCAGCGCAGATGCGGACCGGCGATCTCCGGGTCCATTTCGGCGTCCTGGTAGTCGAATACGCCGTCCCTGTTGGCGTCCGTGCCCCAGGCCCAATACACCTGGTACTGGAGCTTGAGGATCGAGGAGCGTTGCGGCACGGCCGTCGCGTCGGGGGCCACGTCGTTGATCGCCCCGCCGTAGGAGTCGACTTGCACCAAGGCATCCGGGTTGCAGTAGTCCGGGTCGGTGAGGTGCTCGTGGATCGCGTCGATCTGTTCGTCGGTGAAGCCCCGCGTCATGTATGCGGACTTGTACTTGCCGCAACGGTTGGGGCCGGAATCGTTCAGGCTCTGGGTGGCGGTCAGCCAGGGCAGCCGGGTGGGGACGAACAGCGCTGCCTGCGCCGGGTGTTCACCCATCTGTCGGTCCAGCACGGACTCCTCCACGAGCGGCCCCTCCGGCGTCGTGAATCCCTCGGTGATCCAGTTCAGGAAGGCCGCGAGGCGATCGACGGAGTCCGCCCTGGTGCCGTCGAGCTGGATCGTCAGACCGACCTTGCCGTTGCTCATGTGGGTGAGCTTGAGCAGGGTGAACATGTCGCGGTACGTGTAGTCGCCGAAGGCGGCCGGGAGTGTGCCCGCGGCCTCGGCCTCGAAGAACTGCCCGTAACGCCGGACGAGCGATGTGAAGAGTTCGGGATGCGTTTCGAAGTCCGACCACTTCCACGCGACGGAGCGCAGCAGCACGCGGGCCGGTGGTTGCGGCAGGTCGCGGAACCAATACCGGGTGATCACCCCGAAGTTGCCGCCTCCCCCGCCGGTGTGCGCCCACCACAGGTCGCGCAACGATTCCTCGGCGGCGTCCTTGCGGGCGATCGTCTTCCTCGGCTGCCTGTCGTCCCCGACGGTGACCACCTCCACCGCGTACAGGTAGTCGACCGTCAGGCCGAACAAGCGGGAGAGCAGGCCGTATCCGCCGCCGGACACGTGGCCGCCGAGCCCGACCGAGTAACAGGAACCTCCGGGCAGCGCCATGCCGGTAGAGGCGTAGAGCCCGGTGGTGCTGTGCCAGTTCGTCGCCCCCGCCTCGATGCAGTAGGCGTTCTCCCGGGGATCGAAGTAGACGCGATTCATCCCACTCACGTCGATGATGACCGCGACGTCCGGGGACGAGACGAAGTTCTCGTAGCAGTGGCCACCGGAGCGCACGGTGATCCGCCGACCCGCATTGGCCGGGTCGGCGAGGAACTTTCTCAGCGCCGCCACCACGTCGTCCGCCGTCGTGGCCACCGCCACATAGTCCGGCCGGGCGATCCAGCGCTGATTGAACCCGCGGCGCAGGGCGTCGTAGCGCGCGTCCCCGGAGCCCACTTCGATCGGATTCGTCGGCATGTCAAACCCCCAGAGCTGAGCGTCCACCAATCACTCACTCCAAGTTATGACCGCCGAACTGATTGTTACTCCGCCGATCGGGTGAGAACACCACCCCTCCGGTCCGATATTCGGAGAACCCGATTGTGTGCTTGCATATGCCATCGGAAGCACCGTGGATCATCGAATGAAGGCGGACCACGAAGACGTCGCAATTCGAAGAGGACGATCTCGATTTGATACTGCTCGATTGTTGTCGGAATCGGCTCGGTACCGGCTCGGTATCGACTCGGAATCGTCTCGCTATCGGATCGGGCCCGGCCCGGAGTCGGCGCACACCCGGTTCGGACTCGGTTCGCGCCGAGGGTCGCACTCGACTGGCACGCAACTCGCGCTCGACCTCGACACGCGATCACCGATTGCCCGTCCCCGGCGTATCCGCACGCGGCCGAGCCCCCGCCTTCGGGCGGGAACTCGGCCCGGTGTTCCCAGGCTTGCGTGGGGCACCGGGGCGTGTTGTACGTTCGTACTCCCGTATGCCCCACCGCGTCCCGGGCGGTGCCTTGGCGTGGCGGTTCGGCCGGGGCCGAGGGTGCCCGTGGTTCTGTCCGTACTTGCACTACGGACAGCATCCACCACGGGTACCCGAGGCCGGCGACCGAACCGGTTCGGTTCGTCCGCACGCGCGTGATGTTCAACCGTGCACGCGTGTCCCGTTCGACCGCGTCCGGTCCGTTTGGATCGTGACCGGATCGGAAGTCGATCAGATCGGGAAGCCGGTCGGAGCCGGGGACGCCTTCAGGGTGCAGGTGACGGTCAGCCCGGGCGGCGTGATCGTCATGACGATGCTGCTCGGCGCGCTGGGGATGCCCACACTGGCCGCCTTTTGCAGGACGATGCTGGTGTGCACCCCCGCGCTGATCGCCGTGGGGTTGGCCAGGCCGCTCTGGTTGCCGGTGAGCGTTCCCGTGATGCCACCCGCCGGGATGGCGGTCGGCACCCAGTAGGTGATGCTGGCCGTCAGCGTGAGCAGGTTGGTCGCGCTGCGGTTGAACGTGGCGCCGACCGAACTGCCGTAGATGCCACAGTCGTAGGTCGCCTTGCCGGTACCCGCCGCGGAGGCCGGGGTGACCATGGCGGCGGTGGCGCCGATCGCGCACACCCCCGCGATGGCCGCGCTTCTGATCTTCGACATGAGAAGTAGTCCCTTCCGCATCGACCTCGAAGCGCGGGACTGCGCAACGCACACGTGGCCCCGAGCGCCGAACGTGATGCAGTGATTGCCATTCGTGAGAACCGGGCCGGGCAGCCCGGACGTAGCCGTGCGGTCGCGTATCCTGCCGGCCGTTCGGCGAATGCGACAAAGCAAAGCTCCCTAAGGATCGCCCGCAGGTCAAGACCCTTCGAGAGGAAACCGTAACGACGGTGAAATCCGGGCGCCGGTGAATGATCTTGGATTTGAGACCACGCGCGGAGTCGACACGTGTCACCTGAATCGACTGTTCACCGCTATTGATTTCCGAGCGATTTGCGTACAGATTCCCCAGCATCATTGGACCTTCGCATGCCGCCCCGCATCCGACGGATGTCGATCGCGCGTGGCCCGGAGCCGGGACGACTTGCGGAAGCGATCTCCCACTCGTCCCCGGCGGGTGGGGATCAGTTCACGAAGGAGCACGGTTTTGGGGTTACGAAGATTGATTCCCCACAGGGCCACGGCCGTCGTGGTGACGGGGATGCTGGGAATGGCGGGGATCGCGGCACTGGCGCCGGCCGCGCATGCCGCGCCCATCGAGTACACGTCGCAATGCACGAACCAGACGCTGCCGGACCTTCCGATCGACCCGTCGCAGACCAAGGTCGACATCTCCGTGGACCCGGTCAAACCCACGTACAAGGTGGGCGAGACGATCACGGTGAACTGGAAGTGGCTGTCGTACGGCGTCGTGCCGCCGAACACGCCGATCGTGACCAAGGTGGAGAAGGACTCGACGCTGCCGAAGGGCAGGATCGGGTTGTCGGGGGCGCAGATCCGAGAGATGGACGTCGAGGGTGAACGCAAGAATCCCGAGACCCCGCTCGGCCAGGAGTTGATCGTCACCGACATGAAGGGCACCGTCACCCTCACCGACGCCGGGACCGTGAACCTGACGCCGCTTCAGCACTCGACGTGGACCAAGGCGTTCGGCTTCGACTCCGAGACCCGGTGCCTGCCCACGACCACGGTGCCGGTGGGTGCGTCGATCACGGTGGAGCCGGGTGAGGTGGAGCTGCCGGTTCTCCAGGCACCGGACGGTGACGTCTACTCGGGTTCGACCATCACGCTCACCGGCAGCAGGTTCGCGCCGAACGGCACTCCGCAGGTGGCGCTGTGCGACGCGAACGGCAGCGGATGCGATGCGGGCAAGTTCCTGATGAACACGCTCGCCATCGACGCCCAGGGCAACCTGACCGGGACCGCGATGTTGTACCCGTTCGGCATCGACGACGGCCGCTACGTCGTGCGCGTCTCCGACGGTTCCAAGGAGGCGACGGACACCCTCTCCATCAAGGCGTTCGTGCCGGGGCAACGGGTGCTCACGGCCGACAAGACCTCGGGTCCGGTGGGCACCGTGGTCAGGCTCGAGGGCCACGACTGGGTTCCCAACTACGAACTCCAGATCAGCGGTGTGGACGCGGACGGCAACATCTCCGACGTCCCGATCAGTGTCATGACCTCTCCCGACGGCAAGTTCGCCGCCGAGTACGTGATCGGGGCCGCCGAGGACGCCGCGATTCGCGCCGTCGCGGGCTTCGAGGACGAGGGCATGTCGGTGCCGTTCACGGTGACCGACGGCGGCGGCGGCCTGGAGCAGTCACTCACCGGCACGATCACCCCCGGCGGCCTGACGATGACCCAGACCGCGGCGGGGATCGACTTCGGTACGACCACCCTCAATGGCCGGGTGCAGACCATGCACGCGGCGTTGAACCGGGTGACCGTGGTCGACGCGCGCGGCAGCGAACTCGGTTGGCAGTTGACCGGGTCGGTGTCCGACCTGACGTCGGACCGGGGCACCATCCCGGCCGCGAACGTGGCCTGGACGCCGTCCTGCGCGGCGGCCCAGGGAAGCCCGTCCACCGTGTCCTCGGGATCGACCGGCCCGATCGGGTCCGGCGCGACCCTGTGCACGCAGGCTCCGGGCGCCGGCCCGACCGGCGGCACTTTCACCGCGGACGCCGCCTTGGCGCTGACCGTACCGGCGTACGCGGCACCGGGCACCTATGGCGGGACGATCACGCTGACCCTGTCGTGACCACCCCGGCGCGCCGCTCGCGCGGCATCGCGTGACCGGCCCCGGCGCATCGTCCGGCCCCGTCCGATCGGACGGGACACCCGATGCGCCGGGGCCTTCGCACGCCCTCGGCCGGGCGGTCGCGCGGTCGAGCGGTCAATAGGCCGGTGCCGAACGCCACTTCGGCGGCGCCGACGCCACCGGGACCCGCGCGCGAGCAGTGCCGGTGGCGGGTCCGGCGGCAGGCGCGGCGGAGGGTGCGGGGTCGGTGACCGATTTCGCCGAGGGCCTTCCGGGAAGTGCCGCCGCGGTGCAGGCGGCGGCCAGGGCCGCCGCCGCAGCCAGGGCGAAGACGATGAGGTAGGCGTGCAGGGTGGGGTACGCGGTGCCGTGCACGTCGGTGGTGAACTGTGCCAGGACGGCCACCACCGTGGTGCTGCACACGCTTTGGCCCATCGTGCGCATCAGGACGTTGAGACCGGTCGCGGAGGCGGTCTGCTCCTGCGGCACCGCTTGCAGGACGAGGGTGGGCAGCGCGGAGTACACCAGCCCGGTGCCGACCGAGCACAGGGTCGCGCCCAGGACGATGGTCCACAGGGTGCCGCTGGTGAAGATCCGGAACACGTACGCTCCGGCGATCACCAGGGATCCCGCCAGGAGCGTCCAGCGGCCGCCCCGGGCGGCCGACAGTCGCGCGGAGACGGAGGACATGCAGACCATGACGAGTCCTCCGGGCACCAGGCACAGACTCGCGGTCAGCGCCGACGCGCCCAGGCCGTACCCGGTCGAGGTGGGGGCCTGGACCAGTTGCGCGGTGGCCAACCAGTTCGCGTAGAACGCGAAGCCGGTGAGCAGGGCGGCGGTGTGCGGCAGCGCCACGGTACGGCGTCCGGCCAGCCGCAGGTCCACCAGCGGTTCACGGGCCCGCAGTTGGCGCCAGACCCACAGGCCCAGGGCCACCACGCCGGTGGCCGCCGACACGGCCACGGGCATGCTGCCCCAGCCCCAGACGGCGCCCTTGGACAGCGCCAGCAACAGCGCCACCAGACCCACCGACAGCAGCACCGCGCCCGCGACGTCGAAGCGGCCGCGGGTACGCACCGGGGAGTTCGGAACCACCCACCACGAGGCGATCGCGGTGAGCGTGCCCAGCGCGGTGGTCACCCAGAACAGCGCGTGCCAGTCGGCGTGTTCGACCACCACCGAGGCCAGCGGCAGGCCCAGCGCCGCGCCGATGCCGACGGTGGAGCTCATCAGCGCGACGGAGGATCCGATGCGGTGCCCCGCGAGTTCGTCGCGCAGGATGCTGGTGGCCAGCGGCACCACCGCGGCGGCCGCGCCCTGCATCGCACGGGCGGCGATCAGCACCCGGATGTCGGACGTGAGCGCGCACAGCGCCGACCCGACGGTCATCGTCACCAGTGCGCCGATCAGCACCGGGCGCTTTCCGTACATGTCCCCGGCCCGACCCAGGACCGGATTGAGCACCGCGCCGGTCACCAGGGTGGCGGTGAGCATCCAGCTCACCGTCGAGGGCGAGGAACCCGTCGCGCGGGGCAGGTCCGGCAGCATGGGCACCACGACGGTCTGCATCAGCGCCATCAGGACACCACCGAACGCGAGCACCGGCACCAGCAGTCGCCGCCGCACTCGCGCCCCGAGTGTGGCCGGGTGGGCCTCGGGCCCGGCGTCGGGCCCGGTCGGGGGCGACGCGGAATGGTCACGGGGTTGTTCCATGCTGCTCCTGAGACTCGGCGAGCCGCGCCCGTCATCGATCGACTATCGATCACAGTCACGCATGTACCGTGCACGTGATCAAGGGCCGCCACTCTGGAACTGACGCTCCGTCAGATGACTTGTCTCACATACGACGGCCGTGGATCGGTGCCGCCTCGGGGGCACCCCCGAGAGGCGCCGGCGTCCGGTGCCCCCGCGGCGGTCGCCACGCGCGGCCGGGGCGTCGCGCCCAGGGCACAGGGCGCAGGGCACAGGGCGCAGGGACAACGGGCGCGGGGCAACGGGCGCGGGCGCGGTACGAGACGCGGGGACGCGAGTCCTCATGGCCGCAGACGTCGGCCACGTACGCGGCGCAACCGGTGGGATCGTTGCCCGCACCCGGTGCTTGTCGTCGTACCGCCGCCGCCCGGAAACCCTGTTGCCCGCGATCGGGCGTACGCCGGAGGATTTCGACATGTCCGAGGCCGCGTCCGACAGTTCCGTTTGGATTCCCTACCCCAAGATCTCCGCGAAGGCGCGGCTCGGGATGGCCGGGGGTCGGGAATGGCTCGCGCAGGAGAAGGTGCACGGGGCGCACTTCGCGGTGGTGTGCGACGGTTTTGGGGTCCGGCCCGCGAAGCGACGCGAACTGCTCTCCGACGACCTGCTCGACGACTTCTTCGGCGTCAGCAGGATCTGGCCGGGGTTGTCGGTGTCCGCCGCACGATTCGCCGCCGAGCTGCGCGGTGTGTGGGGCGACGCGGCCTTGGTGACCATCTATGGTGAACTGGCCGGCGGGCACTACCCGCATCCGGATGTTCCCGCGGATTCCGCGGTCGAGCCGGTGCAGACCGGCGTCTGGTACACACCGGATCTGCACTGGTTGCTGTTCGACACGACGGTCGAGACCGAGAACGGGCGTTGCTGGATCTCCGAGCGTGCTCTGCGCGATGCCGCGGCCGGGGCCGGGCTGCGCTGCGTACCGACTCTCGCGCACGGTTCGCTCAACTCGCTCCAGCGGTTGCCGTGCGCGTATCCCAGCCTGGTTCCGGGCCTGTTCGGGCTGCCCGCACTCGTGGGCAACCTCGCCGAGGGGTACGTACTCAAGCCCGCCGGGGACTGGTGGGAGCACGGCGACGCCGGAACGAAGGGCTCCGGCGCCCGCCCGGTGGCCAAGGTCAAGCAGAACGGTTTCGCCGAGGACGAGCGCTTCGCCGGTTCCCGCCCGTACCTCGCGCCGCCCGAGGGCGCGACCGGCGTGCCCGCGTGGCTCCTGGTCCGGGCGGCGGCCCTGCTCACCCCCACTCGCGCGGCCGCGGCGGTGAGCAAGCTCGGGCCACGCGCCCCCGCCGACGCCGTGGTGGAGGAGATCACCCGCGACGCGGCGGAGGAGATCGCCGACGCGGTGGGCGGCCTGCCCGGCGCGCACCTTCGTGCCCTGATCCGCGCGCTCGAACCGGGAGCACGCGCCCTGACCCGCTTCGACGCCGACGAACGCCGGGCCGCCCGCCCCGGACGCCGTCTGCCGTAGCCGTCGCGCGACACGGGATCAATGCCCGACTCCGAGACGGATACCGCGATAGTGGAGCCGTTCGATGCATTCGATCCATCCGGGTCGCACGTCGACCCGTACGGCGGCTCGGCGTGCGGCGAGACATCCCGTCGACTCATCCCAGGAGAGAACATGACGCCCCCCGAGGCTCCGAAGACACCGCAGGTACGTCAACTACGCCTGGTCGTCGAGGCGGACGACTTCGAGGCCGCCCTGGCCTTCTACCGTGACGCCCTCGGCCTGCCCGAGCAGGCCGCCTTCTCCGGGGACGGCGGCGCCCGCGTCGCGATCCTCGACGCGGGCCGCGCCACCCTGGAGATCGCGAACCCGGAACAGAAGCGAATGATCGACGACGTCGAGGTCGGCCGTCAGGTCGCACCCGGAATTCGCATCGCCTTCGAGGTCGACGACACCCGCACCGCGACGACCCACCTCGTCGCCGCAGGCGCCACCCAGATCGCACCCCCCACCCTCACCCCCTGGAATTCCCTGAACTCCAGACTCGACGCCCCCGCCGACCTCCACATCTCCCTCTTCCAAGAACTCACCGACCCCAACGACCACCCCGAACCCGACACCCCCCGATCGACGGAACCCAACCCTCCCCGCACCGGCTCCTGACCCCCGCCCCCGCATCCCCCGAACCCCGCCCCCACGACCACACCACCGCACCACCGACCCCGCCCGTCGGATGGCGGGGCTTCGGGAGGCGGGGTTCGTTGAGTGGGGATAAACGATGAGGCGGGCATCGGGCGTTGATCGACGACGTCGTAGGCGTGAGGGTTGAGGTGTTGGCATACCACCTCGGGAGCAGCTGTCATGAGCCTGGAAATCGTCGAATCCGCACTCCCTCACCCGCCCACGCCCTCCGGTGGCGACCCGTACGAACCCGACGAGTTCACGGACGCGGCGCTGCGGAGCGTGGAGCGGGTGTACCTGGCCGCCGTACGGCTGGCCGGTGATCGGGACGCGGCGGTGGATCTCGTCCTGGACACGTACGCGCACGCGTACCGGAGCCATCTGGAAGGCGGTCCGAGCGCCCCCGCCGGCTTGCCGCAGGAGCCGTGGTTCAGCGCCTGGCTGCTCCTGGTCCAGTACGAGCTCTGGTCGGACGGGGGCAAGGGGGCGGCGGCCGGGAGTCGATGACCGGGCCCACACGGGGCTTGAGCGAGGGCCGGGTCGCGCCACCGCGGAGAGCCCGAATTACCGCGTACCGGTGGGGCCGGCCGACTGCCTCCCACACTCGGTGCCGGTGGAGTGCGGCCGACCGCCTCCCGCGCTCGGACGAGGTCGCTCCCCCGTCTCGACCGAGCGCGAGAGCGCCGACCGTGCTTCGGCGGCCCGATCCCGGGTGCCGGGATCGGGTGGCCGGCCGCACGCGGCCGCGTTCGGGACGGTCGGTCAGCGGACGTACTTGATCGAAACCCAACCCTTGATACCCGACGCCTGGTGCTTGACGTAGTACCACTCACTGGCCTCGGCGTCGCCGTCCCGGTACACCACGCCCTGGCAGTAGACGGTGACCTTCGCGCCCTTCTGCAGCACCCGCAGAATCGGGTTCCAGGTGCCCTTGGCCTTGCGCAGGCTGACGTTGTTGCCCGTGATCTTGGCGGTGTGATCGCTGAGATCCCGGTAGCACGCCGGGTGGCTCGCGGCGGATGCGGACGGCGCGAGCGCGACGCCCACACCCGTGAAGAGCGACACCGACGCCACTACCGCGGCGGCGCTCCGACCGAGCTTGCTCACTGGTGATTCCTTTGGTCGAAGGGAGAAACGGGTCGGGCCCATCCTTCCCGTTGCCCGCCTCCAACGGATATCCAATTCACGCGACGGCGGCGCCAAAGCCTTGCTGCGGTGGGGAGTTCGCGGGACAGGATCAGGTGCGGCCTTCGTCGTTCTGGGCCTGCCGCAGGATCGCCGAGGTGGGCATCCAGTCGGCCCGGACCACGCGGAATCCCGCGGCCTCGTAGGCGTCGCAGACCTGGGCATCGTCGTCGACGACCATGGCGACGGTCCGACCCCGAGCCAGTTTGCGCAACAATTCGGGTTTGGCGACACGGGCCGCACGGCGGTCCCGGTCGGCGCGCATCAGCAGCCGGCCGGAAGGCAGGCCGTGCCGGTCCAGCCAGGCGACGGTGTCGCGGCGGCAGCGCTCCGGGCGACCGGTGACGTACACCACCTCGTGTGTCTCGGCGCTGTCCCTCGCGAGCGCGACGCCCTCCGCGAGCGGCGCGTCGTGCGCCGCGGCCGCGAAGAACGCCGTCCAGTCACGCGGACGCGACTCGACGAGGTGCAACCGGTGACGAGTATCGGCCACGGTGCCGTCCAGGTCGAACACCGCCAACGGGCGGGATATCACAAGCGCCTCCAAGGCATTCCGACTCGGCCGGGGAGTCTACGCCGGGCCCGGCCGCGGCCCGCCGGCGCCCGGAAACCCGAGTGCGGGCGCTCGGCGCGGTCTGGGACCATGCCGGATGGCCCACTCTCTCGAAGCCCTGATCGTCCGACATGCCCGCCGCCTCCCGGTCCCCTCCGGACCCACCGGGCAAGGCGACGTCGCCGCACGGCAATTCGACGCCGCGCTGTTGACCGTGGGCTTCAAGATGTCGGCGGATCTCTTGGAACGGCTGTCGGGACTGGCCCAGGACACGGTCCTCGACATCGC
The DNA here is from genome assembly GCF_044460165.1 of Embleya sp. NPDC050154. Classification (NCBI taxonomy): domain Bacteria; kingdom Bacillati; phylum Actinomycetota; class Actinomycetes; order Kitasatosporales; family Streptomycetaceae; genus Embleya; species Embleya sp. NPDC050154. The sequence continues at coordinate 96,549 of NZ_JBITJP010000019.1, forward strand.
CACGCGTACGCTGAAGACCGTCCGCGAGATGGTCGGTGACCACGTCGAGCACAACAGCTACTTCATCGACTTCCCGGCCAACGTGCCGGACACCGTCGAGTTCTGGACACGCTGCATAGTCGAGGCGCTCGCCGACGAGGCGTCGCACGACGACGTACCGGCCCGGCTCGGCACCGGCGTGGTCGACCTGCTGACCCTGCCGTCGTACGGCAACTACCGGCACACGTATGCCGAGATGCTCGCGGCCCACGACGAGCTGATCGCCGCCGCGGGCGACCGCCTGACGATCCTGCACCTCGGTGGCGCCCCGGACGAGGAGGTCACCGCCCTCTACCTGGCCCTGGCGGGAAGCACCACCCCCCTGGGCGACGAGGGTCTGCGCGACCTGGGTGTGCTCGCCGCGCACTGCGCCAACGGCCCGAGGCCCGAGGCGATCCCGATCCGGGAGAACCGCGCCGTCGTCAACCGTGCCCGTCTCGACATCGGCGCGGACCTCCTCGTGGACACCGTCACCGACGTGCTCCGCCTGGCCTGCGCGCTCGCGGACGGCGACGTGACCCTCGTGGAACCGACCCGGTTCAAGGCCCTGTCCCGTCCCGTACGCCGGGCCCTGCTCGCCGCCCTCGACACGCTCGTCGCCGCCACCCCAGCCAAACTCGCCGACGTCACCGCGCACCGCGAGCCCTTCAAGCGCCTCGGCGAGCGGCTGCACCCGCACGAGTACCCCCGTTGGCCGCACGCCGCCGACGTGTTCGCCGTGGCCCGGGGCGAACTGAAGGCGCCGTCCCTGGACAGCCGCGTCGAGGAGTTGCTCCGCGCCGGCGACGTCACCGGGGCGACGCGCCTGCTGACGGCCGCTCCCGGCAGGCTGTTTCGCGCCCTGGACCGCCTGCTGCGCACGTGCGGCACCCAGGAGGAGCGCGACGCCGTCGTGGCCGCCGCGGAGCAACTCGCGGCGCGGGTGTCCGGGCGCGTCCTGCTGTCGGTCCGCGAGCACTTCCACAACCGCAGCGACGAGAGCACCGCACGCCGCATCTTCGTCAACCGCCTCGGCCGCGCCTGGGCGGCCGCCGACACCCGCGCACCGGTGCCATCGCCCGAGCGCGAGCGGCTGATCGCCGCTCTGGACGCCGAGACGCGCCGCCGCCTCCCCGAGCCGGGGCACCTGCTGATCGACCCGGACATCCTCGACGTCGCGCTCCCGCTCAGCGGGAAGGCGACGGCCGCCGGTCTGGGCGTACTGCCCCGCGGCTCGCTCTCCCCCGTCGACGGCGAACTGCTGCGGTTCTTCGTGTACTGGAAGCAGACCCGACACAGCACCGACTACGACCTGTCGGCGCTGATGCTGGACGACGCGTACGCGACGGTCGGTTGGCTGTCCTTCACCGCCCTCACCTCGTACGAGGGCGAGCACTCCGGCGACATCACCGACGCGCCCGACGGCGCCTCGGAGTTCATCAACCTGCGCCTGGGCGGTGTCACCGGCAGCTACATCGTCCCGCAGGTCGACATCTACTCGGGGGAGGGCTTCGAGCAGGTCGAGGAGTCGTTCTTCGGTTTCATGCTGCGCGACGCCGAGCAGCAGGGTCGTCCCTTCGAGCCGCGCACCGTGCGGATGAAGTCGGACCTGCGCGGCCCGGGCCGGGTCGCGCTGCCGCTGGCGTTCCTGCGCGGGAGCGACGGCCGTTGGCGCGCCAAGTGGTTGCACCTGTACCTCCAGGGCGCCCCCGACTCCAACACGGTCGAGGGGAACCGGGTGTCCGTCGCCACCCTGCTGCGCGGCATGCTCGAGCGCGAGCATCTCACCATCGAATACCTCGCCGACCTGATGGCCGACCGAGCCGCGACCACCACGCTGTGGGACCCCGAGACGATCCCGGACGGCCCCGTCACCTACATCGGCCTGGCCCGCCCGGACGGCCTGCACCCGGACTCCCGGATCTTCACCCCGGAAAACCTGCGCGACCTGATCCCCGCGTAGTGCTAGCGTTGGCCTCGGCGAGGCCATGAACGGACTTCCTTCTCACTCCTTGAACCAGTCCCTTCGCTTTCCTCGCCCTCGACTTGCAAGGCCGGGGTGCCGTCGGGCGCCCCGGCCTCGTCGTTTTCCCGGACACCGCCGACACCCCGCCGCGTGGGCCGGCGCCGTGCGCGGGGTACCGGCCCGCGTGGTCACGGATCTCCCTGTCAAGACTCGCCCGGCAGCGCGGGAAGAGCGTCGATGATGTCGAAGTCCGCTCGCAGGCCCGGAAGTTGCAGAACGTGCCGGACGAACGGGTCGACCCGGAACAGGCGCAGGTCGCCGTTGCGGGCGTGGGCGCGCTCGCGGCCTCGGGCCAGCACGGAAATGGCGCGGGCTCCGAGGAAGGTCACCTCGCCCAGGTCGACGATCACGTGGGGTCGGTCGATTCCGGTCAGGGCGTCCAGGGCGCGGGTGAGCGGGAGCACGGTGGCCACGTCGAGTTCACCGCGTGGGGTGACTACGAGGTGGAGTCCGTGCGATCGCGTCGCCAGGCGCGGGCGGGCGAGGGCTCGGTGCGTGCGGGTCATGGCGGAAGCGACCTTCCTGGCGGCGGGTGGGCGTGCGGGGCATGGCGGACGTGGCGGGCGGAACCCGGCGCGGTTCCGGGTACCGCCCACCGCGTCGGCGGGGCGAGGTGTCGGCCGACTCCGGTCCGGGGGATCCCGGCGCGGCCGTATCGTCCGGCACCGCGACCGCGCGGCGCCCGCGCCGCGTCGAGATCCCCCGAACCCGCCCCGAACCTGCCTAGACGTGTCCGGCGGCGGCGAGCAGACGGGGGAAGCGGTCGTTGGGTCGGCAGATCTCGCCGAGGTCGGGATCGTCGACCTCCTCGATGCCCGGTTCCACACGCGCGACGTACGCCTGCGGATCGCCCGCGCCCTCGATCTCGGCCGGCACCGGGGCGGGCGTGGCCGCGTGCAGGCGGCCGGCCCAGTGGTGGGCGTCCTCGGGTTCGCCCTCGACCCGATGGTGCAGGGTGAGCAGGCGCATCGCCTCGACGGTGTCGGCGCCGGCGGCGTACCTCCACCAGAACGCGGCGGGTGCGGGCCGCCCGGTGAGGTACAGCAGACATCCGAACACCAGCGCCCCCGCGGGAATGCGCCTTTGCACGAAATCCCCGAGGAGGGGGCCGGTGGTCGGTCGGGCGACGATCGCCTGGCAGAACTGTTCGAGTTCCGCCGCGGCGGCGTTCTGCGCGGCGTGGGCGTCCGTGAAACCCGCGCCGCGCGGGCGTCCGATGCCGGCGGGCCGGACCAGTGCGGCCACGAGTTCCTCCTGGACGATGAGGTCGGCCAGGCGGCGGGTGGCGGCGGCGGGGTCGTAGTCGGCGAAGGCCGTGTCCATGTCGCGACGGCGCTGTTGGAGCGCGCGGTCGAGCGGGGTCAGGTCGTTCATGCGTTGGGTTCCCGAGGGTGCGTGGGGGTCGGTGGGGTGGGGGCCGGTGGGGCGTGCCGGGTTCGGTCGAGGGCGCCGGCGAGTTGTTTGCGGGCCGCGTGGACGTGGCTGCGGACGGTGGAGATGGTCACTCCCAGGTAGTCGGCGACGTCCTGGAGGGGCAGTTGCATCACCAGGTGCAGGCGGGCGCAGGTGGCGCGTTTGGCGGGCATGGCGGCGATGGTGCGGTCGAGGGTGTCCAGCTGCGGGACGAGGGCGGCCGGGTCCGCGGTGGTCGTGGAGGCGACGTCGGGGGCGCCGGGAGCGGTGAAGTCGATCGGTACCTCGAGGCTGCGCCCGCGGCGGCGGCGGATGTCGACGACGCGCCGGCGCAGGATCTCGTAGGCGAGCGCGAGCGGCGGCCCGGGATGACGGACGATCTCGGGCCAGCGTCGGGACAGGGCGAGCAGGACGTCGGCGACCGCCTCGTCGGCGTCGTGCGGACAGCCCAGTTGTTTCCAGGCGTGGTCGGTCAGCGTCTGTTGGTGCTCGCGACAGAACCGTACGAAGTCCTTGGGCGCGTCGAGGACCGGGCCGCCCGGGGCGGGACGCCATCGTCCGAGCGAGTCGCGGTCGAGCGAGTCGCGGACGAGGTCGCGGCGCAGGCGACGGTCCTCGAGGGCGTCGGTCAGCATGCGGAACGCGCGCTTGACCGGCGGGGCGGGCTCGCGCAGTACGTCGTCCCAGCGCCGGTACAGGGCCAGGAGGACCTCGGCGACGATGTCCTCGGCCTCGGGGCGCGATCCGAGGTGGTCGTACGCGAAGCGGGTCAGGGTCGGGTGGTGGCTGTGGCAGAAGGCCACGAAGTCGACGCGCAGGAGGTCCACCAGGTCCACCGGGTCCATTTCCACGACTCGGGCCTGGTCGGGGCGCAGCGGTTCGGTCATCGTCCGCCGCCCTTGCCGCGCGCGGGGCGCGTCCGGCGATGCCCGGAGCCGCAACGGTGGTTCGGCTCGGGGAACGCCGTGCCGCGCATCAGGGCACCGAGCGGCGCGCGCACGACGACGACCAGCACGCCTATGACCAGCCACAGTTGTCTGGCCTCGGGGCCGAGAATTTCGTTCAAGGCAGCGCATCCTTCCGTGAAGTCCGGCGCGGACCCTGCCGGGGACGAAGCGCTTGTCCCCGGCGGCGTCCACGAGGCCCGAGGGCCTCTCACCCCATAACTCGCCCACCGGGCATCCCGCGTCCAAGTCGAAACCGCAAAATCTCACCCACCACGCCCGAACGACCACACGTTCTCGCACCACCAGGAAAAACGCCGACGGCTGTAACCGCGCGGCGGCGCAAGCGAGTTGACGAAGGCCCCGGACAAACGGCCGTTCACGGTCGGCGGCACGGGCGGGCTCATCGCGGGCGGGTGCGCGCCAGACCGACAGCGGCGGCGAACAGGTCGGCGAGGTCCGCAGGGGTCGACATCGGAGCGCTCATGGATACGTTCGCCCGGCCGGTGTTCCCGACCGGGTAGCGCCCGGTGGCCGACCCGGGCGCGGCGACCGCGAGCCGGACGAGTTGGCCGACCGCCTCGCGCGGGTCGCGGGTACGCACCGCGCGGGCGAGCATCGCTCCGTGCGCACGCACGTGTGGCCACGCCCACGGCTGGGACAGGATGTGCGCCCGCTCCAGATGCGCCCACCCCCGCGTTCCCGGCCCGGCGGCGCGGGCGGCGGCCAACTCCGCGTCCAGCGCGACGCGTACGCCATGAGGCATCTTCGGCATGTCGATCCTCTCGCGTAGGGGTGCATGCGGCGGCGCAACAGGACCGGAACACCGGGACAACACCCACGCGGACGCGCACCCGCCGTGCGCATCGGCCGAGTTGGGCACGTGGGCGGCGGCGGCCCAGCCGGCCCCCCGTGCCGCAAATGGTCAAGATATGCTGAGCAATTGATTCGATGCCGAACAATCAGGAAGGGACGGGGATCCGACTCCCCGTCCCTTCTCGACGCGTCGCGCCTCCGGTCAGTCCCGTGCGGGGACGGGATCGCGGTCGTCGGTTCGGTCGACCTGGTCGACTCGTGACGGCGGGCTGGTCCGACGCAGGACGGTGAGGGCGATGACGGCGGCGACGACCAGGAGCACGGCGCCGAGGGTCAGGCCGAGCGCGTATCCGTCGTTGAGGGCCTCGCGCGTACCGGTGTCACCGGTGCGCTCGTGCGCGGCGGTGCCCAGGGCGGCGAGTCCGAGCGAAGCGCCGATCTGGCGTGAACTGGCGAGCAGGCCCGACGCGGTGCCGGCCTCGTGCGGCGCGACGCCGGCGGTGGCGATGGAGACGACCGGTCCGAGGCACAACCCGAAGCCGAGGCCGGCGACGATCGAGGGCCCCAGGACGTCGCCGGCGAAGCTGCCGTCGGGGCCGATCCGGCCGAACCATGCGAGTCCGGTCGCGGTCAGGAGTCCGCCGGCCACCAACAGGTGGCGCGGAGCGAAGCGGTAGCCGAGTTTGACGGCGACCACGGAACCGGCGATCACGCCGAAGGCGAGCGGCAGGAACATGGTCCCGGTCAGCGCCGCGCCCGTCCCGAGCACTCGTTGCAGGTAGAGGGACGCGAAGTAGAAGGCCGAGGCCATGGCCGCGCCCACCAGGAGGTTGTAGGCGTTCGCACCGGCCACGGCGCGATTGGCCAACAGGCCGAGTCGGATCAGGGGTTCACGCGCGGTGGTCCGCTCGACCTGGATGAACGCCACCAGCAGCGCGACGGCGACCGCCAGGGTGGTCAGGGTGACCGGCGAGGTCCACGCATACCGATCGGTGCGCACGACACCGAACACCAGCAGGGTCATGCCCGCCGCGACCAGGACGGCACCGAGTACGTCGGGGCGCCCTCCTCGCGAGGTCGGCGCACTCTCGGTGATGCCGCGCCACGCCAGGGCCAGCGCGCAGGCCGCCATCGGCACGTTCACGAACATCACCCAGCGCCAGCCGGCGTACTCGGTGAGCAGGCCGCCGATCAGGACGCCGAAGGCGCCCCCCGCGGCGTTCGTCGCGCTCCATACCCCGAAGGCCCGGACGCGGGCCTTGCCGGTGGGAAACGTCGCCGTCAGCAGCGCCAACGCGGCCGGGGCCAGCGCGGCGGCCCCGATGCCCTGTGCGGCTCGGGCGGCGACGAGTTGGCCGGGCTCCCGGGCGAAGCCACCGAGAAGCGAGGCCAGGCCGAACAGGCCCAGCCCGAGCAGCAGCACCCGTTTGCGGCCGTACCGGTCGGCGGCCTTGCCACCCAGCAGGAGCAGCCCGCCGAACGTGAGGGCGTAGGCGTGGATCACCCAGGTCAGGCCCACCGCACCGAAGCCGAGACCGGCGGCGATCTCGGGAAGTCCGACGTTCACGACGGACAGGTCCAGCGACACCATGAACTGCACGACGGCCACCACGGCGAGCGTGAGCCCCGGCCGGCCACTCGAAGCATTCGTCCTATTCGTCATCGCGAACTCCGTCCCCCGTGCCGCCGAATGTCTTTTCGAACATGTTCCGAAAGTAACATCGAGGCAGGCCGCTGTCGACCCGGGAACGGCCGACCGCCCATGGCCGACCCCGCACCGGTTTCGCGGCGCAAGAGGGTGGAGCGGCATGATGGGGCGATGCCCTCACCGCTCCCGTCGCCCGTACCGCACGGCCGCACCGGCCGCCCGCCCGTGACCTCCCGCGCGCAGATCCTGACGGCGGCGCGCCGGCTCATCGACCGGGACGGCTGGGAGAAACTGACCGTGCGCCGGCTCGCCGCCGAGACCGGCATCGGGGCGACGACCATGTACCACCACATCCGCGGCAAGGACGACCTGCTGGTCCTGCTGCTCAACGGCTACATCGACGAGATCGAACGCCCACCGCTCCCCGAGGACCCGCGCGAGCGCATCCTCACGGCCGCCACCGCGATGCACGACGCGCTCGCCTCCTGGCCCTGGGCCGCGGAGATCCTCTCGGCCGACGGCTTCGTCGGCCTCCTCGACGAATCGGCACTGTGGATGGTCGACGCCATCGTCGGCGGCGCCCGCGACCACGGCTGCACACCCGCGCAGACCGTCCGCGTGTTCCGCGACATCTGGTACTACACCATCGGCGAGGTCCTCGTCCGCGCCCACAGCGCCCGGGCCCGGGAGAACAACGAGCACCCCGCCTACCGCGAAATCTTCGACGCCACCCGGGTCCCCCACCTCGCCGCCGTCGCCCACCTGTGGGCCGAGGAGGGCGCCCGCGACAGCTACCCCCAGGGACTGCGCGCCCTCGTCGACGGACTCCTCGCCCAGACCACGCCGACCGACTCCCCCGGCACCGACTGAGCACCGGCATCGAAACCGGGCCGAAGCCCCCTCACCCGAAGGCACCGACAAAACCTGGGCGGCCCGCGCGCAACTGCCGCCATCATCAACGGACTTACCGTTCCGGTGCACATCCGCGACGACGAGGACCCCGCTCACGACAACGAGTTCCGCGTCCTGGGGCTCGCTCGCGGAAACGTGACCGAGCACACCGAGCCGCTGCTGTCACCGTGCGTCCCGACCCTCGAGGATCCCTACGAGGAATGACCCGACCGATTCACCGGCCGCCCCGTGCGGGATCGGCGCGAACCCCCACCCGCGCCCACGACTGTTGCGGATCCACCTTGATTTTCAACCTGTCGAGGGTGAAGGTCTGCCTGAGCCCATGGATTCCGGTGATGTCACGCATGGGCCTGTTAACCATACAATCTGCCTATCCACTGGCGTCTCGCTCTCCTGGTGCTGAGCACACGAACTCAACCGGCCAGGCGGGGTCCAACTTGCCCACACCCGACAGGCGTTCACGACACCGACGGCCGCCTGCGCCGATCTCGCGCGCACCGAACCGGTCGAGGTGCGCCGATGCACGAACCGTCCCCACGGCACACAGGGCGGACGTTCACCCACAGGGACGCGCGCCGACCATCTGCGGCGCTACGCGATGCTTGCGGGCGCGGCGGCGACAGGGCCTGAGTTCGCGTCGACGGCGTCGTCGGTCTCTATGGCCGCGATGATCCCGGCCGCCCAGTTTCGAGGGTGGTCGTGGCCGAGGGCGGTCGACAGGTGGATCATGCGGGTGCGGCGTTCGCGGCGGGGCATTCGCAGTGCCCGTCGGAGCGCCCACACGAGGTCGGCCGGCGAGCGGGGGTCGGTGAGGAGGGCGCCGTGGGCGAGTTCCTCGGCTGCTCCGGCGTAGCGGGACAGCACCAGCACGCCGTTGCCGCCCGCGGCCGATTGGGCCGCCACATACTCCTTCGCGGTGAGGTTCATCCCGTCCTGGAGCGACGTCACCCAGAACACGTCCGCGGCGAGGTAGTGGTCCACGACCTCGACGAACGAGAGGTTGTACGGGAGGTATTCGACCGGTTGCCAGGTCGCGGTGCCGAACCGGGCGTTCACGTCGGCGATGCGACGTTCGAGGGCGACGCGGGTCGAATCGTGGGCGGTGATGCCGGGTTCGGGCGGCGGGCAGACCAGACGGAACCGGAAGCGACCATGCAGGTCCGGGTCGGAGGCCAGAAGCGCGGCGACGGCGGCGACCTTGCGCTCGGGGGCCTTGACGTAGTCCAAGCGCTCGACGGAAAGCACCAAGTGACCCACGGCGGACGGAGCCTGCGGCCCGCGCGACCGCACCATCGCGTCGATAGCCGCGCGGTCGACACCCAGCGGATGCACACCCACCCGCGGCGCCCTACCGGCATCGCCCAGTGTGGCCCGGAAGTTCGCGGCGAATCCCTCGGTCTGGAACCCGGCCCAGTCCAGTGCCGTCAGCGAAGTTCGTACCTCGGCCGCTACCGGCAGCGAGTCGAAGATCCGGGCCGGCGGGAACGGCGTGTGATGGAAAAGGCCCACCCGCAGGTCGGGCCGCGACGCGCGCAGGAGTCCCGGTACGAGCCACAGGTTGTAGTCGTGCAGCCACACGGTCGCCCGCTCGGCCGCCCGGGCCGCGATGTGTTCGGCGAAGCGGCGGTTGACGGTTCGGTACTCGACCCAGGCGGCACTGTCGAAGCGCACGCGTTCCGGCTGCGACATCAGCGCCGGCCACAACGTTTCCTTGCAGGCCCGGTGGAAGTAGGCCGACCACGCCGCAGGTTCGAACCGCTGCAAGGACAACGCGAGACCGAGATCGTCGTCTCCGCCCCCAGGACCGAAACCCGAACCCGGACCCACACCCACACCAACGCCGGCACCGGCACCGGCACCGGCACCGGCACCGGCCAGATGGTCCCCCTCCCCCACCGCCCCCGCAACCCACAGCGCCGGCAACACCTGGGAGCTGTCCCCGTGTTCCGCACCGAGAACCGAACACAACGTCGGCAGGATCCCGTTCGGGCTGACCGGAGCGCACCACCCCGTGGAGGTCCATATCCGGGGCGGTCGGTGATAGCCCACGACCAACGCGTGTTCCGGCTCCACCCAACCCAGGTTCCGCAACGCGGCCACGATCCCGGCCGCGCCGTGCTGTTCGGTGCGGTACACCCTCTCGTCGCCGGCCACCGCCCGTTCCAGGGCGGGCTCGGCGCCACCGACCACCACACCGTGCGCGCCGATTCCGAACATCGACAGGTCGTTGAGCGAGTCGCCCGCGACCAGCATGTCCGCCCGTTCCCAATGCAACGAGCGCGCCAGGGCCTCCACCGCCGCGCCCTTGCTCGCCCCCGGGGGCAGAACGTCGAAGTAGCGATCGGCCGAGTACGCCCACGAGCACCCCAACGCGGCCACCGCCGCGCTGAGTTCATCGGTCAACTCCCCGGGAGGCAGTTCGAAGGAACACCGTCCCTCCTGCGCTACCCCGTCCTGATACCTCAGAGCGGGGAATCCGGAGAGCCCGTCGCGCACCCGTGCCGCACCGGGCCAGCCCGCGCGCAATCGGGACTGCAGATCCGCGACGGTACTCAGGTCCCTGCCGTCGGCCAGGCTGGCTCCGACGTCGGCGACGACCCACCGTGGCCTGGGCACGAGCGGGTCGGCCAGCACCTGGCGCACCGAGGCCAGTCCGCGGCCGGTGGCGAAGACCACCGTGATCTCGGGATGACGCGACAGGATCCCGTGCAGCCGCAGGCGTTCGGCGTCCGTACCGCCCAACAACGTGCCGTCCAGATCGGTGACCAGGACTCTCACCACACCCCCCGACGGACCGATGAGCACGCCACGAACACCCCACACACAAACGAATGTCGATCGACCCACGTGCAAAACGCGCTCCGCCCGATGAGCCGGAGAATGTGGTCGACCGACGACCTCGAAACGCTAACACGCGCGCGCAACCGTGGGGAGTACCGCAACTACCAGGGGTGATGCTCAAGTTGCGTCCCTCGGAGCGGCGGCACCGGCTCAGCCGGGGCGAGCCACGCGGACAGTTCGTCGGCGTCCAGGGCCCCGCCCGATCCCGGAGCCGTAGCCGCCGCCGATCCGCAGGCCACTGCCGCTGCCAGAGATCGGGGCAGATCCCAGCCGGCGAGCAGGCCGTGCACGAACCCGGCGTTGAAGCAATCGCCGGCACCCGTGGTGTCCACGACGCGAACCGGCGCGGCGGGAACGGCGATCCGATTCCCGGCCCGCAGCGCGATCGCACCGTGCTTCCCGCGCTTGATCAGGACCGTGCTCACCAGCTCGCCCAGCAACGTCGCCGCGTCGTCCGGCGTGGCGGCACCGGTAAGGCGCAGCGCCTCGTCGACGTTGGGCGCGAAGACGTCCACACACGCCAGGACTTCACGCACGGTCGGCGTCTCCAGCGTGACCGGAACATCCTGGCAGTCCATGAAGATCGACGTGCCCGCCTCCCGCACCGCACGCAGCGTCTCCACGACCCCCGGGCCATACCGCAGTTCGGGCAGTACGAGGACCCGCGGCCGGTGCACGCGCACCAGTTCGTCCACCGGGCGCGGTGTCACCGGGTCCTGAAAGCTGACCATGGCCCGGTCCGCGGTGTACGAGAGCGCGACCGTGACACTGCGCACGGGCTGCGGATGGTGCCGGAATCCGGACTCGGACAACCCCGCGGCCCGAACCCCGGCCAGGACGTGCCGACTGAACTCGTCGTTCCCGAAGTCGGTGGCCCACACCACGTCGTCCCCCAGCCGGTGCAGCGCCATCGCCGGGTTGAAGGCGCCACCGGGCAACATCTCGAACCCGCCGGCGAACGTCTCACGCCCCACGGCCACCGTCCGGGGCAGCTCACGAAAGATCAGATCGGCGAAGTACGCCCCGGCAACCAGCACATCGCAACGAGCCTCGGAGATACCCATGCCCGCATCATCGCCCCACCCTCGTCCCGGGCGTCGAGCGTCGGGCGTCCCTGCACATGAGTCGACAAGACGTGAAATCCACCGCATCCGAAAGCCAGTCATGTTGCTGGTCGGTGTCGCACTGGCCGCGGTCGCCACCGCCGCCACCGGCCCGGTCTGGTTCGTGGCGCTGGCCGCCCCGCAACTCTCCCGCCGCCTGGTACGGTCCCCCGGCCCGGGACTGGTCAACGCCGCCCTCATGGGAGCCGTCCTGCTCACCGCGAGCGACCTGGCCGTACAGCGCCTGTTCACCGCCGGCGTGCTGCCGGTGGGCGTGGCCACGGGATCCCTCGGCGGCCTCTATCTGCTGGGCCTGCTCCTCGCCGAGTCACGCCGAACCCGATCCTGACGAAACGAGGCCCTTCGCCGGCCCGGCGGACCGAGGACACGTCCCGTGTGACCGGGGCGGCGACACGCCCGGAGGCGGAAACCGCACCGCGCACGGCGCCACCGGGTCGGCGCACCGGGTCAGGTGAATGTCGCTTCGGCCAGGGTGGCACCGAGGTAGGCCGCGGCCAGGCCCGCCGCGATGCCGATGATCACGTTGGCGGCGGCGAACGCTTTCGCGCCGGTCTCGGTCAGGCGGACGGTCTCGAAGGAGAAGGTGGAGTACGTGCTGAGCGTCGCGCACAGCCCGGGGCCGATCAGGTGTTGGAGGGCCGCGGGCACGGTGGTGGCGGTGGCGGCGCCGGTCAGGAAGCCGAGCCCGGTGCAGGCGGCCAGGTTCACCGCGAGCGTGCCCCACGGGAAGACGCCTTCGTGCCGGGCCTGGATGGCCTTGTCGGTCAGGTAGCGCAGGGGCGCGCCGACGAGGGCGCCGGTGATGACCATGAGCCAGTTCACGCCGTGCCCGCCTTCCGGGCGGCGCGGGGCGGGGCGAGCCATCGGGTGAGGCCGGCCGCACCCCACAGCGCGAACAGGGCGGCGGCGAGGGTTGCCGCGAGGTAGGCCGACGCGACGCCGGCGCGTCCGTCGTCGATCAGGTGTCGGGCGTCGACGGCGTAGGTGGAGAAGGTGGTGAAGCCGCCGAGGACGCCGGTGCCGAGGAAGGGCCGCACCAGGGGGTGGGCGGTGGCGCGTTCGGTGATCAGCACCATGAGCACGCCCATCAGGGCGCTCCCGGTGACGTTGATCCAGAAGGTGGTCCACGGGAACGTGCCCGGTGCGGTCGGCCAGATCAGGGTCGCGCCATAGCGGGCACACGCGCCGATCACACCGCCCGTCGCGATCGCGGCGAGGATCTCGGCTTGCCGGCGGCGCGGCCCGGGCGGCGGCCACGGGTCGATCGCGGTGTCGGGGTCGACCGGCTCGGCCTGCCACCCGCCCGGCGCGGCGGGTTCGGCGTGTTGATCGGGGCGCTGGTCAGGATGCACGGCGTTCAGGCTCCCACCTGATCGACTTGGCCCCGTGGCGCGCGGGCACGCACGGGGAAGGTCAGGTAGGGACCGTTGGCGACCGGGTCGCGGTTCGGGTACGGCGGGCCCCACCGCCGTGCGGCCGCCCACCGGACCGCCGCACGGTCAGGATACCGACATGCGCGGCGGAAGTCGGGCGCGTGGCAACCCCGCCGGGCCGGTCGGCCAGGGGGGCCGGCTTGGGCGAAAGGCGGGGCCGGCTGTCCTTCCGTCCGGGCGGGATTCGCTAGCGCATCGCCGGGTCGGTCGCGTCGCGGACGGGATCGGGCATGGTCCAGCGGTGCCCGCGCCTGGGGTGCAGGTAGGCGTAGTAGTAGAGGTAGCCCGCCGCGACCATGGCCACGGCGATCCCGACCGGGCGCCGGTCGGCGTCGATCGATTCGTACAGCACGTAGGCCATCACGCCGATCACGCCCAGCGGTACCCACGGCCAGGCCGGCATCCGGTAGGTCGCGTGGGCGGTGGTCCCCCTGATCCGGCCGTACAGCGCGGAGACGGCGACGAAGATGTACAGCACCACCAGGTTCGCTCCGGTGGCCAGGATCAGGGTGTCGAGCGGGACGAGCCACGCGACCACGATCGCGGCGCCGCCCATCACCAGGGTGGCCAGGACGGGAGTGCGCAGCCGCGGGTGCACGGCGGCCGGCGGCCTGCCCACCACGTCGGACCAGGCCCGGTCGCGGGCGGAGGAGTACAGCAGGCGGCCGACCTGCAGCATGATCGCGATCACCGCGTTGACGATGGCGATGGCTATGCCCAGGCTGACGACGGTGTTCCTCGCGTCGCCGCCGCGTTCGAGCAGGAAGTAGTTCATCGGGGACGGGGCCGCCATGAGTTCGCTCGTACTCGGCGTGCCCAGGAGTACGGCCACCAGCGGAAGGCACTCCGCGACCACGGTGATGCCGAGCGACCACATCACGACCTTGCCGATCGAGGAGACCTGCCGGGTTTCCTCGGCGAAGTACACGGCGGTGCCGTAGCCGTTGTAGGCGAACAGTGCCGTGGCGGCGAAGGACACGACGAGCCCGGCCGAGGCGCCGACCAGGATGTTGCCCTCCCCCAGGGCGTGCGCCGTCCACAGCGTGGACACCGGCTGCTCGACGTGGACCAGGCCGAGCCAGGCGAGCACCGCGATCGCCGCGAGCTCGACCGCCAGGAAGACCCCGGTGACCCAGGCGTCGAGGCGAATGCCCAGGACGGCGACGAGCGAGGCCAAGGCGATGACGGCGAGCCCGGTCCGCTTTCCGCCGAGCGAGCCCCACACCACACCCAGGTAGTCGCCGGTGCCCAGCGCGATCACCGCCACCGTCAGGACTCCGCCGAGCAGGCCGAGCGCGAACAGCGCGAAGCCCGTGGACCGGCCGAGGGTGCGCGCGGCGAAGGCATACTCGCCGCCGGTGATCGGGAACGCGCTGGACAACTCGGCCTAACACAGGGCCATCAGCATCCCGGCGACGGCCGCCGGCGCGAACGCCAGGGCCGCGGCGCCACCGAGCCCACTGATCGCCGACGGCATGATGATGAAGACGCTCGACGCGGGCGTGATCGAGGACAGCGTGATGAACATGTTCTCGCGCAGGCCGAGCGAGCGGGACAGGTCCTGGGCGTAGGCCGCCGGCTGTGCCGGCGAGGTGCCGGCGGGCGTCTGACTGCCATCGGAATCGGCCATGAGGCTCCCTTGTCAGTTCTTTGACGCCGGAGTCAACGTTATGGAAGACTTCCACGTCAATGGGCACCCTATAATTTGGCAATCAGGACAAGGAACGATGCATGGCGCGACCGAGGAACCAGACGGCGAGACGTGAGCAACTGGTCCACGCGGCCACCGCGGCGGTCGGCCGGCACGGTCTGGCCCAGTTGCGGGTGGCCGACATCGCCGAGGTGGCGGGCGTCGCCCGGGGGTCGGTCAGCTACTACTTCAGCGACCTGGGCGACCTGCTGCGGCAGGTGTACCAACAGGCCGCGGACCGCTTCTACACGTCCCGCACCGACACCGCCTCCCGGCTGCCCGACGCCCGCGACAAGCTCGTGGCCTGCGCACGGCGCGGCCTGCCGGCCGGTCCGGAGGACGAACTCGCGGTCGTCCTGTACGAGTTCAGCGCCGCCGCTCGCGACGAGAGCGAATACGCCACGTTGGCGCAGAGCCTGTACGACCGACAGGTCGCCATGTACGGCTCGATCCTGGAGATCGGGCAGGCCCAGGGCCACTTCCGGTTCACCGAACCGATCCGGGACGTGGCCGCGAACCTGGTCACCCTCGAGGACGGCTACGGCCTGCACATCGTGAGCCGCAACTCCTCGCTGCCGCCCGAGCGGGCCCTGGCCCTGATCCTGGCCCACGCCCGCCAGGCCACCGACTGCCCCGACCTGCGCCCGGACCGAGCCGTCCCCGATCCCGACGCACCGGGCCGGGACGCACCGGGCCACGACGTGCCCGGCCAGGGCACGCCGGCCCCGGACGCGGCCGACCACGGCACCGGTGGCCACAGGGCTCCCGACGACGACACCCGGAAAGGCACCGCGTGAACACCCCCGCACCATCCCCCCTGACCTCCACCCCGTCGGGTCGACCACGCGCCCGGGCCCTGGGCATCCGCCTCGACGGCACACCCGGGCCGGCCAACGCGCTCACCGACGTCCCCGGAGTCCGCATCGGCTACACGACCCTGGTCCAGGGGTCGTCGGTGCGCACCGGCGTCACCGCCGTGTTGCCGCGCGGCCGGGACGGCGTCGGCCTGCCGTGCGCCGCGGGTCGGTACACGCTCAACGGCAACGGCGAGATGACCGGCAGCAGTTGGCTCGACGAGACCGGCAGCCTGGCGGGCCCGGTGATGATCACCAACACACACGCGGTGGGTCCCGTGCACCGGGGGGTCGTCGACTGGACGGTGGCCAACCGACCCGAACTCGCGCGGCAGTGGCTGCTTCCGGTGGTCGCCGAGACCTGGGACGGCTACCTCAACGACATCAACGGCCCGCACGTCCGCGCCGAGCACGCGATCGCCGCGATCGACACGGCCGCCTCCGGCCCGATCGAGGAGGGCTGCGTGGGCGGCGGGACCGGCATGAACTGCTACGGCTTCAAAGGGGGTTCGGGGACATCCAGTCGGGTGGTGGAGTACGGGACGGCCCGCTACACCGTCGGCGCCTTCGTCCAGGCCAACTTCGGCGCGCGGCGCGAACTGGTCGTCGCCGGCGTCCCCGTGGGCCGGCGGCTGACCCAGGACAACCCGATGGAGGACACCGACTGGTTCGCCCCCGGCGGCGCCGGCTCGGTCATCGTGGTGATCGGCACCGACGCTCCCCTGCTGCCCGGCCAGTGCAAGGCCCTGGCCCGCCGGGTTCCGCTGGGCCTGGCCCGGACCGGCACGACCGGCAGCCACTTCTCCGGCGACATCTTCCTGGCCTTCTCCACCGCCAACCCCGGTGCCCTGACCAGCGTTTTCCCGCAATCCCCACCCACGGACGAGGACTACGACACGCTGCGCCACATCCCCTGGGGCCGCATCGATCCGTTCTACGACGCGACCGTGCAGGCCGTCGAGGAGGCCGTACTCAACGCCCTGGTCACCGCCGAGGAGACCACCGGCCACAACGGCCACCGCACCCCGGCCCTCCCGCATGCCCGCCTGCGCACCCTGCTCGCCGAACGAGGCCCCGACGTCGCCGGCTGAGGCCGTGTGCTCGACCGGTTCGGCCACATCTCGACGCGGACCTCGCCTCCGGCCTGGACCACACGCCCACCATCCGCCGGGGCGAGGCGCCGTCGGCCCGCCTCGGCTCGGCGCGGGAGCACCGGGTCGGATCCGGCCTCCGACATCCCGTTCACGCGACCGCGCCGGCCGGATGGCGCGGGGCCCCGCGGGTCTGAATTCAGCCCGAGTACCTCCCTGTACGGTGGTTTTCGGCCGGCGCCGAAAGGCGCGTCCACGGCCTTGAACGAGGGGGTTACGGGGATTTGAAAGTCACGGGGAAACGCCGAATATCGTTGGTTGCCGCGTTCGCGGCAACCGCCGCGATCGTGGGTGGATTGCAGCTCTCGGGCTCGGCGTTCGGCGACCAGAGCGACCAGGACGCCAAGCCGGCTCCGACCGCCGAGGCTCCGGTGCCGACCCAGCAGGCGCTGGAAGGGGTCGAGCCACCCGACACCGGCTGGTCGGATGTGGACGGCACCGCGTTCGTCAACGGGCGGATGACGATTCCCGCGGTAAACCCCACCAAGCAACGCGCGGCCGTCTCCGCCGCCGCGGCGGCGCCGTCCGGGCCCGGTTGGAAGTCGGCCGGCGCGACGAAGCTCCTGTCGACCGGCTACACGATCAAGTTCTACGACCAGAAGTCCGTCGACTGGCTGGGTCCGTACGTCAAGCGCTCGGCAGCCGAGATCCAACGCGAGACCGCGCTGCCGATCAAGGTGGACACCAAGCCGGTCGGCCACGACTATGTCCGCCCCAAGGGCGAAATCGTGATCGGCGCGTTCCTGAACCCGTGCGTGACGACCACCGACGGCAGTCCGTGGAAGATCGTCATGGACGGATCCGGTACCCCGGGGTGGAGTTGCGGGTTCCATTCGCGCAGCACTCCGGACACGGTCACCAGCGGGCACGCGTACATCAACACGTCCTTCTTCACCGCCGCCGGCAAGCCCACCGCGCGCGTCGGCGAGGTCCAGATGCGGAACCACATCAGCCACGAACTGGGCCACACCCTGGGCCTGACGCACGCCGACGACTCGCCGGGACAATGCGTCAAGGGCACGGACTCGGGTCAGAGCCCGGTCATGTGCACGCGCTTGAACGCCTACCCGGACTCCCGAGCGGGCCAGTACGTACAGCAGTTCGACGTACAGGGTCTGCGCTCGCTGGCCGCCGCGGCGGGCGCTCCGGTGTCCCCGCAGGGCAAGGTCACCGGGATCGCCGGCAAGTGTCTGGACGTCAAGGGCGGCAAGCCGGCCAACGGCACCCAGATCCAGATCTACACCTGCAACACCGGCCCGGGCCAGTCCTGGATCCTGCACCCGGACGGCACACTGCGCTCGATGGGCAAGTGCCTGGACAACGCGCGCAACGCGAGCACCGAGAACAACAAGATCTCGCTGTTCGACTGCAACGCCTCGGCCGCGCAGAAGTGGCGGATCGACGCCAAGGGTCGGATCGTTCACGTCGCGAGCGGCAAGGTCCTCGACGTCAAGGGCGGCAACACCGCGAACAGCACCGTGGTGCAACTGCACTCCGCCAACGCGGGCAAGGGTCAACTCTGGAACGTCCCCAGGTAGGGACGACGGAAGCAGGACGGTGGAATTCCCCGTCGATCGCTGACGCGAGCCTCGGCAAGCGTGCCTCTCGACAAGACGGCCCGGGTCGGCTCCCCCGACCCGGGCCGCCGCGCGTTCGATCCAGGGGCGGCGGCCGCGTCGGTCAGCGACCGGAGGTCGGGCGCTTCGGCGGCTCGATGCGCACGCGCCGCTCGGCGGGCGCGTCCTCGAGGTCGTCGAGCTGCGCGACGATCGTGCTGCGCAGGTCGTCGTAGTCCGCGAAGTAGTAGTCGTTGAACAGGGTGAAGCCCGTCCACATCAGGTTGGCGCACACCCGCGCCGGCACCCGGCCGGTCTGCGCGCCCATGCCGACCAGCGCGACCGACGCGATGCTGCCCGGCGCCTCTTCGTTCTGGCGGTGGATCGCCTGGAACGCGGCGGCACACGCCGGCGCCACGTTCAGCGTCTCGCTGACGTTCTCCGACGACGTCTCCATCGTCGGGGTCGAGATCAGGAACTTCGGGTTGACCGCGCCGGACGAGACGCACACCGCGCTTCCCACCGGGAGGCTTCCCGCGAACCGGTCGCGGATCGCCCGTTGCACGCGCAATTGGATACCCGCCCCGAGGTGGCGCTTGATGACCGCGTCGACCCCGCCGTCCATCCGCCCGCGCGAGTTGGTCGGGGTGACCCAGGCGTCGACCTGCCGCGGCAAGCGCACCCTCTTCGAGGTGCTCCCGGACCGTGCCGTGGGCATCCGCCGCTTCTCCGCGTTCACCGACGAGGAGGAGTTCATCCTCCTGCCGGGCACGCAGCTCAAGGTGACGAACGTCAAGGCCGAGCGCGGCGGCCTGTGCACCGTGCACCTGACCGAACTGGAGGAGCAGACCCTCGTGTCGTGATCCGACGCCGGTGCGGTCCATCGCACCGGCGCTCACGCGGGAAACGGAACTCGCCGCGCCCGAGCCGGGCGCGGCGAGTTCCTGTCGTTCTCCCCCGGTCGAGCCCGAGCCGTTGTCGGGCTTCGAACGCCCTCAGCAGCCGGGCGGGGTCGACTCGGGCTCCCCGCAGACGCCGCCGGCGTCGTCGGAGACCGCCAGTTCGAGCAGGTGGAAGAGGTCGTCGCGTTGAGCGGGGGTCAGCGCGCCCAGCACTTCCTCCTCGGCCGCCGCGAGGGCGAATTCGGCTCCGGCGAGCATGCGCAGCCCGGCATCGGTGATGTGCACGGTATGCCGACGCCGGTCCTCGGGCGAACGTCGGCGCTCGGCGAGTCCGGCGGTCTCGAGTTCGTTGAGCAGCCCCACCACGTTCGCACGATCCAGCGTCAGTTTCGCCGAGAGCGCCTGCTGACTGCTGCCGTCGATGTGCCGCAGCACCGTCAGGGCGACCAAGTGCCGTGGGCGAAGCCCCAGTTCGGTCAGGACAGCCTCCGAATGCACGCGCATCCTGCGCGCGAGGTGGTCCAACAGGGCGCCGGAGCGGCGCACCGGCTGATTCACCACGGGCAAGGAGGCCATGCAAGGAGGGTACCCATGCCCCTGAAGATATGTATGCTGTGAATCGTTGGCGATGCACCAATCAATCATGGAAGGCAAACCGATGCCTCGTTTGTTGCACATCGACTCCAGCGTCCAGGGCGACCGCTCGATCAGTCGCCGGCTCACCGCGCGCGCCGCGGCCGCCTGGCAGGCCGCGCACCCCGACGGATCCGTCACCTACCGCGATCTCGGCGCCGATCCCCTCCCGCACCTGGACACGACCTCCGCGTCGGCCGGAGCCGTACCGGCGGACGAACGCACGTCGGCCCAGGCCGCGTCGTGGGAACTGGTCGAGCGGGTCGTGGGCGAGGTGAGGGAGGCGGACACGGTGCTTCTGGGCCTGCCGCTGTACAACTACGGCGCGCCGAGCAGCGTCAAGGCCTGGGTCGATCACCTCATCGCCCCCGGTCTGTCCCTGGACGCCGCGACGGGCGAACCGTTGCTGGGCGGAAGGGAGTTCCTCGTCCTCGCCGCCCGCGGCGGCGGGTACGGTCCCGGAACCCCGCGCGAGGGGTGGGCGCACGCCGAACAGTGGCTCACGCACGGGGTCTCGCTGACCGGACTGGATCCGGTCTTCATCACCGCCGAGCTCACCCTGGCGCCGATGCAACCGGCCATGGCCGAACTGATACCGCTGTTCGAGGAGAGCCTCGCCGATGCCGAACGGGCCATCGACCGGCGCTGGACCCCCGTGACCGTGGCGTAGCACGCCCGACGCCGGGGCGGCAGCGCACTGACGGAATCCGGCACGGGCCGGCCGCATGCGGGCGCCGGCCGGCCCGGCGGACGGCGGGGCCCGCGCTCGCGCCCGGCCCGCGTCACCCGACCCGTGTCACCCGGATCCGGTCGGCACCGGCTCGGCGGCGTGCCGAGCGTAGGCGTGTACCGCGACGGCGAGGTCCTCCCAGGCCATCCCCACACTCTTGAACAGGCGCGGCCGGTCGTCGGGAACGGCGGCCCGTCCGCGCACCAACTCCGCGAGGTTGACCGGCGCGAGCACCGCGTCGAGCGCCTGCTCACCGGCCGGGATGATCAGGTCCCCGGCCTCTTCGAGCGCGGCGGCACGAGCCTCGACGTACACCGCCGAGCGACGCACGAGCGCGGTGTCCACCTCGCGCGCGGTCGGTTCGTGGGATCCCACCGCCGCCACGGCGGCGTGGGCGGGGACCAGGTCGCCGTCGAACAGGGGGGTGCGGGCCGTGGTGGCGCACACCACGATGTCGGCGCCGGCCACGGCTTCCGGACCGCCGACGGCCGCCGCGAGACCCAGCGAGCGGGCGTACTCGGCCAGTGCCCGAGCCGACGCGACGCGGCGGGCGACCACGGTGAGTCGGGTCAGGGGGCGGATGGCGAGCACGGCCCGCAGGTGTGCGTACGCCTGCGGGCCCGTGCCGAACAGCACCAGGTGCGACGCGTCGGGGACGGCGAGGCGGCGCAGGGCGACGGCGGTGACGGCCGGGGTGCGGATCGCGGTGAGCGCGGCGCCGTCGAACAGTGCCAGCGGCTGAAGCGTGGGTCCGTCCAGGAGCAGGTAGCTACCGGTGATCCGCGGCAGGCCCCTGGCAGGGTTGCCGGCGGCCACTCCGGCGATCTTGACGCCCACATGGGTCGACAGGGCGGCGGGCATCAGCAGAAGTTCCCCGGCGGGAACGGCGACGCTCGAACGTGCCGGTACCCGCTCGGGATCCAGCCCGGCCGACAGGGTGTCTTCGATCGTCGTGACGGCCTCGATCGGCGTCGAGGCGAGCTCGATCATGGGGAGTCGGTTCGTCGTCACAGCAGAAACCCGGTGCCGAGACGGTCGTCGGCTTCGAGCACGAAACGGTGTTCGCCGGTGCGATGCGCCGTACCGGTGACCTCGGTGATCACGCCGGCGGGGTGTTCGCCGGCGATCCGGCCGGTGAAGACGGTGCCGACGACGGACTCGTGCCGCAGTTCCTCGTGCGGTCCGATCCGACCGCTGTCGGCCAGCAGTGCCAGTCGGGCGGAGGTGCCCGAACCGCACGGAGACCGGTCTATCTGTCCGTCCGCGAAGACGGTGACGTTGCGTTGACGGGGTCCCGTCGCGGTATCCGGGAGTTCCTCGTACAGGATGACGCCGTAGACGCCGGACAGGCGGGGGTCGTCGGGGTGCCGGGTGGCGGGTTCGTCGGCGAGAGCGGCGCGGATCTCCCGGCCGATCGCGGTGAGTTCGGGGAGTCCGGCCGGTTCGACGGCGAGCCCGAGGGCCGCCGCGGAGACGGAGGCGTAGCACGCCCCGGAGTGGGCGATGTCGACGTGCACGAGGCCACGGGAGGTGGTGACCGGGATCTTTCTCGCGGCGACGCCGGTGGGGACGTTGCGGAAGGTCACCGCGGTGGTGCGACCGGCTCGGCGGTGCACGGTGGCGGTGACCCTGCCGGAGGGGACGTCGATGCGCACCCGTGCCGGACCGTCGGCGGGGGCCGCGACCAGTCCCGAGTCCACCGCCCACGCGCCGAGCGCGATGGTGCCGTGGCCGCAGGCGGTGGAGTAGCCGTCCTTGTGCCAGAAGAGCACCCCCAGGTGCGCCTCGTTGTCGTCCGCGGGAACGACGAACCCGCCGTACATGCCGCTGTGTCCGCGCGGTTCGCGGGTGAGCAGTCGGCGGATGTCGTCGAGGGGTCCCGGACGCGGGGCGGTGGCGGTGCCGCCCGCGCCGAGCGCGATCGCGCGGCGCTCGGCGACGGTGTCACCCGCGATGGCGGGCAGTCCGCGCGAGACGATCCGGAAGGGTTCTCCCGCGGTGTGGTAGTCGACGGCGTCGATGGTCACAGGCTCGGCACTCACCAGGCAACTCCTCTATGAGATGTGACATGGTACTGAGCCTTGTCGACGCGCCGCAAGACGCGGGTGGCCTTCCGCCCGTCCCCGCGATGGCGGCACCGTCACGACCACGGCGTCCACCCGAACGGCGAACACCGCGACCGGGGCGGGGCGTTGTGCGATCTAACGCTGCGGCCTGGGCGGCCGGCTCCGCGGAACGTCCTTGACGAACACGATCCCGTCGATTCCGGCGAGGTGGGCCGGGTCGAGCGGGGCGTAGCCGTACCAGGTGGACGCGCGCGGGGTGGGCCGGGTTTCGCCCAGGGCGGTGGCGAGCCGGCGGGGGTCGACGACGCGGTTGTCGTGCGGGAGCGCGTACAGGAGTCCTTCGACGGTGTCCGGGGGCGGGGTGTGCACGCCGCGGTGCCCGATCGTGCCGAGGGCCGTGTGGACGAAGGCGTACTCCTCGCCCAGATGGGCGTTCACGATCGCGCCGGCACTCCACCACTCCAGCGGCACGTCGTCCATCCGCGTCGTGCTCATCTCCCGCTGGAGATGGCCGTTGTGCGCGTGCACCAGTGCCGGGCCACGCGCGGCGACGGCGAGAAGATTGTCGGCCATCATCTGGTCCCGCGCACCCAGCAGTTGCGTCATGCGGCTCGGTGTGGGGTCGGCCATCCGGAAGTGGTAGCGCAGCAGGCCGGTGGCGGTACGCCCGTACAGACGCGCTCGGTCCCAGTCCTCGCGCGAGCCCGCCGCGATCAGCTCCGGCGTGCGAGCGTCCAGCAGTGCCACCAAGTCGTCGACGACCAGCCGCAGTTCCCCGGCCTCGGCCGACCGCCCCACGGACCGGGAAGGGTCCCTCATCGCGGCGGGATCGGTCCAGCGCTCGTCCGGGCCGAGCAGGCGGTCGAGCGTTCGCGCCGCGCGCGGGAGCAGTTCCGCGGTCACCAGCGCCGCGAGGTAGTCGTGCAGCGCGGTGACGGCCTGTCGTGGGCTCGCGGCGCCGGTGATCTCCAACGGGCCATCGACGCCGGCGAAGCGAAGCTGCTCGGACGCGGGCCGTCCGTCGTTGAACGCCCGCATCCAGCGCACGAGTTCGCGGTTGCCGGCGGACGCGCCGAACCCGTGGCTGAAGCCGCGCTCCATCACCTCGTCGAGGGTGCCGGTGCCCGAGGTGACGTAGTCGTCCACGACCAGGCCCATCATGCAGTCGCTCTCGATCGCGATCGTCCGGTAGCCCTCCTGCTCGACGAGTTCTCGGAAGAGGTGGTTGCGCAGTTCGAGCAGGGCGTCCTCGCCGTGGGTGGGCTCGCCCAGCGCGAGCAGCCGCGGCCGGACCGGGAGCAGCCTCATGACGGCGGCGGCCTCGACGGCGTGGGCGGTGTCCTCGACGGCGTCGGTCATACCTTGTCCAGTAGCCATGCCTTGAACGGTATCGTTGAACTTTCGGTGGAAACTTCTTCGCTGGAGTATCAGGACCATGGGGCAAAGTGGTGGCCGAAACCCTCAAACCGGTGATCGACTCAGGCCGATCGACCTGGCGCGCGGGCACGGTCTGTCCACACAGGCCGTCCGGAACTACGAGGACGCCGGCATCCTTCCGGCCGCCGATCGCACGGCCCACGGTTATCGCACCTACACGCCGCTGCACGCGCGTGCCCTGGGCGCGTTCCTGGCGCTGGTGCCCGGCCACGGCCACCGCACGGCGAGCGCGATCATGCGGGCCGTGAACGAGGGCGCGGTCGACGAGGCGTTGCGCCTCGTCGACGAGAGCCACGCCCGACTCCTCGAGGATCGGCAGACGCTCCAGGCCGTGCGGGGCGCCCTGCGCGACCTGGCGCCCTCGATGACGCCCGCGCCCGACGCGGCGGTGTCCGGCGGGCGTGGCGGCACGTTCATCGGGCCGCTGGCGGGAAAGCTCGGCGTCCGGGCCGCGACGCTGCGCAAATGGGAGCGGGCCGGGTTGGTGCATCCCCGCCGCGACCCGCTGACCGGGTACCGCGTCTACGACGAGGCCGACGTGCGCGATGCCCGGATGGCCCACCAACTCAGGCGGGGCGGCTATCTGTTGGAGCAGATCGCCCCGCTGATCGCCCGGGTGCGGGCGGCCGGCGGTCCGGAACCGCTGGAGGCCGCGCTCCGCGACTGGAGCGACCGGCTGTCCGCTCGCGGCCGGGCGATGCTGGCCGGCGCCGCGGAACTGGAGGCGTACCTCCGCGCGCGCGGCTGACACTTCGGCCGCCGGCCGGGCGCAGCGGGTACGAGGAAGGCTTGGCGCCCCCCGACCGCACGACCCTCGAGGTCGCCGCTCCGGCCCGGCTCACGGCGGAGGCGGGCGAGCCGGCCTCGACCTTGCCCCACGCGGCACCCGCGGTTGTCGCGTGCGGCGAGACGATCGGCCTCAGCCGAGGAAGAGCGGGAACCGCGCCGCCGACTCGCCCAGTTCGGCCTTCTCCGCGTCGGTCGGGGCGCGCCGCCCGGTGCCGACCAACAGCGCGTCCCGGTCCGAGAACGACGCGGGGAACGCGATGCCGGCGATCTGCTCCAGCATCTCGCGTGTCCGGGCGAGGCCCTCCGCCGGCGGCTGGGTCGCGTCCGGCAGATGCGCGATCAGGTCGAGGTGATGCAGCGTCCACTCCAGGACGTACACGCCCAGGTAGTCGTGCACGGTCAGGACCTGGTCGCGGGTACCGACCCGAAGGTCGGGGTCGGCGAGTTCGGCGGCGCGACCGGCGGCGGAGCCGACGTCGTCCAGGTGGAACTTGAGCAGCCCCGGCTCCTGGTACGCGGCGGCCAGCCGAACGGTCAGCGCGTCGAGCGGGTCGTCACCGGTCGGGGCCGCCTCGGCGACGTCCCAGTAGGTCACCGCGTCGCGGGTGGGTTCCGTCTCGGCCGGGGTCGCCAGGGTGATCAGGACGTCCTGGGCGTCGATGACCAGATGGCACACCAGGTCACGCACGAGCCAGCCGGTACAGCCGGACGGCTTCGCGAAGTCCTCGTCGGAGAGATCGGCGACCGCCGCGCGCAACGCCGTCCACGAATGGGAGAAGAGTTCCACGTGGGCACGGTAATGCGGTGCCGCACGGGCGGACAAACGCATTTGCGGCCGGCGGCTCGTGTCTCCGGACGGCTCGCCTCGCGACAGCGGCGCGGCGCGGGGCGGCACTGGAGAGGCTCCGTTCCGCGCCTTCGGTCCGGGTGTGACGCGCGGCACAGGGAACGAGACCGCGATTCCCGACCTCTTCCGGACGTCAACATCGTCGACATCCGTGGAGGCAACGGTGCGGTCCGGCACATTCACAACACGCCGAGTGTTCGGCAAACGCGCGACGGCATCGGTGGTGGCTCTCGTGCTGAGCGCGGGATTCGGCGTCGGCGCGGCACCGGCCGAAGCCGCGGACGGCGATCGGGGCGGTCGCTTCCGGGAGGCGTACGTGTCCGTCGACGCGGTCCGCGTCCTGAAGGTGGGGCGTCCCGACGCCCGCCGAGTCCTCGTCCTGGCACCGGGCATGTACGGCGCGGCGGGCGACCTGCGCGTCCTGGCCCGCGATCTGACCCGGGCGTTGCCCGGGACGCAGGTGTGGGCGGTGGACCGCCGCGAGCAGTCCCGGGCCGACACCCGGGGGTTCAAGGGCGAGGATCCGGCCGCGTACTACCTCGACGGGCACTACCGCCGGCGTCCTCCGCTGCCCGAGGCCCGCGACTGGGGGCTGGCGACCGCGCTCGCCGACCTGCGCGGTGTCGTGCGGCAGGCGGCCGACTCCGGCCGCCGGCGGGTCGTGCTCGGCGGCCATTCGTGGGGTGCCACCACGGCACTCGCGTACGCCGCCTGGGACTTCGCCGGGCGGCCCGGCTATCGCGACCTGGCCGGGCTGGTCCTCATCGACGGAGGCGTGGACGGCGCCTTCGCGGGCGAGGGCTGGGAACCGCGGAACCCCCCGACGTCGTGCGCTCGCGCCTCGCCGCGATCAACGCTCCGGACGCCCCATCCTCCGCGCTCGTCGACGACTACCTCACCCGGGCCCTGGGCCTGGGTGATCGGCCCGAATCCACGGCCGTCTGGTACCAGTTGATCGCCTGGTACGCACAGCGCGCACCGCACCACCCCTCGGTGCTCGCGGCCCGCCTGCCGGAACACCTGCGACCGCCGCGCCCCGTCACCAACGCGGGGCTGCTCGGCTGGTTCATGCAGGAGTCCCCGCACACGCACGCCGCGCTGTCGGTACGGTCGGGTCACCTGGACGCCGCGGGCGACTGGGTGGACGACAACATGACGCCGCTGCACCGGGTGGCCGAGGCGCAGGCCGGTCCCGAACCGGCCGGTTTCGAGTGGTACTGGCCGCAGCGCCTGAGCCTGGACCTCGAAGCCGTCGACGCGTACGCCGACACCGAGTCCGCGCGCATCCTGGGCCTGCGTCTTCGGCACGCGCGCGACGTCGACGTCCCCCTGTACGTCTTCGAGACCGGCCTCGACAAGGGCACGCAGTCGGCCGCCGCCCGCCGGGTCGTCGCCAACTCCCGTATCCCGCGCGCCACCTATGCGGCCGACCCGACGATGACCCACCTCGACGCACTGTTCGCCGCCCCCGCGCGAAACGAACTTGTCCGCACACTCCCGGCCTTCCTCCGCAGCACCTGAATTCCCGGATCCGGGGCCCACTCGGTCGACCGAGTGGGCCCCGGCCACCCGACACGAGCCGGTCCCTGCCGGGGGCCGACTCGACGACGTCGGGTTCCGCCCGCGCGGGGGCCCTGTGCGCGAGCAAGCCGCAGGTGCGTACGGATGGCACATGTGACCGACGTCGGTTGGCTCCGAGACAACCGATGGAAGCGATGGAACCGATCGCAGTCGGTGCACGTCCGATCGACGCAGGTCGTTCGAGAAGACTTGGGGGTGGGGTGCACGGTGAGGACATGGAACCGCGGGGTGTGGACGGTGCTCGTCGCGACGGTGGTGCTGATCACGGGGGCCGCGACGGGGGCGTGCTCGGACGACGGTTCCTCCGGGCCGGATGTGGTCCGGGACAACGGGGAGTTCACCCACCGTGCGGCGCGGATCTGCGGTGACGTACTGAAGCGGCGCGCCGGCGATGCCGACTACCGCAAGGACCGCGACGCGATCGTGACGGCACTGGTCACGGTAATCAAGAAGCAACGCCCTCCCGCCGAGGTGGCCCAGGCGCTGACCCGCACCATCGAGGAATACGAGCGCACCACGCGCGACCTGGGCAAGCTCACCTCCGCCGACCCGAAATGGGCCGAGGCCTGGTCCCAGGTCGCCGCGGCGATCACCGGGGACGCGAAAACATACCGCGATCGGCGTGACGCGCTGGTGAGCGAGGACTCCGCGCGGTTGGCCGCACAGTTCCGCCCCGGTGGCCTCACCTCCGACATCAACGCCCCCTTGACCGTCCTCGGCCTCAACGAACGCGACTGTCGTCTCCTCCTGCAATGACGACCGCCGACTCGTACACCACACCGGCCGTCCCGCCACCGGCGCACCGCACGCGCCCGACATCGCCGGAAGCGGTCCCTTCGTGAAACACGTCAGGCGAATCCGAGCCGACGAAACGTGCCCACCGCGGCACCCGCCATCCCCGCCCGGCCCGCGGGTGCCGCCGCGAGCGCGGGCGACGCCGGAGTCGGTGAGACGATGCCGATGTCGACACCGCTCGCCGGCAGGCCGGGCGGGAGCACCGGCCCGCCCGATGGTGACGGTACGTCAGTCACGCTCTTTCTTCAGGGCCGCCGCCGAGCGGCGAACGGTGTCCGGGTCGATCTCCTGGATCTGTATGGTGACGCCGTCGGGGTCGACGACGCGGATGCTGCGCCCGAAGTCCTCGTCGACGAGTTCGAATTCCTGACCGGCGTCGGCCAGTCGCCGGGCGACGTCCTCGAGCCTCTCGTCCGTGGCGAAACCCAGTTCGACCGTGCCGGGCGGGCGCCCCTTGGACACGGCCGCGTCGTGGATCCCCAAGGCGCCCGCGTCGGCGGACAGTTGCGCCCACACGTCGACACTGAGCTCCGGCCGGAAGGCGAGACCGAGCCCGGCGTAGAAGCGCCGTGAGGCGTCCACATCGGTCACATACCTGATCGGAAGTACGGTCAGCAAGGTTGTTCTCCTTGGATCGTCTGGAGGGTGCGGCATCCGGTCGTCGCGCGTGGTTCGCACGCTCGGGACCGCCCGTCGGTCGGCCCGTGCCGCCCCGACGCACCGCGCGGCGGTCGAGTACGCGCGCCGCGGCCCGCCGATTCCCGGGAATCGGGAGCGGTGGCCTCGTGTGCGTTCGGTGCTGCCAGTATCGTCACCGGCGATCCGGCACCGGATGCAATGGCCGTCGAGTTCATCGGAATCGGACGTTCGAGGAGGCGAAACCCATGGAATCCGTCACGTTCGACGATCTGGATCGCCGGCTGATCCACGCTCTGCAACTCGACGGACGCGCCTCCTACAGCCGCATCGCGGCGGTGCTCGGGGTCCCCGATCGCACGATCGCGCGCCGCTACCTGCGCCTGCGCTCGCGGCTGATCGTGCGTGTGGTCGGCAACATCGACAGCCGCCGCATCGGCATGCTCGACTGGTTCGTGCGCATCCGCTGCCTGCCCGCGACCGCGGAGGCCCTCGCCCAGACGCTCTCCCAGCGCGCGGACACCTCCTGGATCGCCCCGCTGGTGGGCGGAACGGAGATCACGTGCATGGTGCGCACCCCCTCGGGGGAAGACGAGGCGCGCCCTTCGAACGAGGCACGCCCCTCGTTCTTCGACCAACTGGGGCGTACCCCCGGCGTGCGGGACGTGCTGGCGTCCTGTGTGCTGCGGCCGATCGTGGGAGTCGGCGGTTGGAAGGGACGCATGCGGGCCCTCGACGCGTCCGAACAGGTTCGCCTTCGTCCTTCGACACCCCTCGAAGCACCCGAGGCACCCGAAGCGGTGGATCTCGCGCGGGGCACGATCGTGTGGAGCGACGGCGACGAGCGCCTGGCCCGGGCGCTCGCGGAGGACGGCCGTGCGGCCCTGTCCCACCTGCGGAGCGCCACCGGATGGTCGGAGTCCACCGTTCGGCAGCGCATCACCCGGTTGCGTGACGCCGGGGTTCTGGACTTCGAGGTGGAGGTGCATCCCGGGTTCTTCGGCCGCTCGGTCGAGGCGATCGTGTGGCTGGAGGTGGCGCCGGGTCAACTGATGGCCGTCACCGAGGCGTTGTCCCGCCACGACCTGGTCGCGTATGCCGCCATCACCACCGGCCAGGCGACCGTCGTCGCGATCCTGGAGTGCCGCGACACGGACGCCCTGTACGAGTACCTGGCCACCGACCTGGCCGACGTCGCCGGCATCGGCCGCGTCGAGATCTCCATCGCGCAGCGCCGCACCAAACGCGCCGGACCGGTGGCTCCCGTGGCGTCCCGGCCGCCACGCACCCGATCCGACGACTCGACGAAGTCGTCCCGTCCGGCGTGAGGGAAACCGCCGACCGCACCCGGGGGCGCTCTCCCGACCGGGAGGCGGCCCGCCGGACTGGGGTCGAGCCCAGAGGGCGTCGTCGACCGGGAGTCCGGGTCAGCTGAGCAGCAGCGTCCGGTCCCATGTGGGGGGAACATCGGTGGCGGCGGCCAGCAGGGCCAGGATGGTGCCCGCCGCGCCGTCGAGGAAGCCCGGTCCCGCGGCCGGCAGGGCGTCGCGCAGGCGCAGGAGGTGTCCGGTGAGGCCGCCCGCGGCCTCGACGAACGCGGGGTCGCCGGTGTCGTGGGCGAACCGCAGGGTGATCTGCAACAGGCCGGCGACACCGTGGCACAGGCCGGGCGTGTCGTCGACGAGCCGCGCCGACGCCGGGCGGCGATACACGGCCTTCAGGGTCCGCGTCGCGAGCTCGCACAACGAGGCGTCGCCCAGTGCGGACCCGGCCAGCCACAACGCCCGCGCGATGCCCGGGCTGCCGTAGCACCACGAGGCACGCGCGACGCGGGTGTTCGCGGTAGTCGGACGCGAGGATCCGGGCGCCCCCGGGGGTTCGGGTACGGCGACCATCGCCACCCAGTTCGGCCCCCACGCGTCGTCGGTCCGGTGCTCGGTCAGCCAGCGCGCCGCGGTCGTGACGACCTCGCGTTGGCCCTCGACCCGGACACCGGCCTCCAGGGCCAGCGCCAGCAGCGCGAGCGGACCGGAAATGCCGTGCGACATACCGCAGTTGAGCGTGCCGTAGGGGAACATCGCACGCACCTGCGGGTCCTTCGCGGCCTCGACCGGCGTGTACCAGTGCGGCGTCCCTTCCCGCTCGGCGCACAGCGCCACCAGGGCGGTCAGAATCGCGCGGAGCGCCGGGCCCGAGGCCGGGTCGGCCGCCGACTCCGGGTCCGAGTCCGCGGCGCGGCGCAGCAGGTAGGCGCCGGTTCCGGTCAGGCCCGAGATGACGTCGAACTCCCGCACCGGTAGCCCGGATCGGCGCGCGCCGAGCGCCCGGGCACGGGTGACCGCGTCCGCCACGACCCGGTCGTGCGGCGTCTCGCGGCCGTCGCCGTCGGGTATTCG
This sequence comes from Embleya sp. NPDC050154, assembly GCF_044460165.1. Classification (NCBI taxonomy): domain Bacteria; kingdom Bacillati; phylum Actinomycetota; class Actinomycetes; order Kitasatosporales; family Streptomycetaceae; genus Embleya; species Embleya sp. NPDC050154. The sequence continues at coordinate 127,787 of NZ_JBITJP010000019.1, forward strand.
CTCCGACGTCCAGGCCGCGAAGGCGGGGCCGGCGAGGCCGCCGAACAGGCCGGGTGCGCAGGCGCCCACCCGTTCCGCACCGGCGGTCGCCGCGGTCAGCCACCCGTCGGCCGTGGCGCCCCAGCCCCGTCCGGGCAGGCACAGGTCGAGTTGCCGGTACGCCAAGGCGAGGCCCGTGCCGCCGCCGGCGAGGTCGTGTCGCACGGCGTGGGGAAGCTCGCGCGGCCGCCCCGCCAGGGCGACAACGTGGTCCAGCACGGCGGCCGACGTCGCGCCGGGCAACACCGTCCTCCATCGCGCGTCGCCCAAGGCGTTTCCTCCCACGACCCGGCCGGTGCCGTGCGGGCGGCGCTGCCTCGTTCGCACGCGCCACGCCCGCACGGCACCGCGTGCGTCGAACCGAGCGTCAGCCGTGGCAGCGCGGCGGTTCCGTACAGGTGTCCGTGCAATCGAAGCTGGTGTGCATCGTGTCGCAACACATCACCGGCTCCAGCAATTGCTCGTCCGTTTCCGGCAGTTCCTGTAGCTCCAGCACCAGAGTCTCCGTGGTTTCCATGGTCGGCGTCCTCCCTTCGGGGGTGATCCTCACGCGTGGTCGTTCGGCCGCGACGGCGATCGGCCGGCATCCACCAGCCACGAACGATCGCCGCCGAGTCTGAGGCGCAGCAGGAAGTCCAGGACGCCGGCCAATCCGACGTTGTAGCTCGCGCAGACCTCCCGCATCGTGTCGTCGGGGACCAGCAGCCGGCCGTTCCTGCGCGTGGCCCGCACAAACAGGCAGTGCGCCATTTCGGCCGCTTGGACTCGATGCCGGTCCTCGCCCGTCGCGTCGGCAAGGTCCAGGAGCAACTCGGCGTTTCCGGCGACCCCGTGGCAGGTGCCCGGGCCGAGCCGCCAGCGGTCCCGGTATGCCGCGAGCGCGGCCCGTTCGGCGTACTCGCGAAAGCACGGGTCGCCGGTGGCCCGCCACAGACGGACCAGGAACGTGCCCACCCCGGAGGTGCCGTTGCACCAGAGGTTCAGCCCGACGCCGTCGGTTCGGCGTGGCCCCTTCGGCCACCGGGCTCCGTCGCCGCGGCGCTCGGCGACGGCGCACAGGAGACGTCCGCCGCCGACCGCCGTCTCGGTCCACTCGGGCCGCTTCAGGTCGCGTCCGGCGGCGAGCAGGAAGGCCGCGTTGCCGGCGACGCCGTGCCCGAAGCCGTACAGGACCGAGCCGCGCAGGTCGTCGGGGTACTCGGGGCCCAGGGGCCAGTCGACGCCGGTTTCGGCGTTGCGGGTGATCCGGAGCAGTCCCTCGGCGCACCGTGTCACCCGGTCGGCGAAGCGTTCGTCGCCGCTCGCGTGCCACAGATGCAATTGGGCCATGCCGGCGCCGGCCAGTCCGTGGCAGATGTCGGGGTTGTTCCACTCCAGCGGGATGCGCAGTGCGTACTCGCCCGCCCGTCGGGCCAGTTGCCGGTCGCCCAAGGTGTGTGCCGCGTCGTACAGGGCCCAGGCCGTGCCGGAGCGACCGAAGTACAGGCCGGGCAGGACGCGGCTGGGCAGGGTCAGGCGTCGGTCGAGCCAGTGGGCGGCGGCGGCGAGCGCGGGCTCGGCCCTGGTGTATCCGTGTCGCACCGCCCGGTCGAGGACGGCCAGCACCCCTGCCGCGCCGACCTGCACGTTGCAGGCGTCCCCGTACGGGAGCGAGCGCGGGCGCGCCCACAGGTATTCGCCGGCCGGGTCGATCGTGTCGCCGAGGTGGGCCAGGCCGTCGTCGATCAGCCGGTCGAGGTCGGCGTCGGCCGCCGTGGGCCCCGCGCATACCGGCCCCGCGGCGGGTTCGCGCTCGAGGAACGCCGCGGCCCTGGGGAACGGCCAGCGGGCCCGGCCGTCGGCGGTCAGCCCCAACACCAGTGGGGCGAGCGCCCGCAGCGCGGGGGACGCGGGCGCCGCGGCGTGCACGATGGCCGCGATCCGGTCGCCGAACGACCTGACGGGCGTGGTATCCGCGGCCTGCACCGGGTTGATGCCGGTGGTGACGTACAGGAGTGTGGCGCCCAGGCTGTACGCGTCGACGTCCGGGCCGGGCGCGGGCGGGGCGGTGTGCGCGTCCCGGCCGGGGCCGTTGAGGTATTCCGGTGCGGTGAATCCCTGGGTGCCGGCGACGTGCGCGGGCTCGTCGAGGCGGACCGTGCATTCCATGTCGACGAGTACGGGCGCGTCGCCGGGAGCCATCACCACGTTGCTCGGCTTGAAGTCACGCACCACGAAGCCGGCGGCGTGTACCTCGCCGAGGAGTCGGACGAGTTCGCGGGCCAAGCGCCACGCGAGAGGCACCGGCAGGCGACCGTCCGCGTCGTTCAGCCGGTCCGCGGCCCACTGTTGCAGGCTCTTGCCGTCGATGAGGTCCTCGACGAGGAACACGTGGCCGGCGCTCTCGAAGACCTCCCGTACGGCGGGCGTGACCCCGCGCGGCGCCAGGCGGGTGAGGATGTCCGCCTCGTAGCGCAGCCAGTCGCGGGCGTCGCGGCCGGCGAGATCGGCTCCGACGTGCGGACGGGCCTCCTTGAGCAGGACGTCGTCGCCGGTGTGTTCGTCGAGCGCGCGGTAGACGCCGCCGCGGTTGGAGTGCCGGATCGCCTCCTTGACGAGGTAGCGCCCGCCGATGCGCACGGGATCGCCGCGCCGCCGGCCGGGGACGGCGGGGGCGGGCGGGTCGAAGGGCGGGCGGGCCCATGCGGGCGGCGAGAACCACGGGTCGCGCCGGTCGGGCACGAGCGTCCCGTCGGGGGCTTCGAGGCGCCCTTCGTAGAAGCCCTCGTCGGTCAGCTCGCGAGGTCGGGCGAAGCAGCCGAAGCGATAGTGGACCAGGCTGTCGGGCCGGTAGCGCCGGTCGGAGAGGATGGCCGGGCCGGGCAGACCGAGTGTCACCGCGTGCAACCGCTCTGCCAGTACCCGCAGTTGGGCGTCGTCGGCCGGGTAGGCGGTGAGGAACTTCCCGGACTGGGCGCGGTTGGCCCGAACCGAGTTGATCTCGGCGGTGAATCGCGGCGTCACCGCGAATTTGAACGCGCATTCGTGCGCCACCAGGACCCGGGCCGCGTGCTCCAATACCGCGGGCGCCGACGCGGGAGTGGCCGAGATGTGCAACTTCCAGCCCTGCGAACGGCGTTCATGGTGCGGTGGAGTCACCATGCACCAGGATTCGCCGTCCCGGATCCGCCACGCGCCGGGCGGGCTCACCGCACTCAGGATCTCTTTCGTGATCGACTGATAGCTGCGTGTCACGGCACAAGAATGGCACCGGCAAGGTTGGTCCGGGAGAGCAGCCACCGGAAAGTCCGAAAACCGACGGTCTGCGGACGGGATCCGGGAATGTGAGGGACATCCCGACCGGGCCCGGCCGACCGCGATCGCACTGTGGTCGGCTCCGATTCCCCTGCCCCGGGCAGGGGAGAGGCCCTACCTCGACCGATCGGCTCCGATTCCCCTACCCCGACAGAGGGAGAGGCCCTACCTCGACCGAGGCGTCACCGCCGTCCCGGGCGATCGGCGCAGGTCGTGTCGAGGCTGGTCGCGGGGCACGGGCGTGGACGAACTCGACGTTTTCGGCACGCCGTTGCGCCTCGTTGCGGCGGGCGCTCCCGAATCGGGATCGGGGACCACCCGGAGAATTGATCCAGGGACGGGTCGGGGATGTCACCGATAGTGGCCCGGGGCGTGGACCGGCACGCTCGAGGCATGACAATCTCACCCGGCTCGACCCCGAACCCTCGTGACATACACGGGAGTTCCACCGCATCGACGACGGCGCTCGGGGGCGGCCCGCACGGCACCGCTTCCCCGCCACCACTCCCCCAGTACTCCATCGCCGCGGTGCTCACCGTCTGGGCCGCGGCCGTCGTCCCGATGGCACTGCTCGCCTGGGTGGTGACCCCGATGGTCGCCGGCGACGACGCCTCGAAGGGGCGGTTCGCCACGGTCCTGATCGCCGCCCTGACCTGTGGCCTGGTCTGGCAGACAATCCTCGTCCTGGGCTTGGTCGCCCGCGAACAGGCAAGCCTGCGTTGGTCGGTACTGCGCGATGCGTTGTGGTTGCGGGCCCCTTCGGACGACCGAGGTCGGCGGGGAGGCGGACTGTGGTGGTGGGTGGCGGTGTTCGCGCTCGGCTTCCTGCTGGTGCAACTCGTCCCCACCGGCCTGTCCGAGCCGTCCGACCGCAGCCTCGGCGCGTTCCTGGAATCGACCGAAGGACAGGACTACGTCAGCGGCGCGTGGGGGTGGCTGGCGCTGGTCGCCGTGATGATGACGTTCAACAGCGTCCTGGGCGAGGAACTCCTCTTCCGTGGTCTGCTGTTGCCGCGCATGCGCGGGTCCTTCGGCCGGCACGACTGGTGGGTGAACGGTCTGCTCACCGGCCTGTATCACGTGCACCAACCGTGGTCCATGCCCGGCGCGGCGGTGGCCGGCGGCCTGTTCGCCTACCCGAGCAAACGATTTCGCAGCGCGTGGATGGGAATCGCGATCCACTCGATCCAGAACGTCGTCCTGATCGTGCTGATCCTCGCCCTGGTCGTGCGCTGAACCGGCCCTCGCCGTGTACGGTCCTCTGCACCGCCCTGCTCCTCACCGCCCTCGCGCACCGGCGACGCTCGGCCGGCACCTGCCCCCGCTGCGGCCGAACCCACGCCGCCGCCGACCACGACGTGTCGCTCGTGCATCCGGCGCCGTCGACCACGTCCCGCCGAACCAGGAGAACCCGGCGCGGAGCGACCGGCCGGACCCCGGACCCGTAGGGGACGCGCGACCAGCCCCGTAGGAAGCCGAGCACCGGTCGGCGCGCCGGTTGCATGCCCGCTACGCGGTCACGGTCGGGCCGTCCGCTACGCGCCCGGGATGCACGTCCGCTACGCGCCCGCCACCCCACACCACACGACCAACCCGCCCCGCAACGCCCGACCCGACCCCGGCCGCGCAGCGGACGTGCGACCCGCCCCGTAGGGGCCGAGCGACCCGGCTCGGAGAGACCGGCCCGACCCCGAACCCGTAGGGGACGCGCAACCGGCCCCGCAGGAGCCGAGCACCGGTCTGCCCGACCGGTCGCATGCCCGCTACGCGGTCACGGTCGAGCCGTCCGCTACGCGCCCGGGATGCACGTTCGCTACGCGCCCGCCACCCCACACCACACCACCAACCCGCCCCGCAGCGCCCAGCCCGGCCCCGGCCCCGGCCGCGCAGCGGACGTGCGACCCGCCCCGTAGGGGCCGAGCAACCCGGCTCGGAGAGACCGGCCCGACCCCGAACCCGTAGGGGACGCGCAACCGGCCCCGCAGGAACCGAGCACCGGTCTGCCCGACCGGTCGCATGCCCGCTACGCGGTCACGGTCGCGCCGTCCGCTACGCGCCCGGGATGCACGTTCGCTACGCGCCCGCCACCCCACACCACACCACCAACCCGCTTCGCAACGCCCGACCCGACTCCGGCCGCGCAGCGGACGTGCGACCCGCCCCGTAGGGGCCGAGCAACCCGGCTCGGAGAGACCGGCCCAACCCCGAACCCGTAGGGGACGCGCAACCGGCCCCGCAGGAACCGAGCACCGGTCTGCCCGACCGGTCGCATGCCCGCTACGCGGTCACGGTCGCG
>NZ_JBITJP010000019.1:133514-222849 GCF_044460165.1 Embleya sp. NPDC050154
CGCCCGGGATGCACGTTCGCTACGCGCCCGCCACCCCACACCACACCACCAACCCGCTTCGCAACGCCCGACCCGACTCCGGCCGCGCAGCGGACGCGCGACCCGCCCCGTAGGGGCCGAGCAACCCGGCTCGGAGAGACCGGCCCGACCCGAACCCGTAGGGGACGCGCAACCGGCCCCGCAGGAACCGAGCAACCCAGCGCGGAGCGACCGGCCGGACCCCGGCCGCGCAGCGGACGCGCAACCGGCCCCGTAGGGGCCGAGCCACCCCGCGTGCGTCAGGCTCAGGCTCGGGCCACCGCCTTGGCCGGCACCTGTTCGGCCAGTTGCTCCGGGTCGGTCACCGGGGCGTCGCAGGTGAAGTACCGACACACGTACGCCGCCGGCAGGCCGCCGACCAGCGGCCGGTCGCGCAGCAGCGGTACCGGCGACTCCTCGGCCGGGTCGCCCATCGCAACCACCGCGCCGGGGGCGGTGGACATCAGCGCGGTCAGGTAGGGCGCCCAGGTCACGTCGTCGTGACGAGGGCAGACACGGACCTGCGGTTCGCTTCCGGTGCGTTGAGGTGCGGTGCGGTGCGCCTCCGGTACGCGCCGGCAATATGGGCTCGTGAACACAGGGAACGTCGGCGAGTTCGTCGTACGCCGCGCGCGGGAGTCGGACTCCGACGCACTGGTCGGAATCGACGCGGTGGCGATCGAAGGCGACGTCGCGCGTCGGGCGAGCATCCGACGGTGGTGCCGGGAGGGCCTGGCGGTCGTGGCGGAGGACGCGTCCGGCGTGCTCGGCTACTGCGTCGTCGAGTACACGTTCTTCGAACAGGGCTTCGTCACCATGCTGATGGTCGCCTCGTCGGCGCGCGCACAAGGCGTCGGGCATCGGTTGTTGGACACCGTGGCGGCCTCGTGCGCGACACCGAAGCTGTTCACCTCGACCAACGTCTCGAACCAGCCGATGCAGCGACTGCTCCAACGGGCCGGCTGGAGTCCGGTCGGTCTGGTCCACGGCCTCGACGAGGGTGACCCCGAATTGTTCTACCTCCACCGACCGCAGGCCCAGCAAACGCACTCCTGACCCGCTACTTCCGGGCGCATCGCGTGAGTTCATCCGATGGACACATAGTGTGCTCGATCGAACTCGTATCGCGACACGCGTGTTTGCGTGTGCCGAACGGCGTGCGACGGACCACACTGGCACCCATGAAGGATCACGAGGGCTCGGCAGTCGTGGTCCTGCCGAGCGGACGGCGAATCGGCGTCCACGCGATCGTGGACGCCGACGAAGAGCGCCTGTACGACCCCGGGCCGGAGGCGACACCGATCGGCTGGAGCGCGACACTGAGTCCCAGAAGCCCGGCGTCCCGCACAGACCTGCACGAGATCTATCGGGCCGGCCACGGAAGGTTGTGCCTGCCCTGTGGCACGCGCGAGAACTTCCTGGTGGTCGGCATTCGCATCGGGGCCGGCCAGGGGGATCGGGTCGACATCCAGGGCACGGGCGCGCCTCCGAGCGAGTGACGCCGCCGAGGAGCCTCACGATTCCCGCGTTCCGACCCCTGCCGGTCCGTCCCGCTCCGGACGCCGCCGGCCCTACCGTCTCGGCGGCGCGTCGGCGGCGCGCGTCGGCCCGGACCGCGGAAGTGGGGCCGTCGACGCCGCGTGCCCGACGACCCGCAGGTCGACGACCTCGGCCCCTGTACGCGGCGATCGCCCGCGCCATGGACCACGACGTCTACGGCCCGGACCCCCTCAAGGCCGCCGAGCGCCGCGCGTACGGAGGAAGTCGCCGGTGTCCGTTCGCCGGACGGGCCTCAGCCGACCGCCCGCTTCACGAGTGCGGCGATCCGCGTCTCCACCTCGGCCGTCACCTCGACCAGCGCGAACCCGGACGCCCACATGGGGCCTTCGTCCAGCTTCGCCAGGTCGCTGAACCCGAGCGTCGCGTAGCGCGCCTTGAACTTCTCCGCGCTCTGGAAGAAACAGACGACCTTGCCGTCCAGCGCGTAGGAGGGCATGCCATACCAGAGCTTCGGCGCGAGCACCGGGGCGTTGGCTGTGATGACGGCGTGCACGCGCTCGGCCATGACCCGGTCCGAGTCCTGCATCTCGGCGATCTTCGCGAGTACGTCCCGCTCCGCCTCCGCCGCCTTGTCCGCGCGCGAGCTGCGGCGCGCGGCGGCCTTCCCCTCCTTGGCGTGCTCCTTCATCGCGGCCCGCTCCTCGGCCGTGAAGCCCTCGTACGTGCCGCTGTCGTCGTTGCCCATGACAGACCTCCCCCGTCGATGATCATGCTGTGAATGATCTTGAAATGGGACCTTATCCCGGCGCCGAGGCAGCGACCAGTACCTGACGCGCGGGCGGATCGGGCGTCGCCGACTCTCCCGTTTCCGCGGAACGTCGACCGGGCATCGGCACCGGCCGAAGCCCCGTCGGTGGTGTGGGCCGCGCCGGCCGAGGGTCTGCACGGGGGTCGCGCCCGGGCGGCTCCATGGCGGTGGTCGGCGGCTGGTCGGACCCCGGCCGCCGGCCGGGCTCATCAACGCCGCGTCAGCCGACCGGCCGAGGCGGTGCGTCGGGGAGTTCGCGGCGGACGCCGTCGAGAATCAGCCGCACGCCGTAGGCGAAGCGTTCGGCCGGGTCCGCATCGAACGCCGACGTCAGCGCAGTGCGCGCGTACTCGGAGTCCGGCCGCCCCACCACCAAGGCATCCTTCCGGTCCTTCCAGATCCCGTCCGCGGACAACTGAGCCTGGGCCTGTTCCTCGATGGTGTGGCCCAGCACGTAGTGGCCGAGGCTGAGGGCCGGATATGCGCTGGATCCACGGTCGGGCGGCGCACGAGACGCCGGGACGACGGGCTCTGCGGGCCCTGGCGGACACCGACATCCCGCCGCCGCCCCGTACGCCTGGATCGCAGGCGAAAGCGGGCTGGTCAAAGGGGCGCGGCGACTGCTCGTCCGGGAGCACGGTGTTCCCCGGACGGCCATCACCTGCACCGACTACCGGAAGGAAGGACGCGCGGCGGCGAGTTGAGAACCACCGAGCCTCCCCAAGAAGAGAAGGATGGTCACGGACACGACCGAGTACCGCTACCGGCGCCTGACGCCCGAAAACGTGCGCGCGTTGATCGGTAGCCCCAAATCCGATGGCGAAAGCCGAGAAGCCGGACCGGATCGACTCGTACTTCCACCGATTCATCGCGCCCTCGCCGCTCGACGCCGCGAGCGGCGTGGTTCGGGCGGGTCGGCGCGGGCGCGTGGGTGGGGCCGTGCCTGCGTGGGGTTCCTACGCGCTGTGCACGATCTGGATCAGGTTGCCGCAGGTGTCGTCGAAGACCGCGGTGGTGACCGGGCCCATCTTCAGCGGGTTCTGGGTGAACCGCACGCCGAGTTCGTTCAGCCGGTGGAACTCCGCGTCCACGTCCGCCACGGCGAAGGACGCGGCCGGGATGCCGTCCTCGACCAGCGCCGACTTGTACGGCTTGACCGCGGGATGGCCGTCCGGCTCCAGCAGCAGTTCGGTCCCGTCGGGATCCTCCGGCGAGACCACGGTCAACCACCGGACCTCGCCGAGGGGGACCTCGGCCTTCTTCACGAAGCCCAGCACGTCCGTATAGAAGCGCAGGGCCTTCTCCTGATCGTCGACGAAGACGCTGGAAAGGTGAATCCTCATGGCGTGCTCCCGGATGCGTCGGGCTTGAGCCAACGGGTCACGATGCGCTCAAGGGGCTCGGTGGTCAGCTCGTGGAACTTGTAGCGGCCCTGACGCCGCGAAAGCACAAGACCCGCGGATTCGAGGACGGCCAGGTGCTGGCTGACCGCCTGGCGGGACAAGGCGAGACCGTGCTTGGTCACCAACCGGCTGCAGATCTCGAACAGGGTCTGGCCGTCCCGTTCCACCAGCTCGTCGAGGATGCGCCGACGGGTGGGGTCGGCCAGGGCCTTGAAGACGTCCTCCGTCATGCCCACCACCATAGGCAAGTATCCACTTGCCTATCAAATCGAGAGGGGCGCGATCGGACCACGAGGGTTGTCGTGGTGTCGTAGGCTCCGGGACATGCACAGCAGCCTGACGGAGCACGCACGCTGCCTCTACGGCGACGAGTACCGACCCACGCCGCCGTGCGACCTCGAACACCGCGAGTCCTACTTCGTCGAGGAGTTGACCTTCGCCGACGCGGATTCGATCCTCGCCATGCTGCGCGAGTTGTCCCCGCACCTGGTCGACGGCCGCCTGCCGGTCTGGATCCGCAACCTGTCCTACCGGCTCGTGCTCCTGCAACGCCCGGACGAGCCGGCGCTGATGCGCGAGGCCGCCGAGAACCTGTGGCTGCACGGACCCGACTGGGACCACATCGCCGCGGACCTGACCAGGGCGGCGGACGCTCTGGGCACGGGCTGACCACCAGCCGAACCCGAGCGCTACTCGGCGCGCAGGGCCTCGCGCAGGGCCTGCACGGCGCCGCTCGGGTCGTACCCCTCCGGCACGCCCTCGATCAGGATGATGTCGCCCTTGATGTGCCGCGAGCGCAGTGGCGCGATCCCGCGGTACGCGGGCGAGTCCCACCAGGCCCGCGCCTCGGCGACCCCGGGGAAGCCGATCATCACGACGCTCCCGGCCCAACTGCCCTCCAGTACCTCGTGGGACGTGACGTGCACGAGGTAACGGCCGCCGTAGGGCCGGAAGGTGCCGGGGAGTTGTTCGATGTAGTCGGCGATCTCGGGGTGCGGGGCGGCGTCCTGCAGGTTGGCGATGATGTAGGCGGGCATGGCTACTCCTTCGGGGGGTCGATTCCACGAGCGGTGGGGGCATTGCGTCGGGGTCGCTGCCGGGCGACGGGCAGCCGGTCCGACAGGTGCGTTCGGGTTCCTCGGGGGACGCGGATCCGGGAAGGGAAGGGCGCCGCCCGGACCGCGGTATGCGGGCGCGCGTCGATCGGTCCGGGCCGCGGCGGCCCGTGCGTCACAGACCGGCGGGGACCTTGTCGAGAAAGCCGTGTACGGCCTTGATCCGGCCCGTCGCATCCAGGACCGCGATGTCGAACCCGACGACCGGCGCCTCTGCGCCCTCGGGGCCGAGGTGCCACTGGAACCGGACGACGTCGTGGTGCCCGTCCACCGGGCCGCCGAGGGTGAACACCAGCCCGGCGAATTGGCCCTGGACCACGCCGATGAGGCCGGTGATCCCGTCATGCCCGACCACGGCACCCAGCGGGTCGGTATACGTGGCGTCCTCGGTGAACGCGGACGCCACCAGCGCGCGGCGCTTGTCCGCGTCCGGCTCGTTCCAGCCGGCCAGGTAGTTCTCGACGGTGGCGGTGTAGTCGATGGCGGCGCTCATGGCGTCCGTCCTTTCCGGGTCGCTCCGCCGGGCGTGCCCGACGGGTTCCAGTGCTCTGTCCTGCGCGGTTCCAGTCCTGCTTTCCGCAGGTCAAGACGTTACGGACGATCGAGCGCCTCGGAATCAGTCACGCATCAGTACTTGCATCGGTATGCGACACCCCATGGGGCGGCGGTCCGTGCGGACAGGTCTGCCGGAAACCATCGGCACCGCATGTCGTCCGCGCCCGGTGACCCCCATACTCTCGTCGTGCGCATACTTGTTCGGGTGATTTTGCCGCTATCCCTCGCGGCCTCCTTCGCGGTCCCGTTTCTGCTGGTCCGAGGTCCCTCGGGGATCGTCGCGGGGCTGCTCTTGGGCTACCTGGCCTTCCTGGGGCTGGGAATGCACCAACGAGCCGGTGTGGGGTTGCCGCTGTTGCCTTCCAAGGCGGACCGGGTCGCGCTGAAGCGGAACGCGCAGGTGATCCGCGCGCTGCGTCGTGGTGACGTCGAGGGGGCGCACGAGCACAGCAAGGGCTTTCCCGACACGCCTGTGGGTCAGGCGCTCGGGGCCGTGTCCCAGTGCATGGTGCTCTTCGCGCGAGGACACGGCCCGGCGGGGGCGGAGGTCGTGCGCCGGTGGTCGGCGGCGCATCCTCGCGACGACGCGCTCGGCCGCATGATGTCGCACGCGCACACCGACTTCTCCGCGATGCTGCTGGTCCAGGGTTCGGCGGACGCGGCCGCGATGTTGCCCACACTGCGCCCCGCCGTGGCGGGTTCCGGGCGGGCCCATCGCCGCAAGGGCTGCGTGGCCGAGTTCGCCTTGGACCTGTACGAGGGGCGCGTGGAGCGGGCGGCGGCGCGGGCTCGCCGATGGCGTCGGCGCGCCGCACGGCAACGGAGTCGCTGGATGGGCGCCGAGTGCGAATGTCTGCTTGCGATCTGTTCGGCCGCCGCGGGCGACCCGGACGCCGCCCGCGCCGCACTGGCGAACGCGGAGCGTCTGGCGTACGCCCACCCGGCCATCGGACTTGCCCGCGCCCGAGTCGAGGCGTGCGCCGCCGCGGCGGTGCGGCTCGAACCCACCACGGCCGTCACGGAGCCGAAGCACATCCGATAGCCGCGCAGGCGGGCGCAGATCCCCCTCCGGCACGGCAAGGCACCGGCACCACACGTCGAACGTGCGCACGCGTGCACCCGCCGCCCCCGTTCCGGCGGTGACGTCCTCGCGATGCCCGGACCGCCACCTCGTCACGTCGCTCCCGCACGCGATCAAGCTCGATCGGCGCTGGACTTACTAGGACGTCCGACTATATCGTCTTGAACTACAAGGTCCGCGGTGCAGGGAAGTCGGTGTGAATCCGGCACGGTCCCGCCACTGTGACCGGGGAGTGCGCTGCCGAGGCACCACGCCACTGGCGAAAGCCGGGAAGGCGGGCGGCGTGTGTCGATCCGGAAGTCAGGATACCGGCCGCGGGTATATCCGTGTTGTCCACGAGGATGGAGCAAACACGCATGACGCCGGTCTGCGCACTCGCCCCGGACGATCTTGCGAACGTCGAGGTCGTCGGGCTCGCCTGACCACCCTCACGTGCCACCCGACCTCGGCAACCCCGCTCCCCGAAGCGGCGGTTGCCGTGGTCGGGTCATTGCCCCGCCTCCGGATCGCACCTGACGAGAGACAGGTCGTTCATGGTCCGCGAGCTTTCCCACTTCATCGGCGGCAAGCACGTCCAAGGCGCGTCCGGCGCGTTCGGCGACGTGTACGACCCCAACACCGGACGCGTGCAGGCGCGCGTCCCGCTGGCCGACCGCGCCGACACGCTGGCGGCGATCGCCGACGCCGAGCAGGCACAACCGGCGTGGGCCGCCTGGAACCCGCAAAAGCGCGCCCGGGTGCTCTCCCGATTCCTGCAACTGGTCGAGCCCGAACGCGATTCGCTCGCCGAGCTGTTGTCGGCCGAGCACGGCAAGACTATCGCCGACGCCCACGGTGACCTGCAACGCGGCCTGGAGGTTGTGGAGTTCGCCGTCGGCATCCCGCACCTGCTCAAGGGCGAGTTCACCGACAACGCGGGTACCGGCATCGACGTGCACTCGCTGCGCCAGCCGCTCGGTGTGGTCGCCGGCATCACCCCGTTCAACTTCCCGGCGATGATCCCGCTGTGGAAGATCGCCCCGGCCATCGCGTGCGGCAACGCGTTCGTCCTCAAGCCGTCCGAACGCGACCCCTCGGTACCGCTGCGCCTGGCCGAGCTCTTCCTCGAGGCGGGACTGCCGCCGGGTGTGCTGAACGTGGTCAACGGCGGCAAGGAGTCCGTCGACACACTGCTGGAGGACCCGCGCGTCCAGGCGCTGGGCTTTGTCGGCTCGACCGCGATCGCCGAGTACGTGTACACCTCGGCCACCGCGCGCGGCAAGCGCGCCCAGTGCTTCGGCGGCGCCAAGAATCATCTGATCGTGATGCCGGACGCGGACCTCGACCAGGTCGTCGAGGCCCTGATCGGCGCCGGATACGGCTCCGCGGGCGAGCGCTGCATGGCGATCTCCGTCGCGGTTCCGGTCGGCGCGGAGACCGCGGACGCGCTGGTGGCCAAGCTCGTCGAGCGCATCGCCACGCTGCGGGTGGGCCCCTCCCACGATCGCGACGCCGACTTCGGCCCGTTGGTGGGTCGGGACGCGCTCGCTCGGGTGCACGACTACCTGGACATCGGCGTGCGCGAGGGCGCGAAGCTGCTCGTCGACGGCCGTGACGTGCGCGTCCCCGGCCACGAGGACGGCTACTTCGTCGGCGCGTCGCTGTTCGATCACGTCACGCCCTCGATGCGGGTGTACCGCGAGGAGATCTTCGGTCCGGTCCTGTCGGTGCTGCGCGCGGCCGACTACGAGGACGCGCTGCGACTGGCGAGCGAGCACGAGTACGGCAACGGCGTGGCGATCTTCACCCGCGACGGCGACACCGCCCGCGACTTCGGTCGCCGGGTGAACACCGGCATGGTCGGCGTCAATGTGCCGATCCCGGTACCGGTGGCCTACCACACGTTCGGCGGGTGGAAGCGGTCCGGATTCGGCGACCTCAACCAGCACGGACCCGACTCGATCCGCTTCTACACCCGGACCAAGACGATCACCTCGCGTTGGTTCTCCGGTGCACGCGAGGCCGCGAGTTTCACCATCCCCACGATGGGCTGACCCGATGAGCACCCTCACCGAGGATCAGCTCGCGATCGTCGAGACGACGCGGGACTTCGCCCGCGAGCACCTTGCCCCGCACGCGATCGAGTGGGACCGCACCAAGCACTTCCCCGTCGATGTCCTGCGCAAGGGCGCCGACCTCGGTCTCGGCGGCATCAACGTCCGTGAGGACGTGGGCGGTTCGGGTCTGAGCCGACTGGACGCCGCACTGATCTACGAGGCGTTGGCCGGCGGTTGCCCGAGCATCGCCGCCTACTACTCCATCCACAACATGGTCGCCTGGATGATCGACCGCCACGGCAACCCCGAGCAGCGCCACAGGTGGCTCCCGGACCTGTGCGCGATGCGCGGTCTGGCCAGCTACTGCCTGACCGAACCGGGCGCGGGGTCCGACGCCGCCGCACTGCGCACGCGCGCGGTGCGCGACGGGGACCACTATGTCCTGCACGGGGTGAAACAGTTCATCTCCGGCGCCGGGTCCTCGGCGGTGTACGCGGTGATGGCGCGGACCGGCGGGGACGGCGCCGACGGGATCTCCGCGTTCGTCGTGGAAGCCGACTCACCCGGGCTGTCCTTCGGCGCGAACGAGCTGAAGATGGGCTGGAACGCCCAGCCCACCCGCCAGGTGGTCCTGGACGGCGTGCGTGTGCCGGTCTCCCACCGGCTGGGCGCCGAGGGCGACGGCTTCCGGATGGCGATGGGCGGCCTCAACGGCGGCCGGATCGGTATCGCCGCCTGCTCGCTGGGCGGCGCGGGGGCGGCCCTCGACGCCGCCGTGGCTCACCTCACCGATCGGGAGGCATTCGGCGCCAAGCTGATCGACGCCCAGGCGTTGCGTTTCGAACTCGCTGACATGGCAACTGAGTTGGAGGCCGCGCGCACGCTGGTCCGGCACGCGGCGTCCTGCCTGGACCAGGGCGATCCTGCCGCGCCGCAACTGTGCGCGATGGCCAAGCGGTTCGCCACCGACACCGCCTTCTCGGTGGCCGACCGCGCGCTGCAACTGCACGGCGGCTACGGCTACCTCGCGGACTACGGCATCGAGAAGATCGTCCGCGACCTGCGGGTGCACCGCATCCTCGAAGGAACCAACGAGATCATGCGCGTGATCGTCGCGCGCGGACTGATCGGAGCGACCCGATGACCTCCACGACGGAGCAGGAGACGGTACTGACCCGCCGTCAGGCGGGCCTCGGCCGGATCGTGCTCAACCGGCCCCGGGCGCTCAACGCCCTCACCCACGCCATGGTTCGCGGGATCGACGCCGCGCTCACCGCGTGGGAGCACGACGAGGACGTGCGACTGGTGGTGATCACCGGCGCGGGCGAGCGTGGGCTGTGCGCGGGTGGCGACATCCGGGCCATCCACGCCGACGCCGTCGGCGGCGGCACCGGCAGTCTGGACTTCTGGCGCGACGAGTACCGGCTCAACGCCCACATCGCCCGCTATCCCAAGACCTATGTCGCGGTCATGGACGGCATCGTGATGGGTGGCGGTGTCGGTGTGTCCGCGCACGGCGGCCTGCGGATCGTCACCGAACGCTCGACGATCGCCATGCCCGAGACCGGCATCGGGTTCGTCCCCGACGTCGGCGGCACCCACCTGCTCGCCCGCGCGCCGGGCGAGTGCGGCACCCATCTGGCGCTCACCGGTTCGGCGATCGGCCCCGGCGACGCGATCGCCTGCGGGCTCGCCGACCACTTCATCCCCTCGCACCGGCTCGACGCGGCCCTGGAGGCGCTGGCCGGCCGCGACAGCGGCGAGGTCGTGGCGCGGTTCGCCGAGCCGGCGCCGGGCGGTGAACTCGTCGAGCGGCGTGGGTGGATCGACGCGTGCTATGCGAGCGACAGCGTCGAGGAGATCCTCGAACGCCTCGAGGCCGATGGGGAGCAGGCTGCGAAGCAGGCCGCCGAGCACATCCGGGCCAAGTCGCCCACCGCGCTCAAGGTCACCCTGGCGAGCCTCCGGCGGGCTCGCGAACTCGCTTCCCTGGAGGCCGTGTTGGATCAGGAGTACCGGGTCTCGACGGTGGCGCTGGGCACGCCCGACCTGGCCGAGGGCATCCGTGCCCAGGTGATCGACAAGGATCGCGCGCCGCGCTGGTCCCCCGACACGCTCGAAGCCGTACGGCCCGAGCAGGTCGCCGCATTCTTCGAACCGCTGGGCGCACGCGAGTTGGGCCTGGCGATCTCGCCCTCGACCGAGGAGGCCTGCCGATGAGCACCGCGATCGCATTCGTGGGATTGGGCAACATGGGCGGCCCCATGGCCGCCAACCTGGTCGCCGCCGGACACCGGGTCACCGGGTACGACCTGGTCCCGGAGGCGCTGGAGCGCGCGCGGGAGAGCGGTGTGCGCATCGCGGCCTCCCCCGCCGAGGCCGTCGCGGACGCGGATGTGGTGATCACGATGTTGCCGAGCGGGCCGCACGTGTTGGCCTGCTACCGGGGTTCCGCCGGCTTGTTGGCGGCGGCGCCCGCCGGTGCGGTGTTCGTCGACTGCTCCACCATCGACGTCGCGGACGCACACGCCGCGCACGAGGCGGTGGGCGCCTCCGGACGCCGGTCGCTGGACGCGCCGGTGTCCGGTGGGGTGGTCGGCGCGGTCGCCGGAACGCTCACCTTCATGGTCGGCGCCGCCGACGAGGACTTCGCCGCGGTCGAGCCGGTGTTGACCGCGATGGGCCGCCGCGTCGTGCACTGCGGCCCTCCCGGCGCCGGGCAGGCGGCGAAGATCTGCAACAACCTGATCCTGGGCGTCACGATGATCGCGGTCAGCGAGGCGTTCGTGCTGGGCGAGCAACTCGGGCTCTCCCACCAGGCGTTGTTCGACGTGGCCTCCGCGGCGTCCGGTCAGTGCTGGGCGCTGACCACGAACTGCCCGGTGCCCGGGCCGGTTCCGGGCAGCCCGGCCGACCACGATTACCGGCCCGGGTTCGCCGCGGCCCTGATGGCCAAGGATCTGCGGCTGGCGGCGAACGCGATCCGGGCCGGCGGGGTGTCCGCCGAGCTCGGGCTGCACGCGGCCGAGGTGTACACGGCGTTCGCCGAGAACGGCGGCGCCGAGCGCGACTTCTCCGCCGTCATCCACTCCATCAGAGACCACGCCGACACCGGCGCGAACGAAGGAAACCGCACCACATGAGCGACTACGAGACCATCCTGCTGGAGCGGCACGACCGCACCGCGGTGATCACCCTCAACCGCCCGAAGGCCCTGAACGCCCTGAACCTCCAGGTGATGGCCGAGGTCGTCGACGCCGCGACCACGCTCGACCGCGATTCCGACATCGGCTGTCTGGTGATCACCGGGTCCGCCAAGGCGTTCGCCGCCGGCGCCGACATCAAGGAGATGCAGCCCAACGACTACATGGACGTCTATCTCGCCGACTGGTTCTCCGCGTGGGACCGACTCGGCGAGGTCCGCAAGCCCACCATCGCCGCGGTTTCCGGCTACGCGCTCGGCGGCGGATGCGAACTCGCCATGCTGTGCGACATCCTCCTCGCCGCCGACACCGCCGTGTTCGGCCAGCCGGAGATCAAGCTCGGTGTCATCCCCGGCATCGGCGGCTCGCAACGCCTGACCCGGGCGGTCGGCAAGGCCAAGGCCATGGACCTGTGTCTGACGGGCCGCACCATGAACGCCGAGGAGGCCGAACGCGCCGGCCTGGTCTCGCGGGTCGTGCCAGCCGCCGACCTGCTCACCGAGGCCCTGGCCACCGCCGAGATCATCGCGGGCATGTCCGCGCCGATCGCGATGATGGCCAAGGAGAGCGTCAACCGCGCCTTCGAGACCACTCTGGCCGAGGGTGTGCGCTTCGAACGCCGCCTCTTCCACGCCACGTTCGCCACCGCCGACCAGAAGGAGGGCATGGCGGCCTTCACCGAAAAGCGCCCGCCTTCGTTCATCCACCGCTGATCCAAGGAGGTGGAGCGCGCTCGGCCCCGGATCAGGGGCCGAGCGGCCGGGCGGCCGTCGAGGACGCCCCGGACATCACCCCGCGGCCGTACCCGGTCACGACGGACAGCCCAGGAGCGGTTCTCGCGCCACCGCGATCCGGCCGAACCTGTCGGGTGCCGCCAAGCGGCATGACCGATGGTCCACTCTTTTGCGCGGTCCACGTCCGGTGTGTCGCCGGCCCATCCGGATGCGATGCCCGCGGTCCCATGTTTGCCTGAACGGGAGTCATTCCGGTGCGTCGTGCGCGCCGGAACGCGCTTCGCCACGGCTCCGATCGAGTCGCGAGCCTGCTCTCCGGTCGGGGATACGCGGAAGGATCAGCGGTGGAAGAGTCCGAGGGTCCCACCCGGCGCCCGGCGCCCGGGCGGAGCCGGCGACTGATCGCGGTCTCGGGGTTGCTGGGTGCGCTGCTCTGCGTCGGAGCCGGCGTCATGGCGCCGATGGGCATCGCGCACACCCAGGTTGCACCGCCACCCCCGCCGCCTCCGCCTCCGCCGCCTCCGCCTCCGCCGCCTCCGCCTCCGCCTCCGCCACCGCCGCCACCTCTGGCACCGGAGCCTCCCCCACCACCGAAACCGCCACCGGTCACCTATCCACCGGACGGTCCCTCCCCCGTGGTTCCGACCCCGCCCCCTCGCCCTCGGGGAACGACGGCTCCACCACCCTCCCAGAGCAAGCGGCCTCCCTCCCCGGGGACGACGCCTGCGCCTGATCCTCGATCCCGCCCCGCTCTGGTCCTGGCCCCCGTGAGGGGCAGTGCCGGCATGACGGTGGCGATCTCCGGTTCGGCCTTCTCCGCGTGCCGTCCCGGATCCCGGATCGACATTCGTTGGGACGGTGCCGGCGTCGCCTCCCTCGATGCGCCGGTTACCCCGAACGGGGGCAGTTTCAGCGTCCGGTTCGTGGTCCCCAAGGGCGCGTCGAAGGGGAGCCACCAGGTTTCGGCGCGATGTGCGGAAGCGGACGCCTCCGCCTCCTTCGAAGTCACCACGGGCACCGGACCGGGTTCTTCTCGGCAGCCGACCGCAACCCGCTCTCCGTCGTCGTCTGCGGTGCCCGGCACCGGAGCCGGCTCGAGCTCGGGCTCGGGCTGGGTGATCGGGGCGGTGGTGATTGGCGGTCTCCTGGTGGCCGCGCTCGCGGGCTACTTGGGCTTCTCCCACCAACGGCGGGGACCGCGATGGACCCGTCGACACGTCCGTGCGGTGCTGCGACCGGGTTTCGCGTCGGATGGGGTGCAGGACGTCAGGGACACGCGCGGAGCGAGCCGGACGGTACGGCTCGAACCTCGTTCGGACCCCGGTGAACAGACCATCAAGGAGGTGGACCCATGACCGACGCCGTGCCGCATCCCACGTCCGTGCGCGAACTGTTGTTCGGCGACGACGTCGAAGCCGCCACGGAAACGCTCGTCGACGCGGCTCGCGAACACGAGGTCGCCACGATCCTCGAGCGCGGAGCCCAAGGTCTCACGGACAACGCGAGCCGGACCGTCGAGCGTGAGGTCGCCTCGGTGGTCAACGGCTTCCTGAGCCTGGATCTCCTCGACCTCGTGGCCGCCGGATGGGCCAAGCACGGCGCGATGGTCGAGGCCGCGCGACGCACCCGTGCCGCCCCGGACACCGAGGAGGTCGTCGCTCTGGCAACCCATCAGGTCACGTCCACCCATCGCCCCTGCGTCGACCTGAGGGTCGACGGTGTCCGGGTCGGCACCCTGGAGATCGGCCTCACTGTCGCCTTCGACGTCGAGGGGATGCTGGCGGTCGTCCGCCAAGCCCACCTGACGTCGCTGCGCTGTGGCACCTGCACGACCACCGGCACGTTGGCGATGCAGGAAAGAGTCGTCGCCAGTCGCCACTGCAATCTGGACCTACCGGGCGCCATGCGCTTCAGGTCGGGTATCGCCCTGCTCCCGGCGCGGGATCAGGCGCCGCACGGCGACCCGACATAGCCCCGACGCGCCTGCGACGCGCGCCGAGGTAGGCACGGCAGCTCGAAGCGCTCGGTTCCGACGACCTCGAACGGTTCACCGCGACCCTGACCACACTCCTGCGGTCCTACGGCGACACCCCCGGCCGAGGTCGGAATCGACCCCGCCCCGAAACGCCCGGGGGATTCGCCGCCTCGATGTGCCCGCGGGCCGACACCCGCGGGCACTTCCGTTTATCGCCGCTGTTCGCGCGCAAGCGTCGCACCAACGCGCCGGTCGCCCGAGCGACCGTCGCGGCCGATTCCGGGAGTCGGCACGCCGCGGGCAGGACGGCAATCGCGCCCGTCCTGCCCGCCGGCGGAACACCCGCCCCGTTCGCCGGGGTTCCGTGGGCGGCAGTCACCACACCGTCCGCGTCACCGCCGCCGGATGGTCAGCAGGGCTGGTCGATGTGGTCCGGGTGGAAGCGCACAGCCCCCAGGCCGTTCGGGTCGAAGAGGTCCAAGAGGCCGCGCAGCGGCTCGTCGGGCTGCTCGGGTCCCCACAGTTCCAGGGCCATCTCGCCGTGGTAGAGCATCGGCCAGCGCACGTAGTGGCGGGTGTCCGCGGGGTCGTGCAGGGCCCGCGAGGCGGCCAGCGTGGAGCGGGCGACGTCGATCATCAGGTCCGTCCCGCAGCCGAAGCCGTACGGATAGTGCTCCCGGTCCGGCGGGATGGTCTCGATCAGGGCCGGGTCGGCGTACGAGACACCGACGTGCGCGTGCAGGCCCGCCCGGATGGCCGGTACCTCGTGGGTACCGTCGGGGTCCCACTGCCAATGCCCCGCCGCGTTCCTGCCGACCCGTACGGTGGGCGCCGCCTCGAACAGCGCGCACACCTCCCACGCCTCCACCGACGGCGCCATCGGCCGCGCACCCTCGGGGGCCAGAACCCGCAACCGGCCCCGGTTCAGCCGGTAGTCGACGGCCACGAGGTCGGTGTCGGAGAGGTCCCGCTTGTCCACACCCCAGCGTCCGGACGCGGTGACCACGAGCGCGTTCAGGTCGGGATCGAACGCGAAGAGCATGCCCTCGCTGAATCCCTGCAGATTGAGGTACATCGCGTAGGTGCGGCTCAACCGGGGCGACACGAAGTCGCGCATCGCGTGTGGGGCCGGCAACAGCCCGAGGTCCCCCATCCGCGTCCCGGCCACGGCCAGGCTCCGCGGCGCGTGGGCCGCGGCCCACGCGTCGGCGGTGATGGCGTCGGGCACCACGTCGTGCCGGCCGGCCACCTCGTGCGCGCAGGCCGCGGAGACCAGCCGGTCGCAGATGCCCTGGGCGACCTTCTCGGTCTCGGTGGGGTGTCCGCCCTCCATCGTGCACAGCGTCGCCTCGGCGACCTCACCGGGCACCGTGCCGGGCGTGATGAACACGACGGTGAACACACCCACCCTGGCCATCAGGATCCGCGCGGCGCGCACCACCTCGGGGTGCGACATCTCGCTCAGCCGCTCGGGCACTTCCGCCACCGCCACCAGCCGCCCGACCGTGCCCTGCCGGCCCTGCTCCTTGCGGAGCTTGAGCATCAGCGGGGTCTGTTCCTCCACGATCCGGTCGGCCAGCGGCTCGGGGCCGTCGGGTACGGACACGCCCACCAGGACCACGTCGAACCTGGTCTCGTTCTCGCCCGGCGGGATCACCCGGTGCCCGCCGCGATCGAACGCCGCCGCCAGGTCGTGCAGGAACGAGCGTGTCACGTCGGACAGTTCGGGAGCCGGGTCGATGACCCGGACC
Organism: Embleya sp. NPDC050154; assembly: GCF_044460165.1. Lineage (NCBI taxonomy): Bacteria > Bacillati > Actinomycetota > Actinomycetes > Kitasatosporales > Streptomycetaceae > Embleya > Embleya sp. NPDC050154. The sequence goes on from NZ_JBITJP010000019.1 coordinate 149,694, forward strand.
GTGCACGAACGCCACCAGTCCAACTCGTCGAGCCGTCGACCCGGGGCCGGGGCGGCGGATGGCGCCGATGTCGATTCCGCCCGGGTTACGGTGGTCATGAAGGAGCTCCTGACGTTGCTGTGCGGAAGGCGAGGACGGCGTTCTGCCCGCCGAACGCGACCGACGTGGAGATCGCGGTGTTCAAGCGGGCGGGGCGGCGCGGGGTCTTGGCGACCACGTCCAGGTCCGGATCCAGGTCCGGATCGGTGCGGTGGTGGTTGGCGGTGGGTGGAATGCTCCCGTGTTCGAGGGTCAGGACGGTCACGATCGCCTCGATTGCGCCACCCGCGCCGCCGGTGTGGCCCAGCACGCTCTTGACGGCGGTGATCGGTGGGCAGCGGTCGAAGGTGGCCGCAAGGAAACGCGCCTCGGCGGCGTCGTTGAGCCGTGTGCCGGTGCCGTGCGTGTTGACGTGGTCGACGTCGGCCGGATTCCAACCGGCGTCGGCCAGGGCCGCGAGGGTGGCCAGTCGCGCGCCGCGGCCGTCGGGGTGCGGCGCGGTGAGGTGGTGGGCGTCGTTCGCGGCGCCGTAGCCGGACAGCAGGGATCGCACCCGGGCGCGGCGGGCGCGTGCGTGCTCCGGGCGCTCCAGCACCACGACGCCCACGCCCTCGCCCAGGACGAATCCGTCCCGTTCGGCGTCGAACGGCCGGCAGGCGTGCGCCGGGTCGCCGGGGTGCGTGGACAGGGCGCCCAACTGGGCGAAGCCGGCCGCGGTGAGTGGGTTGCACATGATGTCGACACCGCCGGCGAAGACGATGTCCAGGGTGCCCGCGCGTAGCAGGTCGCGGGCGACGCCCAGTGCCGTCGCGCCGGAGGCGCAGCCGGCGGCGGGCGCGAAGTTGGTGCCCTGGGCGCCGAGGTCGAGGCCGACCTCGGTGGCCGCGGTGTTGGGCAGCGAGCGGGGCAGACCGGCCGGGGAGATGGCGGTGACCCGGTCCGTGAGCAGCCTCTCCATGCAGGTCAGCAGGGATTCCATGGACGGTCCGCCCGCGCCGATGACGACGCCGACGCGGGTGGGGTCCCAGGTCCCGGGATCCAGCGCGGCGTCGGCCAGGGCCTCCCGGGCGGCGACGACGGTCATCTGCGCGCTGCGGTCCATCCGCCGGGCCAGTCTCCGGCCGAGGATGGCGTCCGGGGCGAAGCCGGGCACCCTGCAGGAGATGTCCACGGGCAGACCGGCCAGCCCCGGGTCGCGGCGAGCGGTGGACAGCCCCGCGCACAGGGTCCGCCAGGTGGCTTCGACTCCGATCCCGCCGGCGGTCACCAGGCCCAGGCCGGTGACCGCAACCTCGGAGGAGGTCATCTCAGCTCGCCGGGGACGCGACAGGGGCCGGAGGCTGTGCCGGGGCCGGGACGGGGGGCGAGGCCGACTCGGCGGCGGCGGGCGCCTCGGAGGTGGGTTCGGTGGCGGCGGGTGCGGTGGCGGAGGGCGGGGCGGTCCGGACGAACGGTTCGGCCTGTGGGGCGGCCTCGAACGCGGCGACGGCCTGGGCCAGCGTGGTGTCCTTGCCCAATTCGCCGAGCCTGCTGAAGTCCTTGCCCGTCTGGTCCGCGATGATGACGGCCAGCTCCGCCATCGACAACGAGTCCAACTCCAGCGCGCTGAAGGTCGCTTCCGGAACGACATCCCCGGCGTCGATGCCGAACTCCTCGACCAGCAACTCACACAGCATCGCGTACACGGGGAATGCCTTCCTGCTCGGTGGGACCGCGCACACCCGGCGGCGCGTGCTCGTACGGCACCGATCGGGTATGCGATCGAGCACCTTGTGTATCGGTGGCGAAGGCTCGGGCAAAATTCCCGCCACGCGTCTCCCATGGCCCCGGAACCGCCCTCCACCTGGGGTGATGCACTGGGAACAGGGCCGGACGACGCGTTGATGTTCACCCGCAAGTACGCAGCCGCACGTGCCCGGACCGGGGCCGCGGCGGCGGCGCGTGACCTTTCCGGGGCCCGTTCGGTTAACGATCCCGGACACCTCGGAACGAAAACCCTCGGAGAGAAAGTAGGGCAGCGATGTCCACGGCCCTGGTCACCGGCGCCAGTCACGGCATCGGTGCCGACCTCGCGCGCGCTCTCGCCGCCCGCGGCCACGATCTGGTGCTGGTCGCCCGCGGCGCCGAATCGCTGGACGCTCTCGCGGTCGAGTTGGAGAAGGAGCACGACGTGTCGGTGCGCGCGCTGCCCGCCGACCTGACCGTCGAGGACGACCTCGAACGGGTGGCCGCCGCGGCGCGTGACGTCGACATCCTGGTCAACAACGCCGGTGCGAGTCTGGGCACTTCGTTCGAACGTACGGCCTGGGCGGACGAGCGGCGCCTGCTCGACCTCAACGTGGTCGCCCCGTCGCGGCTCGTCCACGCCGCGCTGCCGGAGATGCTCCGGCGGGGCAACGGCCGCATCCTGACGGTGTCCTCGGTGTCCGCTCTCGCCCCGGTCTGGCAGGGCACGGCGTACGGCGCGACGAAGGCGTACGAACTGGTGATGACCGAGTCGTTCGCCTACTCCCGGCGCGTGCGCACGTCACCGGTGGCGTTGACCGCGCTCGTACTCGGCTACACCGCCTCCCGGTTCCACCTCGGTGCCGGCATCGCCGCGCCGCCTTCTTCGCTCACGCTCGCGTCGCCGTACGTCGCGGAGCGGGCGGTGCGGGCCATTCACCGACGCCGCCCGCCGGTCGTCTGCGTGCCGAGCCTGCGCTACAAGGTGCTGGCGGGCCTGTTGCGGCACACCCCCCGCCGGCTCCTGACCCTGCCCGGTCTGGCCAAGGACTTCACCACCCTCACGGGTGCCGTCCACGGCTCCACCGCCACCGTGCGCGAAGCGCGGAACGTGCCCGACGTCTCGGTGGAGGCCCGCGTCCCCGGCCCCATGGAGCCACGGCCGTAGGCCCCCGGCCGAGCCTTCCGGTCACGCGGCGCGGCCTCCCTCCGCGGCGGCAGGCTTGGATGGACCCGGTGTTGCTCCGAGTCGTTATCGGCGCGGGAGCGGCAGGGTGCGGGGTAAGTCGGCGGGGGCTCTTCGGGTCACGGGTGCGCGGCCTTTCCGGTGGGTGGCGACTGCCCGGCTGTCGCCGGCGCCAGGGTTTCGACGGTCCCACGATCCACGGACCGGCGCCGCACGGGCCCGGTCGTCCGCACGGGCTGCGTCTTGACCGGCTCCGGGAAGTGGCAGGCCACCTCGTGTCCGGGTCGACCCTCCAGCGTGATCAGCGGCGGTTCGGTCGTCGCGCACACGTCCTGCGCCTTGTGGCAGCGGGTGCGGAACCGGCAACCCGAGGGCGGGTCGATCGGGCTGGGTACGTCCCCGCTCAGCCGGATGCGCTCGAGCCGGGTGCCGTCCGGGCCGGTCGCGCCGGGCACGGCGGACAACAGCGCGTGGGTGTACGGGTGGTGGGCCCGTTCGTACAGCGAGTCGCGGTCGGCGCTCTCCACGACGCGCCCGAGGTACATCACCATCACCCGATCGCAGAAGTGCCGGACCACGGCCAGGTCGTGCGCGATGAACACGAACGCGATGCCCAGATCGCGCCGCAGATCCCCGAGCAGGTTGATCACCTGTGCCTGGATGGACACGTCCAGCGCGGACACCGGTTCGTCGGCCACGATCAGGCTGGGCCCGGCGGCGAGCGCCCGGGCGATGCCGATGCGTTGCCGCTGCCCGCCGGAGAACTCGTGCGGGAAACGGTTGCGGTGTTCGGGGTTGAGGCCGACCGTCTCCAGGAGTTCCCCGATCCGGCGCTCGCGTCCGCCGGGTGGATCGATGTCGTTGACGTCCAGCGGGGCGCGCAGGATGGTGCCGATGGTGTGGCGCGGGTTCAGGGACGAGTACGGATCCTGGAAGATCATCTGGATCTGCGCGCGGATGGGCGCCAGTTCGCGGCGCGAGGCGTGTGTGATGTCGCGGCCCCGGTAGGCGATGGTGCCCGCGCTCGGCTCCAGCAGTCGGGTGATCAGGCGCCCGGTCGTGGACTTGCCGCACCCGGACTCGCCGACCAGGCCGATGCTCTGCCCGGCGCCGACGGTCAGGTCGACGCCGTCGACAGCGCGCACGGCCCCGGTGCGACGGCGCAGCAGGCTTCGGCCCGTGGGGAAGTGCTTGGTCAGTCCGCTCACCCGGAGCAGCGGCGCCTCGGGCGCGTCGAGTGACTCGGTCTTCATGGGGTGGCTCCTCGCAGGTCCGTCGGCGCGGCGGTGCCCGGCGCCCCGTCCAGATGGCAGGCGGCGGCGTGCTCGCTGCCGCCGGGTCCCGCGTGCACGCGCTCCAACAGGGGGAGCACCGTGCGGCACGGTGTCTCGGGGCTGTCGATCACCTGCGCGCAGCGCGGATGGAAGGCGCAGCCGGGCGGCGGCGCGAGCAGGCTGGGCGGCGAGCCCGGCACCGGTCGCAGCGGCCGGTCCAGGGCGTCGGACAAACGCGGGACCGAGGCGAGCAGACCTCGGGTATACGGATGCCGGGGCGTGTCCAGGACCTCGCCGACCGCGCCGAACTCGACCGCGCGGCCCGCGTACATCACCAGCACGTCGTCGGCGACGTCGGCGATCACCCCGAGGTCGTGGGTGACCAGGATGATCGCGGTGCCCAACTGCTCCTGCAACTCCGCGAGCAGGTCCAGGATCTGGGCCTGCACGGTGACGTCGAGCGCGGTGGTGGGTTCGTCGGCGATCAGCAGGTCGGGTTCGCACACCAGCGCCATCGCGATCATCGCGCGTTGGCGCATGCCGCCGGAGAACTGGTGCGGGAACTCCCGGGCCCGGCGGGCGGGTTGCGGAATGCCGACCCGGTCGAGCATGTCGACGGCGCGGGCCGTGGCCTCGCGTCGGCCGGCGCCGGTGTGCCGGCGGTAGGTCTCGACGATCTGCGCGCCGACCGTGAAGTACGGCGACAGGGCGGTGAGCGGGTCCTGGAACACCATCGACACGCGTTGCCCGCGCAGGTCCCGCAGGACGCGTTCGGGGGCGCCGACCAGCTCCGTCCCGTCCAGGATCGCGCTGCCCTCGATGGTGGTGCGCGCGGGGTTGTGCAGACCGAGCAGGGTGAGGTTGGTGACGCTCTTGCCGGAACCGGACTCGCCGACGATGCCGAGTGTGCGGCCGCGTTCGACGTCGAAGGAGACGCCGTCGACGGCCTTGACCACGCCGCCCTCGGTGGCGAAGCGCACCCGCAGATCACGGACCGCGAGGAGGGGAGGGGTCATCACACACGCACCCGGGGGTCGATGACGGCGTACACGGCGTCCACCGCGACATTGGCGAGCACCATCGCGGTGGCGGCGATCAGCACCACGCCGGTGATCATCGGCAGATCGGAGTTGGCGACCGCGTTCACCGCGAGTTTGCCGATGCCGGGGATGTTGAAGGTGGTCTCGGTGACCACCGCGCCGCCGAGCAGGATGCCGAGTTCGATGCCGTAGACGGTCACCACCGGGGTGATCGCGCCCCGCCACGCGTGTTTGGCGTAGACCTGACGGGAGGTCAATCCCTTCGCCCGCACGGTGCGTACGTGGTCCTCGCCGAGTGCGTCGATCATCGACGCCCGGGTCAGTCGTGCGTACACCGCGGCCTGTACGCAGGCCAGCGTCAGCCAGGGCAACAGCAGCCCGCCCGTCCATCCGCCGGGGTCGTCGAGGAGCGGGATGTACTCGGGTTTGGGCAGCCAGCGCAGTTGGTCGACCAGGACGTAGCGGGCGATCACCCCGAGGAACTGGATGGTCACCGAGGCGCCGATCAGCGAGAACGCCATCGTGGCCTTGTCCAGCCAGGTACCGCGGCGCAGCGCCGCGAGCATGCCGATCATGATGCCGACGCCGAGGAAGATCACCGAGGCGCCCAGGGCCAGCGACAGGGTGGCGGGGAAGCGGTCGAGCAGGGTGTCGAGCACGGGCTCGTGGTTGACGAACGAGTAGCCCAGGCACGGTGCGGAGCAGTGCGAGGAGCCGAAGTCGCGGCCGGCGAAGACACCGACGATGTAGTGCCAGTACTGCATCGGTACCGACTCGTCCAGGCCCAGGTCGCGTCGGATCAGGGCGAGCGTCTCGGGCGTGCAGGTCTTGCCGCAGGACAGCCGGGCCGGGTCGTCCGGCATCGCGAAGAACAGGAAGAAGGTGACGGTGAAGACGACGAAGAGGATCAGCGCCGCGCCGAGCAGTCGCTGCACCAGGAATCGGAACATGGGGCCCTCACTGGAGGTCGGACCGGGGAGCGGCCGGGCGGCCCGGCGGCGGGGGGGGGGGGGGGGGGGGGGGGGCGCCCCCCCCCCCCCCCCCCCCCGGCCCGGCCTGTTCCCGCTCGTGCCGTCATCCGCGTCCGGCGGGTGACGCCCGCCGACTACCTGTACTCGACGATCTTCGTCTTGTGCCCGGTGGCCTTGGTGTGCGCCTTGGCCGCCACCTGTGCCGCGTCCTTCGACCGGTATCGCTGACGGGCGCCGTCGGACTTCGACGAACAACCGTTCTCCTGGCAGACCCATCCCCAGGTGCTCATGGACAACCTCCCAGACATCACGGGCGCCACCCCGTCCCGACCGAGGGACGCGAATGACTCGGACGGCCACACCGCAGCACTTGTGACCGCCGCGCGACCGACACTCGACACGCCATGACACGCTCGTGACGAAACCAGGACGTTCCGGAGAAGAACGTTCTCCTTTCGAATGCCTAACGCGTCGTTATCGACATACAAAGGATGCAATACCGCGATCAATGATCTTCTATTACAAATAGGCCGAACGGGTTGCGCGGGTTCGCTCGCAAGGGTGACGGCACACAAGACGAGCCGGTCGACTGCCGATAGGCGCGAGACGTTATGTCAACCCATGCGGCCCGAATGTGTGTCTCGAGCGAGCGGCGGCGACCCTCACCGACTCGGGGCATCCGGACCGGTCGGCTCGACCCGCAGCGGCACCGTGCCGCCCGACACGCACTCCCCCGTGTCCAGGCGCCACTTCCAGTGGTGCCGCGGGCACTCCAGCACGCCGGCCTCGATGTCCGCGTGCGACAGGTCCTCGCCGGCGTGCGGGCAGAAGCGCTGCATCCGCACCCCGCACCGCTCGATCGACTCGCCGTGCGCGGCCGATTCGCGCTCACGGACCATCTGCATGGTCTGCGCCGGGTGCTCGCCGTAGCGCAGCAGGCTCATCAGGGTCAGGTCGAACACGTCCGGGTCGCGGGCCAGACCCAGGCGCATCGACAGCAGCGCCTCCTCCCACCCGACCGCGCCGTCCACGATCGCGCGCAGCGCCCGCTGCGGAACCTCGATCGTGTAGGCGGGATCCACCGGTTCCTCCTCGAACACGATGTCGCCCGCGATCCGACCCAGCCGCACCGACCACGAACCGCCGTCCGAGGTCAGCCGCACGTCCTTGCGCCAGTCGCCCAGGAAGCGCTTGTTCCAGCTCTGCAACCGGGCCAGATAGGCGTCCAGTTCGGTCGCCGTGACCGGCTCGAAGGCGCGGTCCCCGTACGCCCGCCACTCGGCCTCGCGGCGGTCCCGGTACGCGCTCAGGTACGCGTCGGTGCGCCAGTGGGCCACCGGTCCGGTCGGCGCGCTCAGGTCGTCGCCCGGCGCGGCCTCGATCACCCGCACGCCGGGACAGGCCGCCGCGAAGTCGTCGGCGAACGCGTCCCACAGCGGGAAGATCGTCTCCTCCCGGTCGTTGTACCGGGCCAGTTCGGGATCCAGGAACACCGGCGGACCGGCCGAGGGCAGATACGCGCGCGCCCCGGTCAGCCGAACCTTGCGCACCAGTGTGTCGAACAGGTCCGAGCGCACCTCGGCGGTCTTCTTGCGCTGGGTCTCCTCCGGATACGCGTACGCGTTCGGGTACCACATCGCACCGGAGTACTGCGCGGACAACAGGTCGATGTCGCCCGGTAGTTCGCCCAGCGGGGTGTTGCAGTCGTTGAGGTCCAGGAAGCGGAAGCCGGCCAGATCCACGAGCAGGCCGCTGTCCTCCTTGTGGCTGGTGTCCAGCAACATGGTCAGGGTCAGCCCGGGCGCGGGCGTGAACGACTCCCGGTGACCCAGCACCACCTGTTCGCGAAAGCCCAGCGCGCTCATCCGCTTGACCATCGACTTGGACCGGTACCTGGGCAGCACCACGGTGATGCCGCGGTCGAGCCGGTCCAGCACCCGCTCGTCGAAGTGGTCCTCGTGCAGGTGCGAGAGGTAGAGCAGGTCGTGCCCGCCGGCGAGCACCCCGGGCAGCAGTTCGCGGTTGTCCGGGAACGGGAACCACGCGCCGAGGAAGGCCGGATGGAACCACGGGTCGATCAGCAGCGAGACGCCCGCGTGCGCGACCGTGAAGCCCGCGTGGCCGAGATAGCGGATCGCGCCGGGCGCGGGCGCACCCGCCGGCCGTTCGTCGGACCCGGGCCTCACAGCCGGCTCAGCGCTCCCGCGAGCACCTCCACGACGCGCTCCTGCTGTGCGACGGTGAGCTGCGGATACAGCGGCAACGTCAGGATCTGCTCGGCGGCCCGCTCGGCGACCGGGAAGTCGCCGCGCGCGTAGCCCAGTTCGGCGAACGCGGGCTGTAGGTGCACCGGCACCGGGTAGTGCACGCCGGCGCCGACCCCCGCCTCGTTCAGCAGCGCGAGCACCTTGTCCCGCTCGGGCACCCGGACCGCGTACAGGTGCCACACGTGCTCGTTGCCCGGCGCGGTCCGCGGCACCCGCACCCCCTCGACCCCGGCCAGCAGCGCGTCGTAGCGGGCCGCGACCGCTCGCCGCCGCGTGTTCCACTGCGCCAGCCGGCCCAGCTTGGCCCGCAACACCGCGGCCTGGATGGTGTCCAGGCGCGAGTTGAAGCCAAGGCGTGTGTGCACGTACTTGCGCGACGAGCCGTGGTCGCGCATCTCGCGCAGCGCGAGCGCGTACGCCTCGCTGTTCGTCACCACCGCGCCGCCATCGCCGTACGCGCCCAGATTCTTCCCCGGGTAGAAGCTGGTCGCCGCGATCGCGTCGGGCCCCCACGCGCCGGGCCCGCGGCCGTCCTGGGTCGCACCCTGGCACTGCGCGGCGTCCTCCACCAGGGCCTGCCCGCGTGCGTCCGCCAGCGCCCGCAGCGCGCCCATCGGGGCCAGTTGCCCGTTCAGGTGCACCGGCAGCAGCGCACGGACCTCGACCGGGCCGCCCAGCGCCTCGGCGGCCCGCTGCGGGTCCAGCAACAGGTACTCGTCGTCCACATCGGCGAACACCGGCCGCGCGCCCGCGCGAACGGCCGCCTCGGCGGTCGCCACGAACGTGTTCGCCGGTATCACCACTCCCGCGTCCGCGCCGACGCCCAGCACCCGCAGCGCCAACTCCACCGCGTCGGTGCCGTTGGCCACCCCCACGCAGTGCGCGACGCCGGAGAACTCGGCGTACTCGGCCTCGAAGCCCGCGACGTCGGGACCGCCCACGAACGCGCACGTGGCCAGCACCCGGGCGATGCCGGCCTCGACCTCGGCCGCCACCTCGGCGTGCGCCGCGGCCAGGTCCACCAACGGAATCCGGTCCAGGTCAGCACTCATCCGCATCTCCCCCTCGTCGTTGCGGCTCGGCGGCGGGAATCGGCGCCGACCGCAGTCGGCGGGCCGGCACCCCCGCCCACACCTCGGCCGGCGGCACGTCCCGCGTCACGACCGAGCCCATCCCCACCAGCGACCGGGCGCCGATCACGCGTTGCTCGCGCACCAGCGCACCGGCCCCCAGGTACGCCTCCCGGCCCACCGTCACCCCACCCGCGAGCCGAACCCCCGAGGCCAGCGTGGCGAACTCGCGCACGTCGTCGTCGTGGGTCAGCACCACCTGCGGCATGGCGTGCGCGTGCGCGCCCACCCGGACCGAGGTGGTCAACACCGTCTGCGCCATCAACACCGCGCCCGGCCCCACCTCGCACGTGCGCGGGACCACCGCGCTCACGTGCACGAGCGTGGCCCAGCGGCTGTCCGGCAGGCCCAGCCGGGCCACCACCCGGGAGCGGCTCCACCAGTTCGTCGGACTCCCCACACACACCACCACCAGGGCGTCCGGCCACTTGTGCGCCGCGTCGGCCCCGCCGAGCACCGCGAAGCCGTCCACCTCGGTGTCCCACCGGGCCGGATCATCGTCCAGGAAACCGAGCAACCGCCATCCGGAACTACCGCGCGGCGCACGGAACTCCGGGATCGCCGCGGCGACCTCGCGGGCGAATCCCCCGGCTCCGACCAGGAGCAGGTCGCGAAAGGACACTAGACCGCCGCCCGGACGCCGGCCGCCGCCCGCACCGCGGCGACCACCCGGTCCTGCTGCGCCTCGGTCAACTCGTGGAACAGCGGCAGGATCAGCGAGTCCCGGGTCAGCCGCTCGGTCGCGGGCAGCGGCACGTGCTCGACGTCCGCGTACGCCGGCTCCAGGTGCGCCGCCATGATCCCCCGACGCGCCGAGATCCCGGCCCGGGCGAGCTCGCCGAGCAGGTCGTCGCGCGACACGGGGAAGTCCTCGGGCAGCAGCACCCAGAACGCCTGATAATTGGTCAGTCCGTACGCCGGGTCCGCAGCCGTCTCCAGGCCCGCCACGTCGGCGAGCAACTCGTGGTAACGAGCCGCGAGTTCGCGCCGACGGGCGACCATGGCCGGCAACCGGCCGAGCTGCACCAGGCCGACCGCCGCCTGGATGTCGGTCATCCGGTAGTTGAAGCCCAGTTCGTCGTAGCTCTCCACCACGGGCGCCCCGCCCGCGCGGTCCGCCGCGTCCCGGTCGGCCGCGCTCACACTCATCCCGTGCTCGCGCAACCGGCGCAGCCGAGGCGCCGCGCCCTCGCGCGCGAGGGTGAGCATGCCGCCCTCGCCGGTGGTCAGCAGCTTGCGCGGGTGGAACGAGAAGGTCGCGGACATCGCGCCCGCGCCCACCGGGCGGCCCTTGTAGGTCGAGCCCGCCGCGCACGCCGCGTCCTCCACCACCACGATGCCCCGGCCGTCCACCAGTGCCCGCACGCCGTCCAGATCGGCGGGGATGCCGCCCTGGTCGACCAGGATCACCGCGCGCGTCGCGGCGGTGAGTACCGTCTCGATCGTCTCCGGGGTCAGGTTCCCGGTGCCGAGATCGACATCGGCGAACACCGGTCGCGCGCCGACGTAGCGCACCGCGTTCGCGGTCGCCACGAACGACAACGAGGGCACCACGACCTCGTCGCCCGGCCCCACCCCGGCGTTGATCAACGCCAGGTGCAGCGCGGTGGTGCACGAGGAGACCGCGATCGCCGCGGGCACCTCGACATGGTCCGCGAAGGCCTGCTCGAAGGCGACCACCCGGGGCCCCTGGGCCACCCACCCCGAGCGCACCGCGTCGGCCGCCGCGGCGGCCTCCTCCTCGCCCATCCAGGGGCGCATCACCGGAATTCGTTCCATGCTCATCGTGCCTGTTCCCCCAGCCCGGTCCGCCCTGCCAACCCATGTCCCCGCCGCGCCCGCCCGCACCCGGTACGCACCGAACCCCCTCGGTGCCCCGGTCGGATCAGGCCGCGTCCCGCCACCACGCCACCAGTCGACGCAGCCCCTCGTCGATGTCCACCTCGGCGGTGAAGCCCAACTCCCTTGCCGCCTTGGTCGTATCGGCCAGCCGTCGGGTCACCCCGCCGCTCGCCCGGGCCGGGCCGTACTCGATCCCCAGCCCGTCCGCGCCCATCACCACCAGCAGCCGCTCGGCCAACCCGCGCAGCGAAGTCTCGCTCCCGGACGCGATGTTGAACACCTCGCCGCTCGCATCGGCGCGCGCGGCAAGGAGGTTGGCGCGCGCGATGTCCTCGGTGTACACGAAGTCCATGGTCTGCAAGCCGTCGCCGAAGATCAACGGGGGTTCCCCCTTGCCGATCCGCTCCATCCAGCGGATCAACACCTCGGTGTACAGACCGTGCACGTCCATCCGCGGACCGTAGACGTTGAAGTAGCGCAGCGCGACGTAGTCCAGGCCGTACATCGCCCGGAAGCTGCGCAGCAGGCCCTCGTTGAACAGCTTGGCCGCGCCGTAGAGCGTGTCGTTGTCGTACGGGTGGTGCCGCTCGGTGGTCGGGAACTCCTCGGCGAGGCCGTAGACCGACGCGGAGGAGGAGGTGACCACCTTGCGCACGTCGGCGGCGACCGCCGCCTCCATGACGTCGTAGGTGCCGTCCACCAACACCTCCAGCGCGAGCCGGGGTTCCTCCACGCACTGGGTGATCCGGATCGCGGCGAGGTGGAACACCACGTCGGTGCCCGGCATCAGGCGGGCGAGCAGCGGGCGATCGCGGATGTCGCCCTCGACCAGGTCGACCCGCTCGTCGGCGAGCGCCCGGGCCAGGTTGCCCCGGTGCCCCCGGGTCAGGTTGTCCAGCACGACCACCTTCGCCGCGCCGGCGGCCAACAGGTGGTCCACGATGGTGGATCCGATGGTCCCGGCCCCCCCGGTGACCACACAGCGCGAACCGGCCATCTCGACACTCATCGGAGTTCTCCCAGCGCGACGGTGACGCCGCCCAGTTCCAGGCTGCGCGTGGCGGCCTCCAGCAGTTCCAGGACGCGCAGACCCGCGCGGCCGTCGGTGAGCGCGGGCCGGGACGTACCGATCGCCTCGGCGAACTCGGCCATCACCGCGCGCAGCGCCTCCCGCTCGGGCAGCGCGGGCGAGACGACGTCGCCCACCCGGTAGGAGATCTGCTTCTCCCGCCGGGCCTCCGGGCTGAGCGCGGCGTCCTCGGCGAGATCGATGCCCTTGTCGTGCACCTGGAGGCGGGCGGTGGGATTGGTGTCGTCCCACACCAGGGTGCGCCGCGAACCGCCGATGATGGTGGTGCGCACCTTGGTCGGCGAGAGCCAGTTCACATGGATGTGCGCGATGGCGCCGGTGTTCAGCCGCACCACCAGGTAGGCCAGACAGGCCCGGCCGGTGCCCAGCGGGTCCGCGCCGTGCGCGGACACCGACACCGGTCGCACCCCGAGCGGCAGGATGAAGTCCAGGATCGACAGGTCGTGCGGCGCCAGATCCCACAGCACGTCCACATCCGGCTGGACCAGACCCAGGTTGATCCGCACCGAGTCGATGAAGCGGATGTCGCCCAGTTCGCCGCCGTGGATCAAGTCGCGGATGTGCCGAACCACCGGCATGTAACAGAACGTGTGGTCGCACATCAGCGTCAGACCGTTGCGCTCGGCCAGTTCGACCAGCTTGACCGCGTCCGCGTGATCGGATGTGATCGGCTTCTCGACCAGGACGTGCTTGCCCGCCTCCAGAGCCGCCGCGACCAGGTCGAAGTGGGTTCCGGCGGGCGTCGCGATCGCGACGGCCTGCACACGCGGGTCGGCCAGGACGTCCTGGTACGACGTGCTCACCCGGACCGTGCTGTACTCACCCAGGACCGCACGGGCCCGGACCTCGTCGAGGTCGCACAACCACTCCACCCGCAGGGCCGGTGTGGCCTGCGCGTTGCGCACCAGATTGGGCCCCCAATAGCCGGCCCCTATGACGGCGAGCCCGATGGCCCGCCCAGACCCGGAATTCGACATGACGGAACGTCAACTCCCCTGCTCCCCCCGGCCGCACGGGCCCAGCCGCCGCACGGCACCCCCACTCGAACGAAGCTAGCGCCCGATTCGCTCCGCCGGGGGTCAACCGGGAAATCCGCGGGTCGGACCGAACTGCGAAGATCCTTGCGGGAGTCCCGGTTGCACGGGTCACCGAGACGTTTGGCACGCTGTTACACGCACAGTCACCGATTGCGGCGCCGGCATGATCGAGATCTCGACACAGGCAGCGCCGACCGAAGCAGCACATGAACGAGAAGGGAACGCCACGTGGCCGCGGGTACTCCGACGACGACCCTGGCGAAGGAACGTACGGCGGAAGTGGATCCGGACCTGGAGCCGGCGGATTTCGAGCCGCGCGAGAGCGGCGGCCCGCGAGGGACCCGCGAGAGCATCCTCCCGGCCGTGGCGGCCGCGCTGTTCGTCGGCAAGCGCATCCGCACCCGGGCCGGCGCCAAGGGTGACACCGTGCCGACGGCGCATCCGCTGGTCCGGGACTTCCTGGCGGCGCTCCCGGTCGAGTCGCGCGAGCGCTGGCGGGGCCGCTGCCCCGAGGTCGAGCTGGTCTCCGAGCACCTCTTCGAGGCCGAGGCGGCGCGTACCAAGCGGGCGGCCCGGCGGCCGTTCACCGTGCAGGAGGCGCGGCGCTCGCTCAAGGGGGCCAAGTTGACCCTGCGGCGGATCCGCGAGGACGGCGACCCGCAGCACGACACGTATCAACCGCCGTGTCGGTCGTGCGCGGCGATGCTCGAGCACTTCGGCGTCGCCTCGACGGAAAGCGGCTGACGTGTCGCGGTTCTCCTCCGACGTGGTGCACGAACTCAAACGGGCCGGCTGGACCGTGGGCCGGCGCCGGCTGGCCCAGGCCGAGGCGTGGGCCCGGCAGATCAGCGACCACGAGTCACCCGACGGGCACCGGCACAGCGTGTTCCCGGCGGCGCTGGTGGCCTGGGCCGAGTTCGGCACGCTGCACTTCGCCATCGGCGGCGCGGGCAAGGACGTGCTGCGCCGGCCGTTCACCATCGACCCCACCCGGGGCCTGCACCTGCCGCGCACGCTCACCGACGTGGGCCGCGCGCTGGGCACCCCGTTGGCCCCCCTCGGCGACGAGGACGGCGGCAGCGGCTATCTGGCGATCGACCCGAGCGGTCGGGTGTTCGGCCTGGACCACACCGGCGAGTGGTTCATCGGCTCGTCGATGGACAGCGCGATCAGCGCACTGGTGCTGGGCCACGCCCCGGTGCGCATCCGCGACGACGGCCGCTGGTAGCCGGCCCGGACGCACGAGGGCGGGTCCCCGTGGGAGACCCGCCCTCGTGCACGTCGCGACCCGTCGGGTCAGGTATTGAACCGATTCTGCGCGCGCTCCAGGCCCTCGCGCACCAGTGCCTCGCACGCGTCGGCCGCCCGATCCACCTCGAACGCGAGTTCCTTGCGCTCGGTCGCGGAGAAGTCCTTGAGCACGAACGCGGCCACGTCCATCCGCCCGGGCGGACGACCGATGCCGAACCGCACCCGCAGGTAGTCGGGTCCGAGCGACTTGGTGATCGACTTCAGACCGTTGTGCCCGTTGTCGCCGCCACCGCGCTTGAGCCGCAGCACGCCGAAGTCGACGTCCAACTCGTCGTGGACCGCGATGATGTTCGCGACCGGGATCTTGTAGAAGTCGCGCAGCGCGGTCACCGGACCGCCGGACAGGTTCATGAACGACATCGGCTTGGCCAGCACCACCCGGTGCGGACCGATCCTGGTCTCCACCACCTGCGCGCGCGACTTGTGCGCCTTGAACTTCGATCGATCCCGCTCGGCGAGCAGATCGACGACCATGAACCCGACGTTGTGGCGATTCCCGGTGTACTCGGGCCCGGGATTGCCGAGGCCCACGACCAACCACGGACTGTTCTCCGTGCCGGCGTGGGCCTGCGACTCACTCATGATGTTGTTGTCCCCGCGTTCGTCCTACGACAACGGACCGGATCAGGCCTCGTCGGCCGCCGCGGTCTCCTCGGCGGTCGGCTCAGGCGCCGACGGGGTGAGGATGTGCAGGATGACGGCCTCGGGGTCGCCCGCGAGCGCGGTGCCCTTGGGCAGCTTGATGTCCTTGGCGTGCACCGAGGCGCCCGGCTGAAGGCCGGTCACGTCGATCTCGATGGTGCCGGGGAGGGCGGTGGCGTCGGCCTCGACCGGGAGCGCCGGGACGACGGTCTCCAGCAGGCCGCCCGGGGCGATCTCGCCGACGGTGCTGACCGGAACCTCGACGGTGACCGTCTCGCCCTTTTGGACGATCAGCAGGTCGAC
This sequence comes from Embleya sp. NPDC050154, assembly GCF_044460165.1. NCBI lineage: Bacteria > Bacillati > Actinomycetota > Actinomycetes > Kitasatosporales > Streptomycetaceae > Embleya > Embleya sp. NPDC050154. Next base: position 165,551 of record NZ_JBITJP010000019.1, read on the forward strand.
GTGCTCGAGGTGCCGCTTGATCGGGTGGCGCTGGACGTCCTTGGGCAGGGCGAGCTGCGCCTTGCCGTCGATGTCCAGCGAGAACAGGACGTTGGGGGTCTTGAGCGCGAGCATGAGCTCGTGGCCCGGAAGCGCAAGGTGGAGCGGAGCGGAGCCGTGACCGTAGAGGACGGCCGGCACCTTACCCGCGCGACGGGCGCGACGGGCGGCACCCTTGCCGAACTCGGAACGCGGCTCGGCGACGATACGGACCTCGGACACGACGGGTACTCCTCGAACGACGCGGTGGCGGATGGCGGGGCGGGGTCCCCATGGTGCGGATCGACTGCGGACGGTGATGGCCGGAGTCGGTTCGTAGGTGCCCGAGTGGCACCGGGTCCCCTGCAAAAGCCTTGGAGGAGTACACGACACACAACTACCGCGTCGATCACGGAGCAAGTAGCGCGCATCCCTCGCCGGGCAACCCCGTTAGCCTACCCGCTCTTCTCGGTCACCCCGAAATCGGGTCGCGGGGAGCGCCACTCGAACGAGTGATGGCGCGCGCCCCATTCGACGCAAGATACCTCGAAAAGCAGGTGGGCACACGTACGCCGCCCGGCCGAACGACCGGGCGGCGTACGTGAGTCAAGGCTCGACGACCCGTTCGGGGGCGGCCGTCGACGGCGTGCTGGGTCAGCCGTGGCCCTCGAAGAGGCTGGTGACCGAACCGTCCTCGAAGACCTCGCGGATCGCCCGGCCGACCATCGGCGCGATCGACAGGACGGTCAGCTTGTCGAACTGACGCTCCTCCTCGATCGGCAGCGAGTTGGTCACGATGACCTCGCTGATCCGCGAGTTCTTCAGCCGGTCCACGGCGGGGCCGGAGAGCACCGCGTGGGTGGCGGCCACGATCACGTCGGCGGCGCCGTTCTCGTACAGCGCCTCGGCGGCGGCGCAGATCGTGCCACCGGTGTCGATCATGTCGTCGACCAGCACACACGTACGGCCGGCGACGTCACCGACCACCTCGTGCACGGTGACCTCGTTGGCGATGTTGGGGTCGCGACGCTTGTGGATGATCGCCAGCGGCGCGCCGAGGCGGTCCGTCCACTGGTCGGCCACCCGCACGCGGCCGGCGTCCGGGGAGACCACGGTGAGCCGCTCGCGGTCCACCCGCTTGCCGACGTGGTCGGCCAGCAGCGGCAGCGCGAACAGGTGGTCCACCGGACCGTCGAAGAAGCCCTGGATCTGCGAGGTGTGCAGGTCCACGGCCATCAGCCGGTCGGCGCCGGCGGTCTTGAACAGGTCCGCCATCAGTCGGGCCGAGATCGGCTCGCGACCGCGGTGCTTCTTGTCCTGTCGGGCGTAGCCGTAGAACGGCACGATGACCGTGATGCGCTTGGCGGAGGCCCGCTTGAGCGCGTCGATCATGATGAGCTGTTCCATGATCCACGTGTTGATCGGAGCCGTGTGGCTCTGGATCACGAACGCGTCGGCACCTCGTACGGAATCCTCGAAACGTACGTAGATCTCCCCGTTGGCGAACTCGAAGGCCTTGGTGGGAACGAGATCCGCACCGAGCTCCGAGGCCACCTCCTTCGCAAGTTCGGGGTGGGCCCTGCCCGTGAAGAGCATGAGCTTGCGCTCAGGCGTCACCTTGATCCCGCTCACAGCACCGTCTCCTTGCCATTCGCCTCGGCAGAACCGTCGTTCGGCCCGGCCGTTGTGTGCACGTCACCCGCGTCGCCCTGGCTCGACGCGAGCGCGCGTTCGGCGGCCTGCGCCGAGGCCGTACCCGCGCGTTTGCGTGCGACCCACCCGTCGATGTTGCGCTGGCGCCCCCGCGCCACCGCCATCACACCGGGCGGGACATCTTCTGTGATCACCGATCCGGCGGCCGTGTAGGCACCGTCGCCGATCTCGATCGGGGCGACCAGCATGGTGTCGCTGCCCACTCGCACGTGGTCCCCGACCACCGTGTGGTGTTTGTTCACTCCGTCGTAGTTCACGAAGATCGTGGCCGCACCGATGTTGGCACCCACTCCGATGGTCGCATCCCCGACGTAGGTCAGATGCGGCACCTTGGATCCCTCGCCCAGCACGGCGTTCTTCATCTCCACGAAACCGCCGGCCTTGGCCTTGCCCGCGAGCCGGGTGCCCGGTCGCAGGTAGGTGTACGGACCCACGGTCGCCTCGGGGCCGATCTCGGCGCCCTCGGTGGTGGCGTTGTACACGTGGGCCCGCTCGCCGACGACGGTGTCGCGCAGCGTGCAGTTGGGGCCCACCACGGCCTCGGCGGCGACGCTGGTGGCGCCGTGCAGCTGGGTGTTGGGGTGGATCACGGCGTCCGGCTCGAAGGTGACGTCCACGTCGACCCAGGTGGTCGCGGGGTCGATCACGGTCACGCCGGAGCGCATCGCGGCCTCGAGCAGGCGGTCGTTGAACACCCGCCGTGCCTCGGCGAGCTGCACCCGGTCGTTGACGCCCAGGATCTCCCGGTGGTCCACCGCGGCCGCGGCGCCCACCCGGTGTCCGGCCTCGCGCAGCACGTGCAGGGTGTCGGTGAGGTACTCCTCGCCCTGGCTGTTGTGCGGGGTGATCCGGCCGAGCGCCTCGCGCAGCAGCTTGCCGTCGAACGCGTACACGCCGGAGTTGATCTCGGCGATCGCGCGCTGGGCGGCGGAGGCGTCCTTGTGCTCGACGATCGCGGTGACGGCGCCGCGCCCGTCGGGCGTGTTCTCCCGGACGATCCGGCCGTAGCCCGCCGGATCCGGCACGACGGCGGAGAGCACGGTGACCGCGTTGCCCTCGCTCTCGTGCGTGTGGACCATCGCGGCCAGGCTGTCCGAGGTGAGCAGCGGGGTGTCCCCGCACGTGACCAGGACCACTCCGTCCGGCTCCCGGCCGGACTCGGCGAGCCCGTCCAAGGCGACGCGGACGGCGTGGCCGGTGCCGTTCTGCTGTTCCTGGACGACCACCCGGGCGGCCGGGTCCAGCTCGGACAGATAGCTCGCGACCTGGTCGCGACCGTGGCCGACGACGACGATCAGGTCTTCGGGATCCAGCCGTCGCGCGGCCTCGACGACGTGCCCGACCATGGCCCTACCGGCCAGGGCGTGCAACACCTTCGGGGTGGTCTTGGAGCGCATGCGGGTGCCCTCACCCGCAGCAAGTACGACGACGGCAGCCGGGCGGATGGGGCTCACAGAGCAAGGCTCCTCGGCATCGCTGGCGGGGGATGCCCGACGACTCCGGAGGCCGACTCCGGAGAAACGAAATGACGGCACGACGAAGCCGAGCCGAACAAACCGGGCCCTACGAGGATAGCGCCGTCGGGAGAAGGCTCCACGCGCCGCTGCGGTCGGCACTGCCGAAAGGCTCCGCTACCAGGATTTGAACCTGGACCATGGGGACCAAAACCCCGTGTGCTGCCGAGTTACACCATAGCGGAATGAATCGGGCATTCCGCTTGGCAGGCGGGCTCATCCCGTTTTCACGGCACCTACTATGCCGGCCCCTCGACGCTTCGTGCGCGAATAACCCCCCGCCGACCCCATCGAACCTCGCGGAAGCCGGCCGCGGGGCGGTCCCGAAAAGCCCGCCGGACGCATCGCGCATGCTCCCGACCGGGCCGGGAAGCCGTCCGACACAAGGGTTTTGACCAAGGTGCCCGGAAAAATCGGAGGCTGTGCGGACACCTCACTTTCCGCTCATGACCTGCCATACTGGCGGAACTTACGGCTCCGTAGGTTACGTCGCCGTAGCATCGCCTGTCCCCGACCTGAGGGAATCCCTATGACCCCTTCCCCCGGCACCAGCGTGCTCGAAGCCGAACGGAAGCCCGCCGACGACGCGGCCCCGCGCGGCACGCTCGGCGGTGAGCGCAAGCACGTCGCCGAACAGATCGCACTGGCGCTCTTCATCGGCATCCCGTTCCTCGCGTTGGTGGCAGCGGTGCCGGCGGCATGGGGTTGGGGGCTGTCCTGGCACGACGTGGTGATCGGCGTGGTGATGTACGCCATCACCGGCCACGGGATCACCATCGGGTTCCACCGCTACTTCACCCACGGGTCGTTCAAGGCCAAGCGCCCGGTCCGGATCGCGCTCGCGATCGCGGGCAACATGGCCGTGCAGGGTCCGTTGGTGCGGTGGGTCGCCGACCACCGCAAGCACCACAAGTTCTCCGACAAGGAGGGCGACCCGCACTCGCCGTGGCGCTACGGCACCAGCGTCGGCGCGCTGGCCAAGGGCCTGTGGTGGGCGCACATGGGGTGGCTGTTCGACGTCGAGCAGACCTCGCAGGAGAAGTACGCGCCCGACCTGCTCAAGGACCGCGACATGATTCGCGTCTCCCGCCAGTTCCCGCTCTGGGTCGCCGTGTCCCTGGCGGCTCCGGCGCTGGTCGGCGGCCTGTGGGCGTGGTCGTGGCAGGGCGCGGTGACCGCGTTCTTCTGGGCCGGGCTGGTCCGGGTCGGGCTGCTGCACCACGTGACCTGGTCGATCAACTCGATCTGCCACGCGGTCGGCGACCACCCGTTCAAATCGCGCGACCGCTCGGGCAACGTGTGGTGGCTGGCGATCCCCTCGATGGGCGAGTCCTGGCACAACCTGCACCACGCGGATCAGACCAGCGCACGGCACGGCGTACTGCGTGGCCAGCTCGACAGCAGCGCCCGGGCGATCCGCTGGATGGAGAAGCTCGGCTGGGTCTGGGACGTGCGTTGGCCGGACCGGGAACGGGTCGCGGCACGCCGCGCGGCATGATGGGGCAGTGACCGAGAGCAGCAGGCGGAGTGCACCGCGCGGCGGCGGTCGTGTGCGCATGACCGGGAAAGAGCGTCGGGAGCAGTTGATCGACATCGGTCGAACACTGTTCGCGGAGCGTGGCTACGACGCGACGAGTGTCGAGGAGATCGCCCACAAGGCGGGCGTCTCGAAGCCGGTGGTCTACGAACACTTCGGGGGCAAGGAAGGCCTGTACGCGGTCGTCGTGGACCGCGAGACCAGCGCATTGTTGGACATGGTGACGAGCGCGCTGACCGGCGGGCACCCCAGGGAACTGCTGGAACAGGCCGCCTTCGCGCTCCTCGACTACATCGACCAGAACACGGACGGCTTCCGGATCCTGGTCCGGGACTCGCCGGTGGCCCAGTCCACCGGCACTTTCGCGTCGCTGATCAGCGACATCGCCTCGCAGGTCGAGGACGTACTCGGCCTGGAGTTCAAGTCGCGCGGCTACGACCCGAAGCTCGCGCCGATGTACGCCCAGATGCTGGTCGGCATGGTCGCCCTGACCGGCCAGTGGTGGCTCGACGTCCGCCGGCCGAAGAAGGCCGACGTGGCCGCGCACCTGGTCAACCTGGCCTGGAACGGCCTCTCCGGCATCGAACCGAAGCCGAGACTGGTCGGCCGCCGCAGCTCGTGAGGACGATCTCGACGAACCCGTGAGGGGCCGGCCCGATGGGCCGGCCCCTCACGGCCGTCATCAGCCGGTCCGCTCCGGACCGCATGTCGACGCGAATCACGCATGGCCGGCGGCCGGGATCACGGTCGCCGGCCTACCCCGGTCGACCGGATTCGGACCATGGTTCCAATCCAGATAGTATCGCTGTCGATAGTATCTGCTGCGCTACTATTAGGCGGATCGACATCACCGCCCGGCCCGATGGGACTCCTCGTGCATCGCTTCATCGGCAGGAAACGCGAACTGCGCACGCTTCGCACCACGCTCCGGGAAGTCCACGAGGCCGTCGGCTCGGCACGGCCCGGCCAATGCGTGCTCATGCGTGGCAGGCGCCGGGTGGGCAAGTCCACCCTGGTCGAGGAGTTCCTCCGGCAGGCGGCGGTCCCCCATCTGTTCTTCACCGCGGGTGGCGGCTCGGCCGAGGACGAGCTGGCGGAGCTCCTCGACGCGATGAACCAATCCACCCTGCCGGATCACTCACTCTTCGCGGAGGAGGCTCCGAGCCAGTGGAACGCGGCCTTCCGCCTCCTGGCGGAGATCCTGCCCGATGACGCGCCGAGTGTCGTGGTGATCGACGAGGTGCCATACCTGATGGAACGGATCGAGGCCTTCGAGGGCATGCTCCAGCGCGCCTGGGACCGCTTGCTCTGCCGCAAGCCGGTCCTGTTGCTCTTGGTGGGGTCCGATCTGTCGATGATGCAGGCGCTCAACAGCTACGAGCGCCCGTTCCACCAGCGGGGACGCGAGATGGTCGTCGGCCCGCTGAACCCTGCCGACCTCGGCGAGATGCTGGACCTGGCACCCGCCGACGCGTTCGACGCCGCACTGATCACCGGCGGGCTGCCGTTGATCTGTCGTGAGTGGCGGCCGGGGGCTTCGATGTGGGAGTTCCTGGGGGCGGCGTTGGAGAATCCGATCTCCGCTCTCCTGGTCTCGGCCGAGCGCTCACTCGCCGCGGAGTTCCCACCGCAGGCAATGGGCCGGGAGGTGCTGCGCGCGATCGGCGCAGGCGAGCGCACCTTCACCAACATCGCGCGCGCCGCCGGCGGGCTCGCGCACAGCACCCTGAGCAGGGCGGCGGATCTGCTGGTCGACAAGCGGGTCGTGGCAACCGAACTGCCCCTCTCGTTGCGTCCCTCGAAGGAGCGCCGCTATCGCGTGGCGGATCCATACCTGCGTTTCTGGCTGGCCTTCCTCGACCCGCACATGCCGGAGATCGAGCGGATGCGCGGCGATCTCACGCTGGCTCGGATCAGGGGCGGGTGGACCAGTTGGCGAGGACGCGCCGTCGAGCCATTGATCCGAGGGGCCTTGGCCCGGATCCTGCCCGCCGGCGACCTGCCCGCCGCGCCCGCCATCGGCGGTTATTGGACCCGAAGCAACGACGTCGAGATCGACCTGGTGGGAGCCGACCGGCAGCCTGTGGCCAAGCGGTTGCTGTTCCTGGGGTCGATCAAGTGGCTTGAATCGTCCCCCTTCGACGCCCACGACCTGGCCTCGCTGCACAAACACCGAGCGGCGCTCACCGACGAGTCGATCCCCTTGGTCGGCGTCTCCCGAAGCGGTGTCGATTGCTCCGGGCTCCAGGCGACGTTCGGGCCCGCCGAACTACTGGGGGCTTGGCGGGCCGAGTGAATCGCGGAACCGTTCGGTCTCCGCGTGGCGGTGCTTTTGAACGGCGGCCCCGTAGGCGCCCACGCCCTGCCGTCCCGAGACGACCGCGTTCGTGGGACGGACGGCCGCGAATGCCTCGACTGCGCGACCGTCCCCACCCGAGCCCCGGGCTAGCCCAGCACCGCCCTCAGTTGGTCCAGGGACCACTCCAGGTCGTCCTTGGAGATGACCAGGGGCGGGGCGACGCGGATCGTCTGGCCGTGGGTGTCCTTGACCAGCACCCCCCGGGCCATCAGGGCCTCGGAGACCTCGTGCGCGGTGCCGAAGGCCGGGTCGATGTCGACGCCCGCCCACAGGCCGCGACCGCGCACGGCGACCACCGAGTGGCCGAGCAACGCGCCGAGTTCGCGGTGCAGATGGTCGCCGAGGTCGGCGGAGCGCTGCTGGAACTCGCCCGAGCGCAGGATCTCCAGCACCTCCAGGCCCACCGCGCAGGCCAGCGGATTCCCGCCGAAGGTCGACCCGTGCTCGCCCGGCGCGAAGACCCCGAGCACCGCGCGCGAGGACACCACGGCCGAGATCGGCACGATGCCGCCGCCGAGCGCCTTGCCCAGGACGTACATGTCCGGCACCACACCCTCGTGCTCGCACGCGAAGGTGCGGCCGGTGCGCCCGAGGCCGGACTGGATCTCGTCCGCGATGAACAGCACGTCGCGCTCCCGGGTGACCCGCCGCACCTCGGCCAGGTAGCCGGGCGGCGGGACCAGCACGCCCGCCTCGCCCTGGATCGGCTCGATCAGCACCGCCACCGTGTCCTCGGTGATCGCCGCGCGCAGCGCCTGCGCGTCGCCGTAGGGCACCACGTCGAAGCCCGGGGTGTACGGGCCGAAGTGCCGGCGTGCCTCCTCGTCCGTGGAGAAGCTCACGATCGTGGTGGTGCGGCCGTGGAAGTTGCCGGCCGCGACGACGATCCTGGCCTGCCCGTCCGGTACGCCCTTGACCTCGTAACCCCACTTGCGCGCGGTCTTGACCGCGGTCTCGACCGCCTCCGCGCCGGTGTTCATCACCAGCACCATCTCCATGCCGGCAAGCTGCGCGAGCTGCTCGCAGAACGGGGCGAACCGGTCGTTGTGAAACGCCCGGCTGGTGAGCGTGACCCGATCCAACTGCCGCTTGGCCGCGTCGATCAGCCGCGCGTTGCCGTGTCCGAAGTTGAGCGCGGAATACCCGGCCAGCATGTCCAGGTAGCGCCGCCCCTCGACATCGGTCATCCACGCACCGTGCGCCTCGGCGATCACGATCGGCAACGGGTGGTAGTTGTGCGCGCTGAAGTCCGCGGCCAGCTCGATCAGTCGAGTGCTCTCGGCCCCGGGGCCGACCGGGCGGCCGACACCGGCCTTGTTCTCGGAGGTGGGGACGGGCGAGTGCTGCGTGCTCATGACGTCCTTTCGCAACGGTGGAGATCGGTACGCGAAACGGTGGGGGCTCGATACGACGACGAAGAACGGTACGAAGACGAAGAAATCACGCAACGACCGCAAGATGTGGAAAACATGCCCGGGCAGGTACATACGGAATACCCCGCGAGCACGGGTGATCAACGGCCGGCGCGCAACTCCGGCACGCAACTGCGCACGCTCGCCCCATGGGCCGCGAATGCCGACATGTCCAGTTCGACCGTACGGAATCCCCGACCCGCGACCAGGCTGACCCGATGCCCCAGCGCGATCAGCGTCCCGCGCAACCGCTCCCACCGACCCATCGCGGTCGTGGTCCGCGCCGCGAACCCGGTCTCACCCGCGGGCACCCGTGCGTCCGACGCGATCACCTCCGACGCGCCCACGAGCTCCCGCGACCCCCGAAGCGCCTCGGTGCCCGAGGGCGCCTCCGAGCCCCGAACCGCCCCCGCGCCCGTGCGTGCGTCCAAGAACACCGGCGGGCACATCACGCAGTGCCGCAGCTCCGCGGCGCGCGGCGCGACGAACCCTCGGCGGCGCTGCCGGGGCAGTCGGCTCCGCTCGACTCCGGATGCGCTCGGACCGCAGGACGGAACGGTCCGATCGACCGCAGCACGAGGTGAGGCGCACGCGATATCCCCTTCTCGCGGACGGCGGCGGCACACGTGGGCGCGGGATCTCCGCGACCCACGTCGATGTGCCGTGCCGTTGGTGTAGCCGTGCAGGACGGCAGGCCGGTGCTTGGCGGCAGGCCGAGAGCCGCACCGATCGTCACCGTGGATGTGCGGTCGACGACCCTCTGTATCGGCCCTGCACAGCCTAGGTCGCGCCCGAAGGGCGAGTAAAGGCGCCTGTGTTGTCCACCCCCGCACGATCGTTGCGTGTTTCCCGGGGCGCCCGTGCGCTTTGTTGTGCGCCCGGCGCGGGGGTCGCGTGGCTCCCCTGACCGGATCCGCCTCACGCGCCTGAGAGAATGACGTCATGGCATCGACGCGTCCCCGTGTTCTGTCCGGAATCCAGCCCACCGCGGATTCGTTCCACCTGGGCAACTACCTGGGTGCGATCCGCCAGTGGGTGCCGCTCCAGGACAGCCACGATGCCTTCTACTGCGTGGTCGACCTGCACGCGATCACGGTTCCGCAGGACCCGAAGGAGTTGCGCGAGCGCACCCGGGTCTCGGCCGCACAACTGCTCGCGGCCGGCCTCGACGCCGAGCGCTGCACGCTGTTCGTGCAGAGCCACGTGCCCGAGCACGCGCAGCTCGCCTGGATCATGAACTGCGTGACCGGCTTCGGCGAGGCCGCGCGGATGACCCAGTTCAAGGACAAGTCCGCGAAGCAGGGCAACGACCGCACCACGGTCGGCCTGTTCACCTACCCGGTGCTCCAGGTCGCGGACATCCTGCTCTACCAGGCGGACGCGGTCCCGGTCGGCGAGGACCAGCGCCAGCACCTGGAGCTGACCCGCGACGTCGCGCAGCGCTTCAACACGACCTTCGGGGAGACGTATGTCATCCCCAAGCCGTTCATCGTCAAGGAAACGGCCAAGATCGTCGACCTCCAGGACCCGACGATCAAGATGAGCAAGTCGGCCTCGGCGCCCAAGGGCATCGTCAATCTGCTCGACGACCCCAAGGTCAGCGCCAAGAAGATCCGCAGCGCGGTCACCGACACCGGCACCGAGGTGCGCTTCGACGAGACCGACAAGCCGGGCGTGTCCAACCTGCTCACCATCCACTCGGCGCTGTCCGGCACCTCGATCGCCGCGTTGGAGGAGCGATTCGCGGGCAGGGGCTACGGCGACCTGAAGAAGGAGGTGGCCGAGGTGCTCGTCGAGTTCGTGACGCCCTTCCAGGAGCGTGTGCGCACGTACCTGGACGACCCGGGCGAGTTGGACGTGCTGCTCGCGCGAGGTGCGGAGAAGGCCCGCGCGGTGGCGTCCGAGACGCTGGCCAAAACCTACGACCGTGTCGGCTTCCTGCCTCCGGTGACCGGCCGGATGGGAGTCTGAGGCGCAACACATGGCGAAGCGCACCATCGGGGTATCGATCGCGATCCCCGAGCCCTACGGCAGTGAGCTCCAGGCTCGCCGCGCCGGGTTCGGAGATCCGCTGGCGAACGCCATCCCGACCCACGTGACCCTCCTGCCGCCCACCGAGGTGGCCGACGAGGCGATGGCCGAGGTCGAGGAACATCTACGCGCGGTCGCCGCCGGCGAGGCCCCGTTCGACATACACCTGCGCAGCACCGGTACGTTCCGACCCACCTCGCCGGTGGTGTTCGTCCAGGTCGCGCGCGGCATCCCGGAGTGCGAGCGGATCGAGGCCGCGGTGCGGTCCGGGCCGTTGGAACGCGAGTTGCACTTCCCGTACCACCCGCACGTGACCGTCGCGCACCACCTGCCGGACCATATGCTCGACCTGGCCTTCGCGGAACTCGTCGACTACGACGCGGTCTTCCCGATCTGGGGCTTCAGCCTGTACGAGCACGGCGCCGACGGGGTGTGGCGCCCGCAACGTGACTTCGCGTTCGGCCAATCGTTGCCAGGACCCCTGCCCGTGTGACGCCGTCTCGGCCACGCGGGACGTCACAGAGTGGAGTCGCGTGTGGGCCGGGCGTCGGTTGGGCAGCAGTCAGCCGTGGCGATCAAGGAACGACTCGGCCGGATCCCGGTCATCGGCCCCACCTGGCGGGCGTATTCGCGTTATGGCGATCGGCAGGGCAATCGGCTGGCCGCGGCGGTGACCTACTACGGGTTCCTGTCGCTGTTCCCGCTGATCACGCTGGCGGCGGCGGTGGTGGCCGCCGCGCTCGACCCGTCCCAGGTCCAGCGCATGCAGAACAAGATCTCCGAGCAGATCCCCGGCATCGCGGACAAGCTCGACCTGGACGCGCTGGTGCGCAACGCCGGCGCGGTCGGGGCGATCGGCGGCGCGGTGCTGCTCGTGTCGGGGACCGGGTGGGTGGACGCGACCCGCTCGTCCATCCGGGCGCTCTGGGACATGGACGAGGAACCCGGCAACGCGGTCGTGCGCAAGATCGCCGACGTGGGTGTCCTGATCGGTTTGGGGCTGGCACTCGCGCTGTCGGTGGGCGCGTCCACGTTCGCGACCATCGTGATCCGGGAGGTCTCCGACTCGATCGGGCTCGAACACCAGCCGGTCGGCCGGATCCTGCTCCAGATCGCCGCGTTCGCGGTCGCGGTCGGCGCGAGTGTGGTGCTGTTCGTGTACCTGCTGGTCGGCATGCCCCGGCTGACCATGGGCCGGTCGGTCGCGCTCAAGGGCGCGCTGATCGGCGCGATCGGCTTCGAACTGTTGAAGCTGCTGGTGTCCTCGTACATCGCGGGCGTCGCGGGCAAGAGCGCGTACGGAGCGTTCGGGGTGCCGGTCGCGCTGCTCCTGTGGATCTACTTCGTGACCCGGCTGCTGCTGTTCTGCGCGGCGTGGACGGCCAACGCGCAAGAGGCCGCGGAGGTCGAGGAGAACGCCGAGGCCGCCGCCGAGAAGGCCGCGGCCGAACCGCCGTTGGAACTGACCCGCTACGGCGGGAAGCAGGCGCACCCGGCCCGCACCTACGGCCTCGCGATCGCCGGCACCGCCGCACTCGGCATCCTGCTGGAGCGCTTCACCCGAAAGCGCCCCTGAACCCACCGCCCGGCCCGGCCGACGCTCGGGGCCACCCGTCCCGGGCCGAGCACCATCAGCCGGGCCGGCGTTCGAGGCCGATCCGAGCCCACCGACACCTACGGCAAATTCTCGAACCGAACGCCCGAATCCCCCTCGCGCCGCCGAAGGGCGAACAACACGCCGCCGCCCAGCACGAGGGCCGCCGGCACCCCTATGCCCGCCCACAGCCCCCAGGCGAATCCGCCGTCGTCCGACGAGGACGCCGCCTGCGTGGTCTTGGCATCGCCCGCCTTGGCATCGGTCGGCTTCGAGCCCTTGTCCTTCTTGTCACCCTTGTCGCCCGGACTCGACAACGGGTCGACCAGCGCGCCGATCGGCTTCGCCTGGGCCAGCGCGGCGAAGCCCCAGTCGAGCAACTTGCCGGTGTCCTCGTAGGTCTTGCCCTTGCCCTCGACGTGCATGAGGCTCACCAGCAGGGTTTTCCCACCGCGCTGCGCACCGCCGACGAACGTGTTGCCGGCGTTGGTGGTGTAGCCGTTCTTGACGCCGATCATGCCGGGATACTGGCCGAGCATCGTATTGGTGTTCTGGATCTGGAACTTGGCCCCCGCCACGCCCGGGAAGTCGGCGACCCTGGTGCTCGCGTAGGAGCGGAAGTCGTTGTTCTTGAGCCCCTCGCGGGCGAACAGCGCGAGGTCGTACGCGCTGGAGACCTGCCCGGGTGCGTCGTAGCCGTCCGGCGAGACCACATTGGTGTCGCCCGCCTGGAGTTGCTTGGCCCGCTCGTTCATCTGCTGCACCGTCGCGGGCACGCCGCCGTTCATCGCGCACAACACGCGCACCGCGTCGTTGCCCGAACGCAGGAACACGCCGCGCCACAGGTCCTCGACCTTGTAGGTCTCGTTCTCCTTTATCCCGACCAGGCTGCTGCCCTCGCCGAGGTTGCGCAGGTCGGCGGGCGTCACCTGGTAGGTGGTGTTGCGGTCGATCTTGGGCAACACGGTGTCGGCGAACAACATCTTGAGCGTGCTGGCCGGCGGCAGTTTCCAGTGCGGGTTCTTCGCCGCCAGGATCTTGCCGCTGTCCGCGTCCGCGACCACCCACGCCCAGCCCTCGACGGCGGGCAACGGGGGTGCGCCCGGCGGCAGGTCGCTCTGTACGCCCGGCTGGGCCAGCCTCGGGCCGCCGAGATCGGACATCGGTGACGGCGGTTGTGGTTCCGGGGTGGGCCCGGCGGCCCGAGCGACCGGGACAAGACCCAACGTGAAAACGAGCGCGGCAGCGCAGAACACGGCCGGCTTCCGAGAAGCCCGGAACCAATCAGACATGTGATGAGCGTACTGGCGGCCCCCGGCTGCGGTCCGTCGACCGCGCCGCCGCATACTGAACCGGGACAAATTTGCTGAGGTTTTGACCGAGGAACGGGTGCTTCACGTTGAGGATCGGCCGAGGTGTTTCCACCTGTCTGGTGTTGTTCGGGATCTGGAGTTGGATCCTGTGGCCGAACTTCCTCAAGAACATCTGGGCGGACGACCGGTCCTGGAACGACGGCGCGACCGCGTTCTTCCTGATCCACCTGGCCCTGACGATCGTCTCGTTCGTGGCGGGCAACGCGATCGGCTGGCTCGGTATCAAGGGCCTGCGCGCGGCGCGGAGCCCGCAGCCGTGACCGACGACCCCACGGGCTGCCCGGCGCACGCGGTGCCGGCCGGACCCGAGTTGTTCTCCCGGGAGTTCATCGCCGACCCGTACCCGGCGTACGCGCACCTGCGCGAGTACGCGCCCGTGCATCGCACCACGCTGCCCAGCGGGGTCGAGGCCTGGTTGGTCACCCGGTACGCGGACGCCAAGCAGGCCCTCGCCGACCAGCGCCTGAGCAAGGACCCCCGACGCTCGGAGGCGGCCTGGAAGCAGGGCAAGGTCGGGGTGCCCGGCGAACAGCGCTCGGGCGTCGGCGCGCACCTGCTCAACCTCGACCCGCCGGACCACACCCGGCTGCGCCGACTGGTGTCCAAGGCGTTCACGCCGCGTCGGGCCGAGGATTTCCGGCCTCGGATCCAGGCCCTGACGGACCGACTGCTCGACGACTTCGCCCGGACCGGCGAGGCGGACCTGATCCACGACTTCGCGTTCCCGCTGCCGATCTACGCGATCTGCGACCTGCTCGGAGTGCCCGAGGAGGATCAAGCGGACTTCCGGACCTGGGCCGCGATGATGATCCGGCACGGCTCCGGGCCGCGCGGCGGGGTGGCCCGGGCGGTACGGCACATGCGTACCTACCTCGCCGAGTTGATCCATCGCAAGCGCGCGACGCTCACCGACGCGGACGACGACCTGATCTCGGGGTTGATCCGGGCGAGCGACCACGGCGAACACCTGACCGAGGACGAGGCCGCCGCGATGGCCTTCATCCTGCTCTTCGCCGGCTTCGAGACCACGGTCAACCTGATCGGCAACGGCCTGCTGACGCTGCTCACGCATGACGCCGAGCGACTCGCGGTACGGGCCGACCCCACGCTGCTCGCGCCCACCGTCGAGGAACTGCTGCGCTACGACGGGCCGGTCGAGGTGGCCACGTGGCGCTTCAGCACCACCGAGGTGGAGATCGGCGGGACGCTGATCCCGGCGGGCGAACCGGTGCTCGTCGTACTCGCGGCGGCCGACCGGGACCCGCGCCGGTTCGCCGAGCCCGATCTGCTCGATCCGGCACGCGCGGACAACCAGCACCTCGCGTTCGGGCACGGCATCCACTACTGCATCGGCGCGCCGCTGGCCCGGCTCGAAGGCCGGATCGCGATCGGCACGTTGCTGGATCGGCTGCCGGACGTGCGACTCGCGCTGCCGAAGGACGAACTGCGGTGGCGGGGTGGGCTGATCATGCGCGGGCTGCAACGGCTGCCGGTGACGTTCACGCCGGAGGCGTAGTCGGACAGGCATGCGAAGACGTAGTCGCCATGGCCTCCGCCGCGGGTATGGACGACGTCGACGGCGGGCCGGTGGATCGTCATCCACCGGCCCGCCGTCGTGCGTGATCCCGGCTGCCTTTCTCCCCGAATCGCCCCCTGCGTGCGCTTCCCCGCCCGGTTTCCCTCCCACTTTTCCGCCCCGGTCGTCCCCGCCCCGGTTCCCCGCCCCATTTCCCCTGTGTCCCCCGCGTTCGCGCTGTGCCCTGCACCCCCCACGCCCCCCGGCGTGTCACTCCTCGACAACCGCGTTCCGACCCACTCCGGCGTTACTTCCCCAAGACGCCTTCACGGATCGGGTGCGGAGTCGCTCCCCCTGACGAAACCCCTCCCGGCTCCTCCGACCCCCGAGCCCGAACCCCCCGGCCCGAACCCCGAGTCCGATCCCCGAGCCGACCCCCCCCGGCCCGAGCCCCGGTCGACCGGGGCTAGTCGTGCCCGGTCAGTGCGGCGAGTTCGGCGGGAGTGGGTCGGTCGGTCCGGTCGTACGCCGAACGCCGCTCGCGACGCGTTCCGCCGACCGGGCGAATGATGGACGTCATGCCCTGCTCCTGTTCCCCGAGGCGGACCCTTGCGGTCCGCTTCCCAACAGGGACTTGTCTACAGGGAGCCGTTCCCGACACACAACGGGTCCTTGACACATTTGATCACTAAGAGTGAATCAAGGCTACGAAATGGTCAAAGAGGTTTGTTTCAGGCGTGGTTGTCGAACGGCGCGACAAGGGAACGCAAAAGCCCGGCCAGGACCGCCTGTTGCTCGATCGTCAGGCCGGCCAGGATGGCCCGCTCCTGGTCGAGCAGCTCGGCCATCGCCGCGTCGACGCGATCGCGGCCGTCGTCGGTCAGCCGGACCAGCACGCCGCGCCGATCGTCGGGATCGGGCAGCCGCAACACCAGCCCCTTGGCGGCGAGGCGGTCGATGCGATTGGTCATCGTCCCGGAGGTCACCAGGGTCTGGGTGAGCAATTGGCCGGGCGAAAGCTGATACGGCGCACCGTCGCGACGCAGCGCGGAGAGCACGTCGAACTCCCACGGTTCGAGGTCGCGCGCGGAGAACGCGGTACGCCGGGCGCGGTCCAGGTGGCGCGCCAGTCGGGTGACCCGGCTCAGTACTTCGAGGGGTTCGACGTCGAGGTCCGGGCGCTCCCGCTTCCACGCCGCGACAAGCCGATCGACCTCGTCTTTCATGAACTCATTCTAGCGAGTCGTTCGACGCCAAGCCTCTTGATATCGAGATAAGACTGAGCAATATCCGACACCTTTCTCCCGGAAGCGAGCGGCTTCGGGCGCGCCGGAAATGCCTGGTCCGGCTCGGGACCGGCTGACAGGCTGAGCGTATGGACCGTACCCGACGCGTCGCCGACGCGGCACGTGCACTGCATGGCCTGGCTCTGGGCGACGCCTTCGGCGAACAGTGGTTCGTCCTCAGGCGCAGGCACCCCGACCCGACCGAACGTCAGGCACGCCGGATCGCGCCGGATGCCGCGTTCTGGCAGTGGACGGACGACACCGCGATGGCGCTGTCCGTGCTGCGCATCCTGCACCTGTGCGACGACGTGGATCAGGACGCGCTGGCCGCGCACTTCGCCGCGTCGTACGAGGCCGACCCGCATCGCGGCTACGGCGCCTCGATGCACGGCGTGCTGCGCGCGATCCGCGAGGGTGAACCGTGGCGCGAGGTGACGCGCCGTCAATTCGAGGGCCAGGGCTCGTGGGGCAACGGCACCGCGATGCGGGTCGCGCCGTTGGGCGCCTGGCACGCGGACGCGGGACTCGCCCACGTCGCGGCCGAGGCCGAGCGCTCGGCCGCGACCACGCACGCCCACCCGGAGGCGGCGGCGGGCGCGATCGCGGTGGCGATCGCGGCGGCGCTGGCGACCCGGGGGCGGGACGAACCGGCCCCGGATCCGGTCGAGTTCCTGACCGAGGTGGCCGGGCACACGCCGGAGGGCGACGTGGCCTCGGGGATTCGGACCGCGTCCCGATTGCCGGCCACGTCCTCGGTCCCGCACGCGGTGAGCGTGCTGGGCAACGGCTCCCGGATGAGCGCGCCCGACACGGTCCCGTTCGCGCTGTGGACGGCGGCACGCCGGCTCGACGCGCTCGAGGACGCCCTGTGGGACACCGCACGGGGCATGGGCGACGTGGACACCACGTGCGCGATCACGGCCGGCGTGGTCGCGTCGCGCACGGGCCTGCGCGGCATCCCCGACAGCTGGCTCGCCGCCCGCGAACCGCTCCCGACCTGGGTCGACACCGGCGGCGTACTGCCACGGAACCGCTACCGCCCCGGGCCGCTCCCGGTCGCGGCGCCGGCCGAACCGTTCGGAGCCGGGCAGCAACCCGGTCGAATCGGGCGGCACGAGCAAACCCGCCCGTAACCTCGCCGTTCGGGGTCACGATGGAGGCGTGCGACCGGACGGCCTGGACAAGCAGATCGTGGCTCACCACGTCCGCGACGCCCGGGCGAGCTTCGCCGGGATCGGGGCCGAGGTCGGCCTCTGGGCGCCCGCGGTCGAGCGGCGGGTGGACCGACTGCGCGAGGCCGGCGTGATCCGCGGCTTCCACGCCGGGTGGATCCGCACGCGTTGGGCCGGACCACCGAGGCGCTCGTGCGGATCTCCTGCGCGCCGCGCACCTCTCCCGCGCAGTTGCTCGCCTGTCTGCGCCGGCATCCCGAGGTGATCGGCGCGGACAGCGTGGCCGGCGACATGGACGCGGTGTCGCGGACCACCGCGACCGACGTACGGCACCCGGAGGAGGTGTCGGACCGGCTCCGGGACGAACCCCTGGTGCTCGACACCCGCAGCACGATCGTGCTCGGCAGGCTCCCGGAACACACCAAGGGCGGGCCGCTCGGCCCGCCCTTGGTCACCACCGACCAGGCCCCGTCCGAAATCGGCGAACGGCTCCCGACCCGGATTCGGCTCGGGTTCAGATCAGGCCCAGCTCGCGCACCGCGTCGCGCTCCTCGGCCAGCTCCCGCACCGAGGCGTCGATCCGGCCGCGGGAGAACTCGTTGATGTCCAGGCCCTGGACGATCTCCCACTTGCCGTCCTTGCAGACCACCGGGAAGGACGAGATGAGGCCCTCGGGCACGTCGTAGGAACCGTCCGAGACGACACCCATCGAGGTCCAGTCGCCGTCGGCGGTGCCGTTGACCCAGGTGTGCACGTGGTCGATCGCCGCGTTCGCCGCGGACGCCGCCGAGGACGCGCCGCGCGCCTCGATGATCGCCGCGCCGCGCTTGGCGACGGTCGGGATGAAGGTGTCCGCGAGCCAGGTCTGGTCGTCGACCACCTCGGCGGCGTTCTTGCCCGCGATCTGTGCGTGGAAGACGTCCGGGTACTGGGTGGCCGAGTGGTTGCCCCAGATGGTCAGCTTCGCGATGTCGGTGACCGCGACGCCGGTCTTCTTCGCGAGCTGGGTCAGCGCGCGGTTGTGGTCCAGGCGGGTCATCGCGGTGAAGCGCTCGGCCGGTACGTCCGGCGCGTGCTGCTGCGCGATCAGCGCGTTGGTGTTGGCCGGGTTGCCGACCACGAGCACCTTGATGTCGGACGCGGCACCGGCGTTGATCGCCTCGCCCTGCGGCTTGAAGATGCCGCCGTTGGCGGCCAGCAGGTCGCCGCGCTCCATGCCCGCGGTGCGCGGGCGGGCACCGACGAGCAGGGCCACGTTCGCACCCGCGAAGCCGTCGGTCGGGTTGTCGAAGATGTCGATCCCGGCAAGCAGCGGGAACGCACAGTCGTCGAGCTCCATCGCGGTGCCCTCGGCGGCCTTGACCGCCTGCGGAATCTCCAGAAGGCGCAGGCGCACCGGGGTTTCGGGACCGAGCAGGTGACCGGAGGCGATGCGGAACAGCAACGCGTAGCCGATCTGACCGGCCGCGCCCGTGACGGTGACGTTGACGGGGGTACGGGACATTGCGCGCGGGTCTCCTCTGCTGCGGCGGGATCCGACGCCGATGGCAGTCCGCCGGTAGCTCGGCATCGAGATACTTTTCGCCGCCACATTACTCCCGCCCCGGGGCGGCTCGGCCAACCCCGGGTGTGAGGTTCGCCCCGAAGCCTATTGCACCGCCCGGTTTTCGTTTCCGCGGAGCCGGCGGATAGGTTCGTGACTCCACGCAGCCGCCCACACCCGGAGGGTGACCACATGCACCTGTCGGACCTCCCCGAGACGACCTGTGTGCCCACCCCCGGCCGACTCGAGCCGCCGGTGCGGCCGGCCGCGCTCGAGACGATCGACGCGGTCGTGCTCGGCTGGGTCGACAACGCCGGCATCACCCGGGTCAAGGCGATCCCGTACTCGCGCCTGGACGCGGTCGCCACGCACGGTGTGGGCTTCTCCCCCGTGTTCGACGTCTTCCTCGCCGACGACTCGATCACCGCCGGCTCGCTGGTCGGCGGCCCGGCCGGCGATCTGCGGCTGATCCCCGACCTGGCGGCGCTGCGCCCGCTGGCCGCGCAGCCGGGCTGGGCCTGGGCGCCGGGTGACCGGTACACCCAGGACGGCGTGCCCTACCCGGGCTGCCAACGTGCCTTCGCCCGGCGGATGACCGCGCGTGCCGGGCTGCGCGGGTTGTCGCTGCGGATGGGCTTCGAGGTCGAGTGGGTCACCGGCACCGAGGCCCCGGACGGCTCCTTCGTCCCCGCGTTCCACAAGGCCGCGTACGGGATGACCCGGATGGTTCGGGTATCCGATCAACTGCGCGAGCTGATCCGCGCGCTCGCCGCCCAGGACGTGAGCGTGTTGCAGGTGCATCCGGAGTACGCGGCGGGCCAGTTGGAGGTCTCCGTCGCTCCGGAGGACCCGGTCGGCGCGGCGGACACCACGGTGCTGGTGCGCGAGACGATCCGCGCGGTCGCCGCCCGGCACGGACACGCGGTCTCCTTCGCGCCGTGCGTGCTGCCCGGCGAGGTCGGCAACGGCGCGCACCTGCACTTCTCGCCGTGGCGCGACGGGGTGAACCTGTGCCACGGCGGCGAGGGACCGCGGGGGCTGACCCGCGAGGGCGAGGCGTTCCTGGCCGGGGTGCTGCGCGAGTTGCCCGCGCTGCTGGCGATCGGCGCCCCGGGCGCGGCCGGCCACCTTCGTCTGGTCCCGGACCGCTGGGCTGGCGCGTACCGCTGCTGGGGCCTGGAGAACCGGGAGGCGGCGCTGCGGCTGATCACCGGGATGGCGGGCGAACGGCAACACGCCGCGAACGCCGAACTCAAGTGCTTCGACGCGACGGCCAATCCCTACCTGGTGGTGGGTACGGTGATCGCGGCCGGACTGGCCGGCATCGAGGACGAGCTGCGGCTGCCGGTGGAGGTGGCGGGCAACCCGTCGGCCGTCGCCGGCGTGCCCCGTCTGCCGGAGTCGCCGGCCGCCGCGCTGGCGGCGCTGGAGGCGAGCGCGGTACTGCGCGAGGCGCTCGGCGAGACCCTGTTCGACGCGATCACGGCGATCCGCCGCGCCGAGATCGCCCGCTCGGCCGGGATGACCCCGAGCGAGATCGCGGCCGACGCACGCCTGCTGTACTGACCGCCCCGCCGCCCACCGGCACATCCGGGAGCCGACCCCTCGACGCGCCGCCGGACGCCGACGGTGCCCGGGAAGCGTCCCCGATCCCCCGTCGGGCGACCGAGCACGCCGAGGGCATCGAGGACACCCCTAGGAGCCGGTGCGCTTGGGCACCCACGGCAGGTCGACGAGCGGATCGGGGATGCTCAGCCCGAGCAGCAGCACCGCGACGCCGAAGAACAGCAGCACGCCCACGTCCGTGAACCGGCTGCGGACCGCCAGCACGCCCACGTCGGAGACGAACAGCCGCAGTATCGCCGCGATCAGGAAGGTGCCGGCGATCAGGATCGCGGCGATCCGGAAGCCGTTCAGCGCGGCGGTCAGCAGCGCGGCGAGCAGGCAGCCGAAGACCACCATCGCGGGCCACTCCCGCAACGGCCCCGGTCCGGCCGGCGAGGCACCGCCCTCCGGCGGGTAGGTACCCGGCTCCTTCCTCCTGCCGTCCTTGCGTCGCCCCCGAGCGGTTGCCACAGGTCCCACCTCTCTCATCTCGCCGGCAGCGGATCCGCGCCGGACCCGGGTGCGACGGGCGCGCGCCGCGGGCCCGTGCCCGCGCGGCCCCCGCCCCGGGTCCGGCACGGTCCGATCACAGGCTGGTGACCTGCCGCTCGGCGGCCTCGATGACGTTGGTGAGCAACATCGCGCGGGTCATCGGACCCACCCCGCCGGGCATCGGGGCGACCCACGCGGCCTTCTCGTACGCCTCCGGGTGCACGTCGCCGACCAGGCCCTGCTCGGTACGGGTGATGCCCACGTCGAGCAGCACCGCGCCGGGCTTGACCATGTCGCCGCTGATCAGTCCGGGCACCCCGGCCGCGGCGATGACGATGTCCGCCTGGAGCACGTGGAACGGCAGTTCCTTGGTGCCCGTGTGGCACAGGGTCACCGTGGCGTTCTCGGTGCGGCGGGTGAGCAGCAGGCCGATCGGGCGGCCGACGGTGACGCCTCGGCCGATCACGCACACCTCGGCGCCGTTGATCTGGATGTCGTGCCGGCGGAGCAGTTCGACGATGCCGCGCGGGGTGCACGGCAGCGGCGCCTCCTGACCCAGCACCAGCCGGCCCAGGTTCATCGGGTGCAGGCCGTCGGCGTCCTTGTCCGGGTCCATCAGCTCCAGGACCCGGTTGGCGTCCAGGTGCTTGGGCAGCGGGAGCTGGACGATGTAGCCGGTACAGGCCGGGTCCGCGTTGAGCTCGCGCACCACGTCCTCGACCTGTTCCTGCGTCGCGTCCGCGGGCAGGTTGCGCTGGATGCTCGCGATGCCCACCTGGGCACAGTCGCGGTGCTTGCCGCGCACGTACGAGTGGCTGCCGGGGTCGTCGCCCACGAGCACGGTGCCCAGACCCGGCGTGATGCCTCGGGCCTTCAGGGCCTCGGCCCGTACGGCCAGTTCGGCTTTGATGGCGGTGGCGGTGGCCTTGCCGTCGAGGATCTGCGCCTTCAAGTTCTGTCTCCTGGTCCACGGTTCCGGGCCGGTCGTTGAGATTGTCCCGTATCCGAGCCGGCCGCGCGGCGGGCCCCGTGCAGAAGGCGTGCCGGCGGGGCCAGGATGCGCTGCTGGACGAACTCGGGCAGTTGCCACGTCGGCACCGGCTCGTTCGCCCGGGCGATCGCCTGGGCCAGCCGCTTGAGGTGTTGGCGCGGCACCGGATGCCCCCACAGGTCCGGCAGTTCGGGCGGCGTCGGGGGACGGCGCTCCTCGGCGGCCGACGCCAGTTCGTTGAGATAGGCGTCCAGGCGGGCCAGGTCGTCCTCGGGAATGGGTTCGGGCGGTGTGCTGCGATAGGTCTCGGGCGCGGTCATCAGCCGGTAGCCGAGCCGCTGGGCAGTCACGATCGCGGGCCACAGCCGTTCGGCGTCCAGTCGGCGGCCGGTGAACTCGCCCAGTGCCGCCTCGTACACGCTCCACAGGTCGAGCAGTTCGCGGCGGGCCGCCCGGCGGGTGCTGCCCCACGCGCGATCGTCCACGATCTGCCCGGTGACCGTGGCCCGCAGCAGCAGCCCCTCGGCGCGGATGGTCCGGCCCAGTTGGCGCGGCAGTCGGGTCGCGGACGCGCGCGGCCACAACACCAGGCTCGCGGTCAGACCGACGGCCAGGCCCAGCACGGTGTCGATCAGGCGCGTGGCGGCCAGATCGCCCACGTGCGCGCCGGGTTGGCCGGCGGCGGCCAGGAAGAGGCCGACGGGGGTCACGCACGCGGCGGCCACGGCGAGGTTGCGGGCGATCACCGTCTGCGTCGCGCCGAACAGCAGCGCGACCGCGATCACCACCAGCCACTGGTTGGGCATCAGGTCGTGGAAGAACAGCGCGATCACCGCCACGCCCACCAGCGTGCCGATCGCCCGTTGCAACACACGGCCGAAGTCGAGCACGACATTGCCGCCCTGGAGCGCGGCACCGGCCGCGATGGCCACCCACACCGGGTGCACCACCGGCAACAGCGCGGCGGCCAGCGTCGCCGAACCGACCCCGAGCCCGGTGCGCAGCGCGGTCGGCGGGACCAGCGACGCGCGGTCGAACGCGGCGCGCATGCGCTCGCCGGCGGTGGGCCGCCGACCGGGGATGATCTCGCCCTCCTTGACCGCCGGTCGGCCGGCCGCCTCGGCGGCGGCCTTGAGCACCGTGCGCAGGAGGCGTTCGGCGGCGGTCTCGGTGTCGGCGAGCACCGCGGGCATGACCGGGACCAGTTTGGGCCGGCCGACCGCGCCGGCCAGCGCGCGCACGGTGTCCGGGATCTCCGGCGGCAGCGGCCGGGTGCGCTCGACGGCGAGCAGTTGCGCGGCCTGGAACAGGTCGAGCGCCCGCCGACACAACACCCGCAGCCGACGTGCCTCGCCGGTACGCCGGTTGCGCTTGGTGTCCGCGCGCAACACGGTCACCCACGCGCTGTGCACCGTCTCGGACGCGCGGTGTCGGGCGGCGTCGCTGGGCTGGTCGCCGATCGCGGCGAAGAAGTCGGCGAGCGCCTCGAAACAGGCCGCGAGCGCCATGTGCTCGGGGTGGCGCGGGCGCACCAGCCAGCCGGACATCGACACCAGCCACGCGCCGGCCGCGCCCGCGAGCACCAGCGCGGCCCGTTCGGGGACCATGTCGGGTTGGTGCGGCAAAAACGCGCCCATCGCGCAGACCAGGGTGAACATGTAGCCGCCCGGGCGTTCCACCTGCAACGCGCCGCACAGGAAGGTGGCGACGGTGGCGACCAGGGTGATCACCGGGACGTACAAAAACGCGGTGCCGGCCGCGAGCGAACCCAGGGTCAGCGACAGGGCCAGCCCCAGACCCACCAGCGCGAGGGTGATCGCCCGGCGCGCGTACGGCTCCTTGGCCGCGTACAGGACGGTGTAGCCGCCGAGCGCGGCGAAGGTGGCGTAGCCCAGGCCAAGGGTCGCGGTGACGATCGCGAACGGGATGCCCACGCCGAGTGCGGCGCGTGCCCCGGACGCCCAGGTGAAGCCCTTGCCGGTGAGTGTGACCAGCGGCTTGATCTGGTTCTGCGGACCCAGCTCGGGCGGGTGCACCGCCGGGAACGGCGGCAGCGTCGGCGGATCGGACGAGGTCGCCGAGGGCCCCGGCGGCAACGCGAGTGGTGCGCGTTTCGGCTGGGGTCCGGGTGTCGCCTGATCCTGCATCCTCCTATGCAACGCACCTTTCGCACGGAATGCCAAGTCCCCCACCATGACCCCGGTCACGGCAGCCGCCGCGGACCTTCCGCGCGCCAACCGTCGAGGTGTAGGGTGCCGCCTCCAACAGGCTCCGGGCGGTGGGGGCGACATCGCGGCCCGTTTCGGCGTTCGCGTGTCGACGAAACCCGGAACCATCGGCGCCGCGTATCGCGTGTACGCGCGTTCTCAGGGGAGAGTTCCGCATGTCCCAACCTCCGGGTCCGTACGGCCCGCCGTCCGGCTACGGTGCCGAGGGCCAAGGCCAGGGCTACGGTCAGCCCGGCTACGGCCAGCCGGCCTACGGTCAGCCGAGCTACGGCCAGCCGGGCTATGGCCAGCCGAGCTACGGCCAGCCCGGTTACGGTCCACCCGCCGGCTACGGCCCGCCGCCGAACATCGGCGAGTGGTGCGCGAGCTGGGGCCGGCGGGCAGGCGGGCTGCTGGTCGACGCGCTCGTCGCCTTGCCGGTCTCGATACCTTATATCGGCGGCTACATCTGGTTCATGGACAAGACCACGGTCACCGAGAACCTCGACGGCAGCGAGACGACCGAGTACGACGGCGGTGCCGGTCCGGTCCTCCTGATCGTCATCGGCGGCCTGATCTCGCTGGCCTTCCAACTCTGGCAGTTGTACCGCCAGGGCAAGACCGGGCAGACCATCGGCAAGCGCGCCGTGGGCATCAAGGTGCTGCGTGAGAGCGACGGGATGCCGACCGGCTTCGGTATGGCGTTCGTTCGCGGTCTCGCCCACTTCCTGGACACGATCGCGTGCTTCCTGGGCTGGCTGTGGCCGCTGTGGGACGACAAGAAGCAGACGTTCGCGGACAAGGTCTGCTCGACGGTCGTGGTCAAGGTCTGAGCACCACCCTCAGCACACGCGCGAGGCGCGACCCCGACCGGGGTCGCGCCTCGCGGGCCTTCACCGCGCCCCGGTCACCCGGGACGCGATCGAGCGGTGGAATCAGTGGAAGAAGTGCCGGGTCCCGGTGAGGTACATGGTGATCCCGGCCGTACGTGCCGCCTCGACCACCTCTTCGTCGCGAACCGACCCACCGGGCTGGACCACCGCGCGCACACCGCCCGCGATCAGCACCTCCAGGCCGTCGGCGAACGGGAAGAACGCGTCGGACGCGGCGACCGAACCGGCCGCCCGCTCGCCCGCGCGCGTGACCGCCAGCTTGGCCGAGTCGACCCGGTTCACCTGGCCCATGCCCACGCCCACGGTCGCGCCGCCGGACGCGAGCAGGATCGCGTTGGACTTGACCGAGCGCACCGCGCGCCAGGCGAACACCAGGTCGCGCAGCGTCTCGGCGTCGGCGGGCTCGCCGGTGGCCAGCGTCCAGGCGGCGGCGTCGTCGCCGGGCGCCTGGTAGCGGTCCGCGTTCTGCAACAGCAGGCCGCCGTCGATCTGGCGGAACTCGGCGGGCGTACGCGGCGCCTCGGGGGCGCGCAGCACCCGGATGTTCTTCTTGCGGGCGAGCACCTCGACCGCGCCGTCCTCGTAGTCCGGCGCGACGATCACCTCGGTGAAGATCCCCGCGACCTGCTCGGCCATCGCGACGCTCACCGGTCGGTTGACCGCGATCACGCCGCCGTAGGCGGACACCGGGTCGCTCGCGTGCGCCCTGCGGTGCGCCTCGGCGACGTCCGCGCCGATCGCGATCCCGCACGGGTTGGCGTGCTTGATGATCGCCACGCACGGCTGCTCGTGGTCGTACGCGGCACGCCGGGCCGCGTCGGTGTCCATGTAGTTGTTGTAGGACATCTCCTTGCCGTGGAACTGCTCGGCGCCCGCGAGGCCGCCGGTGCCGTCCACGTACAGGGCCGCCGCCTGGTGCGGGTTCTCGCCGTAGCGGAGCACGTTCTCCCGGCGGCGGACCGAGCCGAGGAAGGCCGGGAAGCTCTCCTCGTCGGCCGGCGCGTAGCTGTTCGAGAACCAGGAGGCGACCGCGACGTCGTAGGCGGCGGTGTGCCCGAACGCCTCGCCCGCGAGCCGCTTGCGCTGCGCCAGGTCGAAGCCGCCCGCCTCGAGCGCGGCCAGCACGTCGGCGTAGCGGTCCGGGCTGGTCACCACCGCGACGGAGGGGTGGTTCTTGGCCGCGGCGCGGACCATCGACGGGCCGCCGATGTCGATCTGCTCGACGCACTCGTCCGGGGTCGCGCCCGACTCGACGGTCTGCGTGAACGGGTACAGGTTGACCACGACCAGGTCGAACGGCCGTACGTCCAATTCCTCGAGCTGCGCGCGGTGCGACTCCAGGCGCAGGTCGGCCAGGATGCCGGCGTGCACGCGCGGGTGCAGCGTCTTGACCCGGCCGTCCAGACATTCCGGGAAACCGGTCAGTTCCTCGACCTTGGTCACCGGCACGCCCGAGGCGGCGATCCGCCCGGCGGTGGAGCCGGTGGAGACCAGCTCGACGCCGGCCGCGTGCAGGCCCTGGGCCAGTTCCTCCAGGCCGCTCTTGTCGTACACGCTGATCAACGCGCGACGGATCGGGCGGCGAGCCTCGTCCTCGGTGGCGGGAGTGGGGGTGGGGGCGGCGGAAGTCATGCGGGGATCCGGACCTTTCTTCCTTCGATGCGGTAGCCCTCGCGGGCCAGCCGGCCCACGACCTCGACGAGCAGGGTGCGCTCGACAGTCTTGATGCGCTCGTGCAACGCGTCGCCGCCGTCGGCGTGATCGCCGTCCTCGACCGTGACGACGCCCTGAGCGATGATCGGCCCGGTGTCCACGCCGGCGTCCACGAGGTGGACCGTGCAACCGGTCACCTTGGCGCCGTACGCGAGCGCGTCCCGGACGCCGTGCGCGCCGGGGAACGAGGGCAACAGTGCGGGGTGGGTGTTGAGGGTGCGTCCCTCGAAGCGGGCCAGGAAGCGCGGGCCCAGGATCTTCATGAAGCCGGCCGACACCACCAGATCGGGTTCGTACCCGGCGACCGCGTCGGCCAGCGCGGCGTCCCAGCTTGCCCGGTCCGAGTGATCGGCGACGCGTTCGACGAAGGTGGGCACGCCCGCCCGCTCGGCCCGGGTCAGCCCCGCGATGCCGTCGCGGTCGGCGCCCACGGCCACCACACTCGCGCCGTACGCGGGATCCGCGCACGCGTCGAGCAGGGCCTGGAGGTTGGTGCCGGAGCCGGATACGAGGACGACGAGCCGGGCCGGCCCGGGGGTGCGCGGGGCGTGAACGGCCACTGCTTTCAGGCTCTTTCCGGAAGGAAGGGCGGGAGAGGCACCACATGGATTCGGGCTCTCGCCGGGATCTCGTACGGGGCCGGCGGGCGTTCCCCGACAAGAGGCGGGAACACGGAGCGACGCCCGTACGTCGGCAACGATAGCGTCAGGGGGTAGGCAGTACCGAACCGGCGGGGTGGGACGGCATCGGCGGACCCGGCGGCATCCGCCCGACGGGCCCTTGAGGCCACTTGGGCGCCGCCGCCCGGCTACGGTGCACCCCGCACACGTACGATCCTGGGAAGGGAATCCCGCGATCCGGCACGACGAGGGCAGGCAGAGGATGAGTACCGGCAACGAGACCGACGAGCGGGATCCCTACGCCCCGCCGCCGGAGGGTACGCCCGATCGCCCGCCGGCCGCCCCGTGGAACGTGCCCGGCAACGGGCGAGGGGACGGCGGCAACGGGGGCGATCGGCACGGTCGCGAGGACCGGCCGCAACGGGCTCCGCGCGAACCGCGCGAGCAGCCCGACCCGAAGGACATCCGGGTCCGCAACGGCCGACTGGCGCTGTGGTCGGGGGTGTGGGCGGTGTTCTTCGCGCTGTTCCTGCCGTCCGACCTGGGTCTGGTGCTCGGCGTGGTGCTGGGCGTGGTCGCGCTGGTGCTCGGCATCCGCACGGTGCGCGGGACGACGCCGGCCACGGCCGGACCGCGGATCGAGGAGGGTCCCGGCGGCACCGCGCGGCATCCGAGGCACGCCCCGGGCGGTCCGGCGCATCGGCCGCGCGTTCGCCGACCGGCGGGCGCCCGTTCCGGCGCCGCGCTCGCGGGTCTGGTCACCGGCGCGATCGCGGTGGTCTACGTGCTGGGCGTGTGGACGTTCGAGGCGGTCAACAAGGACTACTACGACTGCATGGACAGCGCGCTCACCAAGACCGGCGAGCAGCGTTGCCTGGACAAGCTGCCCGAGCGCTACCACTGGGTCGTGGACGGCACGTTCTAGGTATCGCCGGGTGCCGCTGGGTGCCGAGTTCTTCCTGTGTGCCGCGCTCGGCTAGGAAGAGCCGGTGGTTCCGAGGGCCGTCTCCGTCTCGGCGGGGGCGGCCTTCGGGCTTTTTTGGCCGCGCCACCAGGTCGTGGCCAGCGCGGTCGGGGCGGCGATCAGCGCGATCTCGACGGTCAGCGCGGCGGCGGTGCGCCACACGTTCGGGCCCAGGTCGGCGAGGTTGGCCAGGCCGGCGGTGCCGGAGGCGAGCCGGGCCGAGGCGAGGGCGAGCAGGCCGACACCCAGGCCCGCGCCTGCGGCGTGCGAGGTGACCGCGAGCCAGGCCCGGGGCGGCTCGGCGCGGGCCGCGAAGAAGCCCGCCGCGACGCCCGCGAGCACCGGGAGCACCGCGGGCGCCCACGCGGTGGAGGGCACCGTGGCCGGGCCGGGCAGCGCGGCGAGCAGCGGCAGGGTGGGCAGCGTGCCCAGGGTGCCGCCGGTGGGCGCGATGGTGGTGGCCGCGCCGAGCGCGAACCCGGTGCCGGCGGCGTAGGACACCGCCCACACGATCGCGTTGGGCACCAGCGCGGCGCACAGTACGGCCAGCGCCGCGAAGCCGACCGGGTCGTGGGTGGTCAGCGCCAGCGCGACCCGAACCTGGCCCGCGTGCGCGAACAGGCACGCGAGCACCAGGAGCGCCCCGCCCGCCGCGAGCACCGCGGCCGAGGCCAGGGCGGCCCGGACGGCGG
The DNA here is from genome assembly GCF_044460165.1 of Embleya sp. NPDC050154. Classification (NCBI taxonomy): domain Bacteria; kingdom Bacillati; phylum Actinomycetota; class Actinomycetes; order Kitasatosporales; family Streptomycetaceae; genus Embleya; species Embleya sp. NPDC050154. Next base: position 194,796 of record NZ_JBITJP010000019.1, read on the forward strand.
GCACCCGGACCAGCGCGGGCCCGAACGCGCCGAGCACCCCGGCCGCCAGGACCCCGAGCGCGGCCGGCACGACCGTGTCGAACACGGGCCGCACGCTCGCCGTACCGACGCCGAGGGCGACCGCGTACAGCAGGCCGGTGTACACCAGCACCTGGGACGCGAGCACGATCGCGGTCCCGGCCAGACCGTCCGCGAGCCGCCGGCCGATCCGGCACAACACCCAGATCAGCGGCACGGTCAGGCCGAGCGGGGCGAGCCGCAGCGGTACCACGGTCACGATCGGTTCGACCGATCCGGTCGCCCGATGGCTGATCTCGACGAACTCGAAGCCCACGTGGTGCGCGGCGAGCCAAATGCCGCCGATCACCCGCAGCAGCGCCTGCGGGTGATCGAAGCCGCCCGAGGTGGCGCCGCACGTGGCCACGATCAGTACGAGCACCGCCACGCCGCCGAGCCCGGCCCCGACCGCGAGCAGCGCCGACACCACGCCTCGGGCCAGCGCCTGCGCGATCCGGGCGGTGTCGGGGCGGCGGTCGGCGAGGGCAACCAGGGCAGGCAGGCCCGGCAGGGCGGCCAGGACCGCGGCCGGCGAGCGGCCGGGCTCCGGTGGGCCCCACGGGCGATCGGCGGGCGACTCGGGCCCACCGGGGGTCTCGACGGGGCTCAGCACCGGGAGCGCGGCGGGCGGACGGTCCGGCTTGGACGGGACGACGATCGGCGGAGTCTCGGGGCGGGGCGGGGCGAGGAGGACCTCGGCGGGCTTGGTGGCCCCGGTGGACCCCGAGTACTCGGCGGCGCACTCCCCGGGTTCGGAGGGGTCCACCGAGTCCTCCCGGTCTCCCGGGTCTCCCGGAGCCACCGGGTCCACCCGGTCCACCCGGTCCACCGGGTCCGGCGGCCCGGACGGTCCCGGCGTCTCGGCGGTTTCGGGGGGATCGACGACCGACCCGGGTTCCGCCTCCGGCAGCGACCCGGGCGACTCCCCCAGAGCCTGGGGCGGGGACATCCCGGGGGTGGCCGGAAGGCGCTCGACGCCGGCCCACGGGGTGGATCGGGCCACCGTCCAGGGCGCCGACGGGCCGCGTTCGTTTTCCGGCATTTCGGTCACGGCCCCATGCTGCCAACGCGGATCCGATCCGGGCCGCATATGGCCGCCGAGCGCGGCAAGACACCCCATTTGCTCGATTGGGGTCATTTAATATGCATTATCAATCGCCCCTCGGGTACCTCAGGCCCCTATGGGCATCGACAACGAGCGGAACACCTCCCGCGAGCGTGCCCCGGGCTTCGAGGCCCTGCACGCGGCGATCGCATCCGACATCGCGCGCTACGCGTACCTGTTGACCGCGAGCCCCACCCGGGCCGCACACGTGACCCGGCGCGCCTTCGCGCTGGTCTGGCGCGACCTGCCGGACGTCGCGAACACTCCGGCCGACGCCGGCCACGTACGCACCCTCGCCGGCGACCTCGCGCTCGGCCACCGGTTCCTGCTGCGGCGCGCGATGTGGCGCCTGGTGCCGCATCCGGACCACACCGACCGGGTCGTCCCGCACACGGACGACGACGCGCGTCGCGAGCAGGACATCGCGCTCCTGCGCGCGCTCCAACGGGTGCCCGGGCACCGTCGGCGGGTGTTCGTGCTGCGTCACCTGTTCGGGATGTCGCCGGAGCAGGTCGCGGTCGAGACCGAGGCGACCACCGAGGCGACCCTGATGCGGCTCGTGCACGCGCACGAGGACCTGGCCGAGCTGGTCCCGGCGCTGACCGGGCCGTCACCGAACTGCCAGGAGGCGCACGACTTCCTGAGCACGATCACGTGCGATCTCGCGGCACGGTACGAACCGCGTGTGCCCGGGCCGCACGCGGCCAGGCTGGGCAGCAGGACGCGGACCTCGGTGCTGGTCGCGATGGTCGCGGCGGCGGTCCTCGCCCTCGTGATCACGTCGCTGCCCCGGCTGCTCGACCCGGCCACCTCGCGGGACTCGCGAGGCGGCTACCGGGTCCGCCCGATCACCGGTCCCGAGGTGGCCCGACGCCTGCCACCGGTACCCGGCGACGTGGAGACCCCACCGGCGCCGACCGCCGCACCGCCCGCACCGGCCGCCGCACCGCCGGCGCCGGAGGCACCCACTCCGCCGGCCGCGCCGGCGCCCGCGGAACCGGAGCCGGCACCCGCGGCGGAACCGGCGGCGCAGCCCGTCGGCCCGGAGCCGGCCGCCGCGCCGACACAGCCGATCAAGCCGCTGGTCCGGCCGGTGGCGCCCACCGTGCAACGCACGTTCGGGCCGACCCCGACCGGGATGTTCACCCTCGCGTCGGCGGCCCCGAGCGGGCCGGACACGATGCCCGCCCCGAAGAGCGCGTTCGTGCTCGACACGAGCTGCCTGGACAACGGTCTCCGGCGCACGCCGCCGCTCTGACCGGGTCCCGTACGGGCTGGAGGAAACCACGACGCCCCGCGAACCGCCTGGAAAGCGGTTCGCGGGGCGTCGTCGGCTACGGGCGACCGGTGGGTCAGCCCGCCATGATCTCGCGCATCAGGCGCGCCGTCTCGGACGGCGTCTTGCCGACCTTGACGCCGACGGCCTCGAGCGCGTCCTGCTTGGCCTGTGCGGTGCCCGAGGAGCCCGAGACGATGGCGCCGGCGTGGCCCATGGTCTTGCCCTCGGGGGCGGTGAAGCCCGCGACGTAGCCGACGACCGGCTTGGTGATGTGCTCGGCGATGTAGGCCGCGGCACGCTCCTCGGCGTCGCCGCCGATCTCGCCGATCATCACGATCGCGTCGGTGTCCGGGTCGTCCTGGAACGCCTGGAGGCAGTCGATGTGCGTGGTGCCGATGATCGGGTCGCCGCCGATGCCGACGGCGGTCGAGAAGCCGATGTCGGCCAGCTCGTACATCATCTGGTAGGTCAGGGTGCCCGACTTGGACACCAGACCGATCCGGCCCGGCTTGGTGATGGCGGCCGGGATGATGCCCGCGTTGGACTGACCCGGGGTGATCAGGCCGGGACAGTTCGGGCCGATGATCCGGGTCTTGTTGCCCTTGGCGCCGGCGAGCGCCCAGAACTGCGCGGTGTCGTGCACCGGCACGCCCTCGGTGATCACCACCGCGAGGCCGATCCCGGCCTCGATGGCCTCGACCACGGCGTCCTTGGTGAACTTCGGCGGCACGAAGACCACCGTGACGTCCGCGCCGGTGGCCTCCATGGCCTCGGCCACGGTGCCGAATACCGGTACCTCGGTGCCGTCCACGTCGACCGTGGTGCCGGCCTTGCGCGGGTTCACGCCACCGACGATGTTCGTCCCGGAGGCGAGCATCCGGTGGGTGTGCTTCATCCCCTCGGAGCCGGTCATGCCCTGGACGATGACCTTGCTGTCCTTGGTCAGGAAGATAGCCATGCTGGGTCGGTCTCCCTTACTTCGCGGCAGCGAGCTCGGCGGCCCGCTCGGCCGCGCCATCCATGGTGTCCACCTGCTGGACCAGCGGGTGGTTCGCGTCGGTCAGGATCTGCCGACCCAGCTCCGCGTTGTTCCCGTCCAGACGCACGACGAGCGGCTTGGTGACCGCCTCGCCCTTCTGCTCGAGCAGTTCGAGCGCCTGCACGATGCCGTTCGCGACCGCGTCGCACGCGGTGATGCCGCCGAAGACGTTGACGAACACCGACTTGACGTCGGCGTCGCCCAGGATGATCTCCAGGCCGTTCGCCATCACCTCGGCGGACGCGCCGCCGCCGATGTCGAGGAAGTTGGCCGGCTTCACGCCGCCGTGGTTCTCCCCGGCGTACGCGACCACGTCGAGCGTGGACATGACCAGGCCCGCGCCGTTGCCGATGATGCCGACCGAGCCGTCGAGCTTGACGTAGTTCAGGCCCTTGGCCTTGGCCGCCGCCTCCAGCGGGTCGGCCGCGTCCCTGTCCTCGAGCGCCTCGTGGTCGGGGTGGCGGAAGTCGGCGTTCTCGTCCAGCGAGACCTTGCCGTCCAGCGCGATGATCTTGCCCTCTTCGGACTTGATCAGCGGGTTGACCTCGACGAGCGTGGCGTCCTCTTCGACGAAGACGGTCCACAACGTCTTGAGGGTCGCCACGATCTGGTCGTGCAGCTCGGCCGGGAACTTCGCCGCCTCGACGATCTCGCGGGCCTTGGCCTCGGTCACGCCCTCGATCGCGTCGACCGGGATCTTGGCGAGCGCGTCGGGGTTCTCCTCGGCGACGACCTCGATCTCGACGCCACCCTCGACCGACGCCATCGCCAGGAAGGTGCGGTTGGTACGGTCGAGCAGGAACGAGACGTAGTACTCGTCCACCGGCTTGGCCAGCCCGGCCAGCATGACCTTCTTGACGATGTGGCCCTTGATGTCGAGGCCGAGGATCTGCTCGGTCTTCTCGACGACCTCGTCGGTGCTGAACGCCAGCTTGACGCCACCGGCCTTGCCGCGGCCACCGACCTTCACCTGCGCCTTGACAACGGCCTTGCCGCCCATGCGCTCGGCGGCGGCCCGTGCCTCCTCCGGCGTGAAGACGACTTCACCGGGCAGAACCGGCACACCGTGCTTAGCGAAGAGATCCCTCGCCTGGTACTCGAACAGGTCCACGCGGGTCCGTCCTTGTGATCGCGATCGGATATGCGGAACATGCGCAGCCGCGTCCGTCGTCGCGCAGGGTCCGGCAGGCTCGCCCCCAGACTCTGGTGGACGGCGTCCGCACGCGTAGCTGATCCGCCTGGCAGGTTATCGGGCAAGAGCGCGGGCCCCGAATCAGGGTCTTGATCACACTCCGCGAGCAAAGCTCGAAACCAACCCTGCCGGGTGTCGAGATCCGCCCGTTTAGGCCTGTTCCACCGTGACACAGGGAACACACCGAAACGGACCGTGATCGCGGCAATGTGTCCCATCCCACGCCGAAGCCCTGCGGCCGACAATCACACTTACAGGGAATCCCGACAGACGGACGAACGGAGCGGACAGCATGGACACGCAACCCAGTCCCGAAGAAGGAGTCGAGATGACGGCGCTCGCTCACGAGCCGGGGATCGCCTCGCCGCTCGATGTCTTCACCACGCGGCCCACCGCGTTCATCGCAACGCTGGCGGCCCCGAAGGGCGTGCGCGTGGAGTTCATCGAGGGGAACTATCACATGACACCGCCGGCAAACGACCAGCACAATCGCTGGGCCGTCGAACTGATCGTTCAGTTGCGGATGGCAGGCGTCGACTTGGCTCTGATCGGCAACGGATACTGCTCGGAACCGGCCGGGGAAAGGCACGTAACCGGCGCCTTCATCCCGGATTTCGTGGTTCCGTACCGTCTGCCGAACGACTCCGATGAGGCTTACCGCACCAGTCACGACGGCTGGTATCCGGCGAGCATGGTCCACCTCGCCGGTGAGATCACGTCTCCCAGCAACGGGAAGGTGGACCGAGAGGGGAAGTACCGCACGTACGCCCGTGCCGGTATCCCCATCTACGTCCTCATCGACCGACAGAAGAGGTTGGCCGTCTGCCACTCGGACCCGGTGGATCGGGGCGAGGAATCCTACTATCGATCCGCCGACCCGGTGGCGCTCGGCGAAAAGCTGCGACTCCCCGACGACCTCCCCGCCCTGGACACCGCTGCCTTGACCTGACGTTCCAGGGCTCTGGATGGTCCTGCCCCCACCCGGGGAACCGGCGTGACACGTCGGCCCGGACGCTACGGCTCCGGGATCGGGAGGGGCAGGCCCTGGATCGCCGCCGCCATCACCTCCGGGAACAGGTCGGGAGTGCACGCGAAGGCGGGGCTGCCGAGAGCGGCCAGGGCTGCCGCGTTGGTGTGGTCGTAGGCCGGGGCGCCCTCGTCGGAGAGGGCGAGCAGGGTGACGAACGAGGTGCCGGCCGCCTGCATGGCCGCCGCGCGACGCAACATCCCGTCGCGGACACCACCCTCGTACAGGTCGCTGATCAGCACGACGACCGTCTCCGCGGGTCGGGTGATCAGGGACTGGCAGTAGGCCAGCGCGCGGTTGATGTCGGTGCCGCCGCCGAGTTGGGTGCCGAACAGCACGTCCACCGGGTCGTCCAGTTGCCCGGTGAGGTCGACCACGTTCGTGTCGAAGACGACCAGCGAGGTCCGGAGCGAGCGCATCGAGCCCAGCACCGCGCCGAACACCGACGCGTAGACCACCGAGGCCGCCATCGAGCCGGACTGGTCGACGCACAGGATCACGTCCTTGCGCACGCCGTGCCGCTGCCGGCCGTAGCCGACCAGGCGCTCCGGCACGATCGTGCGGTGTTCGGCCTGGTAGTGCTTGAGGTTGGCCTTGATCGTGGCGTTCCAGTCGATGTCGTGGTGCCGCGGCCTGTTGATCCGGGTCGCCCGGTCCAGCGCGCCCTGGACCAGGCTCGTGGTGCGCTGCGCGACCCGGCGCTCCAGGTCGTCGACGACGGTGCGGACCACCGCGCGGGCGGCCTCCTTGGTGGCCTCGGGCATCAGCTTGTTGAGCGCGAGCAGCGTGCCGACCAGGTGCACGTCCGGTTCGACGGCGGCCAGCATCTCCGGTTCCAGAAGCAGCCGGGTCAGGTCGAGCCGCTCGATCGCGTCCCGCTGCAGGATCTGTACGACGCCCGCCGGGAAGTGTTCGCGGATGTCGCCGAGCCAGCGGGCCACCGACGGGGCGGAGGCGCCCAGGCCGGCGGCGCGTGGGCCGGTGCCGCGCCTGCTGCCGCGCGGGGCCGGGTTTCCCGGGCGGTAGAGCGCGGCCAGGGCCCGGTCGATCCGGGTGTCCTCGCCGGTCAGGCCGTAGCCGGTGCCGTCCGCGTCGCCGCCCAGCACCAGGCGCCAGCGGCGCAGTCGCTCGTCGCTCGTGCTCTCGCTCATCGGGTGGCCGCCTCTCGGCGTTCGAGGCCGAGGATCCCGGCCAGCAACGGCAGTACGGCGTCGGCGCGCGCGGTGTCGAACAGGTCGGCGGTCGCGGCCTGTACGGCGGCGTGCGCCGGGGTGCGGACCCGCTCGCCCAGCATTCGGCGCTCGGCCGCGGCGAAGGTGGTGAAGGTGCGTCGAAGCAGCGGCAGGATCTCGGTGAACAGGTCGTCGGGGGTGCCGGTGATCCACTCGTCGACCAGCGCGAGCAGGCGTTCGTCGTGCACGAGCAGCATGCCGCCGCCGGCCAGGAAGCCCTCGATCCAGGCGGCCGATTCGCGATGCGGGACGCCTCGGGTCAGCGCCCGGGCCAGGCGCGGGGCGGCCGCCTCCGGGTCGAGCCGGCCCAGGTCCAGGAGCAGCCGGGTGGCTCGGCCGGTGAGCAGGCCGGGCAGGTTCTCCCGGTCGGCGAGCCGGTCCAGGGTCGCGTGCCACTCGAACTGTTGCTCGTCGGGCAGCAGTTGCACGGCGGCGTGCACGTCGTCCAGGCGTCGGCGCATCGCCTTGGCACCGTCCTCGTCCAGGCCCGCGCAGGCGGGCGGCAACCCGACGCAGATCCGGACCACCAGACCGGCCACCACGGTGCCCAGCGCGGAGGTGTCGGTGCCGCGTACGTCGCCGTAGCGCAGCGCGCGCACCAGGCCCGGCAGTGCCTCGGCGAGTCGGCTCACGTCGGTGTCCAACGCGGCGCGTTGCTCCAGTACGCGCATGATCAGCGGCAGCGCGCCGGGCAGGTCGGCTCGCAGGCAGCGCTCGGCGACGTCGGTCACGTCGGCCAGCGATTCGGCCCGGATCGCCAGGTCGGCCGTGCGGGCCGCGGCGGCGGCGACCACGGTGGTTCCCCACACGCCCGCCTCGGCGACCCGGATCGCCAACTCCGGTTGCCAGTCCAGGCGCCAGGTCTCGCGAAAGGTGCCCTTGCCCTCCCGGGCCCGAGCCGGCACGCCCCACGGCACGTCCAGCAGCGCGAGTCGGTTGAGCAGTCGGCTGCGGTCGGCGTGCGAGGGTTTGCGCAGGTCGAGTTCGAGTTCGCGGGCCGAGGGCTCGGGCCGCAGCCGCAGACGGCGCTGTTCGCGGGACAGGTCGCGCTGGAGCGGTACGGCGGGCACCGCGTCGGGCACCTCGCCGATCACGTCGCCCACCACGAGCGCGTCGTGGACCAGCGCGAGCGGCCCGGTGACGCCGTCGCACATCACCGCGCGGACCGCCTCGATCGTCTCGTCCAGGCCGGCCAACGGCCGATCGCGCAGCGCGGCCAGCGCGCTCGCGTGCCGGGTGGCCTCGATCACGTGCGCCGAGGACACCGGGTGGCCGGCGTCGCGCAGCAGCGACGCGATCCGCACGAACCAGCGTGGCAGCAGCTCGCGTTCGTCGGTGCTCGCGTACAGGTGTCGGTACCACCCGGGCGAGGCGACGCCCGCTCCGTAGCCGGAGCTGTGCGCGAGTCGGCGGTGCGTCCACGGCACCCATGTGCTCTCCACCTTGACCTTGGCCCGGTGCGGCGCGAGCAGCGCGCGGTCGGCGGCGGCCGAGACGGGCGCGGCGAGCGCGGGCAGGTGCCACGCGCCGCACACCACGGCGATCCGGCGATGTCCGGCACGGCGCGCGGACCGCACGCACTGGCGCATGTACGCCTCGCGCAGCCGCTCGACGTCGGGCTCGGCCCCGGAGACGGGGGCGGGTTCGTCCTCGCGCAGGGCGGACATCGCGTCGGCGAGTGCCGCGAACGGGGTCAGCGCGTCCCCGCCGGTGGGCAGCCGGTGCTCGATCACGTCCTCCCACCAGCGCTCCGGGTCGTCCTGGCCGGCCAGTCGGGCCAGCTCCGCGATCGGGTCGAGGCGCGGCGGCGCGGGCGCGGCCTCGGTGTCCCGGGGCGGGTCGTCGGCCGCGCGTTCGCGGCGGGCCCGGTCGAGCGTGAAGGAGACCGCGACCGGCAGGTCGATGAACCGGATGGGTACGCCGTGTGCGCCGGCGTACCGGATGGCCACCCACTCGGGGCTGAAGTCGGCGTACGGCCAGAATCCGGCCTGCGCCGGATCGTCGACGGCGTGCGCGAGCAGGGCGACCGGCGGTCGCATGTCGGGGTCTGCGGCGAAGGAGAGCAGGACGTCCGCCTCGGGCGGGCCCTCGATCAGCACGATGTCCGGCTCGACCTGCGCGAGCGCGGCGGCGACGGCCCGGGCCGACCCGGGGCCGTGGTGCCGGACGCCGAGCAGGATCGGCGGTTCGGGCGCGGGGGTGGGCATCAGGCACGGTCCGCGTCGCGGCAGGCCCGGTAGAAGTCCTGCCAGTCGGCCCGCGGCCGCACCGCCGTCTCCAGGTACTCGCGCCAGACCAGGGTGTCCGCGGCCGGGTCCTTGACCACCGCGCCCACGATGCCCGCGGCCACGTCCGCCGAGCGCAGTACGCCGTCGCCGAAGTGCGCGGCCAGTGCGAGGCCGCCGGTCACCACCGAGATCGCCTCGGCGGTGGACAGCGTCCCGGACGGGGTCTTCAGCTTGGTCCGGCCGTCCTCGGTCAGACCGCCGCGCAGTTCGCGGAACACCGTGACCACGCGCCGCAGTTCGGCCTCGGCGGCGGCCACCGGCGGCAGATCGAGCGAGGAGCCGAGCTGGGCCACCCGGCGGCTGACGATGTCCACCTCGGCGTCCGCGGTCGCGGGCAACGGGAGGACCACGGTGTTGAACCGGCGGCGCAGCGCGGACGACAGCTCGTTGACGCCCCGGTCGCGGTCGTTGGCGGTGGCGATCAGGTTGAACCCGCGCACGGCCTGGACCTCGTCGTTCAACTCCGGTACCGGCAGGGTCTTCTCGGACAGGATGGTGATCAGCGAGTCCTGTACGTCCGCCGGTATGCGGGTCAGTTCCTCGACCCGGGCGACCTGCCCGCGGCTCATCGCGCGCATCACCGGGCCGGCCACCATCGCCTCGCGGCTGGGCCCGTGCGCGAGCAGTTGTGCGTAGTTCCAGCCGTAGCGAATGGCCTCCTCGGGCGTGCCCGCGGTGCCCTGGACCAGCAGCGTGGAGTCGCCGCACACGGCGGCGGCAAGGTGTTCGGACACCCACGTCTTGGCCGTGCCCGGCACGCCGAGCAGCAGCAGCGCGCGGTCGGTGGCCAGCGTGGTGACGGCGACCTCGACGATCCGCCGGGGGCCGATGTACTTGGGCGAGATCACCGTGCCGTCCGCGAGTGTGCCGCCCAGCAGGTAGGTGGCCACCGCCCACGGCGAAAGCTTCCAGCGCGGCGGCCGGGGCCGCTCGTCGGCGGCGGCGAGCGCGGCCAGTTCGGCGGCGAACGCGTCCTCGGCGTGCGCCCGCAGGACACTCTGCTCAACCGGTTCGGCGGACATGGTCACAGCGCTCCCCCAGGGCTCGAACAAACCCGAACAGACCCCATCCTGCCGCCCGGGTCCGACACGTTCGGGGCCGCCGATCTCACAGGTGTTCGAGCAGGAACCCGGTCTCGACGGTCGCGTCGAACGGCTCGGGCAGGCGCACCGCGGCGCCCGCCCGCACTCGCTCGGTGAACGTGTAGCGCCCGTCGACCGGCTCGAAGTGCACGATCACCTCGTGCTTGTGCCGATCCACGATCAGCATCACCGGCACCTCGGCTCGTGCGTACTCGCCGGGCTTCTCCCGCACGTCGACGCGGCGCGTGCTGTCCGAGGTCACCTCGACGAACATCCAGACCCCGGACGCGGACAACGCGTGGCCGTCCCGGAACTCGGCCTTCTTTCGGGGATCGAGGACGACGAGGTCGGGTGTGCGCTCGGTGCCGACGCCCACCACGAAGGCAACACCCTCCAGCACCAGGATCTCGGCCGGAAGCGAGGGTTCGAGCAGATGGCGCAGGCCCGTGAGGATCCGGGCATGCTCCCAGTCCGGCGACGCCTGCATGACCAGGCCCGCCGGAGACGCCTCCCACCGCACGCTCTCGGGAAACTCGCCGGAGTCGCGCAGCATCCGCAGGGCGGTGAGGCGCAGGTTCGCCAGTGGGTCGATCTGATCCGCGTCGTCGGTCACCCGCCCATCCTCTCGCGGCGAGGTCCGCCGAGGAGGGGACGACGGGCGGTCCACCCGGACGAATGATTCGGCCGCCCGGTCGACCACCGGGCGTCCGGGCCGAGGGCGCCCGAGGTTCAGCCGCCCAGGAGTTCCGCGCGCATCGTGGCCCGGTAGCGCAGGGTGTCGGCCAGGGCGCGGAAGGCCTTGGGCCATTCGCCCTCTCCCTCGGCCAGGTGCTCCACCCGGTCGATCGTGCTCGGGTCCAGGCCGCGGCCGGCCACGTCGCGGGCGCCGCTGAAGCTCCAGGGGTAGCCGCCGCCCTCGGCCGCGCTCGCGAGCGCGTCCAGGACCGCGTCGCCCAGCGTGTCCGGCCATGGCGCCGGGCAGTTGGTCAGCAGTTGCAGGGCCTCGGAAAGCCCGTGCGCGGCGATGTGCCGGGCCACGTGTTCGGCGCACTCGGCCGCCGGCAGCACGGTCAGCAGCCGGGTGGGCGCGCCGCGCCCGGCCAGCGCCCGGGCCCAGGCGACGTCCCGCTGGAGCACGGCCGCGCGGGCCCAGCCCTCCCGGACGTCCTCCACGAAACGGCGCGGCAGCGGGCGGGCCACGATCTCCTCGGGGCTCGCCCCGAACACCTCCCGCCACACCCCGAGCGGCGTGGCCGCGACGATCTCGCCCAGCCACCACGAGTGGTCCTCGCGCCCGGTCGGCGAGGTCTCCGCGATGCCGTCCCGCAGCATCGCCTCGTCGCACTCGCTCGGCGGCACCACCAGCACCCGACCCGCGCCGCCGGGCCGCAGACAGGCCAGCGCCCGCTCACGCATCCGGGCCACGAAGGCCGAACCGGGCAACTCGGTGAGCAACCGCGCGGCGGCCACCCGCACCACCTTGGCCCGATCGTCCAGGGCCTGCTCCAGGAACGCCTCGTCGCCGCCCGACAACCCGGTGCGCAGCGCCGCCACCAGCACCGAGCGGTCCTCGGCCGGCTCGGCGTGCCACACCTGGGCCAACAGCCCCCGGGCCGCGTCCGGATCGTCGCCGCGCAGCACCTCGAACGCCGCGAGCCGCTCACCGAACCGTCCGTGTCGCCACTGCTCGACCGGATCGTCGATGGCACCGGCCGCGATCCGGGTCAGCCACACCCACTCCGGATTGAGCCCGGCCAGCCAGCGTCCCCGCGGTCCGGCCAGGTCGGCCACGGTCTCGCGCAGGTCGGTCCGCGAGCGGGCGGCGGTCAACAACGCCGGCAGTTCGGATTCCGGCGCGCGCAGTCCGGCCGCGCGGGCCAGCGCGAGCCACTCGGGCAGGAAGTCCATCCCGTCGCCCTCGAGCAGGATCCGCAGCCGCGCCCGGGCCGGCTCCGGCACGGCCGGCCGGGGGTCCACCTCGGTGCACGGCGCCGGCGGCGCACCCGCGGGGGCTCGCCGGCCCGCACGCCGATGCACCATCACGATCGCGGCCAGGTCGAGCAGCCGCACCGCTTCGTCCGCCCGGTCCACCCGCGCGGCCAGTGTGCCCAGCGCGTCCCGCGCGGGTAGTTCCGCGGCCGGTCGCCGTCCGGTGCCCACCAACGCCGCCGACACCAGGTCGTCCCACACCGGATCCGCCACCCGCATCCGAACTCCCCTTCCGCACAGGCCGATCGGCAACGCCGACCGACACACCGCCGATGGTCTCCGGGCCCTTCCGGACCGATCCCGCGCACCGCGCGCCGAGGCGCCGTCCCGCACCCGGGCCGAGCCGCGCGACCGGCTACAACTGCACGGCCTGGCCCTCGTGCCACGCGGTCACCGGGACGAACCCGCGCGCGCCGTACTCGCCGAACACGGTCAGCCCGGCGCCGCCCGACATCGCGGACAGCCGCCACAGCGCCTGTTCGCCGGTCCGCGCGCGGTCCACCGGCAGCCAGAAGCCGTCCGCTCCCGCGATCCGCCAGCCCATCGGCTCCGGCACCGCGACCACGTCGGCCAACACCACCGGCCAGGCCTCCAGCCACGGTTCGCTGCGCAACGCCTCGGCGTAGCCCACGGTGGCCTCCTCCGGCCCGACCCCCGCCGGCTCCGTGCCCTCCAACGACGCGCCGCTCCGCTCGCCCAACGCCGCCCGCAGCGGCACCGCGTCGTCGTGGAAGGCGGCGTCGGCCTCGATCGATCGGCCCACCGGCAGGGCCAGTTGCGGCGCGCGGCCCTGCGGCCCGAAGGCCAGCACCAGCGCCGGCCGACCGGATTCCGTGCCGCGCAACCAGATCCGACGCTCCGTCAGATTGCCGTCCACACTGTCCCGGCTGCCCAGCACCAGCCAGCGATCCCGCACCACCGTGCCCGCCTCCCGGGCCTTGCGCAGCACGTCCTCCGCGTCCACGGTCCAGCCGATCCGCGCCCGCAGCCCGGCCGCCAGGGACGGGTCCAGGTCGTCGGCGTGTTCGTGGGCGCGCAGCAGCAGCCACAACTCGGCGTAGTCCTCGAGCAGTCGGCCCGGCCAGCCCTCCGCCCCGGATGCCGGTATCGCGCCGGCCGCGCGCAACCGGGCCGCCAACCCCGGTGCCTTGGCGTCGACCATGCGCTCGGCGATGCCGTCCCACATGGCGTACCCCTCGCGCTCGGTGCCCGCCAGGCCCTGATGGACCCGGTCGGCCAGCCAGCGGCGCAACCGCTCGGCGCCCTCGGCCACCTGCGCCGCGCGCTGTTCGGCCCGCCGTCGGGCCGCGACGGGGTCGGCCGGCGCGGATCCGGCCGACGCGGCCTTCCCGGCCCGCTCCCGCCGCCCGGTCAACCACACGTCCGCCCAGTCCGGGGCTCCCGCGTCGGCGGGCACGGCCGTCGGGTCGGCCGCCCACAGGAGCAGCAGCCCGAGCACGTGCTTGCACGGGAATTTGCGGCTGGGACACGAGCATTGCGACGCGGGTCCGCTCAAGTCGACCACCGTGCGGTAGGGCGTCGACCCGCTTCCCGCACACACGCCCCACACCGCACCGCCCCCGCCGGCGAAGGTCGTGGCACCCGCGGCCGACCATGGGTGTGCTGTCGCCAGCTTGCTCCCGGCCTTGCGTGACGCCGCGTCGGGAGCGAGAGCCAGCACCTGTTCCGCGGTCCACCGTTCCAGCATGACGGTCACGGTACGGGCCCGCACCGACACGTGTGTACGTGCCGGCCGAACCCGACCGCCGGTTGTCCTGATCCGGGCGAAGTGCCCGGTCAGGCGGGCGTGGTCGCCACGTGCGCGCGCACCCAGTCGACGATGTCGGTGGTCGGCGCGCCCGGCGTGAAGACCGCCGCGACGCCGATCCGCTCGAGCTCCGGGACGTCCTCCTCCGGGATGATCCCGCCGCCGAAGACCAGGATGTCCTCCGCCTCGCGCTCCTTGAGCAACTCGATGACCTTGGCGAACAGCGTCATGTGCGCTCCGGAGAGCACGGAGAGGCCGATCGCGTCGGCGTCCTCCTGGATGGCCGTCTCCACGATCTGGACCGGGGTCTGGTGCAATCCGGTGTAGACCACCTCGAAGCCCGCGTCGCGCAGCGCTCGGGCGACCACCTTGACGCCGCGATCGTGCCCGTCGAGACCGGGCTTGGCCACCACGATCCTGATCGGTCCGGGAACACCCATCACTGCCTCCATGTACATCGCGAAGCCCTCGCCCGGAGCGTAACCCCCGACCGGGGCGGGCCGCCCGGGGTGGTCCCCGGGACGAGCACCCGCCGGGCGAAGTCCCTTTGGCAACAGAGACCCTGAATGACCGTCATGTCGATGAACCCACCGCTTCGTCCGCGTGTCGTCGGGGATACCCACCAGTAGGCGGTTCGCGACCGTCGGTAGGCGCCTCGCGCGCCACAGCCGCCGGGCCCGTCCCGCGTCGCCACCCGGAGGCCCGCATGGCGCTCGCGTCCCCCGCTCCCGACCGCCCCGCCCCCGTACTGCCGCCCGCCGCGATCCTGCGTGGCGCGGCGCGCGAGGTCGTGCTGATCGCCGGACACCTCGCCCGCCACCCCGGCGGCCTGCTGCCGACGCGCCCGACCGCCCGTCGCGGGACCGGCGGGCGGGCCGACCCGGCGCCGATCGAGGCCGGCGAGCGGCTCCCGGTGGTGCTCGTGCACGGGCCGGCCGACAACCGTTCGATCTTCGGCCCGCTGCGCCGGTCGCTGCTGCGCGCGGGTGCGGACGTACACGCGGTCAACCACAACCCTGTCGGCGGCGACGTGGCGGGCAAGGCGGCACTGCCGGGCCGGTACATCGAGCAGGTGTGCGCACGTGACGGCGCGACCGGTGTGCATGTGATCGGCCACAGCCTCGGCGGCCTGATCGCCCGCTACCACGCCCAGTTGCTCGGCGGCGACGCGCTGGTACGCACCGTGGTGACCCTGGGCACCCCGCACGGCGGCACCCGCACAGCACGGTTGCTCAGCGCGCACCCGCTGGTCCGGGAACTGCTCCCGGCCGGCGCGCCGATCGCCGCGCCGGCGGGGCCGGCGCCCGGCTGCGCGACGCGTTTCGTGGCCTACCGGGGCGGCCTGGATCCGTTCGTACTGCCGTTGTGGTCGGGCGCGATCGACCACCCGGACCCGGACGCGGTGAACGTCCTGGTTCCCGGTGCCGGGCATGTCACACCGACCGTGCACGCGCCCGTGTCGGCGGAGATCACCCGATTGCTCTGCACCGTGCGCCCGATCGGGCGCGACGCCGCGCCCACGGCCGTGCGACCGGCTTCGACGCCGCCGGACCTCGTCACCCGCTCGGCGGCCTGACCTGCGGTTCTCATCGCGAGGATTGTCCTGCGAACGTCAAGAGCACTACAGTCCGATTCCGACCAGCCCCCGAGACGAAGGCGACGTAGGTGACGGACGTTCGCTATCCGAGCGAGGATCAGCAGGGTCGCTACGTCCCGGACGCCGAGGGTGCGTACTCCCCCTACGGCCCGTCCGGCTCGTTCCAGGGCGGCTACGACCAGGGATACGGCCAGACCTCCGGGTACGACGCGAACGTGTACCCGGCCGGTACGAACGGCGGTTACCCGGCGGTCGATTCCTCGGGCGGTTGGAGCGCGCAGGCTCCGTCGTACGACGGTTACGACGCGACGGCGACGTACGCCGGTACGAACCACGATCCCGCGGGCTACGCCACGCCCGGCCACGACACCTCGGCCTACGGCTCCTCGGGCTACGACGCGTCCGGGTACCAACCCGCCTACGACGCCTCGGGATACGCCTCGGCGGCGCCGGGCTACGACGCGTACGGCCGGGCGATCCCGGGCGGGTCGTCGGACGGGTACGACAGCGGCGCGCACGCCGCCGTCTCGGGCGGCTACGACGCCGTGACCGGTTACGACGCCTCGGGCACGTACGGCTACGCGGCGGTCCCGGACAGCGGCGGGTACGCCGCCTACGACGCGCAGACCCGGGCCTGGGCGGTCACCGACACCGCGGTCCAGGACACGCCGGCCGCGCCGTACGTCGACCCGTCCTGGGACAACGGCTCGAACACCGGTATGTGGTACGCCGCTTCGGACACCGCCGCGTGGGAGTCCGACACCTGGTTCTCCCCCGTCCCGGTGCGCGACGACGCCGACATGTGGTCCGGTGGCAACCGCTCGACGACGGACCTGTTCGACGACGGCACGACGCCCGCGCCGATCGAGCCCGCCTTCGATCTCGGTGACCACGGCGACAGCGTGCCGGCCCGCACCGACAACGAGGTCGAGCCGGACGACGACGCGGCCGACGAGCCGGACGAGCGGAGTCGGCGACAGGACCGGCCGGCCGCGGACACGCGACCGAAGGAGAGCCCGGCCAAGGCCAAGGTCAAGCGCAAACGCGCGCTCCCGCTCACCGCCGGCGCGCCGCTCGCGGTGATGGGCGCGGCGGCGATGGCCGTCGCCGCGATCGGCGGCCTGCACACCGCGGGTGCCGAGACCAAGGACGCGGACCCGGTGGCGGGCGGCGAGGACCTGCCGTTGATGTCGCCGATGGACAAGCAGTTGGTGGATCTCCAGGTCGGCGCAGAGGACTTCGCCGAGCGTGCCAGCCGCGCGCAGACCCGGATCTCCCTCCAGGAGCGTCAGGACGAGACCCGGCGGGCCCAGGAAGAGGCTCAGCGGGCCCAGGAAGCCGAGCGCCAGCGCAAGGAGTCCCTCAGGCCCAAGTACTTCCTCCCGGTCACTCAGCGCGGCCTCAGCGCCTATTTCGGCTCCTCCGGCTCGCGCTGGGCGCACACCCACACCGGCATCGACTTCCCGGTGGACCTGGGCACCTCGGTGTTCGCGGTGATGGACGGCGTGGTGCGCACCGAGGTGAACTCGGCCTACGGCAACATGGTGATCCTGACCGCCAAGGACGGCACCGAGTTCTGGTACTGCCACCTGACCCGGGCCAAGATCCGCTCCGGCCCGGTCAAGGCGGGTGACGTGATCGCCTACAGCGGCGACACCGGCAACAGCACCGGTCCGCACCTGCACTTCGAGGTGCGCCCGGGCGGCGGCGCCCCGATCAACCCGCTCCCCTGGCTCCGCGCGAACGGCCTCGACCCGACCTGACGGCGGGCCCGTCGGGCCGGCGTCGGCTCGCCGCCCGCCGGTCCGGGCCCCGGCGATCTACCGTGGACGCATGACCACTTCCGAGCCGCAGTTCGCGGCCGAGACGGGAAAGCGCGGGGAGTTCGTCCGGCAGGCCAATCGGTTCACCGGACGTCCCGACCCGGAGGCCGGCCGATACCAGCTGGTCGTGTCGTTGGCGTGTCCCTGGGCGCACCGGGCAGTGATCGTGCGGCGCCTGCTCGGGCTGGAGGACGCGCTCGGGCTGTCCGTCGTGGACCCGATCCGGGACGAGACCGGCTGGCGGTTCACCAATCACCCCGACGGGCGCGATCCGGCCACCGGACTGGCCTTCCTCGCCGACGCCTACCGGGCCAGTGACCCGACCTACGCCGGCCGGGTGACCGTGCCCGCGATCATCGACCTGCGGGCCGGGCACGTGGTCACCAACGACTATCCGCAGATCACCCTGGACCTCGCCACCCGCTGGACCGCGCTGCACCGCGCCGGCGCGCCGGACCTGTACCCGCGGCCGCTGCGCGCCGAGATCGACGCGATCAACGCGGACGTCTTCCGGGACGTCAACAACGGCGTGTACCGCTGCGGGTTCGCGACCACGCAGGAGGCCTACGAGGCCGCGTTCGACGCGCTGTTCGCCCGCCTGGACGCGCTGGAGGAGCGGCTGGCCGGGCGGCGCTACCTGGTCGGCGACACGATCACCGAGGCGGACATCCGGCTGTTCACCACGCTGGTCCGCTTCGACGCGGTCTACCACGGCCACTTCAAGACCAACCTGCGCAAGCTGACCGAGTATCCGGTCCTGTGGGCCTACGCCCGCGACCTGTTCCAGACCGAAGGCTTCGGCGACACGGTCGACTTCGACCACATCAAGCGGCACTACTACGTCACCCACGACATGATCAACCCGACCGGCGTCGTACCCAAGGGGCCGGACGCGGCGCTGTGGCTCACGCCGCACGGACGCGGCTGAACGCGGACACGACGAGCGCGCGGGGGGCCGTCGGCCCCCCGCGCGCTCGTACCCGCCGGCGCCTACTTGCCCAGGTCCACCGTCGGCGGCTCCGGGTCGGGGCGGTCGTCCCCGATGTCGGCCTCGCCCGGCGCGTCCCCCGCCGCCTGGGCCCCGGGTGCGTTCTCGGCCGTGTCGTCGGCGTGCGGCTCGGCGAGGTCCTCGCTCACATCGTGGACCGCGAGCGAAGCGGTCGACCCGAGCGAAACCGGCGGCTCGAGCGACGCGCTCGATGCGAACGACGCGGTCGGCTCCGACGAGGCTCCCGGCTCGAACGACGCGACCGACTCCGGCGAAGTCGTCGTGGGAGCCATCGGCGGCATCGACGCCGCCACCGGCTCCGGCCCGCCCTTGGGCAGCAGCGCCCACAGCGCCCCCGCCAGCCCGGCCAGCCCCACCCCGATCGCCGCGGTGGCCAGGACCCACTGCGCGCTCACCGACACGGCACCGGTCGCCCGCAGCAGGTAGGCGACCGCGATGCCGGTGAAGACCGCGCCCGCGATCA
The DNA here is from genome assembly GCF_044460165.1 of Embleya sp. NPDC050154. Taxonomy (NCBI): domain Bacteria; kingdom Bacillati; phylum Actinomycetota; class Actinomycetes; order Kitasatosporales; family Streptomycetaceae; genus Embleya; species Embleya sp. NPDC050154. The sequence continues at coordinate 213,746 of NZ_JBITJP010000019.1, forward strand.
GGGCCATGGGGTCGAAGCGGTACCTGTTCAGCCTCATCGGAAATCGCCCTCCATCCGGGTCGCGGTGCACTGTCGGGTTCTGCGGATGCCGATCGGGTCGGCCGTCGGCGCGCTCATCGGGGCTCCCGGCCGTCGTCGCCGTTCAGCAGTTCGACCTCGCCCGCGCCGACCTTCAGGTCGAGCGTGATCGTCCCGCGCCCCGGCCCCGCCTCCGGAGCCGTGGTCTCCACGCGCCGCGGTCGGTAGCCGTCGTCCCGGCCCGCCGGAGTGCGCACCTGGCCGACGTCGGCGCCGCCCCGGAAGACCACCGTGACGTCCTTGGGCACCCAGACCTGGATCCGCCCCGCGCCGATCCGGGCCTTGACCGTCGCGCTGCCGCCGGCCCCGAGGTCGAGCCGACGCAGGTCGATGTCCATCGTGCCCACGCCCAGCTCGTACGAGGTCGGCAGCGCCGAGACCGAGGTGGGCGTATAGGTGCGCTCACCCGACGGGCCGGTCAGCGGCACGGTGATCGCGGTGACCGCGGCAAGCAGCGCGGTGAGCACGACGGCGGGCACGATCAGCAGCCGGGCCCGGCCGAACCAGGAGCCCGCGAGCAGCCCCAGGCCGACGATGCCGAGCAGGATCGCGAGCGCGACGGTGAGCGTCACGTCCGCGGCCCCCGTGTGGTCCAGGATCCACAGCAGACCGCCGGCGGCGGTGGCCGCGGACAGCGTGGCCAACCGCAGCCACGAGCGCGGGCGCTTGGGCCGCACCGGCTCCGGCGCCGAGGCGGGCCGGTTCTCCTCCGCGGACCCCGAGCCCGGCACCTGCCACCACATCGGCGGCCCGGGCACCGTCGCGCCCTCCGGCCGGGCGTCCACCTGGGTGGGAGCCGGCGTCATCGCCACGACCCCGGCCGTGCGGACCGCGGCCTCGTGCTTCTTCTTCGTGTCGGACCACACCATGAACAACACCACGGCGGTGATCATCAGCAGCGGGATGGACGGACCGAAGCCCGAGTCCAGGTAGGTGAAGAACAAGGCGACCCCCATGACGGCGACCGCGGCGGCGGCCAATGCCCCGTGGTCGAACTTCCTGGAGAGGATCCGCCGCAGCAGCGGCTGTTCCTCGCCCCGGGCCGGGATGAACAGCCAGCCCAGGCTGTACACCAGTACGCCCACCCCGCCGAAGAGCGACAGCACCGCGAACACGATGCGGAAGATCACGGGGTCGAGGCCGAAGTGCTCGCCGAGGCCGCCGCACACACCCGAGACCATCCGGTCCTCGGTGCTGCGCAGGAGCTGCGGGCGAAGCGTCGTCGTGGGCGCCGCGGACGACCCCGGAGGGCCGCCCGGGACGTCGCCGGCCCGGTCGCCGGCCGAGATACCGGGTTTCATGTCGTCGTTCATGGGTCCATCGTGGCGCTCCCGCCGCCCCGTTCCCATCGGGCTCCGCCCTGGCCCGCCCCTGGTTCGACCCTGAGGGCGAATCAGGGTCGAGCCCTGATGCGTCGGGGCTTGCCGGCGTGTGACGATCGGTCGTGTGACCGCCGTCCACCCCCCGCCCGCCGCGCCCGTCCGGCCCGTGCCGCCGACCCCGCGGCTCCGGCGCGCCGCCTCCCACCGGTTCGCCGGCGGCGTCGCGCGTGGTCTGTCCGAGCACCTCGGTGTCGAGGTGCTGCTGCTGCGGGTCGCCTTCGTCGCGCTCGCGTTCTTCGCGGGTCTGGGGATCGCGCTCTACGCGGCCTTTTGGATCTTCGTACCGCAGGGCGCGGGGGCCACGACCCCGCCACCGCGCGAACGTGGTCGGGAGCGGCATCAGGCACTCGCCCTGATCATCGTGCTGATCGCCGCGACCATGCTCACCGGCGTGGGCGCGACCACGAGCGGAAGCAAGGTCGGGGACTGGATCTGGCCGCTGCTGGTGGCCGGCCCCGGGGTGATCCTGCTGTGGCGCCAGGCGGACGAGTCGCAGCGCAACCGGTGGTTCTCGCTGGACGGGCGCAGCCGGGTGGCCGGCGCGCTGCGCACCTTCGTCGGCGCCACGCTGGTGCTGGCCGGTCTGGTGTTCTTCTCGTTCGGCCGGGGCGGCCTCGGCGACGCGCTGGCCGCGATGCGCGGGGCCGGGCTGCTCCTGGTCGGGCTGCTGGTCATCTTCGGCCCGTATCTGCTGCGACAGACCCGCGAGCTGGGCGCCGAGCGTCGGGCCCGGATCCGGGCCCAAGAGCGGGCCGAGGTGGCCGCGCACGTGCACGACTCGGTGCTGCACACGCTGACGCTGATCCAGCGTCAGGTCGACGACCCGCGCGAGGTGGCCCGGCTGGCCCGCGCGCAGGAGCGCGAGCTGCGCGCGTGGTTGTACCGCCCCGACGGCGAGGAACCGGATCGCACCTTCGCCGCCGCGCTGCGCTCGACCGCCGCCGAGGTCGAGGACGCGCACGGCGTGTCGATCGAGGTGGTGTCCGTGGGCGACTGCCCGGTGGACGACAAGCTGGCCGCTCTGCTGGCCGCCGCGCGCGAGGCGATGGTCAACGCGGCGAAGTACGCGGGCGGCGCGGCGATCTCGGTGTTCGGCGAGGCCGACGAGGACACGGTCACCGTCTTCGTGCGGGACCGCGGACCCGGCTTCGACCCGGACGCGGTGCCCGCCGACCGACTCGGTGTGCGAGAGTCCGTGCTGGGGCGCATGCGCCGCAACGGGGGCGCCGCGAACATCCGCAGCGAACCCGGCGAGGGCACCGAGGTCGAGCTGGAGATGCGCCGAGCCGAGGCCGGCCGGGCCGCTGTGGGAAGGACGAACACGTGAACGCCACCGAGACGAGCACCGAGCACCCCGAGGACGCGCCGCGTACCCGGGTGGTCCTGGTCGACGACCACCGGATGTTCCGGACCGGCGTGCGCGCCGAGATCGGTGAGGCGGTCGAGGTGGTCGGCGAGGCCGACGACGTCGCGAGCGCGGTGGCCGTGGTCACCGAGACCCGTCCCGAGGTGGTCCTGCTCGATGTGCACCTGCCCGGCGGCGGCGGGGTCGAGGTGCTGCGCCAGTGCGCGTCGTTGATCCCGGCCGTGCGCTTTTTGGCGCTGTCCGTCTCGGACGCGGCCGAGGACGTGATCGGGGTGATCCGCGGCGGCGCCCGGGGCTATGTGACCAAGTCGATCACCGGCGACGAGCTGATCCGCGCGATCGGCCGGGTCGGCGAGGGCGACGCGGTGTTCTCGCCGCGTCTGGCGGGCTTCGTGCTGGACGCGTTCGCGGCCACCGACGTGCCGCCGATCGACGAGGACCTGGACCGACTCACCCAGCGCGAGCGCGAGGTGCTGCGGCTGATCGCGCGCGGCTACGCGTACAAGGAGATCGCCCGGCGGCTGGTCATCTCGGTCAAGACGGTGGAGACCCATGTGTCCGCCGTACTGCGCAAGTTGCAGCTCTCCAACCGGCACGAGCTGACCCGCTGGGCGACCGACCGCCGGCTGGTCTGACCGGACCGGCGGTATACCCCGGCACACACGACGGCGCCCGTCCTCGGAACGAATCCGAGGACGGGCGCCGTCGACGTGTCGCCGGTGTCCCGTGGGCCTAGCCGGGTCGAATGGCCGCGAGGAACGGCATCGAGTCCAGCGGCGCCTTGGTCACGGTCTTGCCCGGACGCGGGGCGTGCACGATCTGGCCGTTGCCGATGTACATGCCCACGTGCCGGTTGTCCGAGTAGTAGAACACCAGGTCGCCCGGCTGGAGGGCGCTCTTGGCGATCTTGGGACCGTCGTTGATCTGGGTCCAGGTGGTGCGGCTGAGCGAGACGTTCGCCGCCTTCCAGGACGCCTGGGTCAGGCCGGAGCAGTCGAACGAGCCGGGGCCCTCGGCGCCGGAGACGTACGGCTTGCCGATCTGCGCCAACGCGTAGCTGATCGCGGCCTGGGCCCGGCCGGAGGCCGGGATGTTGGTCGCCGGCGCGGTGTCCTTCTCCTTGTCCCGCGAGCTGCGGTCGGGCGTACGCGAGGTGTCGCCCGCGTGCTCGTCCGAGTCGAGGACTTCCTTCTTCTGCTGCTCGGTGAGCGTGTTCAGCAGCCGCTGGGCCTCGGAGAGCTTGGCCTGGATGTCGGCCTTGTTCTTGTTCAGCTCGGTCCGCAGCTTCTCCAGTTCCGCGAGCTGCGAGGAGGCCTCGGTGCGGTCCTGCTGGAGAACTCGGGCCTGCGCCGCGATCTGCTTCAGCTTGGCGGCCTGCTGGCCGTCGAGCTGGGACATCATCTGCGACTTCTGCAGGTAACCCTCGGGGTCGCCGCTGAGCGCGAGCGAGAGCGACGGCGGCAGGCCGCCGCTGCGGTACTGGTTGGCCGCCAGGACACCGATCTGGTCGCGCAGGGCGTTCAGCGCGGCCTGTTCCTCGGCGATCCGGGCCTGCGTCTGGTTCGCGGTGCCCTGCTGCTTGGTGATCTGCTCCTCGACGCCGTTGGCGGCGTCGGTGGCCTTGATCACGTCGCTGTGCAGTTGGTTGACGCGTTCCTTGGTCTGCTGGAACGACTGCGCGGGATCCGCGCTCGCGGTGCCGGCGAAGGTCATCACGCCGGTCATCGTCGCCGCGGCCGTGACGACGGTCGCTGCGGTACGGACGGCGGTGCGCGGCTTGGGCTTGCGGTGCTGCCCGGGTCGACGTTGGGACGCCACTGGTGGCGGGTCTCCTTCCTCGGCCGCCTACCGGGTTAGCTGACGGGTTCGGGCGGAAGAAGGCGCCCTACGGTGCCGGAGCACCGATTCACCCCAGGGACTGCGAGGGTCCCCGGTTCCGGCTTCTCGTCGCGACGACGGTGGTCACCCACCGTCACCGAAACGCGTCCCCGAATTCGGCGGAGGCGATCGTGTCGACCGGGTGGCCGACGTCGAGCCGATCGCCTGTCGCAGAACACTAGTCACAGGCGTGTCACGACCATCACCATTGGCCTCTGCATTGCCAAAACTTTACCAAGGTCACCGTTTCCTTCTCCCCGTATCACGGGAAAAGCGCCCGGATTCCCGAAAGTCGATCTTGAGCCGTTTGGCGCATATTGCCGGCGTATGACCAACCGGAAGGTCCCTTATCGGCCGCCGGCTAAGCTGCGACCCGCAACGACGACGGCGTCCCGGGCGCCGCGCGAGGAGCCGACGAGGAGTTGTACGACGTGGACGTTCTGCGGCAGATCCTGCTGGTCCTGCACATCGTGGGCATTGCGTCCCTGCTCGGCGGCTTCCTCACCCAGATGTCCGGGCTGCGCACCGGCGACGTGCGGATCGTGCCCGCGATGACGCACGGTGCGCTGACCATGCTCGTCACCGGTCTGGCGCTGGTCGGGGTGGTCCAGGCGGGCCTGGACCAGGACGTGGACAACGCCAAGATCGGCACCAAGCTGGTGATCCTGCTGGCGATCCTGCTGCTGGTCTGGGGCAATCGCGCCGCGGACCGGGTCTCCCCGAAGGTCCTCGGCGCGATCGGCCTGCTGACCGTGGCGAACATCGCCATCGCCGTCATGTGGACCTGAGCCGGCGCCGGGCCCGCCGGCTCACCGCCCAGGCGCGTCCTCGATCTCTCGCCGAATGCGCTAGGCGGTGTCCACCACCCGGAACACCTCGGCCATCCGCCCCGCGCCCAGACCGAACCGCAGGGCATTGCGGCCGAGCATCCCGGTGACCTCCTCGCGCAGCCCGGACAGATGACTCGTCTGACTCGCGTGCGACAACAGCGCCGCCATCTTGCGCTCGAACACCGCGCTCACCTCGACCGCGTGGTCCGGATCCCCCGTCGGCGACAACCACGTCTCCGGCACGGTCCACTCCCGCAGTCCCTCCGCGTCCAACAGCTCGGGGTGCGCGAAGGGGTTCCGGGCGTCCGGGTAGATCGCCCGCATCGCCGCCTCGCCCGCCTCCAGATGATCCGGATGGCTGGGCGCGAGCCGCGTCCAGTCCCGCTCGGGGCTGGGGATCACCATGCGCTGCGGCCGCACCTGCCGAATCACCCGGGTGATGTCGCGCCGCAGTTCGAGGGTCGCGGCCAACCGCCCGTCCGGGTAGCCGAGCCAGTGGAGCCGCTTCACCCCCACGTGCGCCGCCGCCGCGGTCTGCTCGGCCCGCCGGATCCCGCCGATCTCGGATCGCGGCACCGCCGGGTCGAAGCCGCCCGCGTCCCCGTCGGTGACCAGGCAATAGCTCACCTCGATGCCGGCCTCGGTCCAGGTCGCCACCGTCCCCGCCGCCCCGTAGTCGATGTCGTCCGGGTGCGCGGCCAACACCAGCACCCGTTCCACGTCACGATCGTCCAGCACGATGTACTCCCTTGATCGGATCGATCCCCGACCGGTGATCCACCGATCCCGATCGACGTGATGCCGGCGGCGAAAACCCGTCGTCGGCGCAATGATCTCCGCTCTGTACAAAGGGCCGAGCACGACTCGCTTGTTACCCACCTAGACTCGGGGAACGATGAGCAGCCTCTTCGACGACATCCCCCTGCCCGGTTTCGAGACCGCGGCCAAGAAGTCCCCCACGAGCCCCGCGGACGACATCCCGCTGCCGCCCGAGCCGGACGAGAACCACGTGTACGGCCTTCCGGAGGACTATCCGGACGACCTGTACGAAGGGCAGTACGCACCGCCGCCCGAACCGCGCGACGCCTACTACCGCAACGGCGCGCCGCGCCCGGTCGTGGATCCGGCGCGGCTGCTGGACGGAATGAACCCGCAGCAGCGCGCCGCGGTCGTGCACGAGGGGTCCCCGCTGCTCATCGTGGCCGGCGCGGGCTCCGGCAAGACGCGCGTGCTGACCCACCGGATCGCGTATCTGCTCGCGGCCCGGGACGTGCACCCCGGCGAGATCCTGGCGATCACCTTCACCAACAAGGCCGCCGCCGAGATGCGCGAACGGGTCGAGGCGCTGGTCGGGCCGCGCACCCGGGCCATGTGGGTGTCCACGTTCCACTCGGCGTGCGTACGCATCCTGCGGCAGCAGTACAAGAAGCTCGGCATGAGCTCGTCGTTCTCCATCTACGACTCCGCCGACCAGCAGCGGCTGATGGCGATGGTCTGCCGCGACCTGGACCTGGACCCGAAGAAGTTCCCGCCGCGCAAGTTCAACGCCCAGGTCTCCAACCTCAAGAACGAGCTGGTCGACCACGAGGACTTCGCGGCGAAGGCGATCAACGAGACCGAGCGCATACTCGCTCAGGCGTACACGATGTACCAGGAGCGGCTGCGCCAGGCCAACGCGCTGGACTTCGACGACCTGATCATGACCACGGTGCATCTGCTCCAGGCGTTCCCGGACGTCGCGGAGCACTACCGGCGGCGTTTTCGACACGTGCTGGTCGACGAGTACCAGGACACCAACCACGCGCAGTACACGCTGGTGCGCGAACTGGTCGGCGGCGCGGCGGGCAGCGGCCCCCGGCGCACGGTCGACGGCGACCTGGTGAACCCTGCCGAGGCGGGCCTGGCCGAGATCGAACCGGCCGAGCTGTGCGTGGTGGGTGACGCGGACCAGTCGATCTACGCGTTCCGCGGCGCGACCATCCGCAACATCCTCGACTTCGAGGCCGACTACCCCGACGCCACGACGATCCTGCTGGAGCAGAACTACCGCTCGACGCAGACCATCCTCAGCGCGGCCAACGCGGTGATCGAGCGCAACAGCAATCGGCGCGCGAAGAACCTGTGGACGGACGCCGGCGAGGGCACCCCCATCGTCGGGTACGTCGCCGACGACGAGCACGACGAGGCCCAGTTCGTCGCGGACGAGGTGGACCGGCTCACCGACGCGGGCAAGACCAAGCCGGGCCAGGTCGCGGTGTTCTACCGGACCAACGCCCAGTCCCGCGTGTTCGAGGAAGTCTTCATCCGGGTCGGGCTGCCGTACAAGGTCGTCGGCGGTGTGCGCTTCTACGAGCGCCGCGAGGTCCGGGACGTGCTCGCCTACCTGCGGCTGCTGGCCAACCCGGACGACACCGTCTCGCTGCGGCGGATCCTGAACGTGCCCAAGCGCGGCATCGGCGACCGGGCCGAGGCGTGCCTGGAGGTGCTCGCCACCCGCGACCGGATCCCGTTCGCCCAGGCACTGCGCCGCGCCGAGGACGCGCCGGGCCTGGCCAAGCGGTCCGCCAACGCGGTCAAGGGCTTCGTGCAACTGCTCGACGACCTCACCGCGGTCGTGGACGGCGGCGCGGGCCCGGCGACCGTGCTGGAGGCGATCCTGGAACAGACCGGCTACCTGGCCGAGTTGCAGGCGTCCAGCGACCCGCAGGACGAGACCCGGATCGAGAACCTCCAGGAACTCGCGGCGGTGGCACTGGAGTTCGAACAAGCCCAGGCTCAGGAGGGTGGCTCCGGCACGTTGGCCGACTTCCTGGAGCGGGTCTCCCTGGTGGCGGACTCGGACCAGATCCCCACCGACGGCGAGGACGGCGGCGTGGTCACGCTGATGACCCTGCACACCGCCAAGGGCCTGGAGTTCCCCACGGTGTTCCTGACCGGTCTGGAGGACGGCGTCTTCCCGCACATGCGCTCGCTGGGCGACGCGAAGGAACTGGAGGAGGAGCGCCGACTGGCCTACGTCGGCATCACCCGCGCCCGGGAGCGGCTGCACGTCACGCTCGCGAAGATGCGCAGCGCGTGGGGCGCGCCGTCGTACAACCCGCCGTCGCGCTTCCTGGGCGAGTTGCCCGAGAAGCTGGTCGACTGGCGCGGTACGTCCCCGTCGGCGGCCAAGGCGCTGTCCGCGACCAAGTCGACGGTCGGCTCGCGCGGCGGCTTCGGCAAGGGCGCGCAGATCAAGGAGCGGCCGATCCTCGCGCTGTCCCCCGGCGACCGGGTCACCCACGACAAGTTCGGTCTGGGCACCGTGGTCTCCACCGCCGAGACCGGTGACAAGGCCAAGGCCACGATCGACTTCGGCGCGGGCGGCGAGAAGACCCTGCTGCTGCGCTACGCGCCGGTGCAGAAGTTGTAGCGCGCGAGCCTCCTGGCACGAACGCGGGCGGGGGGGGGGGGGGGGGGGGGGCCCCCCCCCCCCCCGGGGGGGGGGGGCCCCCCCCGGGGGGGGGGGGGCCCCCGCGCCGGTGGTGGGCGCCCGGCCGGTCAGCCGAGCAGGCCGCCCAGCGGCTTGCT
>NZ_JBITJP010000020.1:0-209567 GCF_044460165.1 Embleya sp. NPDC050154
GCCAACGCACCCAACGCGACACCACCATCGGCATCACGCTTGAAATAGATGTTGAAGAACGCCAGGAACCGATGCCAGGCCACACCCATACTCGGCTTGAGTCCGATGGTGATCGCCCACGTCATCGAGATGACGATCTTGACCGTGGCGACGATGTAGATCAGGTTCTCCAGCGTGCCGTCGGAGAGGTCCGCGAACGCGGCCACCAACGGGTAGCTCACCCAGTAGCCCGGCTCGTACGCGTCGACTCCCGCCAGCGCGCCCTCCAGGCCACGCAGCATCATGATGCAGACGCCCACCGAGCCGACCACGAACTCGACGAAGTACGCCTGGCCGAACCTGGACCCGGCGAACCGGCTCTTGCGACCGGGCCGGCGCGGATGGGAGGACTGCCGGATCGCGATCAGCACCAGGATGCCGACGATGGTCATCAGGCCCATGAACTCGGTGAAGACCTCGAACACGTCCCAGTGCCCGAGACCCCACAGCGCGAATTTTGGCGAGAAGAGTTGGCCGTACGCGTTCACCAGGGTCAGGATCAGCGCGCCGAACCCGACCATGACGAACCAGTGCGCGGCACCGACGATGCCCCAACGGAGCATCCGGGTATGCCCGATGGTCTCGGTGAGCATCGTGCGCAGACGCGTGCCGGCCGCGCTGGTCCGGCCGCGCACGGGCTGCCCGAGTTTGACGAACGAGTAGATGTAGGCGGCGGTGCGCCCGAGTAGGGCGAACCCGATCACGCTGATCAGCAGCGAGATCACGATCCCTGCGAGTTGCATGCTGTTCGGCTCCTCCGGTGGGACGTCCCTTCCGGGGCGTGTATCGGCCGACTGGGCAAGGCCGCTCGGGCGCCCTACCCATTGGTAACTTGACCACTGCGTCGATGATATCGGCCCGCCCGACACCGCCGACCTCGCGGGTTTCGCCCGCTTCGCCCCGACCGCGCCGCACGTTCCGATCCGACCGGCCGGCTCGCCAGTTGTGTGACGCACCGTCAGATCAGTCAGCATGCATGCTGCCATGTCGGAGCGTCGAAATCCGCAACAGGTCCCGGCATCGCGCCGTCGTCATCCGGGCACGGGATCGAAACCCTCGGCGCTCAACCGAACTGCGAGCGTCACATGCGATGCGCGTCCTCGGTCGGGTCGTGCCGATCGGTTCGAATTCGGGTTCGCGCCGAACCTGCTCCCGGGCGGCTTCGACCGGCTCCACCAGCGGGTATGGACGTGCACCGGGCACCGACCTCGGCACCGTCCCCGCATGGCCGCTCGCAAACGCTTGACCTGGCGGTCACTCCGAGAAATCGTGAAAGTGCGGAGCGATTCGGGTACTTCGCTCCGGCTCGTCCGATCTTCACGAGAAAGGGTCCCGAATGGCCGTCTCTCCCCCCGCTGATTGGACCACCAGCAGTTATTCGCAGCATCAGAATTGTGTGCAGTGGCGCAGCCCGGATGACGGGGACATCCGTGTCGCCGACTCCAAGGCCGGCCCCGACGGGCGGCAGATCCCGGTGGCACGAACCGCCTGGACGGCGTTCGTGGACGGACTCAAGCGCGCTTGACCCGAGGCCGTCGCCCGGGCGGGGCACCCGCGCACGGGTGCCTTCGCCCGGGGTTCGCGAACGCTGCCAGTTCGGGTTCGCGCGTACGGCTCGCCGCTACCAGGCTTGCGCGGCGCGCCGCTACGAGGCTTCGTGCGCGGCGCGCCACTCGGGGGCGAGGACCGACCAGATCTCGGTGTCCTGGCGCACGCCTCGGTAGGGGTAGTTCTGCCGCTGGACTCCTTCGCGGCTCATGCCCAGGCGCTTGGCCACGTTGATGCTCGGGGTGTTCTCGGCGGGCACCAACCACTCCACCCGGTGCATGCCGCGTTCCCGGATCGCCCAGTCGATGATCACCCGGGCCGCGCGGGTGGCCAGCCCGCGGCCGGCGACGGTCGGTTCCAGCCAGCAACCGGCCTCGCAGTTGCCCGCGGCCACGTCGAAGGTCGGGAACAGCACGCCGCCCACGAGGAGTCCGTCGACCCAGATGCCATACACCCGACCGGCGTCGGCGGCGGTCTTGTCCGCGTAGCCCTGGAGCCACTTCCGGGCGGAATCGAGGTCTGCCGCGACGTCGGGCAGGCCGACGTATCGACCGATGAAATCCCGGCCGCGGTCGATGTGGGCGAGGAACTCCTCGGCCCGCCAGGGCTCCAGCGGCCGCAACTCGGCTCCGTCGCCCAGGGATAGCGCGAACATTCCCGTCCTTCCGCAATGACCGTGCAGGATCGCCGATCGATCATGCGGATTCTAGGACGATCTTGGGTCGGCTCGGACGGTTTCCACACCACGGCGTCACCGCAGACCAGCGCGAGCGCGGTGTTCCACGACCACACCGCGGCCGGAAAGTTGAAGGCGGAGATGACGCCGACCACGCCCAGCGGGTGCCACGACTCGGACAGCCGATGCCCGGGCCGTTCCGCGGGCATGGTGCGCCCGTAGAGCTGCCGGGAGAGGCCGACCGCGAACTCGCAGACGTCGATCATCTCCTGTACCTCGCCGCGCGCCTCGTTCCGGATCTTGCCCCCCTCCAGGGTGATCGGCTCGGCCACGTCCTCCCGGTGTTCGGCGAGCCACTCGCCCAGGCGTTTCGCCAGTGCCCCGCGCACCGGCGCTGGTGTCGTACGCCAGGTCTCGCAGGCCCGCCGCGCGGCCGTGACGGCCTCGCAAACCTGCTCCGGCGTCGAGGAGACGAGCCTGCGCAGCACGCCCCCCGGTGATCGGGGTACGCACGACCAGGTCCCCGGCGTCGGGTCCGGGCGCGGCCCCACAGCGACGCAGGCACGCGTCGGCCCGTGCCCGCTGCGCCTCGGTGTCGGGGAGGCGGGCAGCGGAATCGGGCATGTCGTCTCCTGCTCGGGGCCGCGGCCGGTCGCGGCGTCGCGGGTGTGCGGGAATCACGCCGGTGCGGAGGGTGGCACCGCCAACTCGGTGCGGGCCTCGGCGAGGGAGGTGTCCCGCTGCGCGGCGTAGAGGTCGATCGGGTCCTGTACGGGTCGGCCGATGGTCTCCGCCAGCCAGGGCCGGTCGTAGTGCGTGCCGGAGCGGGTGGCGTCCCGAGTGCCCGCGTCGGTCAGGTTGGATTGGAAGATTCCGGCGGCGGAGCGAGGCAGGAAGTCCTCGTACACGATCGGCTCGGCCTCGATCCAGCCCTCGTCCAGGAGTGCGGCGAGGTCCTGCGGCGGCTGCCGCTCCGTCGGGCGTCGCTCCGGTGCCGTCGCCCGGTAGGTGAAGAACGCCTGCTCGTTCAGGGCCAGTTCGCGCTCGGTGCGGGGGAAGCGCGCGGTCCAGACCGCACGCGCGAGCTCGGCCCGGTCCACCGCCGTGACCCCGGCGGCCCGCCGGTCGGTCTCGGTCATCAGGTCGTCGTACAGCGCCCGGCCGGTCGTGGTGAGCGCGATGCCGCGGGCCTCGACCTCGCCGAAGCGGACCCGCAGTGTCCCGAACTCCGTGCCGCCGTCGGCGGTGCGGAACCGCCGCTTCTCCTCCAGGGCCCGGAAGGAGGTCTGCCGCAGCAGCACGTCGGGGCCGTCCCAGCGGGGTGGGCCCTGGATCTCGTCGATCATGGTGATCCCGCGCCGGCCCATCTCCGCGTAGAGCCGGTCGATGTCCAGCACCCGCGGCGTGAGGTGGTTGATGTGCGTACCGGTCACCCCGCCGATGTCCGCGGCCACCGCGGACACCCGGGCCAGTTCCCGGTACCAGGCTCCGTCGATCGGGTCGGAGGACAACCGGAAGGCGTCGACGGCCAGGGCGAGGAAACGTTCGGCCGGCTCCGGATCGAGCCCGCCGTCGCGCTCGGCCCGATCCGCGAGTTCCAGGAGCTCGGCGGGAAAGAGTTCACGCCGGGCGAGGAAGGCTTCCAGACGTGTCTGGAGATCCTCGTCGAAGAAGCGACGATCGGCGCTGGTGAGCAGGGAGGTGAAGACCCGGAAGGGATTGCGCGCCAACTCCGCCGGTTCGGTAGGCCGAAACGCGGTGGACACCACCGGTACCGAACTGCTGCTCGCCTCGCGCAGGTCGTAGAAGCCGACGGGACGCATCCCCATCGCGCCGAAGATCGCCGCGACCTGCCGCAGTTCGCCGGGTGTGCCGACCCGGATCGCCCCGTGCCGCTCCGCCGCGACCCGCTCCACGCCGCCGAGTCGACCGGCGTCGCCGTCGACCCGCGAGACGTCCTCGTTGATCTCCGCGACGGCGGCCGACAGCGTGGTGTAGGCCGGGACTTCGGTCCCGTACATGTCCGACAGACGGCGGGCGAAGGCGGCCCGCAAGCGCCAGGCGGGTACGGTCCCCATGAGTGCTCCTCGATCGGTCGGCGGCCGGAGCCGGGTCGGCGTCGAGGTCGAGACCTCGCGCCGTGGATCATTCGACCTCCCAGTCGTACCCACGCGCCGGGCGTGCGCACTCCCACCATCTCGCCGCCACGCCCGCCCCGGCGCACGCCGCGCCCGCGGGCCCGACCGTGGTGCGCCGTCCGGGCGAAGCGATCGCGACGCGGCGGCTTCGCGGCGGATGCACGGCGCCGACGCTACACGGATTTGACAAGACACGGAGTGTGCGCTCCTACGCAACGATGATTTGTCGCTTCAGCGATGACCAGACAATCACCGAAGACCTTCGAGCAAGCAAAAACTCGCGCATCATCGATCAATTTCGCTCTTCAACGGCCCGATGCTCCTGATCGGGCATCCGTCCACACTTCGGCAGGGTCGCTCGCAAGGGTGATGGTTCTCCTCGTTGGGATGAATACCCGGGGGTCGGCGTGTGCCGGGCACGAAAGCCTCGTTATCCGCTCCGAAGCCGATCCGCGACCCACACGCTTCGACAAGCACCCCGGGGCCGGCCTGCGCACGCACCGACTTCGGCGGTCGTACGAACCAGGAGCCGATCACGCCACGCACGTCGAAATCCGCATCCGGCCCCGCCCCGCACGACGAACCACGGTCCGCCGCCAACCGGGCGGGCCGCATCCGTCCACGCCCCGTCGTCCTCGCGGCCATCGCCCTCGGCGTCGCCGGCGTCGGCATCGCCGTCGCCTGGACCCGAGCCGCCGGCCAACCGGGATCGGCCACCCTCGCGCTCGTTCTCGCCGCCGTCTCCCTCGTCGTACTCGCGCGCTCCGACCTGGGATCGACGCCGCCGCGGCTGACCGTCCAGGGTCTCCTGGCCATCGCCGTGGGGACCGTGCAGACCCTGTCCTTCCCGCCCGCGGCCGCGCCCTCCCGCGCCCTGTTGTGGCCGCTGCTCGCCTTCCTCGCGATCACCCTCGCCATCACCGTCGGCGTAGCGGTCCGGCAACTGACCGTCCTCGCCCGCTTCGAGGGCGCGTGCGCGCGCCGGGTGCGCACGGCCCTGGACACGTGGTTGATCGGCGCCTCGGTGGTCGGCCTGGGCCAAGCCCTCGCCCGGCACTGCGCCGCCGGCGAACACCGACACGAACCCACCACGGTGACGTGGGTGATGGTGGGGTGGTTGTGCGTCGACATGCTGCTGTTCTGCCTGGCGCCGGTACTGTGCGCCCGGCCCGTGCGGGGGCGCCGAGCCGCCGCGACCCTGGTCGCGCTCGTACCCGCCGTGGTGATCGGCGTCGAGGGCCTCGACGCGCTCGGGCACGCGACGGCCACCTGCACGGATCGGCTCTCGGCGGCGACCCGGATCGCCGGGATGCTGATGATCACGTTCGGGGCCTGCCTGTGCGCCGGCACCCGAACCGCGATCACCGTACGCTGCCGGGCGGCCACCGGTGCGCTGACCGTATGCGTCCCGGTGCTCGCCTGCGTGGCCATCGTCTGTGCCCACACGCTCGCCGGCCACCGACCCGACCGGTTCACCCTGGGCGTCGCCGGCTCCATCGTGGCCGCGTTGTGGATGCGCCAATGCCTGACCCACGCCCGCAACCTGCGACTCGCCGAGCAACTCGCCGCCCGCAGGCCGCACATCCCGCGCCAGACGACCCGGCGAACGCGCTGACGGGCACCGCCGCCGAGTCGCCCCGAACACGCCGGCGCAACCGCCCGGGGCCGCCCGGCACGCGCCGGGCCGACATCCGCCGCCGCGCCTCGGGCCGGTGCGCACCCGCGAACGTCGACTCGCGAGAATGGGCGACCATGGCACCGAAGATCGAACTGCTCCTGCCCACCGCTGCCGACGCTCGGCTGCGCACCGAGGTCCATCACGTCTTCCACGACGTCGCGCGCCTCGGTGGCGCGATCGGCTACCTGACACCGCCGGCCAAGCCCGCCACCGACGCCTGGCTCGAGGACGCCCTCGCCGCCGTCCGGGCCGGCGACGCCGCATTCATCGTCGCCCTGGTGGATGGCGCCGTGCGGGCGACCGGCCTGTGGCGGCGCAGAGCAGAGCCGGTCTTCGCGCACACCGCCGAGGTGGAGAAGGTGATGGCACACCCGGCCGGCCGCGGCCTGGGCCTGGGGCGCCTGCTGATGACGGCCCTGATAGACAACGCGCGCCGGGCCGGGATCGAGACCCTCGCGCTGGGCGTCCGGGGCAACAACCACGGCGCGATCGAGTTGTACGAGGAGCTCGGCTTCACCGTCTGGGGTCGCCTGCCCAACGTCATCGAGATCGACAACGAGCGCTTCGACGACATCCGGATGGCCCTCTCCCTCGGCCACGGCCCCGACGTCGTGCTGCGCGGCTCCACGCCCGGCGGACCGGGCTCATCACCCCGGCGCCCGCTCACCCGCTGAGCGACCCGAGACCGCTGCTCGGCCCCGCCCGACTCGGGACGCCGCCGACTCCGGCTCGTCGTCGGCGCCGCGGAAAGCGGCGATCGTGCCCGGTACCGCCAGCGCGGGCGCGATCTCCAGGATGACGTCGGAGAAGGCCCGGATGCGTGTGTCCGCGTCGTCGCGGGAACGCCAGACCAGGCCGTGCTCGATCGGCGGCATGTCGGGAGCCGGGACGAAGCGGATCTCGGGGTGTTGGTACAACATCGGCAGTTGTGCGTCACCGGGCACCATCGCCCGCCCGGCGGCGACCTGCGCCAGCGCTTGCGGATACGTGGCGCACGGTTCGCCGCGCCGCCCGATCGCCCGCCCGGCGGGGGTCCGGCGGGGCGTATGGAAGTCGGCCCAGGATCCGGGGACCGAGTCGGCCATCGTGACGAACGCCTCCCCCGCCAGATCCTCGAACGAGAGCATGTCGCGTCCCGCGAGGCGATGCTTCGCCGGCAGTGCGATGTACCTGACGCTGCGCGTGATCACCGGGCCGATCGTCAGGTCGGGCTCGTCGACCGGCAGCGTGATCAGCAACAGGTCGGCGTCGCCGTCGCGCAGTTGTCCCACATGGTGGTGCAGGAGGGTCTCCACGACGTGCACCGCGCAGTCCGGGTTGCGCCGCTCGAAGACCTCTCGCGCGGCGGTCACGAAGCGCCCGGCCTGAATTCCCATGAACCCGACGGTGAGCGTGCCGGTGATGCCCCGCCCGGCGAGTTCGGCGCGGTCCATCGCGCGCTGGATGCCCTCGTACAGCGGCACCAGGTCGTCACGCAGCCCGCGTCCGACGGTGGTCAGCTCGACCCGCCGACTGGTGCGTTCGAACAGGGTGACGCCGAGGCGCCGCTCGATCTTCTTGATCGTGGTGCTCACCTGGGCAGTGGACACATACAGGCGCGTGGCGGTGCGCCCGAAGTGCAACTCCTCGGAAAGCGTCAGAAATATCTCCATCTCCGCGCGTTCCATCGTCCCCACCCATTCCCCGGATCCATCACCTGACGTAGACAATCCTCCCGCATCGTTCACACCGCCTGAACAATGGGGCACCGGTCGGGAGGCAGGGGCGGCCGACGGTCACGGTGCTCGCGCGTTCGGGGTGCCCACCCGGCTCGCCGACGCGCCTCGGCTCGGGTACGGGTGGTGGCGATCGGTACGGCGCCGACCCGGTGGGCGATCGGTCGGCTTCCGAGCGCCGTGCGGTAGCGCCGGTTCGTCTCCACGAGTTCCAGGCGCACGATCATGTCGGCGATACAGGCCGAGAGTTCGTGCACGGCGCGCTCCGGCCGAGCGCGGCACGCCGCGCCGCAGCGCTCCGGGCCGATTTGCCGGCGCGCTCGGGAGGAGCGCGTGGGCGGGCGCCCGATCGGCTCCGGGCCACGACCCGTCGCCGACCGGGCATCCTCGACTACGCGAGCAGGTCCTCGTGGTTGTGCACCACCAACCAGTCCTGGTCGAACCGTCGCGCCACCGCCGTGTTGCGGATGTGTTCGGGGGGCGGCGTCGAGCCGTCGGCGGCGGGAGCGAAGTCGACCCGCAGGGTGTAGCGGGCCAGCGCGGTGTCGCCCCAGACGTCGATCACCTCGTCGCTCGCGTGGATCCCGGTGACCACGGGCGCGTCCGGGCCGACCGGTCGCGCGGCACGGATCCGGTCCAGGTCGGCCCGGCCGAAGAGGAGTTCCGGCGCGGCCGAGTCCCAGATGGTGGCCTCGGGGTGGATGCGGGCGTCGATCCGCTCGCGGTCGCCGGCCGTGAAGCCGGCGTAGATGTCGAGCAGGGCGCTCCACACGGCGGCGCGGTCCTCGGCCGACCCTGCGGGTCGGTGCGTGTCGCGCGGGGCGGCGTCGGTCATGGCACGAGTGTCCTTTGCGTCGGGGGTGGGTCGGGTCGCGGACGCGGCGACGGGTGGGGGCCGGCGAGGTGTACCCCCCGGACCGCGTCCCGCGACGGTCAGGCCGCCAGGTCCTCGCGGACGATCCGGCCGCTTTGCATGACGAACGACAACCGGCCGAGCGCCGAGATGTCGTGCAGCGGGTCGCCGTCGACGGCGATCAGGTCGGCGGTGAAGCCGGGCGCGACCTGTCCCAGGCGGTCCTCGGCCTTCACCAGTCGCGCCGCGGTGGTGGACACCGACTGGAGCACGCGCAGGTTGTCCAGGCCGCCCCGGGCCATCAGGAACATCTCGTACACCGCCGCCGGCACGCCCTCGACCAGGTCGGCGGGCGGGATGTCGGTGCCGTTGACCAGTTGTACGCCGGCCGCGACCGCGCGGCGGAAGCTCTCCCGATGCGGTTCGATCGCGTTCTGCGCGTTGGCGATCGAGGCCTCCTCGAAGCGGTTCTCCCGCATCCAGCCCTCCGAGTTGGTTACGCACAACGTCGGGGTCACGAACGCGCGCCGGTCGGCGAGCAGCCGCGCCGTGTCGTCGTCGAGCGCGTACGCGTGCTCGAAGGAGCGCACGCCCTGGGCCAGGGCCGCGCGGATCGCGGCCGACTCGCCGGAGTGGGCGACCACGTACGCGTCGTGCTCGTGGGCGGCCCTGACCGTGGCGGCGATCTCCTCGTCGGTCATCTCGGCGTGTTCGAAGTCCTCCCCCTCGCGCGCCAGACCGGAGTTGATGAAGATCTTCAGGTGGTCGGCGCCGGCCGCCAGTTCGCCGAGCGCGGCGCGGTAGAAGCCGTCCGGGCCGCTCGCGTAGGAGCAGTCCGCGCCCTCGCCGTGCCCGTGCGGTGTGGACAGCGCACGGCCGGCACCGAAGATCCGCGGCGCTTGGATCCAGCCGCGCCGCTGCGCGTCGCGCAACACCAGGTCGATCTGGTTCTGCTCGTGCACGCAGCGCAGCGTGGTGATACCGGCCCGCAGCGCGTCGTGCGCGCGCTGGGCGGCGCGGAACGCGGTCAGACCGGGCGACTCGTCCTCGCGCGTGTCGGAGAACGGGAAGACCACCGACAGATGCGAATGGCAGGAGATCAGCCCCGGCAGCAGGTACCGGCCGCCCAGGTCGTGCGCGTTCGCGTTCGGCGGCAGTGCGGCGCGTACCTCGGCGATGGTCGCGTCCTCGACCCGCACGCTGCGGTCGCGAAGCACCTCGCCCGTGACCACGTCGACGATGTGACAGTTGGTCAGCCACATGAGTGCGCTCACCCGACTTTCTTGAGGTTCGGCGCCAGGACGGAGCACGCGGCGCGCCGGCGCGGAAGGAACTCGACCAGCACGGGTTCGTCGTCCGCGCAGGCGTCGACCGCGATCGGGCACCGGGGGTGGAATCGGCAGCCGGCCGGCGGGAAGGCCGGGTCGGGCACGTCGCCGGGCAGGTCCACGGGCAACTCGCCGCTGCCGTCGGCGCGCGGCACGGCCGCGATCAGCGCCTTGCTGTACGGGTGGCGCGGCTCGGCCCAGACCTGGTCGGTGGGGCCGCTCTCCACGACGGTGCCCAGGTACATCACCGCGACCGTGTCGGCGATCTGCCGCACGATGGAAAGGTCGTGCGAGATGAACAGCAGGCCCACATTGCGCTCGCGGGCCAGTTCGAGCAGCAGGTTGGCCACCGACGCCTGCGCGGAGGCGTCCAGCGCGGCGATCGGCTCGTCGGCGACGATGCAGGTGGGTTCGGCGGCGAGCACCCGGGCGATGGCGATGCGCTGGCGCTGGCCGCCGGAGAACTCGTGCGGGAAGCGATCGGCGAACTCGGCCGGCAGGCCGACCCGTTCGAGCAGTTCGCGGGCCACGCCGCGGCCCTTGTCGCGGGTGCCGCCGGCCAGGACCACCGCGTCGGAGATCTGTTCGCCGACCCGGCGGCGCGGGTTCAGCGACGCGTACGGGTCCTGGAAGACCATCTGGAGGCCGCGTTGCCTCGTCGGGCGCGAGCGCAGTCCGAGTGGGGCGACCGGGCGTCCGTCGAACTCGACGGCGCCCGAGGACGGCTTGAGCAGGCCGACCGCGGCCTTGCCCAGGGTCGACTTGCCACAGCCGGATTCGCCCACCAGGCCGACCACCTGCCCCGGTTGCACCCTCAGGCTCACTCCGGCCACGGCGCGCACGGCGGGCCGACCCGGCGAACGGTAGGACACGCTCACTTCGCGCAGCGTCAGCCCGATGTCCTTGGAGGTGACGGCGATGGTGGAGGTGAGGGAGGACAAGGTCATCGGCTATCCACCTTCGAAGCGGCGACGGCGAGCGGGTCGATCGGGCAGGCCCCGGCGTGGGTGGGGGTCAGCGCCAGCAGTCGCGGGCGCTCCTGTCGGCAACCGTCCACCGCGTGCGGGCAGCGCGGGTGGAACGCGCATCCGCCGGGCGCCTGACCCAGCTTGGGCGGCGCCCCGACGATCGGCACGAGCGCCGCGGTGCCGCCGTCGGGGTGCGGCAGCGCGTCCAACAGGCCCCGGGTGTACGGGTGTCGCGGCTCGCGCAACACGTCCGCGCGCGGCCCGCTCTCCACGATCCGGCCCGCGTACATCACGCTCACGCGGTCGGCGAGCGCGGACATCACACCGAGGTCGTGCGTGATGATCAGCACCGACAGGCCGTTCTCCCGGCGCAGCCGGTCCAGCAGGCGCAGAATGCCGGCCTGGACGGTGACGTCGAGCGCGGTGGTGGGCTCGTCGGCGAGCAGCAGCGCCGGGTCGCAGGCCAGCGCGATGGCGATGGCGATGCGCTGGCGCATGCCGCCGGAGAACTGGTGCGGATAGCGGCGCAGCGCCCGCTCGGGGTCGGGGATGCGCACCGTGGTGAGCAGTTCCACCGCACGGGCGTTGGCCGCGCGTTTGTCCAACTTCTCGTGGTGGCGCAGGTGTTCGGTGAGTTGTTTGCCGATGCTCAGCATCGGGTGCAGCGAGGTCATCGGGTCCTGGAAGACCATCGCCACCCGGTTGCCGCGCAGGTCGCGAACCTGACGCGGCGTCATGGTCAGGACGTCCTGGCCCTCGACGAGCATCCGCCCGCTCGCGCTGCCACCCTGGGGCAGCAGTCCGAGCAGGGCGAGCGCGGTCATCGTCTTGCCGGAGCCGCTCTCGCCGGCCAGGCCGACGATCTCGCCGCGGCCCACGGTCAGGTCGACGCCGTCGATGGCGCGCAGTCGTTCGCCGTCGGGTCCGGGCAGTTCCACGACGAGGTCGCGGATCGCCAGGAGCGGTTCGTCGTCGGCGACCGGCGGGGTCGGGGTGTCGTTCATGTCCGTCACTTTCGGATCGCCCGTGCCGTACGCGGGTCCAGCGCGTCCCGCAGGGTGTCGCCCAGGAAGTTGAAGGCGAGCACCGAGAGCAGGATGGCCGCGCCGGGGAAGACCGCGACCCACCACGCGTCGAAGTTCGCCGAGCCGGCGTTGACCATCGCGCCCCACTCGGCGGCGGGCGGTTGTGCGCCCAGGCCCAGGAAGGACAGTCCGGACAGCAGCAGTACGGCGTTGCCCAGGTCGAGCGCGGCGAGCACGGCGACCGGGCCGGCCAGGTTGGGGCGCAGGTCCACGGCCAGCACCCGCCACCCGGAGGCGCCCAGGAGTCGGTCCGCCTGGACGAAGTCGGATTGGCGCAGGGTCAGCACCAGTCCGCGGACCACGCGGGCGTAGGTGGGCCAGCTCACGATCACCACCGCGAGCACGGCGTTGGTGAGGTTGGGGCCCAGGGCCGCGACCACGGCCATGGCCAGGATGATCGCCGGGAAGGCGAGCACCAGGTCGGCGCAGCGCATCACGACCATGTCGATCCAGCCGCCGAAGTAGCCGGCGACCGCGCCGAGCACGGTGCCGATGACCATCGCGAGCACGACCAGCAGCAGTGCCAGCGGGAGCGAGATGCGGGTGCCGTGGATGACCCGGGAGAGGATGTCGCGGCCGAGTTGGTCGGTGCCGAACCAGTGTTCACCGGACGGCGACTGGTACTTGGGCCATTTCTGGGCGAGCGGGTCCTCGGGCGAGATCACCGACGCGAAGATCGCCGCGATCAGGAAGACGCCGATGATGACCAGGCCGGTGATGGCCAACGGGCTGCGCCACGGCGACTTGCCGGGGCGGCGCTTGCGTCGCGGGGCGGGGTCGTCCGTGCCGGTGCGGTCGGCTCCGAGCCGATCGCCGAGGAAGAGGCGCGTGGCGTTCACGAGAGGCGAATCCTCGGGTCGATGACCCCGTAGAGCAGGTCCACGAGGAGGTTGATCACGACGTACACGACCGCGACGAACAGGCAGACGCCCATGATGGACGGCAGGTCCAGGTTGAGCGCGCTCTTGTACGCGTACTGGCCCAGGCCCGGCCAGGACAGCACGTTCTCGACCAGGACGGTGCCGGCGAGCATGCCACCGAAGGTGAGCCCGGCAACGGTCAGGATCGAGGTGAGTGCGGGTCGCAGCACATGCCGGCGGATCACGGTGGACTCGGGCAGGCCCTTGGCCCGGGCGGCGCGGACGTAGTCGTTGCCGAGGGCTTCCAGGACCGCGGCGCGGGTGAAGCGGGTGAGCACGCCGATGTTGAACGCGGCCAGCACGCACGCGGGCAGGATCAGCCGGGAGAAGGCCTCGCCGAAGGTGCCCGTGTCGCCGGTGAGCAGCGAGTCGAGCGTGTACAGGCCGGTGATGTCCTGGGGTGGGATGGCGCCGGGGGACAGTCGCCCGCCGGCCTGGATCCAGCCGAGTTTGAAGGAGAACAGGTAGAACGCGACCTGGGCGAGCCAGAACACCGGCATGGACACACCCGCGAGGCTGACGACACGGATGATCCGGTCCGGCCAGCGGTTGCGGGTGACCGCCGCGACGATGCCCAGTCCGACGCCGATCACCAGCGCCAACACGATGGCCACCAGGGCGAGTTCGAGGCTGGCGGGGACCCGGTCGGCCAGGTCGTCCCAGACCGGTCGGTGGGTCTGCTGGGAGGTGCCCATGTCGCCGTGCAGCAGGTTGTTCAGGTAGGTGCCGTACTGGGAGGGCAGGGACTCGTCGAGCCCGTTCTTCGCCTTGAACGCGGCGACCGCGGCCGGGTCGTTCTGGGCGCGGTCGCCGAGGTTGGCGGCGACCGGGTCACCGGGCACGGAGTGGGTGAGCACGAAGGCCAGGATCGTGATGCCCACGCACAGCAGCAGACCGACGGACAGCCGCACCAGCACGAAGCGGGCGAAGGGATGGGAGCCGCGCGCGGCCCGGGGGCCGGCGGCCGCACCCTTGCGGGGTGCGGCCGTCCGGGGGGTGCCGCGCTCGACCGTGGGGTCAGCCGAGCTTGTCGACATCGATGTACCAGATCGGGTTGTAGTGCAGGTTCTTCACCGAGTTGTTCGCGGCGATCACCTGTGCGGGCTGGAGGAGCGGGATGAACGGGCCGGTCTTGTTCATCGCTTCCTGGAGCTGCTTGTAGAGCTGGACGCGTTCGGCGTCGGAGGTGGCGACCTTGGCCCGCTGGGCGAGGGCACTCACCTCGGCGTTGCCGTCCGCCTTCCAACCGGCGCGCTTGGCGACCAGTTCACCCGGGGTGAAGGCGAGGTAGTCGCTGGCGTCCGGGTAGTCGGCCTGCCACCACCAAAGGCCCATCGCCTCGGTGCCGTTGCGGTAGGAGTCCAGTGCGGTCTGGGTGGGGGCCGGCTTGAGGTTGACGGTGATGCCGACCTCCTTGAGGTTGGCCTGGACCCGCGCGCCGAGGTCGCCGAAGTTTATCCCGTTGATGGTCACGTCGGAGGCGTAGTACAGGTCGACGCTGGGGTTGTTCAGGCCGGCCCGGGCCAACGCGGCCTTGGCGCGCGGGACATCGCGCACGATCGCCTTGGCCGGGTCGAGCGCGCCGGTGAAGAAGCCGGGCACGATCCCGGCGGCCTGCGCGGAACCGGCGCCGGCCACGTCCAGCAGGCTCTTGTAGTCCACGCCGTAGCGCACCGCCTCCTGGAAGTCCTTGTTGGAGGTGGTCGGCGAGATGGCCGGGTTGTCGTTGGTGAACAGGAACGCGGTGGTGGGCGTGGGCTGTTGCAGCACCTGCGCCTGGCCCTTGACCTTGACCGCCTGGTCCGGCGACATGTCCAGGGAGACCTGGCTCTCACCGCTGAGCACGTTCAACTGCTGGGTGTTCGCGGGCACGTTGCGCACCACGACCTTGGCGTACTTGGGCTTGGCGCCCCAGTACTTGTCGTTGCGGGTGAGGATGACCTCACTGCTCACGTCGTACTTGGTGATCTTGTACGGACCGCTGCCCTGCGAGTCGGTGTTGAGGAACTGCTCGGCCTTGTCGCCCTGGTCGGCGCCGGCCGCGTCGGTGCCGCCGTGCGCGGCGACGGTCGTGGAGTTGACCACGCCGAGCGCGGGGGTGGCGATGCGGAACGGCAGCGCGGGGTCGGCGGCCTCGGTGGTCAGCACCACCGTGTGCTCGTCCTTGGCGGTCGCGGTGACGCCGTCGAGCAGGAAGGCCGGGTTGCCCTTGAGGTTCTTGACCCGGTTGAACGAGAACACCACGTCCTTGGCGGTCACCGGCGAGCCGTCGGAGAACTTGGCCTCCGGGCGCAGCGGGAAGGTGAACGTCTTGGCGTCCGGGGCGACCTCGTAGGACGCGGCGAGCAGCGGCACCGGCTTGGTCACGTCGCCGCCCGCGAAGGTCAGCAGCGTGTCGTACACGGGACGGGTGACCAGGATCCCGGTGGGCTCGAACGTGCGGCCGGGGTCGGCGGTCTTGAGACTGAACGAGGTGTCGACGACGAGCGTGCCGCCGCCCTCCGCGTCGCCGGACTGCTTCTTGGCTCCGCCGCACGCGGCGAGCATCAAAGCGGCGGCGACGGTGACCGCCAGTGGGGCGGCGGCCCGGCGTACGGCCTTGGCCCGGCGACTGTCCCCGATGGGGTGATTGCCCTGCATGGCGCACCTTCCTCGAGCCACCCGATCGGCCGATGACGGAACCGAGTGTTTGATCTGGCTGAACGGTGGGCTCGAAAGTAGGCGTGGCCGAGCGTGATGGTCAATGACTTTCTCGGCCGTCTCGAAATTTGGGACCAAAGATCCATTCAACGTGATCGCACGTCCACGTGGAGCGACGATTTTTCGCCTTGATAACGGTTTGATGACTGCTCAGAGCCCTCTCGGGACCTCGCGGGCGTCATCCGGCGCACCCGTCGGCGGCGTTCACCGCAGTGCCCGGCCGGCGGGATCCACCCGGTCCCACCCCGGTGGCCATCACCCGGACGACACCGTGATCTTGACGGGGAGTCAGCTTCGTGCCTATGTTCGCCCCGAAGCGTTCAACCACATTGAACACGTCATGAAGCACAAGCCAGGATCCGCGAGTCGAGGGTGCTCGGCACCGGAGCGAACGGGGATCGGACCATGCTGGGTGACCGACTGCGCGAGCTGCGCCAGGCGCACGACCTGACCTTGCGTCAGTTGGCCGTCCAAGCCGGTATCTCGGCGGGCATGCTCAGTCAACTGGAGAACGGCGCCGCGGAACCGAGCCTGAGCACCCTGCGCAAGCTCGCCCGCGTCTTCGACACCTCCATCGCGACCCTGTTCGACGATCCGGACGTACCGCGCGTGGCCGTGACCACGCGCGAGCAACGTATGCGGCTCGGCGCGGCCCGCCAGCACATCACCTATTCCAGGCTCACCCCCGGATCGGGCGATCTCGAAGTGCTGGAGGCCGACATCGAGCCCGGCCAGGCATCCTCCGACGAGCCGTACAGCCATCCCTCCACGGAATGCGCCACCGTGCTCGCCGGACGGCTCGACGTCGAGGTGGACGGCCGCGTCCACCACCTCGAGGAGGGTGACGCGATCACCTTCGACTCGCGTCTGCCGCACCGGTTCGTCAACTCCTCCGACGCACCCGCGCGGCTGCTCGTCGCGGTGACGCCGCCGATGCCGTAACCGGCACCGCGTCGCCCGGATCCCGCGTTTGTGCCCCGAAAGGACCCAGGGCATGGATCGCACCACCGTCGACTGGCACGGCTACATACCGGCCGTGACAACCCCCTTCACCTCCCAGGGCGACCTCGATCTCGCGGCCTGGGACGAGCAGTTGGAGTGGTTCGCCGCCGAAAGCGTCGACGGCGTGATCATCGCCGGCACCACCGGCGAGTGGTACACCCTCACCGCGACCGAACGCGCCGCCCTGTTCACCCGCGCGGCCCGCCGGGTACGCGGCCGCTACACGCTGCTCGGCGGTTGCAACGCCTACACCGCGTCCGCCGCGATCGGCCACGCCCGCGCCGCGCGGGCGGCCGGCCTCGACGGCATCCTGCTCACCCCGCCGCCGTACGTGGTGCCCAACCCGCGCGAGACCGCGGCCTTCTACCAGGACGTCTCCGCCGCCGTCGACATCCCGATCTGCGTGTACAACTGGCCCCGCGGCACCGGCCTGGACCTGGACACCGACACCCTGTGCGCGCTGGCCGAGGTGCCCAACGTGGTCGCGATCAAGAACTCCACGGGCGACTTCGGCGCCTTCGTCAAGGGCCTGATCGCGCTGCACGACCGGGTGCGCTACTTCGGCATCACCACCGACCAGGTCGGGCTGGCCCTGATGCGCGGCATCGGCGGCGACGGCCTGATGGGCGCCGGCGCCGTACTCGGCCGCGACCACGCGGCCTTCTTCACCCACCTCGCGGCCGGCGACGAGGCCGCCGCGCTGGCCGTCGGCGCCCGCGACCGGGTGCTGATGCGAGCCTGGTTCACCGCCGACTACGGACCCCGCTTCGGCAGCGCGCCCGCCATCCTCAAGCACGCGCTGACCCTGCGCGGGGTGCCCGCCGGTCACCCCCGTCGCCCGCTGCTGCCGCTGAGCGTCGCCGAGGCCGAACAGGTACGGACCACCGTCGCCGAACTCGGACTCCTGGCCTGATGGACCGCACCGAAGTCCTGGTCGTCGGCGGCGGGTTGCTCGGCTGCGCGCTGGCCTACCACCTCGCCCGCGCGGGTGCCGACGTGCGGGTGATCGAGAAGGATCAGCTCAACCGGCACGCCTCCGGCCAGAACGCGGGCAGCCTGCACTTCCAACTCGAGTACCGGATGATCCAACACGGCCCCGCGGTCGCCGCGCGCGCCGCCGAGGCCCTGCCGCTGCATCTGGACGCCATGCGCTCGTGGGCCGCTCTGGAGGACGAACTCGGCGAACCGTGCGGCGTGCGCCGCGGCGGCGGCCTGATGCTCGCCGAATCCCCCGAGGACATGGCCCTGCTCGCGCACAAGGCCCACCTGGAGCACGCCCACGGACTCGACGTCGAACTGCTCGACGCGCGCGCCACCCACGAACGTGCCCCCTACCTCTCCGACCGGGTGATCGGCGCCGCCTGGTGCCCCGGCGAGGGCAAGGCCGACCCACGCCTGGTCACCCACGCCTACGCCCGCGCCGCCCGCCGGCACGGCGCCCGGATCGACACCGGCGTACGGCTGACCGCTCTGCGCCACGACGGGCGGCGGTGGCTCGCCGAGAGCGCCGGCGGTCGCCGACTGGCCGCGAACGCGGTCGTGGTCGCGGCCGGCGTGTGGACCGGCGAGGTCGCCGCGATGGCCGACATCCGCCTGCCCGTGGTACCCGTCGCGCTCACCATGACGGTCACCGCCGCCGCGCCGCCGCTGATCCCGCACCTGGTCCAGCACGCCGGCCGCCGACTCTCGCTCAAGCAGACCCGCGAGGGCAACATACTCATCGGCGGCGGCCGGGCCGCCAAGTTCGTCCAGCACGCCGGTGCCCTCGACCTCGACGCACGCCCGGAACTGCGCCTGGACTCGGTATTCGCCGGCGCCGACGCCGCCCGGGTGGTGCCGGCCGTACAGCGCCTGCCGGTGCTGCGCGTGTGGTCGGGCGCCACCTCGCTGGCCCCCGACCAGCTCCCGCTGCTCGGCCCCGTCACCCGTCGTCCCGACTTCTACGTCGCCACCGGCGGATCCGGATTCACCCTCGGCCCCACCTACAGCCGACTGCTCGCCGAGCAGGTGCTCACCGGCAGCACCGGTCTGCCCCTCGACGACTACTCCCCCGCACGGTTCGGAGCACTGAACTTTGTCTGACCACCCGGCGCAGGTGTCCATCACGCTCGACGGCCGGCCGCACACCGTGCCGTCCGGCCGCTCGCTGGCCGCCGCCCTGATCGCCACCGACCGACCCGTCACCCGCTACGACCGGGCCGGCCGCCCCCGCGCCCCCTACTGCGGGATGGGCGTGTGCTTCGACTGCGCCGTCACCGTCGACGGCACCCCGCTGGTCCGGGCCTGCCAGGAACCCGTCCGTTCGGGCATGCGCGTGGACACCGGCCGCGGGGTGCGCGCGGGCACGCCGGACGAGAGCGACACGGACACGCGCGACGAAAGCGGCCATGCAGCCGTCATGGGTGCGCGGGACGACGGCGACACGAAGACGCGGGACGAAACCGGCCGCGACGCCCGCGCGGACACGCGTGGCGACGCCCGCCCCGAGGACGTGTGATGAGCGCCGTCGAACCGCAGGTGTTGATCGTCGGTGCCGGTCCCGCCGGGCTCGCCGCCGCGGTCACCGCCGCCCACCATGGCGCACAGGTGCTGGTCGTCGACGAACAGGCCCGCCCCGGCGGGCAGATCTGGCGCCGACCCGACCCCGGAGCGGGCGGCCCCGACCCGCTCGCCGGTCCCGCCTACACCGCCGGCCGCACGCTGCTCGCCCGGGCCGCCGCCCATCCGCGGATCACCTTCGCGCACGACACCACCGCATGGGGCGTCTTCGGCACGCGCACCACGCCCGACGGCTTCGCCGCGCCCCCCGGTACGCCCGTGCCCGAGGGTCCCCGGGTCGCCGTGCACGGCCCCGCCGGAGTGGAAATCCTGCTCCCCCGGGCGCTGTTGCTCACCGCCGGCGCCTACGACCTGCCCGTGCCCATGCCCGGCTGGACCCTCCCCGGCTTCTTCACCGTCGGCGGCATCCAGGCCCTGCTCAAGGGCCACCGCACGCTCGCCGGGCGCCGCATCGTGCTGGCCGGCGCGCACCCGCTGCTGCTGATCGCCGCCGCGCAACTGGTCCGGGCCGGCGCCGACGTCGCCGAAGTCGCCTTCGCTCAGGGTCTGCCCGGCCCCGCCGAGCTGACCCGCGCACTCGCCGCACTGCCCGGCAACCGGGCCAAGGTCACCGAAGGTACGACCGCCGTGCGCACCCTGCGGCAGGCCGGCGTACCGATCCGCACCCACACCCTGATCCTGCGCGCCGAGGGCGCGGACCACGTCACCGGCGCCGTATTGGCCCGGGTCGACCGGAACTGGCGGCCCATACCCGGCACGGAACGCACCGTCGCCTGCGACACGGTCGGCACCGGCTACGGCTTCGTCCCTTCCACCGAGCTGGCCCGCCAGGCCGGGTGTGCCGCGACCTGGAACGGCCCGGCCGGCGGCTGGGTCCTGGTCCACGACCACGCCATGCGCACCACGCTCCCGCACATCTGGGCCGCCGGCGAACTCACCGGCGTCGCCGGCGCCGAACACGCGGTCGCCACCGGCAAACGCGCCGCGCTGGACATCTGCCTCAGCCTCGGCATCCTCACCACCGCCGACCACGATCGGGAACTCACCGCCGTGGACCGTGAATTGGCCACGACCATGCGAATGGCCAAGCTGCTGGAATCCACCTGCGCCCCCGACCGCGCCGCGCTGAACGCACTCGCCGACGACGACACGCCGCTGTGCCGCTGCGAGGAGGTGAGCTACGGGCAGATCCGCTGCACCATGCGGGACAACCCCGGCCTGGGCACCGCCGACGCGGTCAAACTTCTCACCCGCGCCGGCATGGGCCCCTGCCAGGGCCGCATGTGTGGCCCCGCCCTCGTCGAACTCCTGCACCAGGAAACCCACATCCCCCGGGAAACCCTCGGCCCCTTCACCGCCCGCCCCCCGATCAAGCCCCTCCCGCTCGCCGCCCTCGCCGAGGCCCACGCCACCACCACCCGCACGGCCGCACCGCCGATCGACACCGACACCGACATGTCCTAGGCACCCCGGCGTCAGCCCTGGACCTCTCTGCCGGAGCCGGACCAGTTGTCGTGCAGGCGGTCCAGGTACGAACTCGCCTGTGAACCCGGCTTCACACCGCGTGCGAAGGCCGACATACCGGCCGGTCGAGATCGCGACGGCGAAGGGGACCACCGGCTGCTCGCCGTCGAGGAGGTCGGGGTGACAGACCCGGCCCACGTGCCACAGTTGGGCGAAGATCCGGCTTCCGGCGGCATGCACGGCCCGCGTGGTCCGGCGCCACCCCTCGACCTGCGCCGGCTCGGTCAGCCCCGGAACGCCGGGGCCGCCCTTGCCGGGCCGGTGCGGCCGAATTCCCTCGCCGACGATCAGGCCCGCGCCGGCGCGCCGGGTGTAGTACTCGGTCGTGATCGGGGTGGGCACACCGGTGTCGTCGTCGGCCCGCGCGGGATCATCGGCGCCATCGCCGCGCGGCTGGGCAGGCGCAGCGCGGGGCCGCGACAGAGCGCCGGCAGCGGGGACTTCACGGTCCTCCTCACGGCGCGGTGAGCGGCTCGGCCCGGTAGGCGCGGTGCAGCAGATCCATGAAGGCCGGCGACCCGGGCAGGGACACGTCGCCGATGCGGAGCACCTCGACACCCGGCGTCCACGAGTTCATCACCACGGCCGCGGTCAGTGTCGGCAGGTCGGCGGGCGTGATCTCGCGGACCCGTTGCGGCACTCCGAGGCGATCCAGTTGCCGACGGACGATGGCCATCGTGGTCCCGCCCAGCACCTCGGCCTCGGGCCAGATCACCTCGGCACCATCCCAGAACGCCAGGTTCCAGATCGTCGCCTCGCCGAGCCGGCCCCGCCGGTCGACGAAGGCGGCGTCGTCGAAGCCGCGCGCGACGGCTCGGCGCAGGTAGTGGGTCTTGGCCACCTCGCCGACGTGCTTGATCTCCGGGAGCACCCGCTCGTACTCGACCACGTCCAGCGTCAACGGCCCCGTCGGGCCGGTCGCGGGCGGGTCGACACGGACCAGCACTTCGGGGTCCGCGTCGCTCCCGGTCGCGGTGAACTCGCCCACCGGCGAGTACATCGTGGCCGTCAGCGAGGCGTCGGCCGGACCGGCCGCCAGCGCCGCGCGCAGGTGGGACCGTACCCGATCGTCGGACAGCGCCCGCCCGAACAGCCTCGCCGAGGCGCTCCGCAGCCGGCCCAGGTGCAGGTCGAGGCCCCGGATCCGGCTTCCGCGGACCTGCATGGCGGTGAAGTGGGCGTAGCCGGCGAAGGCCAGCGGCGCGAGTTCCTCGGCGGTCGCCGGCCGGCCGTTGCGGTGTGCGACGGGGGTCGCACGCACCGGTGGTGTCGTGCCGCCGGGTGTCATGTGCCGGAGGGTCTCGTTCTGGGGTGTCGTCGTGGCGGACGGCGCGGTCGGGACGGTGTCGGTGCTCATCTGAAGTCTCCCCGCATCGTGGTCGGTCGCCCCCGCCGACGGCTCGCTCGGAGGGGGTGGCCACGAGCCTGCCGCACCTCGGCCGGGTCACCCAGAGCCCTGTTCGGCTTACGACCGGTGGTCCTACCACTGGCAGGGTCAGGCTCGCCCACCCTCGTGGTCCTACCACCGGAGATAATGGGCGGCATGAACGATCGGCCCGACAACACGGCGGCGGAGGCGGCGGATCTCGGCGGCGAGCCGATCGATCCGCGTGCCGAGATCAGCGAATTCCTGCGCAACCGCCGCTCCCGGCTGCGGCCGGAGGATGTCGGCCTGACCGGCTCGACCGGGCGGCACCGGCGCGTACCGGGACTGCGCCGCGAGGAGCTGGCCCAGTTGGCCGGCGTATCGGTGGCTTACCTCACCCGGCTCGAACAGGGCAAGGGCCACAACGTGTCGGAGGAGGTGTTGGACGCGGTCGCCCGCGCCCTGCGGCTGACCGACGCCGAGCACGCGCACCTGAACCACCTCGTCCACTGCCAGCGCCGCAAGCGCGCCTCGCCGCCGGAACGGCAACAGGTGCGTCCAGCGCTGCGGGGGCTGCTGGCCTCGCTGGAGACGGTGCCCGCGTACGTGACCGGGCAGCGCACGGACATCCTCGCCTGGAACCCGATGGCGGCGGCCCTGTTCGGCGACTGGGACCGGTTGCCGGCCCGGGAGCGCAACTGGGCGCGGCTGGTGTTCCTGCGGCCGGACCAGCGCGGGTTGTTCGTGGATTGGGAGGCCAAGGCCGCCGATATCGTCGGCGCCCTGCGGTTGGACGCCGGCTGCCACCCGGACGATCCGCAACTGTCCGCGCTCGTGGGTGAACTCTCGGTCAAGAGCGAGGAGTTCCGCTCCCTCTGGGCCAGGCACGAGGTCAAGGAAAAACACCACGGCGCGATGCACCTGCGGCACCCGCTGGTCGGCGACCTGGCCCTGTCCTTCGAATCCCTGCGCCTGCCCGACGACACCGAGCAGTCGCTGACGATGTACCACGCCCGACCGACCTCGCCCACCGCGGAGAACCTGCGCCTGCTGGCCAGTTGGGGCGCGGACACGGCGACCAGGGAAGAACCGGCACCGCGCTCCTGATTCCCCGCGGACATCCCGAGCCGGAGCCGACCGCCCCGGCCGCGGTGTGCCGTGAGCCGTGGGAACCGGCCACCAGGACCGCGCCGAAGGCCGACTACCGGAGTCCGACCGCCGGTGCCGTGCCGAGCCGAATGCTCACCTGGGAGCCCACATCCCGGAAGCCCAGCGCGAGCGCCACTCGCTGGGATGGCTCGGGCCGCGCTCGCCATCGCGGAAGCAGGCCGGCGGCCAGGGCATGGTGCACCGCGGCCGATGCGACCGTCCGCGCCAAGCCGCGGCCTCGACTCCCCGGTGCCACCAACACACCGTGTTGCGCCACGGCCCGGGGCCAGACCTCGTAGCCGGCCGCCGCAACCACTTCAACACCTTCACGGACCACGAAAACCGGGGATCTGACGTCCGCCAAACCACTCTCGTCCGCGTCCAGCGTGTCGACCCGGGCCAGGAGTGCGGTCATCTCGGCATCGTCGCAAGCCACTTCCTCGACTTCGGCGTCGCCACCGTTGGGCTGGAAAGCCGCGCGGTCCAGATACAGGAGCGAGGCCGGGCCCAAGAGGTCGAGAACGGGCAAAAGCCCCCGCAACCGGTCGGCGTCGACAACGGCGACGTCGTCCGCGACGTCGGTGGGCAGGCCGAGCGCCTCGGCGAGCACCTCGACCGGGCCTGCGGCGCCCGCCGACGCGCGTTCCGACAGCGCCTGCGGATCGACGCGGGCCGACGCGGCGACAGCCAGGGCACGTCGGCGCTCGTGCGCGGCGCCGGAGGCGAACCGCGCCACGGACGCGCGCAGCCGGGCCACGCCTCCCGGCGGCGCGTCGGGCACGGACGGAACGGTGTAGGCGGGATCGGCCGGTACGGCGGGACTTCGCAGGGTCATGGGCCCATCCTGACCTCGGGATGTTACGGCGCACGCCGAAGCTCAGACGGCCGATTCGACCGGTTGGGGGTGCGGTGGCGGACCGGGCGGCCGGGGCCGGCGTGGCGCCGCCGCGGCCAGGGCGGTGACCCGCTCGTGCACCCGCTCGACGTGGGCCGCGGCGTCCGGGCGCAGCAGGGCACCGCGCAGGATGTGGGCCTCGTTGCGATCGGCGACCGCGCGGGGGTGTCGGCGGACGAAGTCCAGGACGCGCACCGACGACGTGCTCAGGTGGGCCGGGTGTTGGGCGCCTCCGGTGTCCGCGCGCAGCATGTGCCGGCCGGCCGCCGTCACCGATGACATCCGCGGGTGGGGCTCGCCGGTGAGAGGTACGAAGGTCAGGACGTCCAGTTCGGGTTCCTGATACAGCATCAGCTCCGGCTCGGCGTCGATCAGGTCGCGCCAACGGCGGGCGCCGCGCAGGCCGGTCACGAGCACCTCGCCCAAGCCGTCCGTCGTCGGCGGCAGCGCGCGCAGGGTCAGCCACAGCGCGGCGGCCGGGCTGCCGGACCGGGCACGATCCGGGTCGAACACGCCGGGGAGTCGCCGCGCAACGGACCCGGGCTGCTCCTCACCGTCCTCGTCGCCGTCGCCGGCACGCACCAGCAGTACGCCGCACGGGTTCGGGTGCAGGCCCTGTCGGTGCGGGTCCACGAGCACCGAGTCGCAGTCGGCGATGGCACGCAGGTGCCGGGCGGCGGGCGTGCCGCGAAGTTCCTCCGCGTCGGCCAGCAGGGTGAAGAACCCGCCGTAGCCGGCGTCCACGTGCACGCGCACGCCGTGCTCGTGGCACAGCGGCAGGATGTCGGCGATCGGGTCGACCGCCCCGAGCGTGGTGGTGCCGGCGGTGACCACGACCGTGCCGACGCGTTCCCTGCGCAGCACCGTCACCAGCGCGTCCGGGTCCATTCGGCCGGCGGTGTCGACGGAGACGGAGTACGCCGGAACACGCAGCAGCTCGCACATACGTTCGTGGGCACCGTATCCGTCGGCACTGTGCGCGATGCCGACCTCGGGGTGGGCCTCGCGGGCCGCCCGCAGGGCCTCCAGGGCGGCGATGTCGCCGCCCGAGGTGAGCTGCCCGTGCCACGTGGCAGGGCCGAACATCGCGGCCAGGCCGGCGACGACCTCGTCCTCCAGCGCGGCGGTGGTCGACTCGTCGTCGCACGCCCGATCCTCCGGATCGACCAGCGTGGCGGCCAGCAGACCGAGGAGCGCGGCCCGAAGCGGCGGCCGGACCAGGTGCCCGGCGTAGGCCGGATGCGAGAACGGCCGGCCCGCCCGCAGGTGCTCCGCCAGCACCGCGTGCCGCGAGTCGTCGCCGGCCTGCGCGTCGGCCCACGCGGACCACGTGTCGAATGCCTCGGTCAGCCGGCCACGGGTATCCATGATGTCCCTCCGGATGCAGCGGTTGACGGGGCGCCCGGCGGTTCGGCCGCCGCGCCACGCGCCCGTCGTCCACGCGTCGGGACAACCGCGCGAGGATCGGGTCGAGCGGAACGCAGAATGCCGCACTACCGGCGCAAACCGGACAGCGAGAGTTCCCGACCCGCCGGGCGATCATGCACACGCCTCGCACCCGGATGGCCGCCGACGCGCACCCGGCCGGCCGGCGGCCCATCCCCTCCCGGGCGCGCGGGTCGCCGGCCCCGCCCACGGCGTCGCGAGCGGGAAGTACCGGAACCCGGGACCTCGGTCCGGGCCGGTCGGTGGGGCAGGACTCGGGTCCGGGGTCGAGATCGTCAATGCGGCGGTCCGCACGGGCCGCCGAAGGCGGTGGAATGGAAGACGACTGCGTTCTCACGACGACCGCTCCTCGTCGACACGCGGCCGACCGGCCGAACGGCTCTCCTGTCCGTCGACCACCGACAACCAGCCAAGGAGGCCCGAGGATGGGGTCCGATCACCCGCCGGCGCTCCCGGCAGCGGCCGGCGACGGCACCACCGCGCGCCGACGCGCCGGGCGGTACGCGCGAATCCGGCGCGAGGTCACGGCCTTGTCCGCGCACCGCAACGAGCTGTTGCTCGCGATTGCCTCCGCCGCGCTGGATGTACTCGCGTACGTCACGGCCGAGGAGTTCGACCCCGCCCCGGCCTCGCTGGGCCCCGGGATCGCGCTGGCGATCCTGGGTTCCGCGTTCCTGCCGTTTCGCCGCCGGCACCCGCCGGCCGTGCTCGCCGCCGTGACGGTGGTGCAACTGCTCTTCACGTTGTTCACCGACGCGTCCGCGCACAGCTACGGCTGCGCGCTGATGATCGCGGTGTACACGGTGGCCCGGTATCGCCGCCCCCTCGACATCGGGCTCGCCGCGGCCGCGGCGATGACGGTCCAGGTGGTGCGGGCGGCGCGCGGCACGGAAGCCTTCGCGGCGACCGTCGCCGGGACCCTGGGGGCGACCTGTCTGGTGATCGCGGTGGGCGTCGGCACCGCCGCGTGGCAGCAACAGCTGGCCATCAACCGGGAGTTGCTCGCGGATCGGGCGGTGACCGAGGAACGGCGGCGGATCGCCCGCGAGTTGCACGACATCGTGGCGCACCACATCACCACGATGTATCTGATGTCGGGTGGCGCTCGCGCGACCTTGGACCGCGACCCCGAGACGGCCAAGGGGGCGCTGTTCACGCTGGAGCAGTCCGGCCGCACCGCGCTGGGCGAGATGCGCCAGTTGCTCGGTGTACTGCGCAGCACCGACGCTCCCGAGGAGGCGCCCTCCGAACCCCAGCCCGGCATGCGGGAGATCGATCGGCTGATCGTCGAGTCGCGCGCGGCGGGCCTGCCGATCGACTACGAAGAGATCGGCGAGCGGCGGCCGTTGTCGCCCGCGACCGGTCTGACGTTGTACCGGGTGATCCAGGAGGCGCTGACCAACACGCGCAAGCACTCGGGCGACGCGCGGGCGTGTGTGCGGGTGCGGCATCTGCCCGATCGGGTCGTGGTCGAGGTGGTCGACGACGGCGCGGGCGGTCGGTCGTCCTCGGCCGGCATCACCGGCAGCGGATACGGGCTGATGGGCATGCGCGAGCGGGTGACCCTGCACGGCGGCACCCTGGAGGCCGGACGCCGCCCGGAGGGCGGGTTCCGGGTCGTCGCCGACGTGCCGGTGCCCGGGAACGAGCGCGAGTGGGTCGGCTGAGGCCGGACGGCGCGCGCCCCGGACGGGACTCCGTCCATCCGGGCCCACCCGCCGGAGACGACCCGAGCCGGGCCGCTGCCGTCCGGTCGGTGTCATGGTTGTAGATGCCCAGCCCCACGGCGGCGCCCGCGACGCCGAGTCCGGACAGGAGCGCCCCGCGCCGTGAAAGCAGCCGCGGCCGCAGCACGACGGTCGGTGCGAGGGCGTCCGTACCGTCGGCGAGCGGCTGGAGGAGGCGCGCCACTTCGGCGGCGTCGCGCGGGCGGTCGGCGGGTTTCTTGGCCAACATCCGCAATACGAGCGCGTCCAGCGCGACGGGCACCTTCGGGCGGACCCGGCTCGGTGGCTCGGGCGCCGTCCGCAGGTGGGCGTACATCGGTGCCATCGGCTCACCGGTGCCGAACGGCTTGGTACCGAGCAGGGTCGTCAGTTCGTACCGTTGCGCCAGGTCCCGAGCCGTCATCCGCCTGGTTTCCCCCGTCCGCTCCCCGATCCGCCCAGCGGGATACGGGATACGGGCCGCATCCCATGGGGACCCACCGGCGCGGCACGAGCGGCGACGCCGGGTGCCCGGACCGGCCCGGTGTACTCGGCACCGCCATGCGAGGCCGCGGCGCGGGTACCCTCCTGGGAACTTCGGCGGATGGAGCGGGGCACCGCCGAACACCCCGTCCGGGTCGCCGGTTCGGCGGCACCGACCCAAGGAGATCGCACAGTGGACGCTGACGTCATCGTCGTGGGGGCCGGGCTCGCCGGTCTGGTGGCCGCGCACGAACTCACCGCGCGGGGAAGGCGGGTCGCGCTGGTCGACCAGGAGAGTCCGGCCAACCTGGGTGGGCAGGCATTCTGGTCCTTCGGCGGGCTCTTCCTGGTCGACTCGCCCGAGCAACGGCGCCTGGGCGTGCGGGACTCCTTCGAACTGGCCTGGAACGACTGGCGCGGCAGCGCCGGGTTCGACCGGCTCGACGACGAGGACGCCTGGGCGGTGCGCTGGGCCCGCGCCTACGTCGAGTTCGCGGCCGGCGAGAAGCGCTCGTGGCTGGCCGGGCTCGGCATCTCGTTCCTGCCCACGGTCGGCTGGGCCGAGCGCGGCAGCCTGCGCGCCGACGGGCACGGCAATTCCGTACCCCGTTTCCATGTCGCGTGGGGCACCGGCCCCGGGGTGTTGGAACCCTTCGTCCGGTTCGCCCGGCAGGCCGCCGCCGACGGACTGCTCACCTTCCACCACCGGCACCGGGTGGACGAGTTGATCATCGACGGCGGCGGCGCCCGAGGCGTGCGCGGTTGCGTGCTCGCCCCGGACCGCGCGCGCCGGGGCATGCCGACCAACCGGGACGAGATCGAGGACTTCGAACTCACCGCCCAAGCGGTCGTCCTGACCACCGGCGGGATCGGCGCCGACCACGACCTGATCCGCCGCCACTGGCCCGCACGGCTGGGCACCGCGCCCGCGAGCATGGTCACCGGCGTGCCCGCGTACGTGGACGGACGAATGCTCGACATCGCCGCCGCCGGCGGCCTGCGGGTGGTCAACCGCGACCGCATGTGGCACTACACCGAGGGCCTGCGCAACTGGGACCCGATCTGGCCCGGCCACGGCATCCGGATCCTGCCCGGCCCCTCCTCCCTGTGGTTCGACGCACTCGGACGGCGGTTGCCCGACCCCTGCCTGCCCGGCTACGACACCCTGGCCACGCTCCGGCACCTGCGCACCACCGAGGACCTCGCGGGCCACGACCACTCGTGGTTCGTGCTCACCCAGAAGATCATCGAGAAGGAGTTCGCACTCTCCGGGTCCGAACAAAATCCCGACATCACCGGCAAGGACCGGGTCGGCTTCCTGCGCACCCGCCTGCTCGGCAAGGGCGCGCCCGCCCCGGTGGAGGCGTTCAAGCGGCACGGCGAGGACTTCGTCGTCGCCGACACACTGGAGGAGCTCGTCGCCGGGATGAACCGCACGACCCCCGAACCGCTGCTGGACCCGGCGCTGCTGCGCCGCCAGATCGAGGCCCGCGACCTCCAGATCGCCAACCCGTACGGCAAGGACTCGCAGGTCCAGGGCATCCACAACGCCCGCCGCTACCTCGGGGATCGGCTGGGCCGGGCCGCCGCGCCGCACCGCGTCCTCGACCCCGCGGCCGGCCCGCTGATCGGCGTCAAGCTGCACATCCTCACCCGCAAGACCCTCGGCGGCATCCAGACCGACCTCGAATCGCGGGCCCTGGGCCCGGACGGCCGGCCCGTCGATGGCCTGTACGCGGCCGGCGAGGTCGCCGGCTTCGGCGGCGGTGGTGTGCACGGCTACAACGCCCTGGAGGGCACGTTCCTGGGCGGCTGCCTGTTCAGCGGCCGCCACGCGGGCCGCGCCGCGGCCCGCGCCACCGCCACGTAGCACCGCGGCCGCGCCCGCCGTTCCCGCTCGCGACACCGGATGCTCGGCAGCTGCTCGACGTCGATACCCGAGGCCGGGGCGCGGCACCGGGCGCGCGACCGTGTCCCGGCCGGGTCGGCCGGGTGTCCTTCGCGACCGCCGGGATCCCGGCCGTGCACCGACGCACGGCCGTCCCGGGCTGTCCGGGACATGTTCGGGACGGGGCTCCGGCCTTCCTCGGACCCAGGGTTCACTCCCAGGATCGGCAACGCACGACCGACTCGTTCACCGATCCGGAGAACCCCATGACCTCGAAGACCCGAGACCTCGCATCGATGGCGCGCACCCCGCACGGCGCCTCCCACCCACCCGACCCGTCCGCCCCCGACGACGCGCGTCCACCCCACCGCGGGTGTCCGCCCACCAGAACCCGTCCGACCCCTCGTACATGTACCGGCGGCGTCCGCGGCATCGCGGGCGTCGTCGGCCGGGGGTTACCCGGGAGGCGCGGATGACCCCGGAATTCGGGCTCCTCGGCGGCATCGAGGTGCGGGTCGACGGAACGCCGGTCGATGTGGGCCACGTGCGTCAACGCTGCGTGCTGGCCGTGTTGTTGGTCGAGGCCAACCGCCTCGTACCGATCGAGCGCATCGTCGAGCGGGTCTGGGGCCACAGCCCGCCGCACCGGGCCCGCGAGACGCTCTACAGCTACCTGTCCCGGCTGCGCCGACGACTGGCCGTCGCGGAGGTACACATCGCCCGCCGTCCCGGCGGCTATCTGCTGGAGGCCGACACGTCCGCCGTCGACCTGCACCGCTTCCGCGACCTGATCGCCCTGGCCCGGCGCACGGACGACGACGGCCGCGCCGCCTCGGCCTGGGCACAGGCGTTGGACCTGTGGCGCGGGGACGCCTTCACCACCGTCGACACGCCCTGGTTCAGCGCGCTCCGCGAGGCCCTGCATCGCGAGCGGTATCAGGCCGAGTTGGACCTCGACGACCTCCGCCTGCGACTGGGCGATCACGCCGCGATGTTGCCTCGGCTGGCCACCCGGGCACGGACGGATCCGCTGGACGAGCGCTTGGCCGGGCAACTCATGCTCGCCCAGTACCGCAACGGCCGTCCCGCCGACGCCCTGGCGCACTACCAGCGCCTGCGCCGGCGGTTGGCGCACGAGTTGGGCACCGACCCCGGCCGGGACCTGCGGCGGCTGCACCAGGGGATCCTCACTGCGTCGCCCGTCCTCGCCGTACCGGCGCCCGCCGACGCCGAGGCACCCCTACCCACGACCCGGACCCCGATTCCCCGGCAACTTCCCCCTGCCCCGGCGGTATTCATCGGGCGAGCCCGTGCCCTGGCCGACCTGGACCGGGCGCTCGGCGAGCCGCGTCGACCCGGCGATGCCGTCGCGATCGCGGTGATCGGCGGCTCCGGCGGCATCGGCAAGACCTGGCTGGCGCTGCACTGGGCACACCATCATGCCGACGCCTTTCCCGACGGACAGTTGTACGTCGATCTGCGTGGCTTCGTACCCAGAGGCCAACCCGTGTCGGCCGGCGTCGCGGTGGGCGGCTTCCTGGAGGCCCTCGGCGTCGACTCCGCGGCGATCCCACCGGACGAGGCGGGACGCGCCGCGCTCTACCGCAGCCTGATCGCCGACAAGCGCATGCTGATCGTGTTGGACAATGCCCGCGACAGCGCGCAGGTCCGACCGCTGCTCCCGGGTGGGCCGTCCTGCGCGGTGTTGGTCACCAGTCGGCGCCGGCTCACCGGTCTGCTCACCGCACACGGTGGCCGGCCGCTCTCGCTGGAAGAGCTGGACCCGACCGAGGCACGGGAGTTGCTGCGCCGGCAGCTCGGCTCGGCACCGGACGCCGAGCCGGACGCGGTCGCCGCGCTCGTCGAGCACTGCGCCGGCCTGCCGCTGGCGCTCGGCATCGTCGCCGCCCGCGCCGCCGCCCGTCCGGGTCGCCCCCTGGCCGAGGCGGCGGCCGAACTGCGGGATCGCTCCGGCCGGTTGGACGCTCTGGACGTGGACGACCCCACCGCGGACGTGCGCGCGGTGTTCTCCTCCTCGTATCACGCGCTGGCTCCCGCAACGGCGCGCGTGTTCGAGTTGCTGGCACACGCGCCCGGGCCGGACATCGGCGTACCGGCGGCCGCCGCGCTCACCGGGCTCACCATCGCCCGTGCCCGGACACACCTGCGCACGCTGGAGGCGGCGCACCTGGTCCGCGAACACGTCGCGGGACGACACCGCCTGCACGGCCTGATCCGGCTGTACGCCATCGAGCGGGGTCGGCACGGCTCGACCGGGCAGCGGTGCGAGCCGGCGCTGCACCGACTGGTGGACTTCTACGTCGACACCGCACGCGCGGCCGATCGGCGGCTGTCCGCGTCGCGGCCCGCACGCTCGGCGGGCCGCCCCGAGGCGGCCGAGCCGGTCGTCTTCCGGAACGCTGCCGCCGCGATCTGCTGGTTCGACACCGAACACGCGTGCCTGCGGGAAGCGCACGCCTTGGCGATCGAGCGCGAGTTGCCGCATCGGGCCTGGGAACTGGCGCTGTTCCTGGACACGTTTCACTGGCGCCTGGGCCATCTGGCCGAGCGACGCGAGATGTTGCGGGCCACGCTTGCCGCCGGTGTCCCGGACGACCTCGCCGCTCGCGCACACGCGCATCGACTGTCGGGCCGCGCGCACGTTCCGGCGGGCGAGCACACCGAGGCGCTGCGCCGGCTGCGGGAGGCACTCGCGCTGTCGGTGACGATCGGCGACGAGGCCGGGCGGGCGAACGCCCATCTCCTGTTGGCCGGGGCGTGGGAGCGGCAGGGCGACCACCGGCAGGCGCTGATACACGCGGAGCAGGGCCTGCGGATCCACCGGGCGCACGCCCAGGCGTGTCTGCGTACCCGGGGCCGGCCCGCGGATCCGCGCGGGGAGGCGGCGGCGCTGGGCGCGGTCGGCCGGTGCCACGCCCGGTTGGGACACACCCGGTTCGCCCGGGCCTACTGCGAGCGGGCCCTGACTCGTTGCCGGCTGCACAACTTTCCCGACGGCGAGGCGGACGCCCGGGAGAGTCTGGGCGGGCTCGCCGAACACGACGGGGAGTACGCGCTCGCGCTGGAGCACTACAGTCGGGCACTGGCGCTGCGCCGGCGACTCCTGGACGCCTTCCGCGAGGCCGACACGCTGGCTCGGCTCGGCGAGGTACACCTTGCCCTCGGCCGGATCCCCCAGGCCCACGACGCGTGGCGGCAGGCGTTGGGCCTGTACCGGACCCAACGGCGCAGCGAAAGCGCCGACCACCTCCGACATCGCCTGACCGACACCGCCTGACCGACCCGGGGCACGATCGCGGCCGACTCGCCGTGTACGCCGCGCGTGAGGCCCGGGAGGACCCGCGTGCCGCGGCGACTCCCGGGTCCGGTGTTCCGAACCCGCGCGACTCGTCCCGGCGTTCGCGTCGCACCACCCGGCGTCCGGACTCGAATCACCGACTCACCCGACCGCCGAAACGCCGGCCGCGGCGGATGCCCGCGCGGTGTCCGCCCGCCGTCCCAGCTCGTGCAGCGCCTGCCGGGCCACCGCGTCGCTGTGGCGCAGGAAGCCCGCGTCACTCCCGGGACGGGGAAAGTCGCCAGGATCGAGGAAGAAGCGGGCGGGGTGCACGCTGCCGTCGCGACGTTTGACCCGGTTCTCGATCGTGTCCACCATGCCGTTGGGATGCCGCGTGCCTCGTACCGGGTCGACGCGCGTCTGCTCGCGCAGTTCACCGCGTTCGATCAGCCGCACGAGCAGCGAGTCGTGCACTCGGCCCAGGTCCCGCCCCGGCAGTCGGGCCTCGATCAGCGCCCGGGTGCGCAACACCGTGTCCACGCTGGTGGAGCGGGCCTGGAACACTCCGTCGCGGACCGTGACCTCGAGCCCGGCGCCGATGGGGTGCACGATGCCGGCCCGGGTCAGGGCCAGGAGTTGTTCCAGGCGCGGCCCGGGCGGGCCGCTGGTGCGGAAGCGGCAGAAGTCGAAGAACTCGGGCAGTCCGTGGGTGGCCGAACGCGGCGAGAGTTTGCCGTCGCGCACCATCGGCCACAGTGCCTCGGCGATCCCCGAGAGCGCGTGATAGACGGCCAGATGCGCGCTGTGCCGAGAATCGCGCCCGCGTTCCACATCGGCGGCGAGATAGTCGATCATCCACCGCCGCAGAGCGTCGGTGTCGGCGAAACGGCGGCCGGTGAGCGGCCGATCGAGGCCTTCGAGGTCGATCCGGTCCCGCTCGTCGGGCACGGCCGCTTCGACGAGTTCCCGGTACTCGGGGGTGTTCCAGGCGACCCCCTCCAGCGCGGCGAGGAAGGCGCCGGGGTCGGTGGCCAGCCGCCCGGGATGCGAGCACGCCAGTTCGCGGTAGCCTGCCCACGCCAGTTCACGGGCGATCGACGGCCACAGGTCGGTGACGAAGTCCGGTACGCGCCCGCCCGATACCTCGGGCACCGGACAGCGCCCGACCCCCGGCAGCGGGCCGCGCAGGGTGTAGCCGAACTTCGACCGGTAGGGCACGCCCCGGCGGGACCCGGCGTGGATCACGGGTTCGCGTCCGGACGGCTCGTAGCGCAGTTCGCCCGAGACGTCGCGCCTGAAGCGCCCGCCTCTCCCCGCGGTCAGCAGCACCATCGTGTCGATGAACGCCAGACCGAGGCCGCGGACCAGCACGGGTTCTCCGGGGTCGATCCGGGACGCCGCGCTTTCCGGGTCGGAGGTGGTCGGCAGAT
Organism: Embleya sp. NPDC050154; assembly: GCF_044460165.1. Taxonomy (NCBI): domain Bacteria; kingdom Bacillati; phylum Actinomycetota; class Actinomycetes; order Kitasatosporales; family Streptomycetaceae; genus Embleya; species Embleya sp. NPDC050154. Next base: position 34,395 of record NZ_JBITJP010000020.1, read on the forward strand.
AGGTGAGCCGGTGCCGCACGGCCTGTTCGGCCAACGCGTGCTCCTGCGGATACGGGCCCACCCGGAAGTTGCCCTGCGCGTGCACGACCACGTCCACCTCCAGCGGGTCGCGCCCCTCCAGCGAGATCCGCTGCCGCCCGGTGGGCAGGTCGCGGACGTCGAGCGCGGCCGCCGCGTGCACATGTACGCGCACGTCGGGCGCGGCGGCGGCCACGGTGCGGCGAAAGACCCAGGCCAGGTAGTCGCCGACCAGCGCGCGGGTGGCGAACCAGCCGTCGTGCACGCGGGCCGCCTCCGCGGGCGTGTTCGGGCCGGGCCGAAATCCGCGCGGATGCGGCTCCTCGCCCCGGGCCAGGTCGCGGGCCCACCGTGCCAGGGTCGGGCCCGGCACGATCGGGCCCCGGCAAGTGACGCTCGCGTCGGTGAACAGCGTGCATTCGTCGGCTCTGGTGTTCGACCACAGCAGCGCGGACTGGCGACGGCGCCATACCCGCCCGCCGCCGGGCGGGTACGGGTCGATCACGTGGATGTCCGGGCGCAGGCCCGGCACGCACCGCGCCGCGTTCGCGACGATCCGCTCCAGGACCGATGTCCCGCGCGGTCCCGCGCCGATGATCGCGATACTCGGCACGTGCGCGCGGTCCGGCGCGTCTGTCATGGCGGCTCCTTCAGGCGATGAGCAGTTGGCGGGCGGCCAGGTCGCGGTACAGCGGGCTGGTGTCGACCAGTTCGTGGTGCCGACCGACCGCCGCGACCCTCCCCCGGTCCAGCACCACGATCCGGTCGGCGTCGACCACGGTGGCGAGCCGGTGCGCGACGATCAGCATCGTGTGCTCGGCGGATACGGCCCGGATCGCCTCGCGGAAGGCGAACTCGTTGCGCGCGTCGAGACTGCTGGTGGGCTCGTCGAGGAGCAGGATCGGCGGGGCGGTCAGCAGCGTGCGGGCGATCGCCAACCGCTGACGTTCGCCGCCGGACAGCAGCACACCACTCTCGCCGACCTCGGCGTCCAGGCCCAGCGGCGAACGTTCGACGATGCCGGCGAGGTTGACCGCGTCGAGGATCGTGAGCAGTCGCGCGTCGTCCGCCTCGGGCGCGGTGAGCAGCAGGTTGTCGCGGATCGTGCCGGCCAGGACCGGCGCCTCCTGCTCCACATAGCCCAGTCGCGCGCGCAGCAGGTCGCGCGGCAGCTCACGGATGTCGACCCCGTCGAGGCGGATCGCACCGGCGTCCACGTCGTAGAAGCGCTCCACCAGCGCCAGCACGGTGGACTTGCCCGCGCCCGACGGTCCGACCAGCGCGGTCCGGGTGCCCGGCGCGATGTCGAAGGAGACGTCGCGCAGCACCGGTTCGGCGGCGCGATACCCGAACGTGACGTCCTCGAAGGTGATCACCGACGTGCCTGCGGCCGGCAGCGGGGCACCCGGGTGTTCGATCGTGTGGGCACGTGCCGCGACCGGCCCGGTGGGCACCTGTGCGGACGGGATGGTGACGTGTGTGTCGCCGGCCGTTTCGGTGGGCAGGCGCAACACCTCCTCGACCCGTTGGATCGCGCCCAAGCCGGTCTGGAGCTGGGTGTACGCGGTGATCACCTGGCCCAGCGGGACGACCAGAAAGAACAGGAACAGCACGAACGCCACCAGATCGCCCACCGACAGCGTGCCGTCGGCGACCCGGGTCCCGCCCACGCCCAGCACCAGCAGGAACACGCCGTGCGTCGCGATGTGCGCGATCGGCGCGACCAGCGCCTGGAGCCGGGCCAGCCGCAGCCCCGAGGCGTAGGCCAGCCGGGCGCTGCGGTTGATCGCCTCGGTCTCGCGCTGCTCGGCGCGGGCGGCACGAATGGTGCGGACCGCGCCGATGGCCCGCTCCAGGCCGGAGGCCATCTCGCCGAGGCGGGCCTGGGCCTGCTCGGACACCGGGCGGGTTCGGCCGCTGATCAGCATCGCACCCAGCAGAGCCGCCGCCAGTCCACCGCAGGTGACCGCGAACAGCACGGGGTCCACCAACAGTGCCGCGGTGGCCGCGCCCAGGATCATCAGCCCGCCGGTGGCCAGTTCGAACAGGCCCGCGGTGACCACGAGTCGCAGCAGCGCGCTGTCCGCACCGATCCGAGACAGCAGGTCACCGGTGCGGAGCCGGTCGTAGTCCGCCACCGGCAACCGCAGCACGTGCGCGGTCAGCCGTTCGCGTACCGACAACACCAGCCGCTCGGCGGTGCGCACCAGCAGGTATTCCCGAATTCCGTTGACCAGTGCGGCTCCCAAGAGCAGCGCGCCCAGCACCAGCGCCGGGGCTACCGTCGAGCGGGATTCCTCGATCGCGGCGATCACCGATCGGATCAGCAGGGGTTGCAGCAGGGTCCCGGCCGCGGCGATCAGGGACAGGAGGCCGGCCACAGCCATCACGCCCACGTGACCGCGCAGGTACCGAAGCAGTTCCCGGGGCCCGACCCGAGGGGTCCGGCTCATCGCGGGTCCACCGCGAGGATTGGCATGGTCGATCCACCCGCTTTCGTCCCCAGGGAGCATTCGTCCGTTGCGTCACCGGCCGGGGTGCGTGATCGCTGGATCCCGCACCCCGACACGGTCACGCTTCGATCAACAACCCAGACTCGCCCAGCTGCACGCGCAGCAGACCGAGGTCCAGCCGCTCGCGAAGCCGTCCTCGGAGCCGATTTCGGACTGCATCTCCTGCAGTCCCAGCACGAAGTTCGACATGGGGTTCACCTCCCTCCGGAAATCGCGGTGATGGTGTCCTCGAACCGGTGTCCCGTCGTATCGGGGACCTCGGCCGAGAGTTCGGGGTGGGCGTTCGCCCAGGACGCGGAGCCGAGGAAGGGCAACAGCTCGGCGGTTCGTCCGGCAAGCACGTTGATCAGGCGCAACACACCTGCGGATCCGGTGGCCAGGTCGAGCGAGGCGCGCAGGTTCTGCTCGCCGGGGAAGACGAGGCCGTGCTCGTCGGCGAGCGCGTACAGGTCCAGCGCCGCGACACCCGCGTCGACACGCTCGGCGAGGTGCCCCCGGTCCGGTCGCGCGCCCGACTCGCGCAGCGCGCCGACCAGTCCGGCCCTGCCGTTGAACAGCCCGGCGCCGACGCACACGTCGTCCGCGCAGGCCAGGGCCAGCGACGGTACGGCGGCGGCGATCCGGTCGTCGTGTTCGTGGCCCAGGATCAGGTCGCCGACCAGTGCCACACCCGCGCTGCCGGTGGCCAGGTAGGGCAGGACCCGCCCGCCGTTCCTGACCTGGAGGCTGCCGTCGGGCAGGGATCGGCACTGGTCGAGGTCGCGGTGCAGTGCCGCGACAGCCGCTTGCAGCCAACGCCTTCGACCGGTGACCTCGAACATCCGGAGCAGGAACAGCGCGGGGCCGGTCCAGCCGTACATCAGGCCGCCGGAGAAGTTGTCCACGGCGTTCCCGGTCCGGTCGCGCAGTAGTGAGCCGGCCGCGGCGGCGTGCTCTCCGACGCCGAACACCCCTTGGCCGACGGCCGTTTCCACGGTCGCGGCCGATTGCTCGGCGTGCTCGAGCAGGTTCGGGTCGCCGGTTCTGCGATGGAAGTCCAGGCTGGAGAGTCCGATGCCGGCGAGTCCGTCGAACAGCTTGATGCCGTACACCTGCGGAGCGTGGATCAGGCACCGATCGTGGAACGCGAGGGCGGTGTCGGTGCGGCCCAGGTTGTACAGCACGTGGCAGATGCCGGCCGCGCCGTCGTAGAGGCCCAGGCGCGGCTCGCGGCCCGCGCCGAGGTCGCGTTCGAGCCAATCCGCGGCGCCCGCGAGTTCGCCGGCGCCCACGCCGGCGGTGTACAGCGTGTCGATCACCCCGGCCGCGCCGAACGCCATACCGCCGCCGCCGTGGAAGAACTGGTTGATGTCGCCCGGGAACAGTCGATCCCGCCGATCGAGCGTGGCTCCCGCACGGATGGACGCCGTCAGCGCACTCGTGTGCCGCTCCCAGGATCCGGCAACCTCCGTGAAGGCCAGCCGCGCGTCCGGTGGACGCAGTCCCGAGGCCGGTTCGACGGCGACGGTGAGCGCCCGGGTGAGCGGACGGACCACGTCGTCCGGGAGGCCCAGGCGCTGTTGCGCCTTGGCGACGAGCACGTGGGCCTTGGCCGGGCACAGCGCCAGCAGGCTGTTCAACGGCAGGTACAGGAACAGCCGGATCGCGTTGAGCGAGTACAGGTCGGCGGCCTCGCCGCGCAGCACGTCCGGGGCGGCGAACCCGGGGGCGCCCAGCGGGCGGGGTCCGGGCGTGCCTTGCGGCTGCGCCGCCTCGAAGTCGATCAGCGACACGTTCAGTTCGTCGTCGATCAGCACGTTGCCCGGATGCAGGTCGTTGAACAGGTATCCCCGGGCGTGCACGGCTCGCACCGTGCGCTCCAATCGCTCGAGGATGTGCTCGACCGTCGCCGCGTACTCCGCGGCCGAGCCGTGTTCGCCGGGGTTGTCCGGGCTCGGGTAGTTCAGCGTGACCCAGGTCTGCAACGAGATGCCCGGGACGTGGTCCATGGCCAGGAACTCGTGGCCGCCCAAGAGGTGGTAGTCGTGCGCGAGCGGGATACCGGCGATGCCCTTCAGATCGACCAGGACCGCGTGTTCGAGGCGCAACCGCGCGGGGGCGTCCCGACCCAGGCGGTCCAGGCCGGCGTGTGGTCGGCCCTCTTTGAGCACCAGTTCGGCGCGGTCGTGGAAGCGGCGAACCCGGTAGACCCCGCCGCCGTTCGAGAAGTGCAGCGCGGAGAGCATCTCGTAGGGAAACTCCTCCGGTTGTTCACGACTGATCCGCGGCGTGGCCGAGGGGGCGAGGAAGTCGGGCATCTCGACCCACTCCGGCACGGTGAACCGAGGTTCGCGATGATCGGGCACCAGTACGCCGTCCGGCCGTTCGACGGCGGGCGTCCTCGTGCCGTCCTGCCCGTAGACGTGGCGCAGCGTGAATCCGCCGTAGCGGACGTACAACGGCCCCTCGTTCCAACGCAGATCGCTGAGGATGTACGGCCCGGGCGACCCGCCGATCGCGGCATCGAGGTCGACGAGGGTGCGGCGCAGCTCCTCGACATCCCGGGGGTAGAGGGTGAGGAACTTTCCGCTGCCCTCACGGGCGGCGTACTTCCCGTTCCGCGCCTGGAGCACCAGCGAGTTGGGCAGGAACTTGACCGCGATCACGTGCCGAAAGCAGTACGCGGTCACCTTCTCCAGCAGTTCGGCCGCGTTGTCGAGCGTGGCCGAGACGTGGATCTTCCAGCCCTGAGCGGGCAGTGGGGCCGCATCGGGCGGAGGCCGCAGGTGGGTCCACGGCCCCGCGGCCACCAATTCCCACCCGGGCGGGGTGTCGACGAGGGTTCGGTAGTCGAGTTGGCCGGCATCCGGCCGCAGCCGATCCGGAGAGTCGTAGAACCTCGGGTCCGCCAGACAGAAGGCCGGATACCGAACGTCCATCGGGGTCTCCTCTCGAACTTGGCGAGGCACGGGCAACCGGACGGGGCGCGAGCACCGGCGGATTGGTCGGCCCCGAGGGGGCCTCGGCCTATCCGCCGGGTCGGCGCCGGAGCGACGGACACGACGATGCGGGATCGACCCTGAACAAACCCTGAACAGGCCTTGAGCAAAGCTGGAATCGGCTGGTCGGCGGGCGGGCGACCGGAGACGCACGGCCGTGCCGGGTGCCCGGTGGCCGGTGGCCGGTGCCCGGTGTCGGGGTCGTCGCCGGCGGGGCGGGCATGCGCGAGCCCGGCCGGGCGATCCACCGGGCCGGGCGCGTGGTTCAGGCTGCGGGATGGGCAATCCCGAGGACCGGCGCGACGCTCGGCCGGTCGTGGATCGTGCCGGGGATGGGGGTCGCCGGGTCGGCGGGTTCCGCGACGAACGGCCGATGACGGTCGATGCGCGAGCTCACGGCCGGTTCGGGGGGTTCGGGCGTTTCGGGGACGAGGGCGGACACGAGGCGGCGCGGATCGGGCGGTTCGGTGGCCCCCAGCACACCGGTACCGGCCGCACACGCCGCGGCATTCGTGTCCATCCTCGTCCCAGTCGCCCCACCGGTGACTCGGCGTGCTCCCCTCCAGCCGCACGCGTGGCACGTTCGTACGGGCGACTCGCGCGATCCGCCTGACGCGGAACGCGCTCGCACCATCCTCGCGAGCATCGGGCGTCCGGCGATATCCCATATTTCTGGGAGCATTTGCGGGACTGCCCGGCAGCGGAACGCAACACCCGCGAGTAGATCACCACCCCCTCGATACGACCATACGATAATCCGACCACGCTGTGTCGTCGAACACATACTCGTGGTACACGCCGCAGGTCACGGGGTATGCCTTCGATCGACGTCAGTGTGCGCCTCGTGCCGGTCGCGAGGCGCACCCGGGGTGTGTGCGGGTCCACCGGAACGGGGCCCGCCACCCCGGCCATCGTGTGTACGTTCCGCACGGCGTGAAATGGGGGCGCCCATGGCCACATGGGACGACCTGATCGCACATCTGCAAGCCGTTCCCGAGGGTGTGTACGAGGGCTGGAACGCCCGGGATGGCTATGACAATCACACCAAATGGGGTCGGGAGTTCGGCGAGGACGGCGTCGCGTGGTGCGTCATCTTCGACTGGTGCATGTACAACGACGTCGGCCTGGCCCGGATCGTGCCCAAGGTCGACAACGTGTCCGCGTTCGCCGACTGGGCCCGCGGGCACGGCCAGTGGTCGGAGTATCCGAGTTGGGGGGCGTGGGTCGACTTCGGCAACGGCGCGCACACCGAGATCGTGGTGCGCTTCGACGACACGCACGTGTACACGAAGGGCGGCAACACCATCCCGACCGGCGGCGACGCGGGTCAGGGCAACGGCGTGTACTCGCATACGACTCGCCGCACGGACCCGAAGGTGACCGGCTATTTCGCGCCCCGCTTTCCCGACGGCTGCCCACCCACCGCCGACCCGCACGACCCGCGCGGCGGCGGTTCGGGCGGCGGGAGACCGACGGTCGACCTCGCGAACGTGCTCGACTCGGCCCGGCGCGACCCACCCGCGCCGCAGGGCTCCGCCGCGCACCGCACCGACGTGCTTCTGGTCGAACAGGCGCTCCAGGCCGAGGGGTTGCTCGCCTCGGGGCTGGTCGACGGATCCTTCGGCACGGCCACGATCCGCGCCTACGCGGCCTACCAGCGCCGCCTGGGCTACTCCGGCACCGACGCCGACGGCGTCCCGGGGCGGACCTCGCTGACCCGACTGGGCAACCAACACGGCTTCAGGGTGGGCTGATTCCCGAGCCCCCACCAGCGACCACCGACCACCGCGGGTGGGCGTACGGCGCGCGCCGCCGCACGCCCACCCGACCCGCCCCGGCCGGCGAGGCGCCCGACCCCGGGCACCGAACCGGCCCGAGCGCTTGACCTGGAGCGCGCTCCAGGTTGTTGACTCCCGTTCGGGGCTCGGAGACCACGGGCCGAACCGGAGGGAAACATCATGAAGTACCGCACCATCGGAACCGATCCGACCACCCGCCGCGAGGTGAGCGTGCTCGCCCTGGGCGCGATGCTCTTCGGCACCCGGACCGACGAGAAGACCTCCTTCGCCGTACTGGACCGCTACGTCGAGGCCGGCGGCACCTTCATCGACACCTCCGACAACTACGCCTACTGGGAGGACGGCGGCCAGGGCGGCCAGAGCGAGGCGCTGCTCGGGCGCTGGCGGCGCAGCCGCGGTGTCGGCGACGAGATAGTGATCGCCACCAAACTGGGCGCGGCCCCGCTCGCACCCGGCACCGGATTCATCGACAACCCCGAGGGGCTGTCCGCGAAGACCATCCGCGAGGCCGCCGAGCGCAGCCGGGAACGTCTGGGCGTGGAGCGGCTCGACGTGCTCTACGCGCACATCGAGGACCGGACCGTCCCGCTGCGCGAAACCGTCGAGGGCTTCGGCGCGTTGGTGCTCGAGGGTACGGTCGGGCTGCTGGGGGTGAGCAACCACGCCACGTGGCGCGTCGAGCGGGCCCGCGCGCTGGCGGCGGCGGCCGGCGTGCCCGGCTACGAGGTCCTGCAGTACCAGCACAGCCTGCTGCGCCCGCGCTACGACATCTCCGATGCGCTGTTCGAGGACGGCAGCCTCGGTCATGTCGGGCCCGATCTGCTGAGCTACCTGCGGGCCGAGCCGGACCTGACCCTGGTCGCCTACTCGCCGCTGCTCGGCGGCGCGTACGTGCGCGAGGACAAGCCGCTGCCGCCGGACTACGACCACCCGGGCACGCCGGCCCGGCTGGCGGTCCTGCGCGAGGTGGCGAAGGAGACCGGGGCCACGGTGAACCAGGTGGTGCTGGCCTGGCAGTTGGGCAGCGCGTTCCCGATCGTCCCGCTCGCCGGCGCGTCCTCGGTCGAACAACTCGAGGAGAACCTGGCCGCGGTGGACCTGGAACTGACCCCGGAGCAGCGCACCCGACTGGACACGGCCCACTGACACCGGGCAGCCCGCCCAACCATTCGGGACCCTTATCGCGATCGCACCCGTGGCGTGCTGGTCGCACCGAACGAAGACGGAGCCCGGAATTGGGTCGGCCGAACGGATCCGCCCGGGCATCGGCTGCCTAGTCTGTGGTCCCATGACACATTCAGCCGCGCTGCCGTTCGGGACCCACGACTTCGTACTGCGCGGCGGGCGGGTCCTCGATCCGGAAACCGGGCTCGACGGGGTGGCCGACGTGGGAGTGACCGCCGGCATGATCAGCGCCGTCTCCCGGGAGCCGCTCCGGGCCCTGCGGACGGTGGACGTGCGCGGTCTGGTGGTCGCGCCGGGCTTCATCGACATGCACAGCCACTCGCACGATGTGGCCGGCCACCGCCTCCAGGCCCTGGACGGAGTCACCACCGCGCTCGACCTCGAGGCCGGCCTGTCGCCGGTCGAGGAGGGCTACCGGCAGGCCGCCGCCGAGGGGCGCCCGCTCAACTACGGCTTCTCCGCGTCCTGGTGCCAGGCCCGGATGACCGCCGTCGGCGGGCTCCCGCACGGTGGCGGCATCGCCGTCGCGCTCGCGCAGCTAGGCCACCCGGCCTGGCAGCTCGAGGGCGACGGCCGGCAGCTGGACGCGCTGCTCGAACTGCTGCGCCGGGACCTCGCCGCCGGCGCGCTGGGCATCGGGATCGTGGTCGGCTACGCGCCTCGGATCAAACCCGAGGAATACCTCGCCGTGTCGCAACTCGCCGCCTCCGCCGGTCGCCCGACGTACACGCACGCCCGGCAACTGATCGAGGTGGAGGAGGACACTCCCATCGACGGCGCGCAGGAGATCGCCCGCGCGGCGGCGGAGACCGGCGTGCACGCGCACTACTGCCACGTCCCGTCCACGTCGCTCCGGCACACCGACCGGGTGATGCGGCTGATGGAGGACGTGTGCGCCGAAGGCGGCCGGGTCTCCACCGAGGCGTACCCCTACGGCGCCGGTATGACGGCCATCGGCGCGTCCTTCCTGGCGCCCGAGAAGCTCGGCACGGCAAATATCAAACCCTCCGACATCGTCTACGCCCCGACCGGCGAGCGTCCGGCCGACGCCGCGCGGCTGCTCGAACTGCGGGCGGCGGATCCGGGCGGTCTGGCGATCGTGCACTTCCTCGACGAGAACGACCCGAACGACCGCGCGTTCGTGGACCGGGCGCTGCTGCATCCGGGCAGCGTGATCGGCTCCGACGCGATGCCGTTGACCTGGATGAACGGAACGGCCGACCCGATGGCATGGCCGCTGCCGCCGAACGTGGTCACCCACCCGCGCACGGCGGGCACGTTCTCCAAGGTACTGCGCCGCTACGTCCGCGAACTCGGCGCGCTCACCCTCATGGACGCCGTCGCGCGCAGCAGCTTCGCGCCCGCGCGGCTCCTCCAGGACAGCGTGCCCGTGATGCGCCGCAAGGGCCGGGTGCAGGCGGGATGCGACGCCGACCTGATCGTCTTCGACCCCGACACCGTCTCCGACCAGGCCACCTACGAGCAGAGCACCCGCCCCTCCATCGGGTACGCGCACGTCCTGGTCGGCGGCGTCCCCGTGGTCCAGGACGGCGTCCTGTGCCTGGACGCCCTGCCGGGCACCGCCGTACGCGCCTGACCGAACCCGCCCACCCCGACGGACCGCGCCCTCGGCGAGGGCGCGGTCCGTCGGCTTTCCCACGACCGGGGGACCGTCGTGCGATCACCCTCCCCGCACCGCCCCGGCGCACCTGCCCCGCCCTTTCGGCGGCGGGCAGGCGCTGCCCGGCAGGAGGGTTCGGATACCGGCTTCCGTGCGCCACACGGCCCGGTGGTCGTGCCCCCGTATCGCGACGGTGGCGGTCAGCCGCCACCCGCCGGCGATCCGGCGGTGAGCGGCAGCGTGAGGTGGACCCGGAAGCCGCCTTCGGGGCGCTCGCCGGCCGACAACGTGCCGCCCAGGATCTTGGCCCGCTCGCGCATACCGATCAGACCGTGGCCGGGACCCGCGCTCGGACCCGATTCCGCCACCGGCCCCGGGCTCGGGCTCGGCCCCGGGCCGACTCGCGCCCGGACCGCGTCGCGGCGCGGACCGTCGTTGGCGATGCTGACGCTCAGCCGATCCGAGAGATGCCGGACCCGTACCTCGGCGCGGGTGGTCCCGGCATGCTTGACCACGTTGGTCAGCGCCTCCTGGACGATGCGGTAGACGCACAGTTCCAGGCCCGGGGCCAGGTGCTTGGCGACGCCCTCGGTGGTCAGGTCCACCACGACCCCGACCGTGCCCATCCGCTCGGCCAGATCCGCGAGTCCCTCCAACCCCGGCATCGGACCGGCCGCACCGTCGCCGCCGGTGTCTCCGGTCCGCTCGCCGTCGACCCCGCCGCCCTCGTCGAAGTCGACCCGGAGCAGCGCCAACAGGCGCCGCATCTCGTCCAACGCGTCCCGGCCCACGTCGCCGATGACGTCCAGCGCGGCGCGGGCCGCGCGCGGATCGGAGTCGAAGACGTACGAGGCCAGGCCCACCTGCACGGTGATCACCGACATATGGTGCGCCACCACGTCGTGCAGTTCCCGGGCGATCCGCACCCGCTCGTCCACGATCGCGCGCCGGGCGCGCTCCTCCTGTTCCCGCTCCAGCCGCGCGGTGAGCTGGACCAATTGCCGATTGCGCTGCGCGAGTCTGCGCATCGCGTCGCCGATCACCACCGCGATCAGCGGTACCAGGACCGCCTGGGCCAGTACCAGCGCCGGCCCCAGCCGTCCCTGCGTGCCGCTGAACGCGACGACCCCGCCGACGAGCACGGCCCCCGCCGCGGCGACCCGCGGCGGTCGTTGACCGGCCAGGGTCACGAGCGCGATCACCGGCGCCCAGAAGTTCAGCGAGGGCTGATAGCCGGCGGCCAGGTACACCACGTACATCGACGCCGAGGCGATCAGCACCGGCACCGGGGCTCGCCGGCGCAGCGCGAGCGGCAGGCTCAGCGCGCAGGTGAGCAGGTACGCGGTGGTGTCGTAGCGCGCCCACCCGTCCGGGTGGAACTGCTGCCCCGCCACGCAGCCCGCCGCGGCCATCGCCACCGCCGCCACCACGTCCACCAGCCGATGATCCGGGCGCCATCGCACCGTGCGCGCGGATTCACCCGTGGGCGCGGCGCCCGCCGAGCCCCGTGGCAGGTCCCCGACCACCCGGCCTCCGGCTCTGCCGCCCACCGGCGGTACCCGTTCGCGCACGCTCTACCGACGCGCGACGGAGCCGACGATGGATCTCCCCTGGCCGGGCCCGACACCGCGCCCCGCGCGCGTGCCACCGCCGCCTACCGCACCCATCGCGGCTCCGTCTCCCCGTCGACCGCCCTGTGCCGTCGACCCCCGACAACGCTACGAATCCGGCGGCCCCAGGACATTCCCTCACCGGATGAGAAGCGAATGGAACTTCCGCGGTATACGCGGCGCCCGCTCCACCCACCGCGGTAGTCGCGCCCACCCGCCGGGCCCGGACGAGGATCGACACCGAGGCACCGAGGCACCGAGGCACCGAGGCACCGAACCGCCCGGGCCGTGTCGGCGATTCCCGCCGCGTCCACTCGCTCGGAACCCGACGAGCCGGTCACTCCCGCGCGGTGCGTTGGAGCCAGCCGTGCGGGTTGCTGGTGACGCCGTACAACTCCAGGTCGCGGCGTGTGGTGAACGCGCCGCCCTGCTCGGTGGCCAACCAGTCGGTGACCGCGGGCACCACACCGCCCGGCATGCCGGGCGGACACAGGTCGGGGTCGTCGACGATGCCGTCCTCGACGACGAAGAATCCGCCGTCGGGGACCAGTCGGGCGAAGTTGCGCAGCGCGGCCGTCGTCGTGGCGTACTCGTGCAGCGTGTCCTCGACGACCAGGCAGCGGGCACCGGGTGGGACCTGGTCCGCGACCCGGTCGGCGACGCTCGGATCGGTGACATCACCGGCCACCAGGGTGATCTCGCGGGCGAAGGACGGGTCGGCGTCGTGCAGGAGGGCGGCGACGCGGTCCTGGTCCAGGTCCACCGAGATCACCCGGATCCCGTCCGGGACGCGACCGTAGCCGGCCTGGGTGCGCAGCCGGTCGCGGAACCACAGCGCCGAGCCGCCCAGGTGTGTGCCCAGTTCCACCACCACCTGGGCGCGCGAGGCCCACAACACGTGCTCGAACACACGCAGGTCCTCGGGGAACTTCTTGATCCGCAGCCCGGCATACCAATCGCGGACGTGTTGGCGCCCGCGCGCCCGCCGGTACTCCAGGAGGCTGGCCCGGTGGTCGGCGGTGACGGTCGGCGGCAGTTGTCCGCCCTCGATGTGATCGGTGATGGTGATCCGCTCCTGTCCCGGTGACTCGACGGGTTCGGGCGGCGGACCTGCGCTGTTCGGGTCGTTCCGGGTGGCCGCCATCCTTCCATTGAAGAGGCCGGCCCCGGTTTCGGCAGCCGGAAGCGTGAAGTCGCGCCGTCGCCGGAGCGGGCGCCGCTCAGTCCGGCAGGATCGAGCGGTACCAGTCGATCTTGGCCCGCAGATGTCCCTGTTGGGCGCGCAGCAGCGCGATCTGTTCCTCGACCGCGTCGTCGTGCCGTTCCAGCAGCCCGATGCGCTCGGCCAGCGACTCCTGGTCGCCGGTGCGCGCCAGTTCGGCGTAACGGCGCATGTCCGCGATCGGCATGCCGGTGTCGCGCAGGCAGCGCAGTATGCCGAGCCATTGCAGGTCGTCCTCGGTGAAGCGGCGGTGGCCGCTGGGCGCCCGGCCCACGTCGGCCAGCAGGCCGATGCGCTCGTAGTAGCGCAGGGTGTCCAGGCTGAAGCCGGATCGCTCCGCCGTCTCGGCCGGGGTCAGGTAGCTCGTCGCGGTGCTGGTCATGACCGCATTCTGCCCGCCGTCCGCCCCGGAACGCGCTCACTTTTTCGAGCCGGGCGGCGGCCTCGCGCCGACGGCGCGTGCGCGGCGGGGCCGGCGGGCCGGTTGACCCTGACACCGTGTCAGGCGCTGTGCTGGGTCGCATGATCGCCTACAACGGCTCCGGGCCGTACTGCTACACGCATTGTCTGCGCATGATGCTCGGCCCGTACGCGCCGGATCCGGCCGTGGTCGAGACCCTCACCGGGTCGCCCTTCGGGGTGCAACTGGTCGGCGGCGAAACGCCGTTCTTCGACCCGTTCGGCTGGGATCCGGAGCTGGGACTGGCCGCCGCGGTCACCGCGCTGGGCTGGACCTGCGAGCGCGAGTGCGGCGGCACCGCGGACGAGGCCCTGGACCGGCTGCGCGCCGCCTGCGCCCGGGGACCGGTCCTGGCCGGGCCGCTGGATCTGGGACTGTTGACGTATCGGCCCGGCACGCCGGTGGCTGACGGCGGCGACCACTACGTGGTGGTGCTGGCCGCCGACGCGGACACCGTGCTCCTGCACGACCCGCAGGGGCACCCGTACGCCACGTTGCCCGCCCGGGAGTTCGCCGCCGCGTGGCGTGGCGCGTCGATCGCCTACCTGGACGAGCCGTTCGTGCTGCGCACGGGGTTCGTCCGGGTCCGCGAGGTCGCCGTCGCCGACGCGCTGCGCGGGTCGCTGCCCGCCGCCGCACAGTGGCTCGCCGGCCGGCCGGACCTGCCCGTGCCGCCGGGCACCCTCGGCGGCGCCGAAGCGCTGTACGGGCTGGCCGAGGCGGTGGCGCGCGGACTCGCCCCGCACGTGCGCACCCTGCTGGCGTCGTTCGCCGTCCGGGTCGGCGCGCGCAGGCTCGACGACGCGGCCGGGTGTCTGGCCGGGCTGGGTCTGGACGAGGCGGCGCGGATCGCCGGCCGACAGGCCGCGTCGGTCGGGGCGTTGCAGTATCCGCTCGTGGCCGGGAACGACCGGGCGCTGGCGGCCGGCCTGCGCGAACTCGCGCCCACCTACCCGGAACTCGGTCGAGAGCTAGGGCGTGCCCTCGTCGGCTGAACCCGGGCCCGCCGCGCCGCCGACGACCGCGTCCCACGCCGCCATCGCGCACGCCGCGAGCCGCTCCAGGTCCGCGCGCGACGCGCCGTCGCGGGCCTGCACGGACATGCCCTGGATCACCGCGCTATAGAAGGAGGCGACGGTGGCGGCGTCGACGCCGGATGGGACGTCGCCGTCGCGCACGCCCTGGCATAGTCTCCGCGTCAGGTCGTCGATGCCTTCCTTGCGCACGCCGGCCACGTGCTCGCGCACGGGCGCGTTCGCCTCGGAGCAGTTCGTCGCGCACAGCACGATCATGCAGCCGCGCGGCTTGGCCTCCTCGGTGTACGCCCGCGCGTTGGCGGCCAGCATCGCCGCGACGGCGGCCCGCGCGGTCGGCTCCTCGACCAGGGCCCGCGTCACCGTCCGGCCCTCGGTGTCGCCGTACAGCCGCAGCGACTCGCGGAACAGTTCCTCCTTGGAACCGAACGCCGCGTACAGGCTGGGCGAACCGATCCCCATGGCCGACGTCAGGTCGGTCATCGACGTCGCCTCGTAGCCCAGATCCCAGAACACCCGCATCGCCCGTTCCAGGGCCGCCTCCCGGTCGAATCCCCTGGGTCGTCCGCGTCCGGCCAAGCCGGGCCACCGCCCTTCGCCCATTCATTTCTGTGTCGTTCGTTCAATATATGCCTTGACCTGCCCGGACGGCCCTGTGATTATTTCTGTGCCGATCGACACAGAAATCGGCAACCACGGAAGAACATCCATACGGAGCCGGGGGACGGGCATGCACGAGCCGACGAACACGACGGACGCGACGGGGACCGCGGGCACTGCGGGCAACAGGGCCGCGCTGATCACGGGTGGCAGCAGGGGAATCGGCGCGGCAATCGCCCGACGCCTGGCGCACGACGGCGTGGACGTGGCGTTCACCTACGTGAGCGCGACCGGCAAGGAGAAGGCCCAGGAGGTGGTGGCCGCCGTCGAGGCGACCGGCCGGCGGGCCCTGGCGATTCGGGCCGACGTGGCGGACGCCGACGCGGTGACCGAGGCCGTGGACCGGGCGCACGCCGAGTTCGGGCGGTTGGACATCCTGGTCAACAACGCGGGCGTCTTCCCGAACGGCCCGATCGAGCAGGTCGCCCTGGACGAGCTGGACCGCACGTTGGCCATCCACGTACGCGCCGCGTTCCTCGCCTCCCAGGCCGCGATCCGACACCTGCCCGAGGGCGGCCGGATCATCTCCATCGGCAGTTGCCTCGCCGACCGGGTGCCCTTCCCTGGCATCGCGCTGTACGCGATGAGCAAGGCCGCGCTGGGCGGCCTGACCCGGGGCCTGGCCCGCGAGCTGGGGCCGCGCGGGATCACCGCGAACGTGGTGCACCCGGGCTCGACCGACACCGACATGAACCCGGCGGTCGGCCCCGACGCCGACGCGCAACGCCAACTCAGCGCGCTGGGACGCTTCCTGGACCCGGAGGAGGTCGCCGCGACGGTCGCGTTCCTGGCCGGCCCCGGTGCCGGCGGCATCACCGGCAGCGCGCTGACCGTCGACGCCGGCTCCAACGCCTGACCCGGCCCGCCGCCGCGGGTCGCCCGGAGCATGTCCCCGGGCGACCCGCGTGGCCGGTGTGGCCCGCCCGCGCGGCCCGCCCGCGTGGCCCACTGCCGCCGGACGAGCGGAGGCCGCCCAGTCACGGGGACTTGCTGTAGCCCAGCGCCTCGACGATGCGTCCGTCGCGGATGTGCATCAGATTGACGCCCGCCACCCACGCGGACCCCGCGTGCGCGTCGCCGAACACCTCGTTCACCTCGCCCCCGCCGAAGTACACGTTCCAGCGGATCACCGCGCGATCCCCGAAGACGAACACCTCCTGGGGCCGGAAGGCGGTGTTCGTGTCGGCGGCCAATTCCTGCCAGAAGCCCAGGCACGCGTCCAGCCCCTCGTACCGCGTGCCCTCGGGCGCCGGCTGCACGCTCACCATCACGCACTCGTCGGCGACCAGACCGGCCAGGAGCGTCGGATCGTGCGCGGTGAACGCCTCGTTGAACCGCTCGATGACCTGAGCGGTCGTCATGGTCCCGGCGGTCTCGCCGGACGTGCCGGTCCCGGTCGTCCCGGCGGTCCCGGTCGTGGTCTCGATGGTCGTCGTGGTCCGCGACATGGTCGTGTCTCCCGTGTGTTCCGACGAGTTCTCCCGAACTCGTCGACGATGTCCGGCCCGCCGGTCTCGGCGGCGCCGTGGGAACAATCTTGCGACCCTCGCGGGGACCGGACAATTCCCGGCAGGGAATGACCGGCAGCCCGCTCGGATCCCGCGGTCACCCCGGACGGCGTCCGATCGTCGTCGAGGGCGCGGCCGCAACGTCGGCCATCCGACCCAGTGATCGCGTCACGGCACACGACGGGTCACCCTTGACCATCAAAACCAATCACCATATGGTTTTTGAACCGGGCAGTAGCCCGGACTGCCCCGGGACCCACCGATCGGAGTCGCCATGGCCGCGCACGACCTCACCCTGACCGACAAGGCCGCGTTGACCAGCGGCCTGGGCCAGATGACCACCAAGGCGATCGAGCACGCGGGGATCCCGTCGATCACCATGTCCGACGGCCCGCACGGGCTACGCCTGCAACGTCCCGATCGCGAGCCGGGTCAACTCGACCTGAGCCCGGCCGCCCCCGCGACGTGCTACCCGCCGGCCGTCGCGCTGGGCAGCAGTTGGGACATCGAACTCGCCCACCGCGTCGGCGCCGCGCTCGCCGTCGAGGCGGCCGCGCACGGCATCGGTGTCCTCCTCGGCCCCGGCATCAACATCAAGCGCTCGCCGCTGTGCGGGCGCAACTTCGAGTACTTCTCCGAGGATCCGACGCACTCGGCCGAATTCGGCGGCGCCCTGGTCCGCGGCCTCCAGGAGCACGGCACCGGAGCCACCCTCAAGCACTACGCGGCCAACAATCAGGAAACCGACCGCATGCGGGTCAGCGCCGACATCGACGAGCGCCCCCTGCGCGAGATCTACCTGCGCGCGTTCGAACGCGTGATCCGCCGCGCTCGGCCCTGGGCGGTGATGTGCGCCTACAACGGCGTCAACGGCGTGACCCTGTCCGAGAACACTCGGCTGCTCACCGACATCCTCCGCACCGAGTGGGGCTTCGACGGCCTGGTGATGTCCGACTGGGGCGCGGTGCGCGATCGGGTCGCCGCGCTGCGCGCCGGACTCGACCTGGAGATGCCGCCGACCGGCGGGCGCACCGACCGCGAGGTGGTCGCCGCCGTCACCGCCGGCGAGCTCGACGAGGTCGTGCTCGACCAAGCCGTCGAGCGGCTCGTGCACTTCGCCCACCTGGCCGCGCGACCCGCCGGCGACGGCTCGACCGCGCCGTACGACGAGCACCACCGACTCGCTGGCGAGGTCGCCGACAACTGCGTCGTGCTGCTCCGGAACGAGGGCCCGCTGCTGCCGCTCGACCCCGCCTCGGGCAGCGTCGCGGTGATCGGCGAACTCGCCCGCACCCCGCGCTTCCAGGGCGGCGGCAGCTCCCAGGTGACACCCACCCGGGTGGACGTCCCGCTCGACCACATCCGCGAACTCGCCACCGGCGCCCGGGTCGACTTCGAGCCCGGCTACCCACTCGCGGACGGCCCCGAACCCGACGCCGACCCGGTCGGGGCCGCCGACCGCGCGGTCCGCCTCGCCACCGCGAGCGACACCGTCGTGCTCTTCCTGGGCCTGGCCCAACAGGACGAGTCCGAGGGCTTCGACCGCGACCACATCGACCTGCCCGCCGAGCAACTCGCGCTGCTGGAGCGCATCCTGGCGGTCAACTCCCGGGTGGCCGTGGTGCTCTCCAACGGCGGCGTCGTGCGCACCGCGCCGTGGCACGAGCGGGTGCCCGCGCTCGTCGAGGGCTGGCTGCTGGGCCAGGCCGGCGGCGGCGCGCTCGCCCGCGTGTTGTTCGGCGCGGTCAATCCCTCCGGCAAGCTCGCCGAGACCATCCCGCTGCGCCTGGAGGACTCCCCCAGCTTCCTCACCTTCCCCGGCGCGGAGGGCCACGTGCGCTACGGCGAGGGCGTGTTCGTCGGCTACCGGGGCTACGACGCGGCCCGCCGCGAGGTCGCGTTCGCGTTCGGCCACGGCCTGTCCTACACGACCTTCGCCTACCGCGACCTGACCGTGGCGCCCACCGCCGACGACACCGGGTTCGCCGTAAGGGTCACCGTCGCCAACACCGGCGACCGCGCCGGTCGCGAGGTGGTGCAGGTGTACTCCTCGGCACCCGCCGGCTCGACGGTGGAGCGGCCGATCCGGGAACTGCGCGGCTTCGCGTCGGTGCGTCTGGAGCCGGGCGAGAGCCGGGAGGTGCTGGTCGAGTTCGACCGCGCGGACCTGGCGTACTACAGCGTGCGCAACGACGGCTGGCGGGTCGAGGGCGGCACCTACCGCATCGAGGCCGCCGCGTCCTCTCGCGACATCCGGCTGTCCGTCGACCTGGCCGTCACCGCCGACGACGCCGGCGCCGAATTGAACGTGCACAGCACGCTGGGCGAGTGGCTGGCCCACCCGGTGGGCGGCCCGCTGCTCCTGGAGCGACTGGCCCGCGCGAGCTCCGACCTCACCTCACGGCTCGCGGAGGACCCGATGTTGCAGCGCGCCGCGCACAACGTCCCACTGGAGGTGGTCGCCGACTTCGCCGGCGGATTGATCGGCCGCGACGAACTGGCGGTACTCGCCGAGCGGGTCGCGCAGGCCGCGGGCTGAGGTCGGACCCGAGCCGACCGGCGGGTGCGGTGCCACGAGGACGCCGCACCCGCCGGGCCCGAATCCGGCTCAGTCGCGGCCCGTCGCAGCGGGTGCCGGCGCCGGCTCCACCAGGGTCAGGATGTCCTTGATCGCCTGCTCCATGTCGATCGAGCGGTCGTTGAGCCACTGCAACTGGATGCCGTCCGCGACCGCGATCAGCAGCACCGCCAGCCGCTCCGGCGGAATCACACTGTCGATGGAACCGTCCTCGACGCGCGATCGCATCGCGGCCAGCACCGACTCCCGCGAGCGTGGATAGCGCTCGGCGAAGAACGCGTGGGCCGGATGCTCGGGATCGCTGCCCGCCGCGGCCATCGACACGTAGAGCTCGATCAACCCGGCCGCGCGCGCTCCCGCGCGGACCATCTCCAGATGCGGATCGGGCCCGTCGTAGTCCTCCCACAACCGGCGGTTCTCCTCGTCGCGGGCACGGAGCACCTGCGTCAGCAGGTCCTCCTTCGACGCGAAGTAGTGCATCAGGCCCGGCAGGCTCAGGTTGCACCGCGCCGCGACCTTGCGCAGCGACGTACCCCGATAGCCCTCCTCGGCGAAGACCTCCAGGGCCACCCGCAGGATCTCCCGCCGTTTCGCCTCGCCCTTCTCGTACGGGCCGCGTTTCGCCATGTCACCCACCTTAGTCCGCGCCCACACCCCGGCCGCCGGGCCCGGTGGGAGTGACACAAAGGCAGTCGATCGGATGGTGTGCCGGCACACGCCGTTGCGGCCGGCGGCGGGGACTCGTTGATCCGTCATGACCACATCCACGTCGCTCGACGAGGCATTGGGCACACTCGCCGGCGCGATCGAGGAGATTCTCGACCTCCTCGACCCCACCCCCACCCCCGAGGGCGAGCGGCTACCCGCTCGCCCTCGACCGATCCCCGACGGCCCCGATCAGGCCGTACCGATACTGCACCTGGATCCCACCATCGACCCGGACGCCCTCGTCCACGCCCTGCGGCACGCCCTGCACCACTGACCGCCGGCCGGGCAGGTCACGAAATCGCCTCGCCGAGGCGAGCCGCGAGAACCGCCGTCGCGCCCGCCCTCCTCGCCGATGGGCGACGAACAACCCACCTCTATGCGCGAGTTCACGAGACCCCGAGGGCGGATGCCGGTACCGCGGCCCTCGCCGGTTCCGGACCGAACCGCGCTGCCACGCACAGGAAGGCCACCCCGAAGGCCACGTCACAGGACGAACGCAACAGCTCGAAGCCGTCGGCAGCGGTGGGCGACCACGGCGCAGAGCGTGCCCAGCACACCCACAATGACGATGGTCAACGTCCCGCCGATCCCGGGATCGAACAAGCCGGTCACTCGGGTGGGCAACCCGCGCACCGACTGGTTCGCGGCGTTCTCCGCCCGGCCGACCCGCTCGGGGGTGACGACCCGGTCGGTCCGGAACCGCCGGGCGGCCCCGGGCAGCACCAGTGCCGACAGCGCCACCGTCGCACCCGCGGTGGTGATCGCGGTGACGCCTACGCGGCGGCGTCCGGTGCGCAGGAGGTAGACGATGAACACGGCCTGAGCGACGTCGCCGGGAGCGGGCCCGGGCCCGGACGGCGGGTGCGCGAACCCGCTCTGACACGCCGCCATGCGGCAAACGAGTGAGGGTCGACGTCCGAGGGGCGGTCGTGTTGTTCCCTGGTAGGGCACCCACCGTGCACGTCGCGCGGAACGTACGCGCGCCGTTCGTCGGTTCGTCCCCCGTTCGTCCGCCCGTTCAGGAGATCCCCGTGGCCATCGCTCCCGGCAAGCTGTCCGACCCGGCCGTAGGCGCCTTCGTCGCCGCCGTCAACGCGCACGACCGGGACGCCTTCGCCGCGCTCCTCACCGCCGACGCGACGATGTCCGACGACGGTTCGGACCGCGACCTGCACGACTGGGTGGATCGGGAGATCTTCTCCTCCAACGGCCACATGGACGTGGTGACCGAGTCCGCCGGCGGCCACGCCCTGATCGTGGGCTACCGCAACGACACCTGGGGCGAGATGCGCACCGCGTGGCGCTTCACCGTGACCCCCGACGGCCGCATCAGCCGCTTCGAAACGGGCCAGGCGTAGCCCCACCGGGTCCGCACCCGTCGCGGACCGTCCCGCGGACCGATCACGCGTCGAGGAACAGGCCACAACGGCCCGCCCGACACCGCTCGATCCACGCCGCCGGATCCCACGACTCGAAGGACTCCAGTGCCGAGCCGACGAACCGCTCGAAGGTCGACGGCCGGGGGAGATGCGCCTTCGCACCGCTGGGAACACGACGGTTCCACTTCCGGGCCGGTGCCACATGCTCCTCATCGGGCCCACCCGTCGGCGTCGGCGCCGCCCGGAGCGCGCACTGGTACGGACTCGGGCTGCCGGGCGAGCCCGCACCATTGCGCCGCCTGCCGCTGCTCGCGCTGCCGGATCCGCCCGGCCCCCGGTCGTGGGGGCACCGGCACCCCTTCCCTCCTCATCCGCGCGGGGCCTCCGGAATTCAGGACTCGCAATTCGGATTCGGATTCGAGGCCCGGGCGGCCCTCTGCCCGGCCCCGGGCCCGAGCCCCACGGCCGGGGCTCCGCGTCGTCAGGCCCGCACGGTGGGCAGCACGAGCAACTCGGCGAGGTTGACGTGTGCCGGAGCGGTGACGGCGTACAGTGCGCCGCCTGACCCGCCCGACCGCGCACCGCCGGCCCCGCGCTCGGCGGGCCGGCAGCCTGTCCGCCGCACCCCCGGCCCGGCCCTGACGTCGACCACGGTCCGCGCGGGTCAACCCAGTTCGCGGAACCAACGGACGACGGCGGCGGTGCCCAGGCGGTTGGAGTCCGAGTGCGTCACCTCGGGGCCGAAGCGGGTGACCCGAACGTCCGCCCCGGCCGCGCGCAACGCGGCCCGGCAATGCGCCGTGTTCGCGGGTGCGGCCTCCTGGTCGTCGACCGCCACGTACAGCCGTACCGGCACCCCCGGGCGCCAATTCGTGCACACCGAGTCGGTCTCCCGCAGCGCGGCGGCGAACGCGCCGGTGGGTCGCTCCAACAGGGCCCGCCCGGGTCCGGTGAGCAGGGCGTCGATGTTCTCCGGGGTCCCCCGCAAGACCTCGGTGGGGGTGTGCGAGCCGTCCAACAGGCCCTCGATGGTGTCCGCGTACAGCGGCTGGAAGACGTCGGCCGGTCGGTCGTAGACGTGGTGCAGGCGGTTGTAGGAGACCAGTAGCAGGCTCGCGTAGATCACGCTCGCCTTCTCGTCCAGGTCGCCGCGCAGCAGCGCGGGCAGTTCGGCGCGGCGGAAGTCGTAGGCACCGCTGATCGGCGCGATCGCGCCGACCCGGAAGAACGCGTCCGCGCCGGACCGGAGCGCACGGGCCAGTCCGAGTGCGGCGGAGGCGCCCTGGGAAAACCCGCTGACGTACACCTCCCGTTCCAGACTTCGTCCGCGCGAGTCGGCGAACGACCTTGCCGCGCGCAGCAGATCGAGCGAGGCGGTGGTCTCCGACGGGATGTCCATCCACGGGTGCGGGCCCGGGCCCTCGCCCTGACCGAGGTAGTCGGGCATGGTGGCGGCGAATCCGGCCGAGGCGAACGTCAGCGCGGGCGCAATGCCCCACGTGTCCTCGGCGGTGGACGGCGCGTCGCGCCGGTACAACTCGGTGCCGTGCGTGAACGACACCACGCGCAGCCGTCGATCCGCGCTCGCCGGAAGCGCGAACAGACCGGTCGCGGTGGTGGGTCGGCCGGTCGCGTCCACGGTGCGGTAGACCAGCCGGTACAACGTGACGTCGTCGCGGACGGTGCCCGGATCCCAGCGGTCGTCGCGCAGTTCCTGCCGGGCCTGCCCGGCGGTCACGGTCCGCAACTCGACGAAGTCCACGAGCGTGCCGCGCCCGAGCCGGTCGACGGCCGCCTGCGACGCGGCAGGCGTGGCGGGCGCGGCAGGCGCTGCGGCCCCCGCGGTCGCGGTGACCGTCGCGCTGAGCAGGCCGGCCAGGACGAGCGCCGCCGTGAGCCGGCGAGTGGCAGAGCCGGCGGTGGAGGTCGGGGCACCGGCGCGCGGTGCCGTACGGGAGTTCCTGCCTGGTGTGTCGAACCCTCGATTTCCCATGCCTCGACGCTAGGCATTCGGCGAGCGGGCGAACATCCGGACAGCGGGGAGGGCGGGATCCGGGCACGCCCGGGCCGAACCCGGGGGCATACCCGATGGACGCGCGGGTCGAAGTGTGCTCGGACCGGGCCCGGCCGCCCGCGACGACACACGCCGGTGTCGGAAACGTCCCCCCGCGCCCGGTCCGGCGCTGCTGGAATGGAAGCGGACACCGCGCTGCGCGGTGGCGGAGCCCGAGCACCGCCGTCCGGCACACGAGGGAGCGACCCATGACGACCCGACACCCGCCCCGGCGGACCACGTCCACCGCGCGCACCGGCCGGGCGCCCGGGGCCTGGCCCGTACTCGGGCACCTCCCGCACCTGCTGCACGCCCCGCTGCGCTTCCTGGGCTCGCTGCCCGCGCACGGTGAACTGGTCGAGATCCGGCTCGGCCCACGCCCCGCGTTCGTGTTGTGCCATCCCGAACTCGCCCGGCAGGTAATGAGCGACGGCCGCACCTTCGATCGGGTCGGGCCGCTGTACGAGGGTTCGCGCGCGGCCCTGGGCAACGGTCTGGCCACCTGCCCGCACGCCGACCACCGGCGGCAACGCATGCTGATGCAACCCGCGTTCCGGTCCGAACACCTGCCCGGCTACGCCGACGCGATGCGGCGGGAGATCGGCGTGGCGCTGGAGCACTGGCGACCGGGCCGGGTGCTCGACATGGTCGACGAGATGTTCGCGCTCACCACGACCGTGGCGGTCCGCACCCTGTTCGGCGGCGGCATCACCGATCGCGACATCGCCGAACTGCGGGACAGTCTGGACACCTTCCTCAAGGGCGTCTACCTGCGCGCGCTGCTGCCCGCCGTCGACATCCTGCCCACCCCGGGCGCCCGGCGCTACACCCGGGGCCTGGCCACATGGCGGACCCACGTAACGCGGATCGTCGGCGAGCGCCGTGCGGACGACGCCGACGGCGGGGATCTGCTGGGTCGTCTGATCGCCGCCCGGGACGAGGCGGGCGGAGCGCTCACCGAGCGGGAACTGCACGATCAGGTCGCGGTGTTGATCCTGGCCGGCGCCGAGACCACGTCGTCCGCACTGTCCTGGGCGCTGCATCTGGTCGCCGCGCATCCCGAGGCGGAGGCGGCGCTGCACGCCGAGGTCGACGCCGTCCTCGACGGGCGCGTGGCCGGTCCCGACGACCTGCCCCGACTGGAGTGGACCGGCCGGGTGATCCGCGAAGTGCTGCGGCTGTACCCACCGGCCTGGGTGCTCCCGCGCACCAGCACGCGCGAGATCGAGGTGGCCGGCCGCCGGCTGCGCGCCGGCAGCACGCTCGTGTTCAGCCCGTACATCCTGCATCGTCTCCCGGAGTTCCACCCCGAGCCGGAGCGCTTTTGCCCGGAACGCGACCAGGCCGACGGCTTCGCCTCGGGGGCCTGGTCGCGCGCTTCCTTCGTGCCCTTCGGTACGGGTCCGCACAAGTGCATCGGCGACACGTTCGCGTTGACCGAGGCCACGCTCGCGCTGGCCTCCATCGCGGGCCGCTGGCGCCTGCGCCCGGCCTCGGGTACCCCGGTCCGGGCCACCCCGCGCAGCGTGTTGACCCCCAGCGCCCTCCCGATGCATCTGATCCGCCGCTGAGCCGCACCGCCCGACTCCCGTAGCCGGCAGGGTCGTTCGTTCAACCGTGGGCGGCCACGCACTCCCCCACGGCATCGAACAGCAGCGTCCAGTTGGCCGGCACGCGCCGTACCGCGAAGGTCAACTGGAAGCGGACCACCGCCCACTCGTCGGGGTGCGCGCCGGCGCCGTGGGCACGCACCACCTCGAGGGCGTGGTCGAGGCACTCGACCGGGTCGTCCTCGTCGAACCCCAGTCGCGCGTAGGCCCGACGCACGTGGTCCGGCATGGACAGCGACTCGTCCCACCCGGCCACCGCGTCGAGCAGGTAGAGCAGGTGACTTCCCGGAGCGGGGAGTTCGCCACGCAGTCGAGCCGTGTCGAATTCCCGGTCCGCGTCCTGCGCCACCAGGTCCGAACCCTGAACGGCCCAGGCGACCAGGTCCATCCAGTAGGCCGGTTCGTGCAGGCCGTCGGTCTGCCGGATGTGTTCGCTCGCGAACACCGCCATCGCGTCCGGGTCGTCGATCAACGGCGAGACGACCATGTCGCTCGTGCCGTCGAAGCCGAAGTAGTGGCGCCGCCCGTCGAGGACGAGCGACTCGATGCCGGCCACATGGCCGGTTCGTCCGGGCAGCGGGTCGAAGCGCCTGGCGGGATCGGGGTTCATGTCGACGACGGTAGCGACGATCACCGACGCCGCCGCCCCCGACCCGCGCCACCGCGGCCCCGCGACCCGGCGTGCGCGGCCGGTCGACGCACGCGGCTCGGCCGCCGGCCGCCTCGCTCACGCCTCGCGTCGGTGCAGGTCCCCCAGTACCGCCAAGTCGGCCTCGGTCAGCCGCAGCGCGCCGGCGGCCACGTTGGCGACCAGGTGGTCCGGGTTGCCGGTGCCGGGTATGGCCAGCATGTGCGGCCCCTGGTGCAGCGTCCAGGCGATCCGGACCTGCGCCGCGCTCACCCCGTGCGCTCGCGCCACCTCCAGCACCTCGGCCGCCTCGGTGTTGACTGCTCCGACCTGGCGCCCGGTACCGGCGATGGCGTAGAACGGTACGAACGCGATGCCCTGTTCACCGCAGGTGCGGACGAACTCGCCCTGGTCGGCCCGCATTCCGATGCCGTACGGGTTCTGTACACACACCACCGGCGCGATCGCGCGTGCCTCGGCCAGTTGCTCGGGGTGGATGTTGGAAACGCCCAGGTGTCGGATCAGACCGGCCGCACGCAGGTCGGCCAGTGCGCCGAAGCGCTCCGCGATCGAGTCGGTGCCCAGGACACGCAGGTTCACCACGTCGAGGTGATCACGGCCGAGTTGGCGCAGGTTCTCCTCGACCTGGCCGCGCAGTTGCGCCGGCGTCCTCGCGTGCGGCGCCCAGTGACCCGCCGCGTCCCGGCCGGGTCCGACCTTGGTGGTGATCACCAGGTCGTCCGGGTAGGGGGCGAGCGCCCGGTTGATCAGTTCGTTGGCGGAGCGCAGCGGCGAGAAGTAGAAGGCGGCGGTGTCGATGTGGTTCACCCCGAGTTCGACGGCGCGGCGGAGCACGCCGATCGCCCGCTCCCGATCGCTGGGCACCGCGTCGGCCGCGAGCGCCTCGCCGTCCTGCGTCAGGCGCATCGCGCCGAATCCGATCCGGTTGATCGTCAGGTCGCCGAGCGTCCAGGTGCCCGATTCCGTCGCGGTGATCGTCTGTGTGGTCATGGCGGCATGATCCTCGGGGGCTAGGCTGATCACCATCGATTAAGGTATATCCGAATCCTCAGGGGTGGAGATGTCGGCGAAGCTGGCGTTCTCGGCGGGTGATCTGGCCCGGATGCGGTTCGCCGTCTCGCCGATGTGGGAGGTCGGCCCCAGCTTCCGGCTGCTGTGCTCCGGCGCCGCCCACGCGATCCACCGGCCCTGGATCGAGCAGGTCCGCCCTCGCGTGGCGGCCGCCGGGCTGGACCGGGGCCGACTCGCCGAGCTGATCCCGCCGTCGGGCTACGTGCCCGACTTCCTCAACCCGGCGCCCACCGGGCCGACCTCCACCCTGGCGGCGGAACTGGCCGAGATCGTGGCCACTCCCGTCGCCTCGGTACGCCGCGACCTGGATCGGCTGCGCCACGAGCGCGGCGGGCTGGGCCCCAGGACCGAGGCCCTGTACGCCGATCCGCGTGCCCGGCTGGCCCGAGTCGCGGAGGAGATCGAGACCTATTGGGAGTTGGCGCTCGCGCCCTACTGGGCGCGGATCCGGGCGGTACTCGACGCCGATGTCTTCCACCGGGCCCGGCAGGTCGCCGAACGCGGGGCCGGTCGGCTCCTCAACGAGCTGCACCCGTCGGTCAGTTGGGACGACGACACGTTGCGGCTGGGTCGGCGGGAGCGGGCGCTGTCCCGGCGCACGGCGGGCGCGGGACTGCTGCTGATCCCGTCGGTGTTCACCGGACCGGACCCGTTCACCCGGGTCACCCCGCCCGAGCCACCGCAACTGGCCTATCCGGCCCGGGGCATCGGCGGGTTGTGGACCCCGCGTCCGGTCACCGGCACCGAGGCCCTGGCCGCCGTCCTGGGCCGCTCGCGCACCCTGTTGCTGAGCGAACTGGACACTCCGGCCTCGACCACCGAACTGGCCCGGCGAACCGGGCTCTCCGCGGCGGCGGTGTCCCAGCAGTTGACCGCGCTGCGCGACGCGGGCCTGGTCACCGCGCACCGGGCCGGCCGCGCGGTCCTGTACGCCCGCACGACGATCGCCGAATCCTTCCTGACCGCCACGTCCCGGTGACCGACCGGGGCGGGCGTCCACTCGGGCGCCCTCGGTCAGCGTTCGGCTTCGTCGTCCGCGTCGCCGCGCGGCCAGACCGCGATCGCGATCAGAACCGCGGCCCACACGCCCAGCGGCACGATCGGCCAGTAGCCGATCAGCTCCCCCTTGAGCACGCAGCGTGTTCCCCACACACCGGTGAGGATCACCGCGCCGCCCAGCCAGTAGCGCCACTCCTGAAGCCACTCGCGCAGGTCCCGGCGATCCCGCTCGGCCCGCGTGGTCGCGACCGTGGCCGCGCGTGGCCGCGCGGCGGGCAGGTCCGCGGTGAGTTCCGCGAGTTCACCGAGCACGGAGGCGGCCGCGGCGCGCGTCGCGCGCTCGTCGTACTCGCTCCGGTCCAGTCGACCCTCGGCGTAGCCGGCGGCGAGCCGGGCCAGTGTGGTGTCGCGATCGTGATCGGACGCGCGCATGGCGTGATCGAGTCGAGCATCCACGACAATCTCCTTCCGGGCGGACACCGAGTCTTTAGAATACAGTCGTATCCAAAACTTGTCAGGGGGGATCGATGCCCAAGATCGTGGACCGCGACGCGCAACGGCGGGCGATCGGGGCCGCGCTGCTGGAGTTGGTGTCCCGCAACGGCCTCGACGAGGTCAGTGTGCGCACGGTGGCCGCCGCCGCCGGGCGCTCCGCCGGCGCGGTCCAGAAGTACTTCCGCACCAAGGACGAAATGCTGGGCTTCGCCGCCGAGTTGGCTGGCGAGGCGGTGGAGCGGCGGTGGGCCGAGGTGGATCCCACCGGGCCGCCGCATGAGGTGTTGCGCCGCCTGGTGCTGACTACCCTCCCGCTGGACGCCGCCCGGCGCGCCGAGGCGACCGTGCGCTTCGCCTTCGTCACCCGCGCCGTCCACCACCCCGGCCTGGCCGCGACCCAGCGTGAGATCGACACCGACATCCGCGCGGCGCTGGCCGACTGGCTCGGTTCCGCCGCGCTGCCCGCGCACGGCCGGGACGCGTGCGAACGCATCGCCGACGCGATCATCGCGTTGTCCGACGGCCTGGCCATGCGCATGCTCTACACGCCGGACGCGGAGGCCGAATTGCTCCCCGCCCTGGACAACGCCCTGCGCGCCCTGCTCGGCGACCACTGATCGCCGACCCCGCCCGCAGGGTGACCGGCACCACCGGAATCGTGCGCCCGAAGGGTGGCCGAATCCCGGATTTTGTGCGCCGAGTGCCGCGTGCGAGAGTGGTTCACGGAGCCCGAACCGGCTCCCGGACGAGGCACGCCGTACCCGGTTGAGACAAGACGGTGTCAGGGAGCGTGCCTGTCATGGCTTGGATCGTCCTGATCATCTCCGGTGTCCTGGAAGCCGTCTGGGCGACGGCACTCGGCAAGTCCGCCGGATTCAGCAAACTCTTCCCGACCATGGTGTTCGGCGTCGGCCTGACCGCGAGCATGGCGGGCCTGGCCTACGCCCTGCGCGAGCTGCCGGTCGGCACCGGCTACGCGGTGTGGGTGGGCATCGGCGCGGTGTTGACCGTCACCTACGCGATGCTCTTCGACGGCGAGGCGTTCTCCGTCGTCAAGGTCCTGCTGCTGGCCGGCATCGTCGGCTGCGTGATCGGCCTGAAGGTCCTGCACTAGGCCCTGTCCGGCATCGGTGGGTGGGGCCTCGCCCACGCGAGGCCCCACCCACCGGCCCGGTGTCCCGGTCAGTCGATCCGCAACTCACCCATCGCGCTCCACCCGTTCGCGTCCGGGATCACCGTGCTCACGATCTCCGGCGTGTGCCGGATCAGCGGACGGATCTGCTCCAGGGCCGCCTTGAAGTGGTCGGAGTTCACGTGCGCCGCGGCAGCGTCGTCACGGAACGCCTCGACCAACACGTACGTGTTGGGGTCCTCGACGCTGCGCGACCACTCGAACCACAGGTTGCCCGGCTCGCCCCGGGTGGCCCGGGTGAACGCCTCGACGTGCTGCGGCCACTCGTCGGCGTGTTCGGGCTTCACCGGAAACTTCACCACGATGAAAATCATTGGGTAACTCTAGGTCATCGCGCCTGCGCACAGGGGCGTACACCACCGCCCCGGCGGCGACCCGCGGAACGCGTCGCGAACGGCCGACCCATTCGGCCGCACCGACCCGCGCGGGCGTACCGGCGCTCACCGGTCGACCGCCGGCACCGACACCGGGACCGCGACGAGCCGGCCGGTGCGCGGACCCTCCGTCGCGTCGGCCATGCCGTGCCATTCGGTGGCGACGACGAACAGCGTCCTCCCGTCGGGACCGCCGAGAACGCACGAGAAGCAACCCCGGTCCAGTTCGACCGTCCGCAGCACCTCGCCCCCTTCCCGAACCCGCACACACCGCTCGTTGGGCACGTCCGCGTACCAGACCGCGCCCTCGGCATCGACGCAGATCCCGTCCGGAACGCCGTCGCCGAGGTCTGCCCACACCCGGCGATTCGACAACCCGCCGTCGACCGCGATGTCGAACGCGGTGAGGCGGTTGCCGTACGACTCGGCGACGATCAGCGTCGAGCCGTCCGGGGTCACCGCCATGCCGTTGGGAAAGGCGACGTCGTCGGCCACCCGCCGGACCGATCCGTCCGTGGCGATCACCGCGATGAACCCCGGCCGGAACGCCTGCCCCGCCGACAGGTCGAACCCGATCCCGTTGACGTACGCGTTGCCCCGTCCGTCCACCACGATCTCGTTGAAACCGTCCCCGACCGCGCCCAGATCGGCGTACTCCAGCAAGGACCCGTCCGCCTCGAGGGTCACCACGCGTGCCTCGCTGGACGAGACGATCAGCAGCCGCCCGTCCGGCAGCCGGTCGATGCACATCGGCATCGACGGAAACGGCACCCGCACCACCACCTCGCCCACACCGTCGGGCGCGACCGCGAGCACCTCCTGGGCACCCCAGTCGGAGAACCACAACCGGCCCTCGAACCACCGCGCCGACTCACCGAAAGCAATGTTCTCCCACAGGACGGTCCACTCGGACATGCGTCACGACTCCTAGGTCGACCCGAGGCGGGCCGCCGTCGGTGTCGACGGCGGATACCCGCTCTCCCGGGGTAGACCCCGACACACCCGAGAACTCATCGCCGAGGGAAGCGCCCCGCGCGTCGTACCCGAAGCCACCTCCGGGAAGGCCGCCGAGGACCGTCGAAGAGCCTGCCGCCGCGACCGCGCGGGGGCGGATCGGCGAACGCCGCCGCGTACCGACCGCCCGAGGAACCGATTGTCCCGGCATGGAGAGCACGGCAGAAATCCGCCGCTCGCCGACATCGACGAATCCCGGGACCGATGACGCGCGACCGACGTCCCGGCAGTCCCGGCACAATGCCCGGCCGCAGGGCCCTTCCGGGCCGGCCGGGAGGACGAAATCGTCAGGCCAGGCGCTTGGCGAAGATGTACTCGGTGCTGCCCGGCGGGTAGTCCGGCACCGTGCCGACGAGTTCGTAGCCCTGTTTCCGGTAGAACTCCGGCGCCTGGAACTCCCAGGTCTCCAACCGCACATGCCGGCAGTCGCGCTCGGTCAGCGCGATCTTCTCGGCCCGGGCCAGCAGTTCCCCGCCGAGCCCGGTGCCGCGCCGGGTGGAATCGACCCACAGGAGGTCCACGTGCAGCCAGTAGGCCCACGTGTATCCGGCCAAACCGCCGATGATCGTGCCGTCGTCGTCGAGGGCGAACAGGTGCAATGCCACCTCGTCCTCGGCATCGGTCCCCTGGAGCCTCGCCAAGTGCGGCGACGCCGCGACATTGGTGTCGCCGAGCTGCTGCCCGAGCCAGGCTCGGCGTTCCGCGTCCACATTCGCTTCGAACTGCACCACGCACTCACCTTAGCCGGACGCACGGCCCACGACGACAGTGCGCCGTCCGACGGCGTCGCGAGTGCGCGTCCGAAGGCGTCGCGTGCGCACGACACAGCAACACGCCCACCCCGCCCGGCACATGGCCGCCGGTCGGGGGCCTCGCACGGAACCGCCGACCGAACGCACCCTCAGCGGCCGTCCACCGCGTACCAGACCGCCGTGTCGCCCGGCAGGATCCCGCCCCCGGGCAACGCGCCGCCGGCCGGCAACACCGCGCCGTACTCGGGCAGCCGGACCGGCTCCGCGCCCGAATTCACCGCGCACACCAGCGCGTCGCCGCGCCCGAACACCAACGTGCCCTCGGGCGAATCGAGCCTGCCGAACGGGTGCGGCGGATCCTCGAACAACTCCCGGTGGTGCGTCCCAGTGGTGTCCGAAAACACCTCGTTGGACCCGGTCAGCGTCTCGCTCGGATTCAGCGACGCGGGACGGCGGCGTCGAGGGTGGCCGCGTCGTGCGCGCCACCTCGGCGTTGCGGTCCTGCGCCATCCAGGCCGAAGTCGCGCGGGTAGCGGGCAACCACCGAATCGGGTCCGTCGTACAACCGCGCGCGCAGTTCGGCGGACGCGTGGTCGAACCTGGGCAGTGTGTCGACACGGCGGAACGACGCGTATTGGCCCCGGTTCTCGGCGTCGAAGTAGTAGAAGCCCGCCTCGGCGGAGTCCGGTTCGGCCCGGCCCCGGCGGAACCACTCGCTCGGCGTGGTCTCGGCCGCGCGCGAGGCCGGCCGGCGGGTCCCGCACGACGTCTCGGTGGTGGGTTACGACGACTCCTACCTCGCGGCGCACAGCGACCCGCCGACCACCGTGCAACAGCCCATCGAGCAGATGTCCACCGCGATCGCGACCGCGATGTGGCAACGGCTCCAGGGCTACCACACCCCGCACGTCGACCACCGCTTCGCGCCCCGTCCGGTCGCGCGCGACTCCACGGCCGCCGCCCCGCCGCACCGGGACTGACCCCCGAGCGCGAGCACCGACGTACTACACGATCCGCCGCGGCCGGGCTTCCAGGCCCGGCCGCGGCGGATCGCGCGTCAGGAGCCCCGCACCCGGCCCAGCGTGTGGAGCATGTATCGATCCCGGTCGTAGGGATCGGGCCCGGTCCGGGCCCGGATCGGGATCGGATGGTCGGTGAAGGCGCGATATCCCTCGAACTCACTGACCAGGACCCCCTCCCCCCGGCTCGACTCGGGCAGCCGCCGGGTGACCCCGTGCAGCTCGGCGGCCGGGATCGTGCCCCGTACCAGGCAGCGGTCGCCCCGCGTGGACTGCTCCTCGGGCACCGCCCGCGCACCCGCCGGCAGCGCCGAGACCGCCCCGACGCTCGTCACGGGTGCCTCCAGCTCGAACCGGTGCGTCGGTTCGAACACCCGCGTGCCCGCGCGTTTGAGCGCGTCGCCGACGACCAGCGGTGTGACGTTCCGGAAGTCGCCCGCCGCGCTGAGCGGGCTCGCGAACCCGGTCCGGGTCAGCGTCACCGCGCAGTCCAACACCTCCCAGCCCCGGATGCCCTGAGTCCCGTCCGCTGCTCCGTTGCAGGTTCCGTCGCGGATTCCGTTGCAGATTTCGTTGTGGATTCCGTTGCGACTCGCGTTGCAGCTCGCGTTGCAGGAGTCGTCCGCCGCTCACCCGCGAGGCGGCCTCCGGTCCCCGGAAAAGCCCAGGAGGGTCGCCGAACAGGCCGCCGGCGGGAGCTCGCCACGGCGGCCGTCCCCGAGGTCTGCGCACCGGCCGGCACCGACCACGTCCCGCGCACGCTGTGCGCGCTCGCCACCCTCGACCACGTCGGCTCGCGAACCGGCCCGGCCCGAACGGAATTCACCGCCACGGAGAACATCGACCCGGACGGCCGCCCCGGCCTCCGCTTCACCCAAGGCCCGCACCCCGAACCCGCGCGCGGAACCCGCGCCCGGAACCCGCGCCCGAACCACGATCCGGCCCGGATGCCGGGCGCTCACCCCGTGGCCCGCTCCCCGATCACGATCCGCGCGATCAACTCGCGGCGACTGGTCACCCCGGCCTTGGTGAACACGGCCTTCAGATGGTCCTGGACGGTGTACGGCGTCATCGCCAGGGCACGGGCGATCTCCTTGGTGTCGCAGCCGCGAACGGCCAGCAGCGCCACCTCCTGCTCGCGACCGGTCAACCCGTAGGCGGCCAGATACAGCGGCATCGTCTCGGCCGGCGAAGCCGGCGAGGCCACGACTCCGACGTGGCCGTCGGCGAGGCCGTCCAGGAGCGAGGCGTGCAGCACGAACCAGCGTCCGTCACGGGTGCGCACCCGGACCTTGGCCGACGAGACGGGCACCCCGGATGCGGCCAACCGGGCGTGCTCGGAGACCACCGCGAACGCGGTCGGCACCGAGAGCGCGCCGACCGCGTCGTCGGCGAGCTCGGCGAGCAGGCACTGCGCCCGCTCGTCGGCGGCCACCAGACCGTTCCCGGGCCCGAGCACGACCATCGCGGGCGCCTGATCGCCCGACGCCGCCGGCGCGGCGACCCGGTGGCACGCGCGCAGCGCGTTGCCGATGTGCCGGGCCGCGACGTCCGCCAGATCCCGCTGCCGGCCCAGGTACGGACCACGATCCGCCGCCCGCATGAACGCCGCACAGCCCCACATGCCGCCCCGCGTGTCGAAGACGGTGCGCATCTCGTCCCCGAAGCCGGCCGGTGCGATCTGTTCCCGGAATCGAAGGCTGCGCTCGGGCCGGCCCCGGGTCGCCCGGTCCAACGTCTCGGCCCGAAGCCCGCTGTGCCGGATCTTGGGAAAGGTGCTCACGTCGTCGTGCCAGACCTCCAACCGCACCGCGGCGTGGAAGCCCTCCAGGCTCAGATCGTCACTCAGCACCGAGGTGACCAATCCGGTCGCCGGGTCCGCGGTATGCCAACACACCGCGTCGAACTCCAGTACGTCGCGCAGCAGTTCGTCGGACCGGCGAAAGATCGCGTCGGCCTCCAGGCCCGCCCCGGCCAGTTCACGCAGGCCCTCGATCGCCCGCCGCGCACTCACGCCACGTGATGCCATGGCGCGAACGTAACACGCAGGCAACGACCGCGTCCGCAGAGCGGCCGTCGGGGCGGACGCCGGGGGTCGACACGCGGTCTCCCGCAAACCTCCCAGGGATCTGGGATATCGCCGTACCGATGACGATCGCGAGGATGTCCACACGTGTTCCGCGACACCGTGTCCGGTTCGGACCGGACCGCGCGCTCCCCCGGGACGCCGAGCCGCCCTGTGGATCCCCGCCCCGGACCGGGATCCGCAGGGCCTTCGTCGTACGGCGACACCCGGCCGCGCCCGTGTCCCCGACCGCGGCATCGCCCGATCACACTCGCCGCCACCAGCGACCCCCTGAGGCGATCCTCGGGCGCCACGCGACCCGCGCGGCGGCCTGGCCCACCCATGCCCGGTCGGTCGGTCGACCCCGGCCACCGGAACGAGGAGTCGGAGGTCCCCCATCACTCGCGAGCACACCACCCCCACCCCGCGTCGGGTGCGCATCCGCACGGTCGACACGACCGCGCTGCCGATCTTCCTCACCATGCTCGACCGCGCGGTGGCCTGGCCGGCCGCCTCCGGTCGCGAGGGCCAATGGGGCACCGAACCGTGGTCCACCCGTCCCGAGGCCGTGCGACGCGTGGACAAGGTCCTGCGCCACGGCCACGCCCGACTGGCCGAGATCGACGGTGAACCGGCCGGCGGCTGCGTCGCCTCCGACACACCCTCCGAGTACATCCCGGCGGCCGACGAACCCGAGTGGTTCGTCAACCTCCTGGTCACCGACCGGCGCTTCTCCGGAGCGGGCGTCGGCGCCGCGCTGATCGAGGACGTACGCCGTGAGGCGACCCGTCGCGCCGTCGACCTGATCCGGGTCGACTGCTACGCAGGCGGCGACGCTGCGCTCGTCGAGCAGTACAAGGCGCTCGGCTTCACTCCTCTCTCGCAATTCGAGGTCGACCGCCCCGGACAGCCCCCCTGGCCCGGCCGGTTGCTCGGGCTGCGCCTGAACTCCCGGCAGCCGTAACGCTCCACAATCGCGACTCGCGATCCGCGACCGCGACCGCGACCGCGAACACACCCTGAGGCGGGGGACGACCCCGGCCCGGACTCCCCCGCGCCCGGCTCGGCCGCCCGTGCGACCGCGTGCCCGCCACTCGCGCAACCGGGCGCCCCGCCGCTCGCACGGCCGCCCGTGCGGCCGCTTGCGTAACCACCGATCGACGCTGCGCGACCCGTGGGCAAGTACCGGTAACCACGCGGAAGTTACTCACGAGTATGCCGTGACTTGTCACGCGATCACGCCTAGAACTTGTTCCCACTCCGTCCCAGAGTGAGGAACGTCACATGAGCGATTCCGCCATGCACAGCAACAGTTCCAAGGGTTTCTCGCGCCGCACTTTCGTTACTGGAACCGGTTCCATCCTCGGCGTCGCGGCCCTCGCCGGCCGCGCCGGCGCGGCCCAGTCGACGGCAGCTGCCTCCACCGCCTCGATCCCCTCCGGGGCACGCGTCCCGGCCCTGGTGATCGGCACCGGGTACGGCGGCTGTGTCGCCGCACTGCGTCTTGCCCAGGCAGGCGTCGACGTGCACATGATCGAGATGGGAATGTCCTGGGACACCCCCGGCCCGGACGGCAAGATCTTCGCCAACACCACCTCCCCCGACGCCCGTTCCTTCTGGCTCCGCACCAAGACCAAGCAACCGCTGAGCAACTTCCTCGGCTTCCCGATCGACCGGGACATCCCCAGGTACACCGGCATCCTGGACGCCGAGGAGTTCGCCGGCATCACCGTCTACCAGGGCCGAGGCGTCGGCGGCGGTTCGCTGGTCAACGGCGGCATGGCGGTGACCCCCAAGCGGGAGAACTTCGGCGCCATCCTGCCCTCGGTGAACGCCGACGAGATGTACAACACCTACTACCCGCGCGCCAACGCCGGTCTGGGCGTGGCCACCATCGACCCGGCCTGGTTCGACACCACCGCCTGCTACCAGTACGCCCGGGTCGGCCGCAAACACGCCCAGCGCTCCGGCTTCCCGTTCGTGTTCGTGCCCACCGTGTACGACTGGGACTACATGAAGCAGGAGGCCGCCGGCGTCGTCCCCAAGTCCGCGCTGGCCGGTGAGATCCTCTACGGCAACAACTACGGCAAGAAGTCCCTGCAGAAGACCTACCTCGCCCGGATCCGGGACACCGGCCGGGTCACCATCTCCTCACTGCACAAGGTCACTTCGGTCTCCCCGGCGGCCGGCGGCGGCTACACCGTGGTGATCGACCGGATCGACACCGGCGGTGCCACCACGGTCACCAAGACCGTCGTCGCCGACAAGGTCTTCTTCGCCGCGGGCAGCGTCGGCACCAGCAAGCTGCTGGTCCGGCTCAAGGCCACCGGAGCACTGCCCGCCCTGAACAGCGAGATCGGCCAGGGTTGGGGCGACAACGGCAACGTCATGTGCGGCCGGGCCAACCACCTGTGGGATCCCACCGGTTCCCTCCAGTCCTCCATCCCCACCGGCGGCATCGACAACTGGAACGCCGGCGGCGCGTTCGCCGAGGTGGCCCCGCTGCCCACCGGCATCGAGACCTACGCCTCGTTCTACCTGTCGATCACCAAGAACCCGAACCGCGCCCGGTTCTCCTGGAACGCGGCGACGGGCAAGGTCGACCTGAACTGGCAGTCCTCCTGGAAACAGCCGTCCATCGACATGGCCAAGACCATCTTCGACAAGATCAACGCGAAGGAGGGGACGATCTACCGGACCGACCTCTTCGGCACGTACAAGATCTGGGGCGACCACCTCACCTACCACCCACTCGGCGGCGCGGTGTTGACCAAGGCCACCGACAACTACGGTCGCCTGCACGGCTATTCCGGGCTGTACGTGATCGACGGCGCGCTGATCCCCGGCAACACCAGCGTCAACCCGTTCGTCACCATCACCGCCCTCGCCGAACGCAACATCGAGAAGATCATCGCCACCGACCTGTGACGCCGGCCTGACCGCGCGCCCCGGTGAGCCCTCACCCCCCGGTGCGAGCACACTCCCGGGGCCGTCCGGAGCACTCCGGCCGGCCCCGGACCACACACCGCGCGGCCGACGTCGCGGCGCCCCGCGGCACGCGGCATCATGTGCGCGTGATCACCATTCATCTGAAGTACGAGATCGACGCCGACAAACTGGCGGACTTCGAGGAGTACGGCCGGCGCTGGGTCGGCCTGGTCAACCGCTTCGGCGGCACCCACCACGGCTACTTCCTGCCGAGCGAAGGCGACAGCGACATCGCCTACGCGCTCTTCTCCTTCCCCGGCTTCGCCGCCTACGAGCAATACCGCGTCGACAGCGCGACCGACCCCGAGTGCCAGGACGCGATCCGACTCGCCCGCGAGACCGGTTGCATCAAGCGCTACGAACGCCGCTTCCTGCGCCCGCTCGACGCCGGCTCCTGACCCGGCGATCGCGGCGTCGACCGACCACCGTCGGGAAGCTCCCGTGCCACACCGGGCCGGCCCCGCGACGAGATGCGGCGTCACGCCGGGGACCGACGGCGCCCGATCTCAGCACCGGTGGGACATCGCCTCTCAGTGCCGGTGGGACATCGTCGACTCGGAGACCAGCAACCGCAGCAACTCGTCCCGTCCCCCGCGCCGGAAGGCCTCCCGCTGCCGATCGGCCGCAGTCCCCTCCCGCATCAGCCGGTGCACCAGCGCGTCGACCTGACGGGCGTCCCCGGTATCCGCCAAAGCCGGGGTGACGTACTCGATCAACCGACCGACCAGCTCACCGGCCTTGAGGCGGTGCGGCGTGTACGGGTCGACCAGCACGTCGGTCAGACCGTGCCGCGCGGCGTACCACTGCGCCGCCGCGACGAGCTCGGGGGCGGGTCGAGGCGACGGCTGCCCGGCCGTCGCCTCCCGCAGCACGGTGGTCACCAGGGCCCGGACGATGCCGGCGAGCATCACCGCGTCGTCCACCCTGAGCTGCACGTCCATCGCCCGGACCTCGACCGTGGGATAGCGGTCGGAGAGCCGGATCTGCCAGTAGACCCGGGCCCGGTCGCGCAGCACGCCCGCGTTCAGCAGGTCGTCGATCCTGGCGTCGTAGTCGTTCGCGTCGACGAAGGCTGGTGGGACCCCACTGACCGACCAGCGGCCGAAGACGATCGTGCGCCAACTCGCGAAGCCGGTGTCGCCCCCCTCCCACAGCGGAGAGTTCGCGGACATCGCCACCAGCAGCGGCAGCCACGGGCGCAGCCGATTGAGCACGGTCACGCCGGCGTCCCGATCGGGGACCGCGACATGGACGTGCATCCCGTTGATGAACATCTCGTCGACCAGGCGCGGGGCGTCCGAATGCAGCGACCGGTAGCGGATCCGGTCGGTGACCTCGGCCGGGGGGCCGGGGCCGAAGGGCGAGGACCCGGACGCGACCAGGACGCATCCCGCCTGTTCGGCCGCGGCGGCCACCGAGTGACGCAGCCGCAGCAGGTGGCCGCCGACCTCGTCGAGCGTCTCGCACACCGGTGTGGCGACCTCGACCTGCATCTGCAACAACTCGGGCTGGATCTCGCCGCCGGCCACCGCCGGTTGCAGGTCCGCCGCCGCCCGAACCGTCTCGGCCATCGGCACCGGCAGGCCGTCGACGGGATCCACGAGCAGGTACTCCTCCTCGACGCCGAGCGTGATCACGGCCGCCCCCCGACCACGACGGGCACGGCTCCGCGAGCGAGCGTGCGGCGTACGGGGGCCACCCGTTGCCCCGAGGTCGAGCACACCATCGTGGACTCCTTCCAACCGTGACCACCGACGACGCCCCGCCGCCCCCGTCGGCCGAGCGGCGTCCACCCGACGCCCATCCGCCGCGTCCCCGCCTCGACGCGTGGATCCGCGACTCGCACGCCAAGGGCGCCGCAGGCGCGGCGCCCTTGGTCGGACTCGTGACTCAGACCGGCGTCCCCTCGTCGGCACAGTCGTCGGAGAGTTTCGCGACGGGGTTTATGGTCCGCTCGACCTCGCTCATGCACGGGCCGCAGAACGTCTCCCGTCGCCGGGCGCCGTCCACATCCCGGCTGGGGGGCAACGTCACCCCGCACATCGCGACGTCCTCGCTCTCCATCGCGTGCCACACCACGCTTTGTGCGTCCTGGACCGCTCTCATCA
This sequence comes from Embleya sp. NPDC050154, assembly GCF_044460165.1. Lineage (NCBI taxonomy): Bacteria > Bacillati > Actinomycetota > Actinomycetes > Kitasatosporales > Streptomycetaceae > Embleya > Embleya sp. NPDC050154. The sequence continues at coordinate 74,057 of NZ_JBITJP010000020.1, forward strand.
CGTGCATGTCCGCTCCCGTGTCGTGAGATCCATCGACCTCACCATGTAATCCGCTGTGGGCTCGGCCCGCACGCCCAGCGCTTCCCGGACGGCGGGTGATCCGGGGCTCCGGGCACCCGATCAGGCACAATCCCGGTCGACGGCTTGGGCCGCGCGGGTGAACGCCACCCCCGTTCGGTACGCCCGGCTCACCCTCGGTGACGCGCGACACGACGCGGCACGGCGTGGCCGAGAGCGAGGACCTGCGGCTGATCTCGGTGGGTGACCCGGCGGCGTACCGGGAGGCGATCGAGGTGGGGTCGACTCTCGGGCCAGACACACCCCGGCCGGGCGCGGCGCCTCCGCGTCCCGGCCGGAGCTCCCACTCCCCGCCGGGTCCCGGTTCGCGCGCTCGAAGCGGACCGGTCGGGCTGCGTCCGGGGCGTCGGTGTCGGGGCCCACGCGATCGTTGAGCGTGGGTCAACGAAGGCGCGGCGGATCGACGTTGATCGGGAGGGTGCGCCGGTGGAGAGTTGAGGACGTCGGCGGCGCGGCCCGGTCGGGATCGGTGACTGGCCCGCCCCCACCCCATTCGAGCATCGGAGCAGCATGCCCTCCCCCACCCACCGTCGCGACGGCCTCGAAGTACGCCTGGCGAGTCGTCCGTGGGCGAACCCCGCGCGGAGGACTTCGAGTTCGCCCGGATCGAGGTTCGCGAGCCGGAAGCCGGCGAGGTCCTCGTGCGCAACACCTGGATGTCGGTGGATCCGTTCACCCGCGAATGGATGCACGCCGACGCGTACGTGCCGCCGTTCGTCATCGGCGAGCCGCTCGCCGGCGGCGCCGTCGGCGAAGTGGTCGCCTCGCGCGCGGAGGGCCTCCCGGTCGGCACGACCGTGTCGCACTTCGCCGGATGGCGCGAGTACGCCGTGCTGGGCGCCGACGCGGTCGCCGCGGTGGACACCGCGCTCGCCCCGGTCGAGACGCACCTGGGTGCGCTGGGCAGTACCGGCCTGACCGCCTACGCGACGCTGACCCGGGTACTGCCCGTGCAACCCGGCGACGTGGTCTACGTTTCGGCCGCCGCCGGCGCCACCGGCAGCGTCGCGGGACAACCGGCCCGCCGACTGGGCGCGGCCACGGTGATCGGCTCGACCGAGGGGGCGGAGAAGACCCGACTCCTCACCGAGGAGTTCGGCTTCGACGTCGGCATCGACCACACCCGGGGCCGACTGCGCGAGGACCTCGCCCGGGCCGCCCCCGACGGCGTCGACCTGACCGTGGAACTCGTCGGCGGCGCGCACCTGGAGGCCGCCATCGACGCCGCCCGGGTCGGCGGCCGGATCGCCGTGGTCGGAGCGATCTCCGGGTACAACGCCACCGGACCACTGCCCGGACCCACCAACATCTTCGCCACCGCCACCAAGGAGCTCACCCTGCGCGGCATGGCCGTCACCTCGTACTTCGGGCTCGCCGAGGAATGGACGAAGTTGGCCGCGCCCCTCCTGGCCGACGGCACCCTGCGCACCCGGCACACCGTGCTCCCCGGCCTGCGGCGGGCCCCGGAGGCGCTGATCGCACTGCTGCGCGGCGAGAACATCGGCAAGATGCTGGTACGGCTGGAGCACTGACGCCGGCACGGTCGCGCGCCGACCCGCGACGGCCCGGAGCGTGCCCGCGATCCCCGCCGGGCGATCGCGGACACGCCCTGACGACCGCCCGCCGAGCCCACCTGAGATCATGCTCGGGCCCTGCACGACGATCTGGACGAGGATCCGTGGAACGCTACGAAATCGAGGCCTTTCTCACCCTCGTCGAGGAATTGCACTTCGGCCGTGCCGCCGAGCGGCTGCGCATCTCCACCGGCCGGATGAGTCAGACCATCGCGAAGCTGGAACGCGGGATCGGCGCCCGGCTGTTCGAGCGCACCAGCCGCCGGGTCGCGCTCACCCCGATCGGCTGCCGGTTCCACGACGACCTGCGGCCCGGCCACGAGCAGATCGAGCGGGCCGTGGGGAAGGCGATCATGGCCGCCCGGGGCTTCGACGGCCCGCTGCACGTCGGCTTCCTGGGCGCCGCCGGGGGCCAATTCCTGTTGGAGGTGATCCGTGCCTTCCGCGCCGAGCACCCGACCTCCGAGGTGGACCTCCAGGAGTTCCAGATGAACACCTCGATCGCCGGGCTGCGCGCGCACAACTCCGATCTGGTGCTGGTCACCCGCCCGTTCGCCGATCCCGATCTGGTGATCGGACCCACCCTGTGGGCCGAGACCCGCTACCTGGCGCTTCCGTGCGAGCATCCGTTGGCCTCCCGCGCCGAGATCGGGCAGGAGGATCTGGCCGATGTCACGCTGCTGCGCATGCCGGCCAACTGCCCGTCCTCGGTCGCCGAGGACCGGGTCCCCTCCCGCACCCCCGCCGGCCGGCCGATCGCCCACGGCCGGCCCGCCACCACCTTCCTGGAGGCACTCGCCCTGGTGGGTGCCGGCGAGGGCGCGTTCACCGTGGGCGACCAGGTGAACCGCTTCTACGTCCGTCCCGACGTCAGCTACGTCCGGATCGCCGACGCCCCGCCGATCGAATGGGGGCTGATCTGGCGCAAGGCCCACGAGACGGAACGGGTGCGCGCGTTCAACGACCGGGCCGTCGCGCTGAGCCGCACCCGTACCGCGTCATGACCCGGCGTCCCGCACTCCCCGCTGCTGCGCCGCCCACTGCCCGGTGATCGGGACGTCCAGCACCGCTTTGCCCCGGACTTGGCGGGACAACAGCGCGTCGGCGGCGAGTTCGGCCTGCTGCCACGGGCCCCGCCAGCCGATCTGCGGCCTCAGTCGACCCGATTCCAGCAACCCGAGCAGCACCGCGAGGTCGTCCGCGAAGGGGGTCGCGACGTTGAAGTTCTCCAGTCGGCCGCGCGCGGAGTTGGTACCGGCCACCTCGAAGTCGATGGTGGTCGGCTGCCGGGCCGCCCGGCCGATCGCCTGCACCACCCCGTCCGCCTCCAGCCGGTAGAACGCCTCGGCCAGTTGCGGCCCGCCGACGTTGTCGAGCACGCCGTACACGGGAGTCGACAACGCGCCGGGTCCGGGCACGATCTCGGCGGCGCCCAACTCCCGCAGTCCTTCGGCCCGTTCGGGCGAACCGACCGAGGCGATCACGTGCGCGCCGGCGAGCGCGGCGAGTTGTACGGCGAACCGGCCGACGCCGCCGGAGGCGCCGGTGACCAGGACTCGGCGGCCGAGCACGGAGCCCAGTCGGCGGACGGCCTGGAGAGCGGTGACGCCGGCGACCGGAAGGGCGGCGGCGACGCCCAGGTCGACCGCCTCGGGGACGACGGCCAGGTTCGTGGTGTCGGCGGCGCGCAGTTCGGCCCACGCGCCGTCCCAGCCGAAGGTGACCACGCGGGTGCCCACCTCGGGTCCCGAGCCGTCGGCCGCGGCGCGCGCGACGATCCCGGCGGCGTCCCAGCCGGGGACGTGTCCGGTCGGTTCGCCGCTCGGCCGATAGGCGATCTCACCGAAGTTGAGCGAGAAGGCGGCGACCGCGACCAGTACCTGGTGCTCTCGCGGGCGCGGGTCCGGCGCGTCGGCCGCGTGCAGGCCCTGCGGGCCGTGGATGAGTGCTCGCATGTGTGCTTCCCGTGTGCTTCCCGGTCGGTCCCCGGCGCGCGGGGAGCGCGCGCCGGGGACGGGGTGGACGCCGATCACCGGTGGGTGTCGGCGAGGTGCGGTCGGTTGCCCGCGGCGACGGCCGGGGAGATCACCCCCGCGTCATTCGCGCGGTTGCGCGTCATCGGTGCCATCACCAGTCGATGGGGCAGTTCCAGTTTGCCGACGGTGAGGGGTTCGAAATATCCGGGCATGAGGACGCTCCTGTGCGGAAAGACACCCCCGTCGCGGTCGTGACGGAGGCACCCCTCAACCCTCGTCGGCCGGCGCGAACCGAACAACGCCGGATCCGACAAGGAACGGCGCGTCGCGCTAAACGATCCGCGCCCGGTCAGCGGCGCGCACGCGCTCCGGGCATCGGGCCCTCGCGTTTGAGCGTCTCGACGATCGGCGTGGTCTCCACGCTCGTGATGCCCTCGACCGAGCCCAGCGATTCCGCGATGAAGTCGTACAGGTCCGCCGTGTCGCGACACAGCACGCTCGCCAGGAAGTTCGCGCGTCCGGTCGCGGCGGCCCCGAACACCACCCGGGGGTCGGCCGCGACGACCTCGGCGACGGCGTCGAGGGCGGACGGGCGCACATTCATCCACAGGAACGCGCACAGGCCGTAGCCCAGGTTCGCCGCGTCCGTCTCCACCTCGAAGAACAGCACGCCCGTGCCGCGCAGCAGTTCCACCCGCCGGCGCACCGCCGACTCCGAGGTTCCGCAGGCTCGGGCGAGTTCCGCGTACGAGGTGCGGCCGTCCCGGGCCAGTGCCGCGAACAGTTCGCGGTCGCCGTCCACCCACGCGGGCACCGGCGTGTCCCACGACGGCTGCGGAGCGGCCCGGGTCAACGCGTCGACCTGGGCCGGGGTGAGGCCGATGTTCTGCCCCTGCCACGTCGTCGGCCCACCGACGACCACGCGCAGCAGGCAGTACATCTCCAACCCGATCACCCCGGCCGCGCGGCCCAGTTGCCGGGACAGTTCGCCCCCCGGGGCCTCGGGGCCCTTCGCTCGGGTCACGCACATCACCTCGGTGCCGGCCGCCAGCACTTGCAACCAGGACACGTCCGGTCGCCGGCCCAGACCCTGGGCCACCGCGTCCACCGCGTCCGGCACGCACCGCACCCGCAGGACCCACGACGTCTGACCGGTGCGTCGGGTATCGGTGATCGGTACCACCCGGATCGCGCCGCTCGCGCGCATGCGGCGATAGTGCCGCAGCACGGTCGCGTCGGAGACGCACAGCACTTCGGCGATCCGCGCGAAGGGTGCACGACCGTCGATGTCGAGCGCGTGCAGGATGGCCAGGTCGACGGCGTCGAATTCGATGGATCCCATCACCCGAAGCCTAGCAATGATGGGAATCCGCCGTATCGAAGCTTCGCACTCGACCGGGTCACGCGAATACGCGACTGTTTCCGTCAGCGGCGCCGAGCGGACGACGGCCCGCGCCGCCCGCGTCTCGCCCGACCCCGTCCGGTCGGGATCCGACGCGACCCTCAGCAAAGCCATGCAGCCCATCCGACCCATCGGGTCGCTTCGGCTCGTTCCGCCAAGGAGTCATCGTGCGCAAATGGGGACCGCTCGTCGCGGTCTGTCTCGGATCGTTCATGCTGCTCGTCGACGTCACCATCGTCATCGTCGCCCTGCCGGACATGGGCGCCGACCTGGGTTCCTCGTACACCGACCTGCAGTGGGTGTTGGACGCCTACTCCCTCGCCCTGGCCGCGCTCATGCTCGGCGCCGGGTCGCTCGCCGACCGGGTCGGCCGACGGCGGGTCTTCGTCCTCGGCACGATGTTGTTCACCGCCGCGTCGCTGCTGTGCGCGCTGTCCTTGGACACGGCGACGCTGATCGCGGCGCGGGCACTGCAGGGCGTCGGCGGCGCGGCGATGTTCGCCACCACGATCGCCCTGCTCGGGCACGCCTACCAGGGCCGCGACCGAGGCGTCGCGTTCGGCGTGTGGGGATCGATCAGCGGGGCCGCCGCCGCGATGGGGCCCATTCTGGGCGGCCTGCTGACGCAACATCTCGGCTGGGAGGCGATCTTCCTGATCAACGTGCCCATCGGGGTGGCGACCGCGCTGATGGCCTGGCGGGTGCTCGGCGAGTCGCACGGGAACCGCTCGGCGCGACTGGACCCGATCGGCATGCTCACCTTCACCCTCGGCGCGGCACTGCTCACCTACGGGTTCGTCCGCGCGGGCGGAGCCGGCTGGACCGAGGGCGGGACCCTCGCCGTGTTCGCCGGCGCCGCGCTCGCGTTCGTGGTCTTCGTGGTGACCGAGGTCCGGGTCGCCGAGCCGATGATCGACCTGGCGCTGTTCCGCCGCGCGTCGTTCGGCGCGATCATGGCCGCCGGCCTGCTGATCCAGTTCGCCGCGTTCTCCGGTTTCCCGCAGATGTCGGTGTGGCTCCAGTCGGTGCTCGGGTACGGCCCGGTGGAGGCCGGACTGGCACTGTTGCCGCTGGCCGCGACCTCGTTCGTGGTGTCCGCGCTGGCGGGCCGGTTCCTGCTCGGGGTGGCGCCCACATGGTCGATCGGGATCGGCGCGGTGTTCATCGGCGTCGGCAGCCTCGCACTGACCCTGGTCGACGCCGGATCGGGCTGGGCGGCTCTGACTCCCGGCCTGGTGCTGGGCGGGGTCGGAGTGGGCCTGGTCATGCCGCAGTTGGCCGGCGCGGCGCTGGCCGCCGTCCCGCCCGCGCGCGCCGGGATGGCCGGCGGCGCGCTGAACACCTTCCGACAGTTGGGCTTCGCGCTCGGCATCGCCGTGGTGGGTGTGCTCTTCCGCGACGGCGCGGCCCACACGCTGCGCGAGGCCGGGTCGGTCGGCGGCGACCCGCACGCCACCGCCGAGGCGCTCGGCGGCGGCCGGGCCCAGGAGATCGCGGCGGCGGCGCCCGCGGACTCCCGGGATGTCGTACTGGGCACCCTGCGCGAGGCGTTCGCGGCGGGAATGGACCGCACGTTCGTGCTCTGCGGGGTACTCGGGATCGCGGCGGGCGCACTGGTCCTGCTGACCGGTCGGGCCGCACCCGCCACCGCGGCCGCGCCCCCGGACCGGCGGCCGGCACCCGACTCCGAGACCGCACCCGCATCCGCGTCGCGGTGACGTCACACCGGCACGCGCCGCCCGGGAAGTGCCCCGGGCGGCGCGTGTTCGCGGCCGTCCGCGGGCGTCAGGCGTGGGCCATTTCGACCACCTTGGCGGTGGGCGCGTTGCGCTTGACCGAGTCGATCCCGTTCATGCACGCCGCGCGGGTCTCGTAGGCCTCACCGACGGCGATGATCTGCCCGTTCCCGGCCTTCAGCCTGAACCGGAACTTGCCTGCCTTGTCGGTGTACATCTCGAACTTGGCGGCCATCACACACACCTCCGTGATCGCGTCGCCCCTACCATGGTCTCGCTACGCGCGCCCGCCGGCATCCGCACCGGCCCGTCGAGGCCCCGGTCGTGGCAGCCGCCTCGGGCGGTCGCGGGTCCTCGATCGGGAGTGTCATCTCGGGGTCACGGTGCGTTGCCCAGCGCCTGGCGCAGCGGCAGCGCGCCGGTGGCGATGTGGATTCCGCGCGAGACGATCCGCGCGTTGGTCGAGTCGAGCATGGACAGTCGGGACAGCGGCGCGGGACCGTCGTCGTGCAGCGAACAGCACAGGAGCAGCATCGTGCGCAACGCCCCCGGCGGGAACTGCGCGTCGGAGGCGGTGACCACCTCGCGCAGCGTCCGCCAGCGCACCGCCGCGTAGCGGCCGTCGTCGGACCAGTCCAGGCATACCGCGTACAACTCGGGGCGGCGCACGAACGAGCCTTCCTCGGTGAGGATGTACGTGGTCGCCTGGTCCGCGTGGCTGCCCTCGGCCGCGCGGTAGAGCGCGGCCTCGATCACTTCCGAGGACATCGCCGGGACGGAGGCCCCGTCGGTGTGGCGGGTGGGGCGCGCCGTGACCCGGTCGCCGCGGTGCTTGGCGTCGTTCCGGTTGCGCCGGCTGCTCGGGCGACGATCGGTGCTCATGAGACAACCCTTCGGGCCGGGTCCGGTGCCCACGTGTGGGCGGGGGCGAGCAGGTGCGCGGGTTCCACCTTGAACAGTTGGGCCAAACGCTCCACATCGTTGAGGTCGAAGGGGAGTTCACCGGTGAAGCGACGCCACGCCCAGGACCGGCCGTGTCCCAGTGCCTCGCCGATCGCACCGTCCGTGTAGCCGTCGCGCCGTGCGAGCATCCGCACGTTGCGCACCACGATCATCCGGATCGGTTCGTTCGAATCCGAGTCCCGGGTGGATATCGGCTCCGCCGTTCTCGTCCCACGCACCCCAGGCGCAACATCTCTCATCTCCGCAGAGTAGATCGCCACTTGCGGGAGCGGTAGAGCACAAGGAGGACAATCATCCCTCTGTGCGGGAAAGTTGCCGCGTCACACGAACGCGTCGAACCTCGGAACCGGGTCCGGTACGGGCTTGCGGATCTTCAGGGGTGGGTCCGGAACGGGCTTGCGGGTCTTCGGGAGCCGGTGGGGAGCCCGCCTGCGGATCTTCGGAACCGGGTGCGGACCCGGTCGAAGGGTCGTCGGGGCCCGGCGCGGAACCGGCCTGCGGGTCTATGGCCGCACCTCCGTGTCCGCCAGCGGGTCGGACCAGATGTCCAGGGGCACGAAACCGGTGGCGTGCCCGTTCGGGCCGACCACGCGGCCCATCTGCTTGATCACCTGGATGGTGACCGCGCTGTCCACCACCTCGACCCGGGGGAAACGCCCGGACCACTCGGCCTCCAGGGTCGGTACGTCCGCCGCCCGGCGCAACCACACCACGACGACCAGGTTGGCGGTGCCGGTGACCACGGCGCACATGCGCACGTCGGCCGACGCGGTCAACCGGGCGGCGGTCTCGTCCAGTTCGGCTGCCGGCACCCGCAGCCACCAGGTCGCGCAGACCGGCCAGCCGGTGAGCGAGCGGGCCACCTCACCCCGGAATCCGGCCTGCCCGCCGGCGGTCAGCCGGGCCAGCCGGCGGGCCACCGTGACGCCGCTGGTGCCCAGTCGGCGGGCCAGTTCCGCGGTACCCAGTCGCCCGTCGGGGCCCAGTTCGAGCAGCAACGCCCGGTCCGCGTCGTCCAGTGCCCGGGTGGGCCGGCTCGACATGCGCGGCGGGCCGCTCAGCAGGTCGCGCTGCTCGCGGTCCAGAGCGCGCAGCCGCCACGCGCCCGAGTCCTTGTACAGGCGCAGCGGGAGCTGGACCCGGATGCCGGTGATGCCCGGGACGGACGGCAGCCGGATCCGCAGGTATTGCGCCAGCGCGTCGGCGTCGGCCGCGGCGGCGGTGATCAACAGGTCGCGGTTGCCGGTGAGGTACTCGACGTTGAGGGCGTGTCGATGCCGGGCCAGGCGCGCGGAGACCTCCGGGATCCGGCCCGGAGCCACCCGGATCTCGACCAGCGCGACGCTCGTGCCGCCGAGTGCCCCGGGACCGCCGCCCGGGTGGCAGGTGATCCACGCGGCGCCGCTGCGCTCCAGGCGGCGCCAACGGCGGGCCAGGGTGACCGGGTCGACGCCGAGCACCGGTCCCAGCTCGGTCCAGGTCGCGCGCGGCGACAGTTGCAGCGCGTGGACGAGCGCGAGGTCGAGTTCGTCCAGCGCTTCCGGGCCGAGCGCCGCTTTCGATTCCTGCATCAGCCGGGCCTCTCGGGATCACTTTCGGCATCCACGATGCCGGCACGCGTACGGCGGCAACCCTGGTGGGGGTCCGTGGCGGTGCCATGGACGGCCCACGACTGCAGTGAGGACGTACGGTGAAACCGCTCCGACGGCACGACGGCACCCTGTTCCGGGACCTGAACCACAACGGCACGATGGAGCCGTACGAGAACCCGGGCCTGCCGATCGAGGAGCGGGTCGCCGACCTGCTGGCCCGGATGACGTTGGCCGAGAAGGCCGCGCTGATGTGCCACGGGCGGATCGCCGGCAGGCGGGCGGACGCCTTCCCGACCGACTGCGAGGCACTCACCGGGCTCGGCGTCAGCCACTTCCTGGTGATGTCCGCCCCGACCGCCCCGGTGATGGCGCGGTGGAACAACCACCTCCAGGATCTGGCCGCCGGCACCCGGTTGGGCATCCCGGTCACGTTGTCCTCGGACCCCCGGCACGGGTTCGGCGACAACCCGGCGGCGGCGCACACCGGTGGCGGGTTCTCGCGCGGGCCGGAGCCGATCGGTCTGGCCGCCACGAACGATCCCGGGCTGGTTCGCGAGTTCGCCGCCGCCGCGGCGCGCGAGCTGCGCGCGGTGGGCATCCGGGTCGCGGTGCATCCGATGGCCGACCTGGCCACCGAGCCGCGCTGGGCGCGGATCGCGGGCACCTTCGGCGAGGACGCGGAGAGGGTGTCACGGATGCTGGCCGCGTACATCGGCGGCATGCAGGGCGCGGCCCTGGGCGCCGAGAGCGTGGCGTGCATGGTCAAGCACTTTCCCGGCGGCGGCCCGGTGGCCGGCGGCGAGGACCCGCACTTCGCGTACGGCCGGCTCCAGGTCTATCCGGGTGGCCGATTCGAGCACCACCTGCGGCCGTTCGAGGCCGCGCTCGCGGCGGGCGTCGCCCAGGTGATGCCGGCGTACGGGATCCCGGTCGGCGTCGGGCTCGCCGAGGTCGGCTCGGGCTTCAACCGGGACGTGATCGCCGGGCTGCTGCGCGGCCGGTACGGCTTCGACGGCGTGGTGTGCACCGACTTCAATCTGTTGCGGGGTATGCCGGTTCCCGGTGTCGGCGACTTGCCCGCGCGCAACTGGGGGGTGGAGCACCTGCCGCTCGCCGAGCAGGTGCGGCTGCTCCTGGACGCGGACGTGGACCAGTTCGGCGGCGAGATCCGGCCCGGGTTGATCGTCGACGCGGTGCGCTCCGGTGCGGTCGCCGAGGCCCGGATCGACGCGTCGGCCCGGCGGATCCTGCGCGACAAGTTCCGCCTGGGCCTGTTCGAGGACCCCTACGTCGACCCGGACGCGGCGGAGGAACTGGTCGGCCGGCCGCGGACCCGTGCGCTGGGTCGTCGCGCGCAGCGGCGCTCCCTGGTCCGGTTGCACGGCGAGGTGCCGGCGCACGGCCCGGACCGCAAGGTGTACGTGGAGAACATCGATCCGGAGTCGGCATCGCGCTACGGCACGGTCGTGGACCGGCCGGCGGACGCGGACCTCGCGGTGCTGCGCCTGAACGCCCCGTACGAGCCGCGCGAGGGACTGCTGGAGCGGTACTTCCACGCCGGTTCGCTGGAGTTCCCGGCGCCGGAGTCGGCCCGCCTGCGCGAGTTGGCCGCGCTCGTCCCGCTCGCCGTCTGCGTGTTCCTGGACCGGCCCGCCGTGCTCACCGAACTCGCGGACGTGGCATCCGTGTTGCTCGCCGATTTCGGCGCGGACGACGACCTGGTGTTGGATGCGGTGTTCGGCCGCGCCCCGGTCGACGGGCGGTTGCCGTTCGACCTGCCGTCGTCGATGCGCGCGGTCGAGGAGTCCCGCGAGGACGTGCCCTTCGACACCCGCGACCCCCTGTTCCGCTGCGGCCACCCGGGGCCGCCGCCGGCCGGGACGAGCGAGCCGAGCACGGGCCCGGTGCGCTGACCCTGCCGCATGCCGCTCCGGCTGTCGCTTCGGTGTTCACGACCGGGCCGATTCCGCCCACGCCGAGGTCAGTCGGTCCACGATGCGGTGCAGCACGTCGTCCGCGAAGCCGAACGGGACGCGCAGGCACCGTGCTGCGCCGTTCGACGGAGGTGCCCGAGGAGGGTCGCGGGCCCGCGCGGTCGTTGCGGCGGGTCTTCCTGGACGGCGTGCTCGTGAACGTGCCGAATCCCAAGGTCGTGCTCTTCTTCCTCGCGTTCCTTCCGCAGTTCGTGCCCTCGGGGGCGTCGCCGACCCGGGCCAGGGTGTGGATGGTGGGCCTGGGTGCGAGCGTGTCCGCGATCGGCCTGCTCGTCGGGCTCGGCTACACGTTCGCCGCGGACGCCGCCCGGCACCTGGTGGGCGGCGGGCGTCCCGGGCGGGACCTGGCCGGGTACCTGGTGGGCGGCGTCTACCTCGCGCTGGGACTGTTGGTCGCGCGGTGACCGGGGTGCCGTTCAGCGCAGGCGCCGACCCTCGCCGGTCGCGGGTGGCGGTGCGTTGCTCGGTGGTTGGTTGTCCACGGGCGAACCCCGGCGCCCGCCCGGCGCGATGCCGGGCGGGGTATCGGGCGAGGTATCGGGCGGCGCGGTGCGGGGCGGGACACTGGGCGGCGCGGTGCCGCCGTGCGGGACACTGGGCGGCACGGTCGAGACGGCACTCGGGTTCGGCGCGGGCACGCCCGCCGGGGACTCCGGCGTCGAGGCGGGCGCGGTCGTGGTCGGCCCGCCGGTCTCCGGCGCGGGCCCGGCCGGCGGTACGGTCACCGGGCGCGGGGCGTCCGGGGCGGAGATCGAGCCGGCCACCGCCCACCCGGCCGCGGCCAGCGCGAACGCCGCCACCGGCACCGCCAGTCGGAGCGGGACGCGCCGCGTCCGCGCCGGTGCGATCGGCAACGGCACCTCGCGCGGGCGCACCGTCGCGGGGGTCACCGCGTCGGCCCGTCGGCCCAGCCAGTCGCGCAGTTCGGCCTCCAGGGCCGTGTGCTCGGGCGTCCCCGACCGCAGGGGTTCACCGCCGTGTCGAGTCACGCCTCGTCCTCCATAAGCAGCCGGTGCAGTGCGGTCAGCCCGCGACTCGCGGTGGATTTCACGGTGCCGGACGGTATGCCCAGCGTGCCGGCGATCTCGCTTTCGCTGAGGTTCTCCCAGTAGCGCAGCACCAGCACCTCGCGTTGCCGTCGGGTCAGCCGTCCCAGCGCGTGGCGCAGTCGCCGGTCGCGTTCGGCGCGCAGCGCGTCGTCCTCGGGCGAGGCCACCGGCGGCGGCACCGGCGGTATCCAGGCCCGCGCGGTCCGCCGTCGACGCAGCACCGACCGGGCGCCGTTGACCACGCAGCGCCGCAGGTAGGCGGGTGGGTCGTCGAGTTCGCCCAGGCGCGCGCCGTGCCGACGGAAGGCCGCCGTGAAGGCCTCCTGTACGACGTCCTCTGCGGTCTCCTGGTCGTCCACCAGCAGCGTGGCCAGGCGCACCAGGCGCATCCGGTGCGCGTGGTAGAGCTGCGTCATGGTCGGCGGCGGCTCGCCGGCCTCCCGGGTCCGCCGGCGGAACAGGCCGAAGGCACGCCGGCGGGGCGCCGCGTCCGGGGTGGGCGGCGTCCGGGGGGCCGGGATCGGGTCGCGGTGGACCCGGACGTGGGATTCCTGGATGGCCGTGAACTCCTCGGATGCGTACCGATGGACTGCCGATGCCGTGGGTCGGCGCCGCGGCCGGCCGGTGGCCCGGGGGCGTCGACGTCCCAGGGCCACCGGCCGGTTCCACGCACCGATCAGCTCGCGGTACCGCCGCGACGCCGGCCGAGCACGACGGCACCGCCGCCGAGCAGGAGTAGTCCCGCGGCGCCGCCGATGTACAGCGCGGTCTTGTCGTCACCGCCGGTCTCGGCGAGGCGGCGTTCCGCCGGCGCCGGGGTGGCCGCCGGGTTGCCGGCCCGCCCGGGCGCCTCGGCGGGCGGCGGCGTGGTGGCGACACCGGGGCGCGCGGCCGGGGGCACGGTGCCGACGCCGGGACGCGCGGTCGGGGGCACGCTGGGGGTGCGGGCCTCGGGCGCCGCGTCCCGAGGCGGCTGCGTGGCCGGGACCGCCCGGGAGTCCGAAACGCGCGCCGGGCTCGCCGGCGAGGTGTCGTCGGCCATCGCCGGGCTCTGCGTCAGCAGCACGGCCGAGGCCGCCAGAACGAAACCGGCGCCGTGCACGCGACCGGCGCGAACCCGGGCCCGGCCGGCGGGCGGCGACGCGGTCGTGCGGGGAGGGACACGCGGGGAGGGAATGAACACCGTTCTCCTTGTCGAGCATCGAACGGACCGCCGTGCGCACACGCCGGCCGCCACCACTCGGTGACGGACATCCAGACGCGCGGACCCTCGCCGGGTTCCCGATTGCGCCGAACTTTTTTCACCCGCCGCCGAGCCGCCCGTCGCGGTTCGCCCTCCTCGGCACGTATCCGTTCGGTGGATCGAGGCGTGGACCATCGACGACTGCGCGAACAGACGGGCGCCACATACCCGAACGGATATGGCTGACCTCGGATTCGGCATTTGTATGTCATGTCCGCCGGGGTCAGGATCCATGTGACGCACTGTGAACACCGGCCGCCGCAGCGGCTTTGCGGAGTGAACGCCCGCCCCCGAGTGGATAGGTCACCCATGAGTAATTCGGCTCCGAAAGAGGGCATCGACGGCGGTGGAAAGACGGCGGGAAGAACCGCCGTCGCGACTTTGGCCGGAACCACCCTGGAGTGGTACGACTTCTTTCTCTACGGCACCGCCGCCGCACTCATCTTCGACAAGCAGTTCTTCCCGTCGCTGAGCCCCGCGGCGGGTACTCTCGCCTCGTTCGCCACCCTGGCCGTCGGATTCGTCGCCCGACCGCTGGGCGGACTGGTCTTCGGTCATTTCGGCGACCGTATCGGCCGCAAGGCGACCCTGGTGGTGTCGCTGGTGATGATGGGAATCGGCTCGACCCTCATCGGCGCCATTCCCAACTACGACGCGATCGGCTACTGGGCGCCCGTGCTGCTCGTCGTGCTGCGCGTGGTGCAAGGCATCGGTCTGGGCGGCGAGGGCGCGGGCGCGACACTGATGTCGATGGAGCACGCCCCGGCCGGCAAGCGGAACCTGTACGCGGGATTCCCCCAGATGGGAACACCCGCCGGCCTGGTCCTGGCGAACATGATCTTCCTCGCCACCAGCACGGTGATGAGCGATCACGCATTCACCTCGTGGGGCTGGCGCGTCCCGTTCCTGATGAGTTTCGTCCTGGTCGCGGTGGGCCTGGTGATCCGGCTACGGGTCACCGAATCCCCATCCTTCGATCATGCTCTGGAACAGGGCGAGGTGGTCCGCTTTCCGCTCGCCGAGGCATTCAAGGTCGGCTTCCCACGCCTGGGCCTCACGCTGCTCGCCGTGGTCGCCAATTCCGCCGTCGCGTACGTATTCATGGTTTTCACGCTGTCGTACGGAACCAAGCATCTCGGCTATGAGAAGAGATTCCTGATCCTGAGCATCTCGGCCGCCGCCGTGTTGTGGTTCGCGAGTATTCCGCTGTGGACACGAATCGCCGACCGATACGGCAGACGCACCATGTTCATCGGCGGTTCGGCCGCGATCCTGGCGTGGTGTCTCGCCTTCTTCCCTTTGCTGAACACCGGGAATTCGGCGCTCGCCGTGTTGGCCCTCGCCGGAATGGGCCTCATCATTCCGATCACGCACTGTGTCCAGGGCGGGATCATCGCCGACACCTTCCCCGTCCACGTCCGGTACTCGGGGTCCTCGTTGATCCTGCAACTCGGCGCCGTCCTCGGCGGCGGACTGGCTCCGACGATCTCCACCGCGCTGTTGAACTCCGGCGCCTCCTCGACCGGCGTGACCTGGTATCTGGCGGCGATGTGTCTGGTCAGCCTGGTCGGCGCGATCGCGCTGTTCCGCGTGGTCCCGGAGAGCTCGCAGGAACCGGTCGTACGTCCCGGCGCGGTCGCCGCGGAGGCGTGAGGCACGCTACGAGGCGTGAGGCACGCTACGAAGCCCACGCGCTCGGGACCGATCGCGCCGCGGACCGCGGCGGCCGGTCGGGAGGTCAGGAGCGGCGGCGGGGCTTGCCGCGCTTGGCGCCCTTGCCGGCGCCGGGGCCGCCGCGGGCACCCTTGCCGGTCGACCCACCGGCGGCGCCGGGCTTGCGCTTGGCGCCGCTCGCGTCGGGGCGCTGGGACTTCGCCTTCGGTTGGGCCGGCGTCTGGGCCCGGCCGCGCGAGCTGTTGACGGTGCGTCCGCGGACGATCCCGATGAACTCCTCCACCAGGTCGGTGGTGTGCGCCTCGGGCCAGGACAGCGCCACCCGCGACTCGGGAGCGTCGGACACCGGCCGGTAGGTCAGGTCCTTGCGGTGGTGCAGACGGGCCAGGGACTGCGGGACGACCAACAGGCCCACCCCGGCCGCCACCAGTTCGACCGCGTCCGCCGTGGTCGCCGGCCGCTCCTTGGCGGGCACCCCCGGCCGGCGCTCCCACTCCAGGGTGTCGTCGAGCGGATGCAGCACGAGCGCGTCGGCCAGATCCTCCGCGAGCACCTCGTCGACCCCCGCGACGTCGTGGTCCTTGGGCACCACGACCACCGTGGTCTCGGTGTAGAGCGGAATCGCGCTCAACTCGGTCCGGTCGATCGGCAGCCGCACCAGCCCGGCGTCGGCGTCGCCGGCGCGCAGCACGTCGGCCGCGTCGGCCGCGGACACCGGGATCAACGTCAGCGGCACCTCCGGCAGCCGCTCGTTCCAGACCCGCACCCATTTCGTGGGGGTCACCCCCGGAACGTACGCGAGCCGGAACGGGGTGGGTACTTGCGAGCCTGTCACCACGTCAGGTTAGCGGCCATGATCGGAGGCACCGCACACGGTCGCTACTCTTGACACCATGACGTCGCACAAGACCACCCAGACGATGAAGCCCGCGACCGCGGCGAAGAAGCTGGGCGTGTACCTCCAGGCCACCCCCGCAGAGTTCCAAGAGGGTGTCGTCTCCCGCGACGAGTTGAACGCGCTGCTGAGCGACCCGCCCGAGTGGCTCCAGGAGCTGCGCCGCAACGGCCCGCACCCCCGGCCCGTCGTGGCGAACAAGCTCGGCGTCTCGATCGCCGGCCTCGCCCGCGGCGGCATCACCGAGGCGCTCACCACCGCGGAGATCGACGCGCTGAAGGAGGACGGCCCGGAGTGGCTGCGGCAGGAGCGCGCCACCCAGGCCGAGGTCCGGAAGGAAACGATCCGGATCAAGGAGAAGAACAAGGAGAAGAGCGCGGAGCGGCCCGTGGAGCGCCCCGCGAAGCCGCGCCGAGCGCGTTCCTGACCCACCGGCACCGCGGCCGGGAGCCGAACACCGGTTCCCGGCCGTCGCGGTGGCCCGCCCGGCCCTATCGCGTGTCGTGGTCCAGGCCCGCGGTCGCGAGCAGGTAGGCGGTCATCGGCTCGTAGTCGCGGGCGTCCACGACGTGGTCGTCGAGCGGGACGGTGACCGTGACGGTGCCCTCGACCTCGCCGAGGAACAGCGCCGGGTCGTTGCAGTCGGCGAACGCGACCGTGGGGATGCCGTATTGCCCGGCACGGCCGGCCCAGCCGTGGTCGGCGACGACCAGGTCCGGCCAGGGTCGCCCGGCCGCCGCGAGCGCGTCCAGGATCGCGCTCATCGGCTGCGGCGCGTGGGTGTGCCACAGCGTGGCCCCGCGCTCCAGCACCGCCACACCACCGAACTGCCGCACGCTGCCGTTGGTGTCGTCGTCGCCCTCGGTGGTGTGCAGTCCGCGGGGGATGTCGAGGATCTCGGCGCCGGCCGCCCGCAACGCGCGACCGATGGCCCGATGTACGTCCAACAGTCCGCCGGGGTGTCCTGTGGCGATCAGTACGCGCAGCCGGCGCGCGGCGGCGTCGCGCAGGACGGCGGCCATACGATCGAGCCCGTCCAGGGTCAGTCGCGCGTCGATGGTGTCCTGACCGGTGCGGTGCTCGGGGTCCGCCCGCACGCCCACCCGCTCGACCATCACGTCGAGCACGTCGTCCTCGGTCTTCCAGCGGTCGCCCAGGTCCAGACCCAGCCAGAACCGCCGGTTGCCCTTCACCAGTTCCGCGTAGTGCCGGAGATTGACCTCTCGCGGTGTGGCCACCCGGCCCGCGATGCGGGTCGTCTCCAGGTGCCGAATCAGCTCGTCGCGGGACGGAGGGGTGTTCGGCGTCGTCATGCCGCCATTGTGCCCACCCGACAACCGCCCGGTGGTGGGCGGGGTCCCCCTCACCACCGGTGCCCCGCGCGCCCAGCGATTCAGCACCTCGAGGTTCGGAAGCGGGACAACTCGCCGCGGGAGCCGATGCCGAGCTTGGGATAGGCCTTGTAGAGGTGGTATTCGACCGTGCGCGGGCTCAGGAACAGGCGACTTGCGATGTCCCGGTTGCTCACACCCTCGGCGGCGAGTCGAACGATGTGCAGTTCCTGCGGCGTCAGCCGGGCGAGTACGTCCGCGTCGCCGGTGTCGGCCGGTGCCGCGTCGCCGGTGGCGCGCAGCTCGCTCCGGGCCCGATCGGCCCACGGGCTCGCCGCCGACCGCTCGAAGCCGGCCAGCGCGGAGCGCAGCGGGGCGCGCGCGTCCACGCGCCGCCGGGCCCGGCGCAGCCATTCACCGTGCAGCAGTTCCGTGCGCGCCCGCTCGAACGGCCGCCCGCCCCGCTCGTGTTCACCGATCGCCGCGACGTAGAGCGCGTCGGCGGCGTCCGGTTCGGCAAGCAGCGCACCACAGCGCAGCGCGACCGCCATCGCCCACGGGGTCCCGCTCGCCCGGGCCCAGCGCTCGAACCGCGCCGCCGCTTCCCGGGCCCGCTCCGGGGTGCCGGCCCGGACGGCCGCCTCGACCAGATCGGCGTTCGCGGCCACGACGGCGGCGGTGTGTCGGGCCGGCCCGCGCGTGCACTCGGTCAGCCGACGCACCGCCGATTCGTAGCGCCCCAGGGTGAGATCGAGCAGTGCGTGTACGCAGTCCGCAGCGGCCGTCGTCTCGGCGACCCCGGCGAACGCGGGCGCTCCGGCGAGGTCGGCGTCGGCCGCGAGCGCCGCGCGGCACCCGTCCTCGTCGCCGCGTTCGGCGGCGATCCGGGCGGTGATCACACGAAGTCGCGCCATCCGGTAGACCTGACCGGTGTCGCGCGCGAAGGTGAGCGCCTCGGCGATGGTGGCCGCCGCGTCGTGCGGCAGGCCGGCCATCGCCTGGGCGTGCGCCTGGACCTGGAGCGCGCCGGGCAGCGCGCCGACCTGTCCGCGCGCCCGGGTGCGTGCCGCGTCGGTGGTGGACAGGTCCAGGGCCGCGTCGTCGTCGCCGAGCAGTACCGCGAGGTTGCCGGCGAGGATCCGGGTGAGCAGCAGGCCGGGCGGGTTCACCCGCACACCGGTGACGAAGGACCGCAGGATCGGCAGGGCACGCTCGGGATCGTCGTCGACCAGGTACGCGAGCGCGGTGATCGCGGCGGCCGGCGACGCGTGCTTCGCCGAGGCGTGCTTCGCCGAGGCGCCGGCGGTCGGCCGCAATGCGGCCGCGGCCGACTCCGACTCGGCCGCGAGGGCGGCCAGTTCGCGCAGTTCGACGTCCTCCGCCGCGGACCACGCGCTGCCGGCGGCCATGATCAGCAGTCTCAGCGTGAGTTCCGGGTGGGTGGGCGCGATCGGCCGGGCGTGCTCGATGAGCAGTCGGGCCGCCCCGCGCGGGGTGCCGCGTTCGCTCGCCGCGGTCGCCCGCACCATGGCCAATCCGGCTCGCGGCAACGGGTCCTCGATCCCGGCCAGGGCCCGCTCGGCCAACTCCGCCGCGTGCTCGGTACGCCCCGCGACCACGGCCATCTGGGCCGCCAGGACGCTGCGCCGGGCCCGGTCGGCGGGCTCCGGGCTGAGCCGGGCGGCCCGTTCGTGGATCGGCGCGGCGGCCCCGGTCGCGCCGCGCTCGTGCGCGTCCACGCCCGCCCGCTCCAACGCGGCCGCGACGCTCTCGTCGGGCCCGGCCGCGGCCTCGGCCAGGTGCCACAGTCGGCGCTCGCCGTCGGTGGCCGCGGCCAACGCCCGGTGTACCGCCAGGCGGCCGGCCACCCCGGCCCGCTGGTAGGCGGTCGAGCGCACCAGCGGGTGTCGGAAGGCGATCGTCGCGCCGGTGCCGCGCAGCAGGCCGGCCGCCACGCACGCGTCGAGGTCCTCGGCGCCGGCGCCCAGCGCCCGCGCGGCCCGGAGCACTGTGCCCAGGTCACCGGTGCCCTCGGCGGCGGCGACGGTCAACACCACGCGGGCGGGTTCGGGCAGCCGGGCGATCCGGTCCCCGAAGGCGGCCGACACCCGGTCGGTGACGGGCAGGGCGGTGGGCGGGTCGACCCGGCCGGTGCGCACGTCGGCGTCGAGTCCGGCGGCGAACTCGAGCAGGGCCAACGGGTTTCCGGCGGACTCGGCGATGATCCGCTCGCGCACCGCCGGGGTCAGATCCGGGACCCGCTCGGCCAACAGCGCCCCGGCCGGGTCGTGGTCCAACGCGGACAGCGTCAGTTCGGGCAGCGCGCGGGACGGGAAGCCCTCCGCGGCGTCCCGTGCGGTGAAGAGCATCCCGACGCCCTCGGCGTCCAGCCGCCGGGCGGTGAACAGCAGCACCTCGGCGGAGGCGACGTCCAACCAGTGCGCGTCGTCGATCAGGCACAACAGCGGCCGCTCGCGGGACAGGTCGGAGAGCAGGCCGAGCACGGCCGAGCCGACCAGGTACCGGTCCGGACCCGCCTGGGCCAGACCCAACGCGCCGCGCAGCGCCGCCGCCTGGACATCGGGCAGCGTGTCCAGTCGGTGCAGCACCGGCCGCAGCAGGCCATGCAGCGCGGCGAACGGCAGGCCGGCCTCGGCCGCGACTCCGGCGGTGCGCAGCACCCGCAGACCGTCGGCGTCGCGCGCGGCCCCGTCCAGCAGCGTCGACTTGCCGATGCCGGCCGGCCCGCGCAACACCAGCACCGCGCTGCGGCCCAGGCGGGCACGTGCGATCACCGCCGCGATCTCGGCCCGCTCGACCTCTCGCCCCCACAATCGCACCCGCGACGCGTCGGTGATCCGGGAGCGGGGTGTGCTGGTCATCGGCGGAACTCTCCGGGGGCAGGTGCGGGTCGCCCACGCACCGGCTCTCGCCGCGGGTGGGGCGGCCGGGACCGGCCCGGGCACGGGTTCACCGTAGACGGTCGGCGCCCACCCCCTCGCGCGCCACCACCGGGCCGCCATCGAGCGCCCTCGCGGTCCCGCCACCCGGCCCCGACCGAGCGCCGCTCCGCGTCCTGTGCCGATCCCGTTCACGCGTGCGAAATCCCGCCACAAGCCGGCCGATTCGGCACGTTCTCCTTTCGTTGTCCAACGAGGAGACTATTGGCGCGGTACGACGGCCCACCCGCCCCATCCGCACCGGGGGGCACAGGTGGGCGCGGCGGCCCCGAACAACAGAAAGTCGCTCGGTTCGTGTAATGATCTGCCCGCCTTTTTGCAGGAAGGATCGATATGAGCCCCGTGAAGGTAGAGATCCGCGACGCCGGACCGCTCGACGTCGAGGTGGAAGAGGAAGCGGTCGAGTTCGAGGACGAGTCGAACCCGGACCGGCGGATCGAGGCGTGTCTGCCCGAGCCCTGGCCCACCGCGACGACGCGCGTCGGATGTGACTGGAAGGTCTGACCCGGACCCGACCGACCCGGTGCGCACGGCCCGATCGGCACCCATCGGCCCGATCGGGCTCGCGCCGGGGCACCCACGCGCGGCACCCCCTGCCCGCGGCGGATCCAAGCACGGCGAGAACCACAGAACGGCAGGAATCGCGGGAACGGCAGGAGCCGGCGGGAGGGGTGGCATTGGTGCGGTCGATCCCCCACGGATCCGCGCAGGATCTGCGCACGCGACTCGAGGCGCTCGTGGCCGGCCACGCCCGGCGGTGCAGCGCGGACGACGTCTGGCTGCACCTGTTCGACCCGAACATGCCCGTGCCCGACCACGGATGGAAACTGCACGTCTCGGCCCGGCCCGAGGACTTCCCCGAGACCCTGGACCTGGTGGTCCCGGTGCTGCTGCGCTATCGCTGCCTGGCCAAGTTCGCGGTGAGCGCCACCGTGTTGGAGGAACTGAACTCCGGGGTGCGCGATCCGGCCGTGGTCGGCAAGGCGGCCACCGTGTATCCGCGCGAACAGGACGTACCGGTCCTGGGCCGGGAACTGGCCGACGTGTTGGTCGGTCGCGCCGGCCCGCGCGTGCTCGGCGACCGCCGGGTTCGGCCGGACGCGCCGGTGTACTACCGCTACGGCCCCTTCCGGGCCACCGGATCCGGCGCCGCCGACTTGGTGATGACCGGCCCCGACGGGCAGCGCTTCCCCGGCCGGGCGAGCATTCGATACCGCCAACCCCCGTGGGCCGCAGACCCGTTCGGTGCCGCCGTGCCCGCCCCCGGGCGGGCCGCACGGCTGGTCGGCGGCCGATACCGACTCACCTCCGGCATCGCCCGCTCCCCGCACGGAAACGTCTACCGCGCCCTCGACACCACCACCGGCGAACGCGTGGTGGTCAAGCAGGCCAGGGCCTACGCGGGCGAGGACGGCGACGGCGTGGACGCCCGGGGCCGGCTGCGCCACGAGCGCGCCGTGCTGGCCGCGCTGGCCGATCTCGACGGGGTGCCCCGGGTCGTCGACCACGTGCGCCACGGCGAGGACGAATACCTGGTCACCACCGACTGCGGCCCCGCGGACCTGCGCCGCGACGTCCTGACACACGGCCCCTATCCGGGCGACGCGCGGCCCGGACGCCGGGTGTCCGCGCTGGCCCGCCGGTTGTTGACCGTACTGGACGCGATGCACGCCCGGGGCGTGGTGATGTGCGATCTGAAACCGGGCAACGTGGTCCTCGACACGGACGGCACCTGCCGACTGGTCGACTTCGGCATCAGCGCACTGCGCGCGCACCGCCCGGCCGGCGGCACGCCGGGCTACACCCTCGCGGTGGACCCCGCCGACGGCCCGGCCGATCCGGCGGACGACCTGTACGCGCTGGGCGCGACACTGCACTACGCGCTGACCGGGATGGATCCGGTGATCGTCGACCCCGACCGCGCGGTGGACCGCGATCGTACGCTGGCCTGCCTGGCCGCCGCGCTTCCCGGCGCCGCCCACCGACCGGTCCGGGCCCTGGTCGCCGGGCTGCTCAGCCTCGATCGCGAGGAGCGGCTGGCCTGCGCCCGGCGCCTGCGGGCCGGCCTGCCGGAGCCGGCGCACGGCCGCCGTTCGCCGACGCCGCCTCGCGTCGACGCCGACCTGCTGGACGACGTGATCGCGCACACGGTGGCCGGCTGCGTACCCGCCGCCGCCGCGCTGCCCGCCGCGTCGGGCGCGCGTCCGGGATCGACGCTGACGGTCTACGCGGGCGCGGCCGGAGTGGGCCTGGAACTGCTGCACCACCTCGACCACCCGGGCGTCGCGGAGGCGGTCACCGAACTCGCCCGCCGCACCGCGACACACCCCGAACTCGACGCGCTCTCCGGCGCGTTGTACACCGGCCGCACCGGGGTCGAGCTGTTCCTGCGCGCCGCCGCCGCGCAGCCGGGCGGCGTTGTTCCCCTGCCGGTCTTCCCGCCCGATCCCCTGCCGTACGACGACACCGGCGACCAGATAGGTGGTGCGGCGGGCACCGGTACGGGCCACCTGCTGCTGGCGCGCCAGGCACACGCGGCGGGACGGATCGAGCAGGCCGCCCGGCACCTGGCCGCGGCGGATTCCTGCGCCAAGGCCCTCCTGGAGCGACCACGCGACGCGTGGCCCGGGACCGACGACCTGCCCCCGGCCTCGTCACGGGCGGCCTACGCGCACGGCTACGCCCACGGCGAGGCCGGCATCGTGCACTTCCTCCACGCCTGCCACGACACTCGTACCCGCGCGGGCACAAACCCGGTCCCGGACCCGGAGGTCGGGCTCGCCGCACGCGAGGGTCTGGATCGACTCGCCGCGCACACACCCGAGTTGCTCGCGGAGGCGGCTCGCCCGGGCGCCGCCCGGCACTTCGCGTCCTGGTGTCGGGGAATGGCCGGGATCGGCACCGTCCTGCTCGCGGCGGGCGCGCGCGAACAGGAGCCCGAGCTGGTCGAACTCGGGCTGCGCTGCGCCCGGTTGTGCCATTCGCTCGCACCCCGGATGAGCCTGGTATCGCAATGTTGCGGTCTTTCCGGGGTCGGCGAACTGCTCGTGGACGCCGCGCTCGTCACCGGCGACGACGAGCACTGGCGGGCCGCCGAGGATGTGGTGTCGCTGATCCTGGCACGCAGCGGCGGCACCACGCGGCGCCCGTTGTTCCCCGACAACACGCTCGCCGGTACCGACCCCGGCTGGGCCGGGGGCGGCACGGGCGTGCTGTCGCTTCTGCGCCGGCTGCGCGACCGGGGCGGCGAGCGCCTGTGCGCACCGCCGCCGAGAGCCGCCTCCGGGTCCTGACCACCGGGACGGGTCTCGGTTCCAGAGCGTGTCTTCAATCCCCCGTCGGGCTCCGCGGCGTGAGCGCGGCGAGGAGCCCGAAGGGGGATGCGGTGCCGGGCGTCGTGGAGGTCGGCGGGGGATTGAAGACACGCCCTAGGCGCCCGGGACCCAGTAGCCGTGAACCTCGGTGACCTGCGGCGGAGCCGGGCTCGGCGGGAAGCCCAACTCCTCGGCCACCGGCATCAGCCGAGTGTTGAACGCGTCCATCGCCGCCCGCGACTCCCACAGGTCGATGATCCGTACGCCGTCGTCCGTCGGGATCGCCACATGGGCCAGACATCCCTCCGCCGGGATCTCGCCGGACCGCACGCGCGCGGAGAGTTGCTCGTACTGTTCCTTCTCGACCCCAGGCAGATCGATCTGCATGAGAATGGCCATCACGGTCCTCCAGTCGTGCCGACGCCTTCGATGGGAGGGCATCACCTCCCATCCTTGCCGTTCACGCACGACCCGCAACCGGGACGGCCGCCGGTACCGGCGGCGTTCCGGCCGCGCTCGGCACGACCGGTGACGCGCGCGGCGTCAACCTCGCGCCGAGTTACCCGGTACCGGTCCGGAACTCCGCGCGACCCCCGTACCACCGCCCCGACGTCTTCCAAGACGACCAAGTCGCCCGAGTGCTGAGCCTGTTCGATGGCCGGCACAACGAACCGCAGATCCCGGCCGAGTTGCCCGACCGGCTCGAGGCGCTGTTCCGCCCGGAGTTCGCGGCCGGCCGCGGCGCGCAGGCCGGCCGCTTCCTCGCCGCCATGCGGGAGAACGGCACGACCTGCGGATGGGCTCCGCGAGTACCCGTCGCGCTGTTCGGCGCCCGAGACGACCGGGAGGTGCCCTTCGCCGACTCCCTCGCCTGCGCCGCCGAACTCACCGAACGCGGCGCCGACCCGACCCTGATCGACCTCGGCGACCTCCCCCACCGCCCCCTCCGGAATCCAGGCGGCTCCGCGCATCCCGCGCCGGTTCGCCGACCGGCCCCGACCGCCGGGCCGGTGCCGCACGGCGGTGCGTCCACCCGCCCGCCGGATCGGCATCGGCCGCGCGGATTGCCTCCACCACCCCGACGGCACGTGGTGTACGGCTGCGGAACAGGGCATACAAGGGGAATCCGCCCGAGCGCGGGACCGAGGAGGAAGGAGCCGAATGCCGTCGGAAGTCGATCTCGCCGCGGCGCTGTCCAGGGTCAAGGAGAGCGAGACCTCGCTGGTCGCGCAGGTGCTGCGGACCACCGTGGCGGCGGTGACGTCCTACGTCGCCGCCCTGTTCCTGGCCGGCGCCCATCCGCAGCCGATCCTGGCCCCGCTCACCGCGCTCCTGGTCGTCCAGGTCACCTCGTACGCGACGTTCACCACCGGCGTGCAGCGGGTAGCCAGCGTGGTCTCGGGTGTGCTCATCGCGGTGCTCTTCAGCGAGGCGGTGGGGCTGAACTGGTGGAGTCTGACCCTGCTGCTGCTGGCCTCGCTCGGTCTGGGGCACCTGATCCGGCTGGGCGACTCGATCAACGAGGTGGCGATCAGCGCGATGATCGTGCTCGGCGTCAGCCAGGTCGGGGACACCGCGTGGGACCGGGTCGCGGAGACCTTGATCGGGGCCGCCGTCGGCATGGTGTTCTCGCTCGTCCTGGCCCCGCCCGTGCACGTGCGGCCCGCGAACGAGGCGGTGATGTCCGCCTTCGACGCGCTGACCCGGCTCCTGGACACCATGGCCCGGGAGATCGGCGACGACGTCACCCACGACCGGGCGCACGGCTGGCTGGAGGAGGCGCGCCGGATCGACCGGGACATCGTGCGGGTGGACGCGACGTTGTCCACGGCCGAGGAGGGCACCCGATTCAACCCGCGTGGCCGACGCGCCACGGTGCGCGTGCTCGCGCTGCGCAGCGGCCTGGACACCGCCGAGATCAGCGCGGTGGCGCTGCGCATGGTGTGCCGGTCGCTGAGCGGGCTGTACGCGCCGGGCGAGCACGGCGAACCGGCGTACACCGAGATCCCGTTGGCCACCGCACAGTCGCTGCGCAGCCTGTTCCACTCGCTGGCGGCGCTGTTCGCGGCGTACGGCCACCTGCTGGTGCTGCACGGCCAGGACCGTCCGGAGGACTCCGCGCAGGCCGAGGTCACCCTGCGCGAACGGCTGGCCGAGGCGGAGGAGGACCGATTGCGTACCGAGGCGATCCTGCTCGCCGACTCGATCACCAACCCGGACCGCTGGGAGCTGTACGGGACGCTGCTGACCGCGGTGGACAAGCTGGTCGACGAGACCCGGCCGGCGGGCACTCCGGGCGACCTGGCGCAGCGGATCGAGGAGCGTCGCCGGCGTCTGGCCCAGGAGCGCCGGCTCCGGGCCGCGGTGGCCAGACCCGGTCCGGTGTTGCGGGAGGGCATCCGGTGGGTGGTGACGCCGACCGATCGCCTGCTGCGGGTCCCGCGCCGGCTGCACCGACACACACTGCGACGGCGCGGGTGACCGGTCGCCGCCCGGGCCCGCCCGCGACCCGTGCTCGCCGCGCCCCCCGATCCGCCCCGAGCCCGGCCCGGGTGGCCGGTGCGCAAGCCGCGCCCCGGCCACCCCTGGATCCGAAATGAGCCCACCCCCGTGCACGAGCTCATGTCGAAACGGCCGCTTGCCGGGTGTTCGGGGCAACCCCCGACAAGCGGCCATGGGTGAAGCCAAGCAGCCGAGGTCCGCCACGACATCCCGTCCCGGGTGGAAGAGTCGGTCGAACCGACGTGGTAGTTCGCCGCGGTGGGGTCAACCCTCGGAGTAGCCCAGCCGACGCCGTGACCGCGCCGGTCGGCACGTACCCTGATGAGCCCCGACGCCAAGGACCGGACATCGTGCGACACAACCCCGAAGCACCACCGACGATCGATATCGTCGCGGCGGCCGGCGAGCCCTTCGGGGTCGCCCTGGCCGGCGCTCGCGGTCTTCGTCTGCGCGGTCTGTCGGACCGGGAGAGCGATGGCGTCGACTTCGCCCTGGCCGCGCGCGACGCCGGGAGGCTCTCCGCCGCCCGCGGCGCGATCGTCGCGGCGCTGACCGACGCGGGCTGCCGGGTCGGCGTCGACGGCAGGGCCGGCACCAAGACCTTCGTCCGGATGACCGTGCGGCCGGCCGGGGGCGGGAAGGGCACACCGCTGACCCTGCACGTCGCGTCCCGTACGCACGAGCCCACCGTCGTGGACGGTGTCCCGGTGCTGCACCCCGACGATCTGGTCGCGGCCAAGGTGGTCACCCTGGGTCTGCGCTCGGAGGTGCGGGACGCCTTCGACGTCTTCGCGCTCGCCGACCGCTACGACACCGGCCGGCTGCTCGAACTGGCCCTGGCGCACGATCCCGAGCTGCGCGCGGAGGACTTCCTGACCGCGTTCAAGCACGTCACCGAGCGCGAGGACGCCGAATTCGGCCCGCCCGCCGCGCGGGCCGCCGCCGTCCGCGCCTGGTTCCAGAACTGGTTCACCGAACTCTCCGCCCGACACAGCCGCCCGATCGCCGCCGCGCTCGACCCCGAGGTACTGGCCAAACTGGCCGCGCTGGCCGAGCCGGACGAGCACGCTCCCGGCGGCGGACCGGTGTGAATCGCGCCGCCCGCCCCGCCGCACGGTCGCTCAGCCGCGTCGGCCGCCGGGTGTGACCAGCCCGGTCTCGTACGCCAGCACCACCGCCTGCGCCCGGCTGGACAGGTTCAACTTGGCCAGCGCGCGGTTGAAGTGGGTCTTGACCGTCGACTCGGTGACCACCAGGGTGCCGGCGATCTCGTTGTTGGCCATCCCGGTCCCGACCAGGCGCAGCACCTCCAACTCCCGCCCGGTGAGCGTCTCCAGGTCCGGCGGCACGTCGCCGGTCGGCGCGCTCGCGAACGCGACGTAGGTCTCGATCAGCCGCCGGGTGACGCTGGGCGCGAACAGCATGTCGCCCGCCATCACCGCGTCGATCGCCGCCAACAGCCGCTGAGGGCCGATCTCCTTGAGCAGGAAACCGGACGCCCCGGCGCGCAGCGCGGCGTAGACGTACTCGTCCAGGTCGAACGTGGTCAGCACCACGATCCGGGGCGGTGTGCCCTCGGCGGCGGCCAGAATGCGCTCGGTGGCCTCCACGCCGCTCACTTCGGGCATCCGGATGTCCATCAGGATCAGCTCCGGGCGCAGCTTCGCGGCCAGGTCGATCGCCTCGGCCCCGTCGGACGCCTCGCCGACCACGTCGATCCCCGGGGCCGCGCGTAATAACGCGGCCAGGCCCGCCCTGATCAGGATCTGATCGTCGACCACCAACACCTTGGTCACCCCGTCGGTCCCTTCGTCACGTCGGTACGAGGCGGCCTAGGCATCCCCGCTCTCGGCCGACGCGGTGGGCTCGGCCGGGATCGGCAGGACGAGACCGACCTCGAATCCCCCGGTGGGCCGCCGTCCCGCAACAAGCGTCCCGCCGTAGAGCTTGGCGCGCTCGGACATGCCGATCAACCCGTGCGCCGCCACCCCACCGATTGTGCCCGGATCGAACCCCTGCGGGGCGGTACTCGCGGTCCCGTCTCCCCCGTCGTCGGTCACGGTTATCCGCAAGTGGTGTGGACCGAAGTCCACCACCAGGTCGACCCGGGCGGTACGGGCGTGTTTGAGGACATTGGTCAGGGCCTCTTGGACGATCCGGTACGCGCACAGCTCGATGCCCGGGGACAGCGGGCGCGCGACGCCCAGCGTCGTGGAGCGCACGTCCACTCCCGCGGCCCTGATCCGGCGCACCACCTCGCCGAGTCGGGCCAGCCCCGGCGCCGGATCCAGCCGGTCGTCGGCGGTCCGCCCGCGCGCGGCGTCCGGCGGTTCCTCGTCGACGTCGGACGTGTCCTCCTCGTCCGCGCGCAGCAGCATCAACATCCGGCGCATCTCGTCCAGGGTCTCGCGCGTGGTTTCGCCTATGGTGCGCAACGCCGCCTCGGCGGTGGGCGGATCCGAGGTCAGCACGTACTCGGCGAGGCCGGCCTGCACGGAGATCACCGACACGTGGTGGGCGACCACGTCGTGCAGTTCGCGCGCGATCCGCACCCGCTCGTCGGTCACCGCCCGGCGGGCCCGGGCCTCCTGCTCACGGGCCAGTCGGGCGGTCAAGATCGCGTACTGCGCGTTGCGTTCGCTCAGTCGCCGGGCCGCGACGCCGAACCAGCAGATGCCCGGCGGGATGACCAGGATCTGGGCGACGACGGTGGTCATCGAACCGCCGTCCGCGGCCAGTCCGGCGTACAGCCAGGTGGCGCCCACCGCCACCACGCAGCCGACCATGGTCCGGATCGATCGGTGCGCGGCGACCGTGTAGATCCCCATCAGCGTGCCGAGCGAGTTCACCACCGGCCAGTAGCCCAGCGCGATGTAGACCACTTGGAGGGCGAGCATGACCAGCAGGACCGGGACCGGGGCGCGGCGGCGCAGGATCAGCGGCAGGTTGATCACCACGATCAGCGCGAAACCGAGCGTGTCGGTCTCGCGCCAGTCCCCGGTGGGATCCTCGTGGGCCAACAGCAGACTGACCACGATGTAGGACAGCGCGAGGATCGCGTCCACCACCGTCGTGGGGAGGTTGACGGACAGCCTGCTCCGCACCGTTCGGGCCCGCATCGGCGCAGCGTAGCCCGTGATCGACGGGCCGTCGTCAAACCGACGGTCCACACCCGTCTACCACGCTGGTTGTAGACCGCTACGGCGAGCGCCACGCGGGTGGACGGCCGACCGCGGGCGGAGGCGGTGGTGCGAGACTGGTTCGTGTGCCCGCCGATACCGACCCCGCGATCGTCCCCGACGGGACCGGCGACGACCGACTCGTGCGCTGAAGGCACGACGGGCGGGTGGTCGAGGTGGCCTTGGATCGGCCGCCGCGCTCGGTGGTGGTGTGGGCGGACCGGGTCCTGGTGGTCGAGGCCCTGGATCCGGAACCGGGCACACCCACGGACAACGCCGTCGTGTTCGCCGCGCACGGCGCCGCGTCGGTGCGGTTGCGTCCACCGCGGGACCTGGTCGCGGAGCCGTCGTGGGTGATCGGCTTCCATCTCGCCCACCTCGACGCCGAGGGGCAGCCGATCCTGGTGGTCGCGACCCGCTCCGGCGACTTTTGGGGCAGACCGGACCTGGCGACGGGCGGTCTCGCCGACGTCCGCACCTGGCGCTGATCGCCGCGACCCGCGCGCCGCGCGCCGGGCGGTCACGGATACGCAGCGATCGGCCGGCGGTTTGGCAAATGTTGCCGTCGAGGGCTCGGCCGGTACAGCGTGTACTGAACACGATCACCGGTGCCGCGGCGGGTGCATGTCGCCGGTCACGGCCCCGGGTCGAGGCGAGCCGGGCAGTACGGGTGTCGAGGGGTGTGTGCCGTGTCGCAGGCGTGGTGGGACGACGAGGGCGTCGACGCGGGCGGCCTGGGTGGGCCCGAGGATGTGGTCGCCCGGCTCGACGGCGTGGACTACCTGGCCGGCGACGGCATCGGCACCGCCGCCTACCTCGCGCTGCGGATGGGTCGGCCGCTGCTGCTGGAGGGCGAGCCCGGGGTGGGCAAGACCGCGCTCGCCCAGGCGTTGTCGGCCGCGTTTCGCGTGCCGCTGTTCCGGCTCCAGTGCTACGAGGGTTTGGACGCCTCGCAGGCGCTCTACGACTGGGACTTCCCGCGCCAGATGTTGCACCTGCGGGCGGCCGGCGCGGCGGGCGAGACCGATGCCGCGGCCCTGGAGGCGGGGCTGTACGACCGGCGCTACCTGATCGCCCGGCCGGTGTTGCAGGCGATCGAGGCGGCGCCGGCGGTGCTGCTCGTGGACGAGGTGGATCGGGCCGACGACGAGTTCGACGCGTTCCTGCTCGAGGTGCTCTCCGACTTCGCGGTGACCGTGCCCGAGCTGGGCCGGATCGCCGCGAAGGTGCCGCCGCTGGTGGTGCTGACCTCCAACCGCACCCGCGAGCTGCACGACGCGCTCAAGCGACGCTGCCTCTACCACTGGCTCGACCACCCCGCCCACGCGCAGGAGGTGGCGATCGTGCGCCGCCGACTGCCGGAGGTGAGCTCCCGGCTGGCCGAGGACGTGGTCCGTGCCGTCGGGCGGCTGCGCGCGGCCGACCTGGTCAAACCGCCCGGCGTGTCCGAGACCCTGGACTGGGCCGGCGCGCTGCTCGTGCTCGGCGTGCGCGAGCTCGACCCCGACAGTGCCGCACGCACGCTCGGCGCGGTGCTCAAGCACCGGGAGGACCTGGACGGCGTACGGGCGGCCGGGCTGGTTCGGCTGCTCGCGGCGGGCGGCTGAGATGGCCGGGCGCGGTCCGCTGGACGCGGATACGGTGCGCGCCGCGGCCGCGGCGCCGACCCGGCGTGACGGGGTGGAGACGCTGGTCGCCTTCGCGCGCACCGTCCGGGCCGCCGGTGTGCCCGCCGACCCGGGGCGCGTGCAGGCGTTCCTGACCGCCGCGGCCGAGCTGGGCGCCGACGCGCGGCCGGCCACCTACTGGGCGGGCCGGCTCACGCTGTGCTCCACGCCCGGGGAACTGGCCCGCTACGACGCCGCGTTCACCGCGTACTTCGACTGCGAACAACCGCCGCCCGGGCGCCGCCGACCCGACGTCGACGTCGAACGCGCCGTGGGCCTGCCGGGCCCCGACGAAGTGCCGCCCCGCCGGGAGGAGTCGGACGACGAACCCCGGATCGCCGCCGCCGACCGCACCGAGATCCTGCGCCGGCGCGACATCGCCGCGCTGGATCCGGCCGCGCGTGCCGAGTTGCGCCGACTGCTCGCGCTGCTGCGCCCGGCCGCGCCGACCCGGCGCACCCGGCGCCGGCGGCCGGCCCGACACGGGCGGATCGACCGCACCCGCACGGTGCGCGCCGCGCTGCGGACCGGAGAGTTCGACCGGCTGCGCTACACCGACCGGGTCGTCCGGCCGCGCCGGCTGGTGCTGCTGCTCGACGTCAGCGGCTCGATGGCGCCGTACGCGGACGCGCTGCTGCGCTTCGGCCACGCCGCGGTTCGGCGCCGCCGCGGCGCCGAGGTGTTCACCATCGGTACCCGGCTGACCCGGATCAGCCGGGAGCTGGCCCACACCGACCCGAACCGGGCGCTGGCCGCGGCGTCCGCCGCCGTACCCGACTTCAGCGGCGGCACCCGGCTCGGCGATCAGCTCCACGCCTTCCTGGAGGGCTGGGGCCGGCGCGGCGTGGCCCGGGGCGCCGTGGTGGTGATCGCCTCGGACGGCTGGGAGCGCGGCGACCCGGACCGGCTCGCGGTGGGCATGGCCCGGCTGCACCGGCTCGCGCATCGGGTGATCTGGGTCAATCCGCACCGTGCCCGAGAGGGGTATCAACCCCTGGCGGCGGGTATGGCCGCGGCTCTTCCATACGTTGACGACTTTGTCGCCGGGCACAGCCTGGCGGCCCTGGAGGAACTGTGTGCACTGCTGGTGGACGAGCGAGGGACCGGGTGAACGGCCATGCGTGAACTGCTCGACCACCTGGAGGCGTGGTACGGGGACGGGCGCACCTTCGCGCTCGCGACCGTGGTGTCCACACTGCGCAGTGCCCCGCGCGACGCGGGTGCGGTGATGGCGGTGTCCGCCGACGGCGTGGCGCTGGGCAGCGTCTCGGGCGGGTGCGTCGAGGGCGACGTGTACGAACTCGCGCGGGAGGTCATCGCCGAGGGCCGGCCGCGGACCGCCGCGTACGGGATCAGCGACGACGACGCGCTGATGGTGGGCCTGACCTGCGGCGGCACCCTGGAGGTGTACGTCGAGCCGATCGACCCGGCGCGCTATCCGGAATTTCCCGAGCTGATCGCCGCGCTGCGCGAGGGCCGGCCGATCGCGGTCGCCACCGTGGTCGCGGCCCCGGACCCGGATCGGCTCGGCACCCGGGTGGTGGTCGGCGCGGACGAGGACGGCGCGGGCGAGGCCGGGAGCGGTCCGTTCGTGCCCGCGCTGCGCGCGTTGCTCGCGGACGATCGCACCACGCTGGCCCGGCCGGACGGCGACGCGCTGGTTCCGGTCGAGGCGCTCGGCGTACGACAGGACGAGATCGTCTTCGTGCGCTCGTACCTGCCGCGCCCGCGGTTGCTGGTGTTCGGCTCGAACGACTACGCGGTGGCGGTGGCCCGCGCGGGCGCGTTCGCCGGGTTCCGGGTGACGGTGTGCGACGCGCGCCCGGTGTTCGCGACCGCGGAGCGTTTTCCCGACGTCGACGAGTTGGTGGTGGACTGGCCCGACCGCTACCTCGCGGACACCCGGGTGGACGGGCGCACGGCGGTGTGCGTGCTCACCCACGATCCCAAGTTCGACGTTCCGGTCCTGGTCCGGGCGTTGCGCATGCCGGTCGCCTACGTCGGCGCGATGGGCAGTCGCCGGGCGCACGAGGACCGGTTGTCGCGGCTGCGCGAGGCGGGCGTGACCGAGGCCGAGTTGGCGCTGCTGCACTCCCCGATCGGCCTGGACCTGGGTGCGCGCACTCCGCAGGAGACCGCGATCGCGGTACTCGCCGAGATCGTCCGGGCCCGCCACGGCGGCTCCGCCCGCCCGCTGTCGCTGACCGACGGCCGCATCCACCGCTGAGCACCACGCGGCCGCCGCGACCGAGCCGCACACGTGCCGCACGTGCGGCACCACCCGGCACCGCAAGGAGCCCGCCGCGCGATTCGCGCGGCGGGCTCCTTGCGGTGCCGGGTGGTGCCGAAGGTCAGCCGATCGGCGGTATCGCCTCCGCCAGCGCCCGGACCGCCGCGACGAAGCAGTCCGCCGGCGGGGTGACCAGGCCCGCGCCGACCTGACCGGTGCCCGCGACCTTGCCCGCGATGCCGGTGTTGATCTGCGGCAGGATGCCGGTGCGCACCACCTTGGTCACGTCGATCCCGGTCGGCGTGCCGCGGAAGTCCAACACCGGGATCTGGTAGGCCGGGTTCTCCGCGAGGGTGATCTCGTACATCCGCCGGGTCGCGGCCAGCGCGTCGTCCACCTCGCCGCCGATGAACCGCACGATCGCCGGTGCCGCCGCCATCGCGAAGCCGCCGATGCCGGCGGTCTCGGTGATCGCCGAGTCGCCGATGTCCGGGTTGGCGTCGTCCGGGCCGTACGCGCCCAGGTACAGACCGTCCGGGACCTCGGCGGGGCCGGTGTACCAGCGGTCGCCGGTGCCGGAGACCTGGATGCCGAAGTCGGTGCCGTTGCGCGCCATCGCCACCACGAGCGAGGAGCCGGGCACGTCGCGGCCCGCGTCCATCGCCAGCTTGCAGGCGGGCATGTCCAGGTTCAGGAAGAAGTGGTCGTTGCCGCCGACGAAGCGGGCCGCCTCGGCGATGTCCGAGGTCGGCGCGCCGCTGTCGATCATGTTCGGCAGCAGTTCGCGCAGCAGCATCAGGGTGCCGGCGCGGTTGCGGTTGTGGCCCTCGTCGCCCATCTGCAACATCTGCGCGATGATCGCCCGGATGTCGATCGCCTCGCCCGCGCGCACCGCGGTGCGCAGCAGCGGACCGAGCACCGCGGACATCCAGCGCAGCCGCTCGATCACCTCGGGCCCGTACGCGCCGTAGCGCAGCACCTTGCCCAGGCCCTCGTTCAGCGAGCACCACGCGCGGGTGCCGTGCGTGGTGTCCTCGAGTTCGAACATCCACATCGACGGGCTGACCACGCCCGCCATCGGCCCCACCGCGTGGTGGTGATGGCACGAGTCCAGTTCGGCGTGACCCTCGGCGAGGAACTTCTCCGCCGCCTCGGGGGTGTCGGCCAGGCCCTCGAAGAGCACCGCGCCGATCAGCGCGCCGCGCATCGGCCCGGACGCCCGCGCCCAGTCGATCGGCGGTCCGGCGTGCCGGAACTGGCCGGCCTTCAGACCCAGCGCCTCGCTCGCGGGCTTGACGTCCACCAGGTGCGGCGTGGATGCCAGCACCCGTTCGATCGCGACCTTGTTGGCCGCCTCGCGGCGCGCGTCGGCGAGCACCGCGGCCAGCGCGTCGGCGGTGCCGGGCAGCGGCGGGCGCCAGTCGACGGCGGTCACCGGTACGGCCTGCGCGGCCAGCGCGTCGGCGAGCAGATCGGCGCCGACCGTCACCACGGACGGGTCCCGGGTCAGCAGCGTGCCGCCTCGGGGGTTGGGAGCACTCACGCGTCGAGCCCTTCTACGATCGCCACGGCGCGCCGGGCGGCCTCGGCATTGGACAGGTGGACCTCGGCGCCGGCGGCGGTCAGGGTGCGGGCCTGGGCGTCCAGGTCCTGCGGGTCCAGGTCGGTGCCGCACAGCGAGATCAGGACGGCGGGGGCGTCCGGTCCGGCGGCGCGCAGCACCTCGGCCAGGTCGGCGGCCGGGTCCGGGTGCGCGCCGTGTCCCAGGACGACGTCCAGGAGCAGGACCGCGGTGGCCGGGTCGGCCAGTTCCTCGGCGAGCCGCTCCAGGCGCAGGCTCGGGTCGATCATCGGGTGCGGGCGGCCCGCGGTCAGGCCGTCGTCGCCGAAGTCGATCATCAGGTGCCCGGCCGTGCGCAGGTCGGCGGGCAGCGCCCAGTCGGCCCGCAACGGGATGTTGGAGGCGATCGGGCCGAGCCGGTCGGCGGCGATGATCATCGCCTCGTCGCACAGCGTGCCGCCGCAGAACAGCCCGCGCAGCGCGCCGGTACGGGTGGGCACGGTCCGCTCGGGACGCCAGGTCCGGTCCTGGACGCCGGCGTGTCCGATGGCGGCCAGCGCCTTGGTCGCGGCGGCGGTGAGGTCCTCGCGGCCCTGCCCGAGGAAGGCCAACTGCACCGGTGTGGACAGCGTCGAGGCGTAGCGCTCGACCTCGGCCGCGACCGAGTCGGCGGGCGGCTTGGAAACCACCACGATCAGTTCGGTGGCCGGGTCGGCGTCCAGCATCGCCAGCGCCTGGAGCGTCGAGCGGGCGCCGACCGCCTCGCTCAGGTCGCGTCCGCCCACGCCCAGGCAGTGGCTGACGCCGCTGCCGGCCGCGTGCAGCAGGCACATCAGTTCCTGCGATCCGGTGCCGGAGGCGGCCACGATGCCGATCGGTCCCGGGCGCACGGAGTTGGCGAAGCCGAGGCCGACGCCGCCGACCAGCGCGGTGCCGCAGTCCGGGCCCATCACCAGGAGGCCGCGTTCGCGGCCCACGTCCTTGAGTCGGATCTCCTGCTCGACGGGCACGTTGTCGCTGAAGATCAGCACGTCCAGGCCCGCTTCGAGGGCGTCCATCGCCTCGGCGAAGGCGTGCGGTCCGGGTACCGAGACCAGCGCGAGGCTCGCGTCGGGCGTGGCACCGGCGGCGGTACGGATCGTGCGCGGCGGGACGCCGGCGGCGGAGCCGATCCCGGTGCCGCCGCCGGTGGACAGGACCAGGGCCTGTTCGAGCACCTCGACGGCGCGCCGCAGCGCGTCGTCGTCGTCGGCCCGGATCGCCACGATCAGGTCGTTGGGTCCGGCGCCGTCCGGGGTCTCGAAGCCCATGCCCGCCAACAGGCCGACGTTGAGTTCCGTCGCCATGGCGACGAGCGCCTTGGTGACCCCGTCCACCGCGGATACCGATCGGCTCACCTGCATCAGGCTGACCGAGTCTCGGTATGTTCCGCGGCGCAGCTCAAGCGCGCTGCTCACGGGCGCTCCTTCCTTCGGGGTACGGGAGTTCGGTGGGACCGCCGCAGCCGCGAGGGGCTCCGGCGATCGCTGGTGCGAGATCTGCGTCGGCCGCCTCGGCCCCGGCCAGGACGCCGTGGGCCAGGTCCGCGCCGGAGGTGTGACCCACCGTCAACAGGCGGCGCAGGCAAGGGATGACGTCGGTGTCCCGGCCCACCGCACCGATCAGGTCGATCAGTTGCCCGCAGCCGTCGCCGCGGACGGCGTGGCCGAGCAGCGCGGCGGACAGGTCGGTGGTGCGGCCCGGGGCGTGTGCCGTGACGCGCGCGCCGAGGGCGCTCGCGTGCCGGCCGCCGGCCCGGTCGGGGGCGAGCAGGCGCAGCGCGAGCAGGAAGCCGCACAGCGCGTCGTCGCCGCTGGGGGTCAGTCCCGGGCCCAGGCCGATCAGTCGCAGCGCGGCGGCGTACGCGCGATCGGGGTCGGTCGCGACGTGTCGGCCCAGTTCGGCCAAGTGGGCACGCGCGTCGGCGGACAGGCCGGTGCGTACCGGCTCCAGTGCGGTGCGCAGCGTGGCGCGCCCGGCCCGGCGGGTGTCGGTGTCGCCCGGCGCGGGCGGGCGCGGCGGGGTCCACCAGCGGGCCGCCGGCACCCGCAGCGGGCCGATGCGCACGCGGCCGTCGCCGATGTGGGCGTGCCGGTGGCCGGCGAGTGCGGGGAAGGGGGACGCGCTGCTGCGGCCGGCGACCACGAGGGCGTTGGGCAGTCGGACCGCGTCGTGCGTGCACAGGGCCAGGACCGTGTCGTCCGGGTCGGCGAGGTAGATCGCGGCCGGGAAGACGCCGAGAACCCGCGCGGGCCGGGTCGACGCGCACAGTGCCGCGCGGATCCGCTCGGAGGCCGAGCCCGGCATCGTCACCGTCGCCGGATCGCCATTGTCTCCCGGGTCTACCACGGTGGTGCCTCCCGGGAACGGTGCGGAATCGAGGTGGTGTGGAGCGGACGCGAAGTGGTACGGGGATCGACGTGCTGTCGTGCCGAGTGCTGTCGTGCCAGGTGTTGCCGTGCCGGGTGTTGCCGGGTCGAGCGATGCCGGGTCGAGTGGCGCCGGGTCCACCGGTGCCGGGCCCGACGACGCCCCTGGTCGAAACGGTGCGGAGTCGATGATCGACACGGTGTGGCCGAGGTCTCCGGGGCGGTGGGCCCCGGTGTGACCTGTCATCCGGTGCCACTCAAATCGGACCGGCTCAATGTCTGTTGTGAACGTAATCCAATGGCTATGGTCCTCGAATGGAGCAAGTTGCCAACCTTGGCGCAGATAATTCGCGTAATTTGCCAAGCCCTGGTGGAAGTCCGGGCGGGGTGCGAACCGCGAGTACCGGCACGCTCGTCCGCGGCGTCGCGGTGCGCGACGTGCTGAGCCTGTCCAGCCTGTCCGGCGCCCGGCTGATGGCCGGCGAGCGCGGCTTGGACCGCGTGGTGCAGCGGCTCAACGTGATG
The DNA here is from genome assembly GCF_044460165.1 of Embleya sp. NPDC050154. Lineage (NCBI taxonomy): Bacteria > Bacillati > Actinomycetota > Actinomycetes > Kitasatosporales > Streptomycetaceae > Embleya > Embleya sp. NPDC050154. The sequence continues at coordinate 111,910 of NZ_JBITJP010000020.1, forward strand.
GAGGTCCCGGACATCCTGCCCTGGACCAAACCGCACGAACTCCTGCTGACCACCGGCTACCCGCTGCGCGAGACCCCGCAGTCCCTGTGCGATCTGGTGACCGAGTTGGAGTCGCGCCGACTCGCCGCGGTGGGCATCAAGCTGGGCCGCTACCTGGACGAGTTGCCCGCCGACATGCTGGAGGCCGCCGACCGGGTCGGCCTGCCGATCATCCGGCTGCCCGACGACGTCGCCTTCGACGACATTCTCAACCAGGTGCTCACCGATATCCTCAACCGGCAGGCCGCGGTGCTGGCCCGCTCCGAGGAGGCGCACCGCGCGCTGGTCAGTGTGGTGCTCGCGGGCGGCGGCCTGGAGGCGATCACCGACGAACTCAGCCGCCTGCTGGGCGGCACCGTCATGGTCACCACACCCGACGGGCGACTGCTCGCGTCGTCGGCCTCCGAACAGGTCGCGGCCACATCCAGCGGGCGCGGCGTGTTCGACGCCACCGGCCGCTTCCGGGTGGAGCGCTTCAAGCACGGCGCGCGGGCCCTGGAGGACCCGACCACCGGGGTGGCCCTGGTGCCGATCCTGGCCGGTGCCCTCGACCACGGCCGGGTCGTCCTGATCTCCGCCGGGCGCACGCTCGACGAGAGCGACATCCAGGTGTTGGAACGGGCCGCCGCCACAGCGGCACTGGTGATCACCAAGGAACTCGCGGTCGCCGCCGTGGAGAGCAAGTACCAGGGCGACTTCATGCGCGACCTGCTGGCCGGCCGGGCCGGCGACCCGGCGCACACCGTGCGGCACTGCGCGTCGCTGGGCTGGGCGATCGACCGCCCGCTGACCGTGGTGGTCGCGCAGTTGGAACCCGGCGAGGGCCTCGACCCGGAGTCGGACGACCTGCGGCCCGCCCACGAACGCTTCGCCACCGCGTGGGGCATCGTGGTGCGCGAACGCGATCCGCGCGCGGCCGTGGTCGGCTACAGCCAGGAGGTCGTGGTGGTGATGGGCGCCTCGGAGCGCACCCCGCCAGGCGAGTTGGTCCGGCACATGGTCGCCCAGGTCTCCGGCGACGGCGGCGGCGGGCGCCGCTCGTTCTCCACCGGGGTCAGCCGCGTGGTCACCGACCCCGCACTGCTGCCCGAGGCCTACGAACAGGCGCGCCGCGCGGCCAAGGTCGGCCGGCAGATGCACGGTCCGGGCGGCATCGCCGACTTCGACAGCCTGGGCGTGTACCGCCTGCTCAGCCTGGTCCCCGACTCGGCCGAACTGACCAGCTTCATGCGGGAGACCCTCGGCGAACTCGCGAGCCGCGAGGACGAGGAGACCACCGATCTGCGCACCACCCTGGAGGTGCTGCTCGACACCAACCTGAACGTGGCCGAGACGGCCCGGATCCTGCACTTCCACTACAACACGCTGCGCTACCGGATCGGCAAGCTCGAACGGTTGCTCGGCGCGTTCACCACGGATTCGCATCTACGGCTCAACATCATGCTGGCGCTCCAGGTGCGCCGCATGCGCGGGCTGTAGCGTAGCGCGCACGTACGGAGAGACCCTTGGTTGTTCATCCATACGCCGAGACGAGTCGGCAACAAACCTTGGGTGAATTTCACAACACCACCAGGCCGGATCTGTCAGCTATCACCCAAGCCGCAGTGTCCGACCCGTCCATAACCTTCCCCCAACCTCGTGGCGAGAACGGCGAACATCACCGGATCGCGCTCACCGTGCCGGGTCGTGCGACAACGAATCGCCCTCGCACCCCCCTACGCCTGGAAGGCGGCTGAACATGGCACTCGGCTTGGGATGGAAGCTCTACGGGGACGGCAGCACCCCACCTCCGGGTGAGGTCGTACGCCCCGACGAACGACTCTCGTGGGGTCGGACCATCGGTCTGGGCGCACAGCACATCGTCGCGATGTTCGGCGCGACATTCGTATTCCCGGTGGTCATGGGTCTGGACCCCAACCTGGCGATCATGATGTCGGGTCTGGCCACGGTGGTCTTCCTGCTCATCGTGCAGGGGAAGATCCCCAGCTACCTCGGCACCAGCGCCGCGTTCGTCGGCGCGGTCGCCACCATCCGCGCCTCCGGCGGCTCCAGCGCGACGGTGACCGGAGCGATCCTGGTCGCCGGCGCGGTACTCGCGCTCGCCGGCGTGCTGATCCACCTGCTCGGCGCCGAACTCGTCAACAAGGCGCTGCCGCCGGTGGTCACCGGCGCCGTGGTGCTGTTGATCGGCTTCAACCTGGCGCCCGTGGTGGCCGAGGTGTACTGGCCGCAGGACCAGTGGATCGCCATCCTGACGATGACCGCGGTGATCGCGATGACCGTGCTGCTGCGCGGCTTCTGGTCCCGGATCGCGATCTTCCTCGGCCTGGTCTTCGGCTACGCGATGTCCTGGCTGTTCGACAAGGGCTTCGGGCAGATCACCTCGGCCCAGCCCGGTCAGCACGACGGCAAGGAGTTCGCGCACGACCGGGTCGACTTCTCCGGTGTCACCTCCGCCGACTGGTTCGGGCTGCCCTCCACGCACGCCCCGGACTTCAAGACCTCGGCGATCCTGGTCGCGCTGCCCGCCGTGATCGCGCTGATCGCGGAGAACGCCGGCCACGTCAAGGCGGTCTCCGAGATGACCGGCGCCGACCTGGACGGCAGCCTGGGCAAGGCGATCACCGCGGACGGCCTGGGTACCGTGATGGCCAGCGCGGTGGGCGGCTCGCCCACCACCACCTACGCCGAGAACATCGGCGTCATGGCGGCCACCCGGGTCTACTCCACCGCCGCCTACTACGTGGCGGCCGCCGTCGCCGTGTTGTTCGGCCTGTGTCCCAAGTTCGGCGCGCTGATCGCGGCCACCCCCGGCGGCGTGCTCGGCGGCATCACCGTCGTGCTCTACGGCATGATCGGCCTGCTCGGCGCCAAGATCTGGATCGAGAACAAGGTCGACTTCGCCAACCCGATCAACCTGGTCCCGGTCGCGGCCGGCGTGGTGATCGGCATCGGCGGCGTCGCGATCAAGTTCAACGACGACTTCACCATCGAGGGCATCGCGCTGGGCACCATCGTCACCCTGGTGATATACCACGCCCTGCACGCCCTGGCCCCCTCGCACATGCGCGACCCCAAGGCCCCCGCCGACGTCGAACTCGAGGGCGGCACCGCGCTGTCCCTGGGCACCGTGGAGGAACACCGGCCCGCGGAGCAGCCGTTGACCGGCTCCACCGCCGCCGCTCCGCCGCCGAAGACACCGTCCAGCTGACGCCGACACACGAGGCGCACCACCGCACGCGACACCAGGAGGAGACGACACCGTGAAGCCGCCGGCATTCCGATATCACGCACCGACCGATCTGGCCGAAGCCCTCGACGTCCTCGACGGCGTCGGCCACGACGGAAAGGTCCTCGCCGGCGGCCAGAGTCTGATCCCGATGCTGAACATGAGACTCGCGGCCCCGGCCAACCTGGTCGACATCAACGGGCTCGCCGAACTCTCCTATGTCCGCACCGACCCCGGCGGCGTCGCGGTGGGCGCGCTCGCCCGGCACGCCGAGGTCGAGGCGGACGAGGCCGCACACGCGGTCGTCCCGCTGCTGCGCCAGGGCCTGCGCCTGGTCGCCCACCCGGTGATCCGCAACCGGGGCACCACCGTGGGCAGCCTCGCGCACGCCGACCCCTCCGGTGAGATGACCGCCGTACTGGCCCTGCTCGGCGGCTCGATGACGCTGGCCCGCAAGGGGGCCACCCGCACCGTGCCCGCCGAGGACTTCTTCGTCGGGCCGCTGGAGGCGTGCATCGAGGCGGGCGAGCTGGCCGTGGCCGCCTACTTCCCCCGGCTGCCGGGCCGTACCGGCACCGAGTTCGTGGAGATCGCCCGCCGACACGGCGACTACGCGATGTGCGGCGTCGCGGCGGCGGTCACCGTCGACGACGACCTGCGGATCGTCTCCGCCCGGGCCGCCTACCTCTCGCTCTCGCCGGTGCCGCTCGTGCTCGACCTGACCGACGCGCTGATCGGCCGTACCGCCGACACCGCCGCCTGGCAGGACGCGGCGACCCTCGCGTCCTCGAGTCTGGAACCCGAGCCGGACATCCACGCCACCGCCGAGTACCGCGCGCAGTTGGCCGGCGTACTCACCGTCCGTGCGCTGCGCACCGCCACCGAACGCGCGGCCCTGGTCGACCCGAACCCCAACGCAGCACGCGACACCGGCACCAACGAGCGGAGCGCCCGATGACCGAGACGCAGATCCCCACCGAACAACGCCTCGACATCCGGCTCAGCGTGAACGGCGTGCTGCACACCACCACCGTCACCCCGCGCCGACTGCTCTCCGACTGCCTGCGCCACGACCTGGGCCTGACCGGCACCCACGTGGGCTGCGAGCACGGCGTGTGCGGCGCGTGCACCATCCAGGTCGACGGCAAGCCGATGCGTGGTTGCCTGATGTTCGCCGTCAGCGCGCAGGGCCACGAGATCACCACGGTCGAGGGACTGGCCGACGCCGACGGCACCATGCACCCCGTGCAGCAGGCCTTCCGCGAGTGCCACGGACTCCAGTGCGGGTTCTGTACACCCGGCTTCCTCACCGTCGTCTCCGCCTTCCTGGAGGAGAACCCGACGCCGACCGAGGAGGAGGCGCGCGAGGCGATCTCGGGCAACCTGTGTCGCTGTACCGGGTACCAGAACATCGTGAAGTCGGTGCTGCGCGCCGCCGAGATCACCAGCGAACGCCGGGCCGACGAGCAGTCCGAGGGGGACGCCCGATGACCACCAAGATGTTCGGCGCACCCGTGCAACGCACCGAGGACCTGCGCCTGTTGGTCGGCAACGGCCGCTATCTCGACGACCTGGGCGAGGGCTCCTACGAGGCCGCGTTCGTACGCAGCCCGCACGCCCGCGCCAGGATCACCGGGATCGACGTCACCGGCGCGCTCGACGTCGACGGCCTGGTCGCCATCTACACCTACGAGGACCTGACCGGCCGGGTCGCCGAGCCGCTCCCGCTGCTCATCCCGCACCCCGCGCTCACCCACGGCCGTACCGCGTACCCGCTGGCCAAGGAGTTCGTCAACCACGTCGGCGAGGCCGTCGTGATGGTCGTCGCCCGGGACCGCTACCTGGCCGAGGACGCCTGCGAGCGGATCACCGTCGAGTACGAACCGCTGCCGCCCGTGGTCGGCATCGAGAACGCCTTCCGCGCCGACCGCCTGGTGCACGAGGACGTGCCCGGCAACTGCGCGGCGCACTTCGTCCAGGAGGTCGGCGACGCGCCCGCGGCGATCGCCGCCGCGCCGAACCGGCTGGAGTTGAAGCTCGACATCGAGCGCAGCGCGTGCATGCCGATGGAGGGCCGCGGGGTCTACGCCCGCTGGGACGCCGCCGACGCGAGCCTGCGCGTGTACACCTCCACGCAGACCTCCACCGGCGTGCGCGCGGCCGTCGCGGCCAAGCTGGACCTGCCGCTGGACCGGGTCGAGTGCGTCACCCCCGACGTCGGTGGCGGCTTCGGCGTCAAGATCGTGCACCCGTGGCCGGAGGAGATCCTCGTCCCGTGGGCGGCCCGACTGCTCGACCACGAGGTCAAGTGGACCGAGGACCGCCGCGAGCACTTCATCTCCGCCGCGCACGAGCGCGGGCAGTTGCAGACCGTACGGGTCGGCTTCGACGACGACGGCCGACTGCTCGGCCTGGACGTGGAGATCCTGCACGACAACGGCGCCTACACGCCGTACGGGATCATCGTGCCGATCATCACCTCCACCCAGTTGCTCGGCCCGTACAAGCCCGGCGCCTACCGGGTGGACTTCCGCAGCCTGTACACCAACACGGTGATAGTGACCCCCTACCGCGGCGCCGGGCGTCCGCAGGGTGTGTTCGCGATGGAGCGCGCGATGGACGCGATCGCCGACCACCTGGGTCGCGATCGCACCGAGGTGCGCGCGGTCAACTTCATCAAGCCCGAGGAGATGCCCTACGACCACGGCCTGCTTTTCCAGGACGGCCGACCGCTGATCTACGACTCGGGCGACTTCCCCGGGTCGTTGGAGGCGCTGAAGAAGCTGGTCGGCTGGGACGAGTTCGAGGCGTACCGCGCGCAGGCGCGGGCCGAGGGCCGCCGGGTCGGAATCGGCGTCGCGTGCTACGTCGAGGGCACCGGCGTGGGTCCGTACGAGGGTGGTCACGTCCAGATCGAGACCACCGGCAAGGTCAACGTCGCCACCGGGTTGACCAGCCAGGGCCAGGGCCACCAGACGGTGTTCGCGCAGATCGTCGCCGACGAACTGGGCGTACCGCTCGAGGACGTCACGGTGACGACCGGTGACACCCGCCGATTCCCGTACGCGGTAGGCACGTTCGCGTCGCGGGCGGCGGTGATGAGCGGCAACGCCATCGCGCTCGCCGCGCGCAACGTCAAGGCCAAGGCGCTGCGGATCGCGGGCGAGGCGCTGGAGGCCGATCCGCGCGACCTGGAGATCGTCGACGGTCGGGTGCGGGTCAAGGGCAGCCCGGGCTCCTCGGTCGCGCTCGGCACCGTCGCGGTGTTGTCCAACCCGCTGCGCTACGCCTTCGACGAGGCGTCCCAGGCGGCCACCCAGCTCACCGGCGCCGCCGACTTCTCCAAGCTGCCGGTCCCCGAGGGCGAGGAACCGGGCCTGGAGGGCCGCGACTACTACTCGCCGCCGACCGCCACCTTCGCCAACGGCATGCACGCGGTGATCGTGGAGACCGACCCCGACACCGCCGAGATCCGCATCCTGCGCTACTGCGTCGTGCACGACTGCGGGCACCTGATCAATCCGATGATCGTCGAGGGCCAGGTGCACGGCGGCGTCGCGCAGGGCGTCGGTGGCGCGCTGTACGAGCGCATGGAGTACGACGAGCACGGGCAGTTGGTCAACGCCTCGTTCATGGACTTCCTGATGCCGTACGCCAGCGAGGTCCCCAAGATCGAGATCGACCACCTGGAGACGCCCTCCCCGCTCAACCCGCTCGGCATCAAGGGTGCCGGGGAGGCGGGCGTGATCCCCGCGGCGGCCGTGTTCGCCTCCGCGATCGAGGACGCCGAGGGCTTCCCGATCGTGCGGATGCCGATCCAGCCGTCCGAACTCTTCCACCTGCGCAAGCGGTTCGCCGCCGGCGAGATCCCGGCCCTGCGCCGCGGCGCCGACCATGCCGCCGGCACCCACCGTTAAGGAGCACGTCGCACCATGAAGGTCCAAGGAAACGCCATCCTGAACGCGCCGGCCGACAAGGTCTGGGCGGCGCTGAACGACCCGGCCGTGCTCACCCGCACCATCCCCGGCTGCGAGAAGCTCGAGGAGACCGGCCCCGACGCGTACCGGATGACGGTGACGATGGGCGTCGCCTCGATCAAGGGCACCTACCTGGGCAACGTGCAGCTCACCGACCAGGTGCCGCCCGGCTCGTTCATGCTCAAGGCGTCCGGCTCGGGCGGCCCGGGCACGGTCAGCGCCGAGGTCAAGGTCACCCTGGAGGACATCGACGGCGGGCGGACCCGGCTGGAGTACGACGCCGAGGCCGTGGTGGGCGGGGTGATCGGCGGGGTCGGGCAGCGCATGCTGACGGGTGTCGCCAAGAAGACGGCGGGCGAGTTCTTCAAGTCGGTCGACAAGATCCTGACCGGGCAGACGCCGCTCACCCCGGTGCCCGCGGCGGTCAACGGAACCGCCGTGGTGGCGCAGGCCGATGGCACCGTCGCGGCCGCGCCGGCCGGCGGGTACGCGGCCCCGGCGGCGGCCTCGTCGTTCGGCGGCGCCGACTTCGCCAAGGGTGCGCTGTTCGGCGCCGCGGTGGCGCTGCTCGGCGCGATCGTCGGCGGCGTGATCGCCCGTCGTCGCTGATCCACTGATCGGGAACCGATCGCGAACCGATCGGGAAAGGGAGTTACCATGCGTGCGTTCACGGCGGCGGCCGTCCAGGTCGTGCCCCGGCCGGGACCGCTCACGGCGGCGGTGGTCGAGGCGAACATCGCCCACGCGCTGGACTGGGTCACCCGCTGCGTCGAGTCCACCGGTGCCGAGTTGGTCGTACTGCCGGAGAGCGTGACCACCGGCTTCACCCCGGCGCTGAGCGCCGAGGAGTTGTGGGACCTGGTCGACGACGTCCCGGGCGCGCTCACCGAGCCGTTCCAGGAGCGGGCCCGGGAGTTGGGCGTGCATCTGGTGTGGGGCACCTACGAACGCGGGGACGACCGCGGGGTCGTGTACAACTCGTCCGTGCTGGCCGGGCCGGACGGTCGGGTGCTCGGCGTCTACCGCAAGACCCACCCGTTCGGGCCCGAACTGCGGTCGCGCGGCGGGTGGGTCACGCCGGGCGAGTACGTCAGCGTGGTGGAGACCGACCTCGGTCGGATCGGCATGATCATCTGCTTCGACGGCGACTACCCGGAGCTGAGCCGGATCCAGGCGGTGCACGGTGCCGAGGTGATCTGCCGCCCGTCGGCCCTGCTGCGCTCCGCCGACCTGTGGGAACTCACCTGCCGGGCACGGGCGTACGACAACCACGTCTACGTGATCGGCGCCAACGCCACCGGCAGCGACCCGGCCGGTGTGCTGTACTTCGGCAACTCGATGATCGTCACCCCGGGCGCCGAGGTGATCGCGCGCGGCTCCTCGCACGAGGGTTGGGTCTCCGCTCGTCTGGACCCGGAGCGGGCGTTGGCGTCGCTGACCCCGGGGTCGAACGTGCCCCAGGTCTTCGACCACCTGGCCGACCGCAACCTGGACCTGATCGCCAACTACGCGGACGACCTGGTCCGTCCGGCGAAGACCACGTTCCCGCACGGCTGATCACCGCACGAACACGATGCCCCGGCCCGGCGGATCGGGCCGGGGCATCGTGCACGCGGTGCCGCGCGCTCACCCGGCCGCTCGCCCGGGTGTGCCGCCCGGCGCCGACGGCGGCTACTTGCCGAATCGCCGTTCGCGACTCGCGTACGAGCGCAGCGCGCGCAGGAAGTCCACGTGCCGGAACGCCGGCCAGTAGCAGTCCACCCAGTGCATCTCGGCGTACGCGGATTGCCAGAGCAGGAAACCGGACAGCCGCTGCTCTCCCGAGGTGCGGATGATGAAGTCGGTGTGCGCGGCGGTCGGCGAGTACAAATGCCGGGAGATGTCCTCGATATCGAACCGTTCGACCAGTTCGGCCGGGTCCCCACCGGCCGCGATGTGTGCCTCGAAGGCGCTCTTCACCGCGTCGACGATCTCGCGTCGGCCGCCGTAGCCGACCGCGACGTCCACTCTCAGCCCACCGCGCCCCTTCGTCGCGGCGGTGGCCGTCTTGAGCACCCGGGCGGCGGCACCGGGCAGCATGTCGAGCGAGCCGATCACCCGCACTTCCCAGGGCCGGCCTTCGGCCGTGATGTCCCGGACGGTCTCCTCGATGATCTCGATCAGCGGGCCGAGCTCTTCCGCGGGTCGGCCGAGGTTGTCGTCGGAGAGCATGAAGAGGGTCACGTGCTCGATTCCCGCGGCGGTGCACCACCCCAGGAACTCGGTCGCCTTGGCGCCACCCGCCCGGTACCCCTCCCGGACGTCCGCGTGCCCCGCCTTTCGGGCCCAGCGCCGGTTGCCGTCGAGCATGATCCCGACGTGCCGTGGGCGCGGCAGACCTATCAGGGTGGCGGCCAGTCGGCGTTCGTACACCGCTTCGATCGGCCGCCGCAGGAACAGCGGGAGCAGCTTCATGCACCATCTCCATCGCGTGGCAAAACCCTCGGCGGACCCTACCAGGGACGTTCTCACCGGGTCGGCGAGCGCGCTCAACGGCTTTACCACTCGGGCCACTTGCACACCGGTCGCCGCTCCGGGCCGCCGTGTCGCAGGAGCGGCTTCGCCCCGGCGCCCCGCCTGTGCCGGGGCGCCGGGGCGAAGGGACCGCGTTCAGCCGGTGTTCTCGCGCCGCCGGCGGCGGAGGACGACGGCACCGCCCGCGAGTACGAGTGCCGCGCTCGAACCGCCGACGATCAGTGGCGTCGCCGACGACGAGTCGTCCGCCGTGTCGGCGGTGGTGTAACCGCTGGACACGCCGTTGGTGTCGTAGTCCGAGCCGGGCAACTTGTCGGCGTAGCGGGCCTTGACCAGCTTCTGGTAGTCGCCGAGCGAGAGTGAGGACTGCCCGCCCAGACCCTCCTTGGCCTGGTCGTTGAGTGGCTCGACGGTGGTGACCTTGAGCCGGTACCACGCCTGCAGCTGGGGCTCGGTGAACACCAGGGCTCCGACGCCGGCCTTACCGGCGTACGTGGTGTCGCTGTCGCCGTCGCGGACGGCCGCCAGGTGCCAGCCGCCGCCCTGGGTCGGGGCGAGCATGACGGTGGCATTGCGGCCGTTGACGGTGACATCCAGCGAGGACACGAGATGGCTCAGCGCGATCGCCTGGGTGGCGATCGGCAGGGCCGTTCCCGCGACGAAGCCCGGCGTGATCTGGTTCACCACCAGAGGGTCCTTCACCGTGAACGCCGGCAGGCCCTCGCAGGGATCGGCCTTGTCCGGAATCGTCACCGGCGCCGCCCCGGGGCCGCCCTCGGGCAGCGGCACGCCGAGGAAGCGACAGACGGCGTCGTGCACGCCGGCCGACTTCACCAGATCGAGCGCGGCCTGCTGATCGGGGATGTCGACCGCGCCGGCCGGGCCGATGGCGGTGAGCAGTGCGGATGCGCTCACCGCCACAACGGTGGACAGGCGGGAGAAACGATTTCTCTCCCGAGTGGTGGACGTGCCTCGGTTTTGCATGTCGCCCGCCTTCTACTGGGAGATGTTGATCCGGGAGTGGGTCCACTTGAACGAGTTGTTGCTCACGTAGTCGTTGTAGTTCCACCACGTGTAGGTGGTGGTGTTCGGCCACGGGTCGCCGACGGCGATGGTGTTGTTCGACGTGTCGTAGCCGTAGACGACGTTCATGTGGCCACCGCCGGACGCCCACCCGATGCGGGCGCCGATCGGCCGGGCCGCCTTGACGTCGGTGCTCACCTGGTTGAACGAGGCGGCGCTGGAGAGGCCGATGCCGGTCTGCTTCATGCCCAGGCTCGCCCAGCCGTTCGCCATGTCCTGGAGCGTCGCGGGCTGGTTGTCGCAGCTCAGATTGCTGTTACGCCCGGCGGCCCGAGTGCAGAAGTCCGTTTGGGTGGTGCCGTAGCCCTGGTACTTGGCGATGGTGAGCCCGGAGGCGACCCAGCACCACTGGCTCTTCTCCTGCTTCAGCATGGTGATCTGGTCGTAGTTGGCTTCCGCCCGGGCCGTGCCGCTCGCGGCCAGAAGCAACCCCGAAGTCGTCAACGCGATGGCCGATGCGGTTTTCGCAAACCCGAATCTGCTCATACTCCTGCTTTCCCGTGTGGATACGACGAGTTTTGAGCGATCTTGCAGCTGCATGACAGCGCAAAATGATCACCTCGCCCGGGAGCCACTCGGAAAGCATTCGGGAACCACCCTGAAGGAAGGAGTCGGCGTATAAGCGTAGAAATATCCCCATGATTCCCTGCGCGGCAATGACTCGCCGTGACGGGATAAGCGTCCCGAGGCAGCCGTGGGGTCGATGCCGTGCACCGGGTCGAGGGCGGCACGGGTTGATCGACAGGGCGGGCGGGCTCCCGTACTGTGCGTGCCGACGACGGCGTGACTCATGGGGGATCGACATGGAGTACCTCTTCTATTGTCGCGACAAGCCGGGAACCAGGGCCCTGCGTGACGAACTTCAGGAAGCCCATTGGTCGTTCATGGACGAGTACGCCGAGGGGATGATCGCCCGCGGGCCGACGTTCGCCCCCGACGGGGAGACGGTGACCGGCAGCGTCCACATCGTCGACCTGCCGGACGCCGAGGCCGCGCGTGTGTTCGCGTTCGCGGAGCCGAACCACCGGGCGGGCGTGTACGAGGCAGAGGTGCTGATCCGGCGTTGGCACAACACGCTCGGCCGGAAAATGTGGGATTTCGAAGGGAGTTCGGAGCGCCACCCGCGATTCCTGATCCTCGGCCACGCCAAGGCGGGCATGACCGCGACCCGTGACCGACTGCGGGCGGAGCAACTCCGCCGGCTACTCCACGGCGACTACCGGGAAAACCTGATCGTCTGTGGGCCGTTGCTCTCCGACGACGACGCCCAGGACTGGCTGGGCACCGCGATCCTGGCCGAACTACCGGACCGCGCCGCCGCGGAGGACCTGTTGGCCCAGGGACCGTACGCGCGGGCCGGCCTGTACCGGGGCATCGAAGTCCACGACTGGTGCTTCGGCGGCCGCTCGGAGGACTAGGCCCCGTCCGAGTCCGGGGTCCGTCGCTCCGGTCGAGCGGTCCGGTGCCGAGGCCGAGGTCGGCGCCGACGCTCGCCACATGCCGCCGGCCACCGCCCCGGGACGAGGGGGCGGTGGCCGGTGGAGGGGTTGCGGGGTGGGTCAGTCCATCCGCACGATGGCCGCGACCGGCCCGCCGCCGGAGGGGCCCTGGTGAACGGCGGCGACCGAGACGAACACGGCCGGGTCGCCGGTGACGGACGCGGTCACGCCGCCGACGGTGGCCTTGATCTGCCGGTGCCAGTGCACGTCCGAGTCGTCGAGCATGATGTTGCGCCGCCCGCGCACGCTGCCGCTCGGGTCCGCCTCGCACTTGAGGAACACGTTGACCAGCCGGTCGCCGAGGTCCGAGGTGTGCGGGCGCTCCGGCAGGTCGATGCCGGCCGAGCGGATCGCGGACCAGATGCCGTCCGCGTCCAGCGCGTCCTTCATCACGTCGTGGCCGACCCGGAACGGACCGCCGACGCCGCGCACGTTGCCGACCACCACGATCTGCGCGCAGTCCAGCTCGACGCCGGAGGAGCAGGACGCCACCGACGAGTACAGCGACAGGTCGCGGTGGATCTGCTCGGCGGTCGGCAGCTCGATCTCGCCGAGCGCCACGGCGATGCCCAGCGCGGTGGTGGAGTTGGAGACGTCCATGGACTTGAGGGTGTCCTCGGTCCACACGTCGAACCCGCGCGCCTTGGCGTCGTTGATGGTGTCCAGCACCAGCAGCGGCGTCTTGGTCTGCACGTAGTGCACGTCGGCCGGGTCGGTGATGCCCGCGACGGCCATCGCCTTGCGTACGCCCGCGGCGACCTTCTCCACCATCGGCACACGGCCGATGTCCTCGGGCAGGATCTGCTCGCTCATCGCGACGCCGACCGACACGCGCGGCTCGTCGGTGGGCTGGTAGCGGTTCTCCGGCGCGTACGCGAAGACCGTCGCGTGGGGGGAGATCACGCCGTCGGTGCCACCGGACCACACCAGCGGGACCTGCTGCGCCTCCTCGGCCGAGCGCTTGCCCTTGGCGACCAGCACCTCGCGGAAGGCGCGGTCGGCCAGAATGCGGGTGTAGTCGTTGACCCCGCCGTTGCCCTCGGTCTTCCCGATGACGGCGAGCACATCATCCGCGGCGAACACGCCGTCGTCGATGAGCTTGGCCAATCCGGACGCGTCGGTGACGCTCTCGATGGCGACCTTGTGAACCTCGATCGGCCTGGGCACTCGTTCCACCTCGTTCATTGGAGTTCGTTGAGTTCTTTGTACTTCGTCGACCACGTCGGAAACCGCCGACGCCCCGTCAGGCGCCCGGCTCCACGACCGTCCCGGACTCGCCCGCCACCGCGGCGGTGATGCGATCCAACGACGTGATCACCGAGCGCCGGCCGCCCTTCTCGACGAAGCGCACCGCCGCCTCGACCTTGGGCCCCATGCTGCCACCGGCGAACTGGCCGGCCGCGGCGTGCGCGCGCAGTTCCTCGGGGGTGACCCGGCCGATCACCCGCTCGTTCGCGGTGCCGTAGTCGAGCATCGCGTTGGGCACGTCCGTGGCGATCACCAGCACGTCCGCGTCCACCGACGCCGCGAGCAGGGCCGCGGTGAGGTCCTTGTCCAGGACCGCCTCCACGCCGCGCTCGGCGCCGTCCGCGTCGCGCACCACCGGGATGCCGCCGCCACCGGCCGCGACCGTGACGAAGCCCGCCGCGACCAGGGTCGAGATGGCCGGCGCGTCGACCACCTCCAGCGGATCGGGCGAGGGTACGACCCGTCGCCAGCCCTTCGCGCCCCGGTCCTCCCAGTGCTGGCCGAGCGCGACGAAGCGTTCCGCCTCGGCCTGCGGCAGATGCCGGCCGACCGGCTTGGTGGGGTGCTCGAACGCCGGGTCGGCGGCGTCCACGAGCGTGCGGGTGACCACGGCGGCCACCGGCGCCGCCTGCCCGCGGCGGCGCAGCGCGGCCTCCAACGCGGAGACGATGGTGAAGCCGAGGGTGCCCTGCGTCTGCGCGCCGCACCAGTCCAGGGACACCGGGGGCACGACGTGCGCGGTGAGTTCGTTCTTGACCAGCAGGTTGCCCACCTGTGGTCCGTTGCCGTGGGTGAGCACCACCTCGACGCCGGAGGCGATCAGGTCGGCCACCGCTTCCATCGCCACCGCGACGGCGGCCCGCTGGGCGTCGGGAGTGGCACTCCCATCGGGTCCCGTCATGGCGTTTCCGCCGAGGGCGATGAGTACTCTCCCGGTGCGGGGAGTTGGCATGTGTCGAACTCTCCTGTTCCTGTCGTACGCGGGAGTCCCGGCCGTCCCGTCCGGGACTTGGGACTCTAAGCGGGTGACCAGGTCGATGGCTTGGGAGCTTGTTGACCACAAAACCCAATCGATCTGGCAGAACTTGCCGAGCGGTACGTACCGCCCGCGGGCCTCAGCAGCCCAGCCGCGCGTACCGTTCCAGCCGTGCCGCACGCCGCTCGGCCGTCGGTCGGCGCAACAGTCCGACCAATTCGTACTCCAACACCTGGGCCAGTCGGGCCAGGAACGCGACCGGCTCGTCGGCCGCGTCCGGCCGCTCGGCCACGATCCGGTCCACCACCCCGTCACGCAGCAGGTCCAGCGACCGGATGCCCTGCGCGGCGGCGATCTCCGCACCCCGGGTGGGGGTGCGATAGCGCAGCGCCGACGCGCCCTCGGGCGGCAGCGGGGACAACCAGCCGTGCTGGGCGCACAACACCCGGTCGGCGGGCAGCAGGGCCATCGCGCCGCCGCCCGCGCCCTGCCCGAGCAGCAGGCACAGCGTCGGCGTGGGCAGGGTGACCAGTTCGGCCAGGCACCGGGCTATCTCGCCGGCCAGCCCACCCTCCTCGGCCTCGCGGCTGAGTGCCGCGCCGCCGGTGTCCACCACGCTGACCAGCGGCAGGTCGAGCTCGGCGGCCAGCCGCATGCCGCGTCGGGCCACCCGCAGACCGGCCGGGCCGAACGGGCCGTGACTGGATTGCCGGGCCCGGTCCTGGGCCAGGACCACGCACGGCGCGCCGCCGAATCGGGCCAGCGCGAGCAACAGACCCGGGTCGCTCTCACCTTGACCGGTGCCGTGCAGCGGCACCACCGCGCTCGCCGCGTGGCGCAACAAGGCGCGGGCACCCGGGCGTTCGGCGCGACGGGAGAGTTCGACCGAGGTCCACGCCGGAACGTCGGCCAGATCCTCGACCGGCAACGGTGCGACGTCGGGCAGGTGTTCGCGCGGCGCGGTGACGATGTCGAGGACGCGTGCGGCCACTTCGCCGAGCCGATCGGGCTCGACGACGGCGTCCACCAGACCGTGCGCGTACAGGTTCTCCGCGACCTGGACACCCTCGGGGAAGGGTTGCCCGTGCAGAGCCTCGTACACGCGCGGGCCGAGGAAACCGATCAACGCGCCGGGTTCGGCGGCGGTGACGTGGCCCAGCGAGCCCCACGAGGCGAGCACACCACCGGTGGTGGGCCCGCGCAGGTAGACCAGATACGGCAGACCGGCGCTCTTGTGCGCGGCGACCGCGGCACTGATCCGGACCATCTGGAGGAAGGCGACGGTGCCCTCCTGCATCCGGGTGCCGCCGGAGGTCGGCGACGCGACGAGCGGCAGCCGCTCGGCCGTGGCGCGTTCGACCGCGGCGACCAGGCGCGAGGACGCGGCCACCCCGATCGAGCCGGCCAGGAAGTCGAATTCGCAGGCCACGACCGCCACTCGGCGGCCCTGGATGCGTCCCTCACCGGTGACCACCGACTCGTCCACGCCGCTCTTGGCTTCGGCGGCGCGCAGTTCGTCGACGTAGCCCGCGTCCAGGCGCTCCGGGCGATGCGGTGCGGTGTCCCAGCTCGTCCAGGTGTCGGGGTCCAGGACCAGGCCGATCAGCGCGTGCGCGCCGACGCGGGTGCGGCGGGTCGGTGCGGGTACCGGTGCGGGCGTGGACGCGGTCGCCGGCACGGGCGCGGTGCTCATGCGCGCCGCGCGGCGTGCAGGGCGCGGGCGTCCTCGGCGTCGAGCCACGCCTGCACGCTGTCCGTGTGCTGGCCCAGCGTCGGCGGCGCCTCGTGCCGGCGCCGACCGCCGTCCGCCGTGTCGCCCGCTCCGTCCAGCCGAATCGGCGGGCCGGGCAGCGTGATCGGACCGAGGGTGCTGTGCATGACGTCGAGCAGCAGACCCTGCGACTTGGTCTGGTCCCACTCGTAGACCCGGTCGATCGTGCGCACCTCGCCGGCCGGTATGCCGGCGGCGGCCAGTTCCGGAAGCAGCTCGTCCACGGCGCGCTCGCCGAACGCGGCGTTGATCGCGTCCGCGAGTTCGGCCCGATTGACCACCCGGTCGGCGTTGACCGCGAAGCGCGGGTCGTCCACGGCCAGGCCGACCATCGGCGCGAACTTGGCCCACAACTTCTCGCTGCCCACCGCGACCTGGATGATCGCGTCCGCGCAGCGGTAGGAGCCGTACGGCTGGAGCGAGGGGTGCAGGTTGCCCTGCGCGTGCCCGACCTGGCCGGCCACGGTGTAGTTGGTGCCCTGGAAGGCGTGTACACCGACGATCGCGGCGAGCAGCGAGGTGCGCACGACCCGGCCCAGGCCGGTGCGCTCGCGCTCGTGCAGCGCGGCGACCACGCCGTAGGCGCCGTACATCCCGGCCAGCAGGTCACCGATCGGCACGCCGATCCGGGTGGGGTCGTCGGGGCCGGGGCCGGTCAGGCTCATCAGACCGGCCTCGCCCTGGGCTATCTGGTCGTAGCCGGGCCGGCCGCCCTGCGGGCCGTCGTGGCCGAAACCGGTGATGGACAGCACCACCAGGCGCGGGTTGAGCCGGGTCAGCTCCTCCATCGGGAAGCCGAGTCGATCGAGCACGCCGGTGCGGAAGTTCTCCACGAGCACGTCGCTGTGCCGGATCAATCGGGCCAGCGTCCGCCGGCCCTCCTCGGTCTTCAGGTCGAGGACGATCGACTCCTTGTTGCGATTGCAGGACAGGAAGTACGTCGACTCCCGTGCGTCCTCGGCCCCCACGAACGGCGGACCCCAGCCGCGGGTGTCGTCCCCACCGTCCGGGTTCTCCACCTTGATGACACGGGCCCCCATGTCGCCGAGCATCATCGCGGCGTGCGGGCCGGCGAGGGCGCGGGAGAGGTCGAGCACGACGAGGTCGCAGAGCGGTCCGCTCACGTCGAAACACCCCTTTCTGCAGGTATGCGGCGTTGCGCGTCCGTCCATCCGGGCATCCGTGCGGTGTACGGGTGTGGTGCGTGACGCGTGGTGGCAGTGCGTATGTCGGTGCGTGTATGCGGTGTGTGCGGTGCGTGTGCGCGAGGCGGGTGTGCGGTACGTATGGCCGAGCGTGGGGCGCGGTGCGATCTGCGCTCCGACTCCGAATGCGTCCAAGCTAGGCCGCTCGCGGGCGTTGCTCGCCGTCAGTTACTGCCCAACGAATCGCGCTCACTTGGCAATACTTGGCGTTGGAAGCCCGGCGCGTAGTGCGCGTCGTCGGGCCCGAACACCCGGCGGGCGAAGTCCGCGAAGCGGGTCGGCGCACGATCGAGCAGCGCGGCGAGGGTGCGCGGGTTGCCGGTCAGGCCGTGCCGGTCGTAGAACGCGAACATCGCGGTGAGGGTCTCGAGCGGGTAGCCGGACAATCCGCCGGCACGGGCCTCCTCGTACCAGTCCCGCGGGTCGATCCGGCGCGCGGTCACCGGGCGACCCAGCACCTCGGCCAGGTGCCCGGCGATCAACCGAGGGGTCAACGCCTCCGGGCCGGCCAGTTCGTACACCGCGTCCTCGTGGCCGTCCTCGCACAACACCACGGCCGCCGCCTGCGCGACATCGCGCAGGTCGACGGCGGCGAACGGCGCGTCCACCCGATACGGCACGGCGAAGTCGCCGATCCGCACGATCGCCTCGCGCGCGTCGAGCGTGTTCTGCTGGTACGGCCCCGGCTGCAGCACGGTCACCGCCAGGCCCGACTCGAACAGCGCCTCCTCGACCCGCGCCTTCGCCTCGTGATGCGGCATCGCGCGCAGTTGCGGGCGCAGCACGGAATGGAAGACGAATCGCTCCACGCCGGCCCGCTGCGCCGCCGCGATCACCGCCCGGCCGATGGCGGGTTCGTCCGGATGTACGTTCGGCGCGATGTGGTAGATCGCCGAACACCCACGCAACGCCTCGTCCAGATCCGCCGGCTCGCCCACATCGCCCACCACGATCTCGCTCGCCCCGGCCGCGACCGCCACCGCGACCTGCTCCGGCCGCCGCACGAACGCCCGCACCCGAGCCCCACGCTCCGCCAACGCCCAGGTCAGCGCCCGCCCGGTCTTCCCCGCCGCACCAGTGATCACGATCATGCACTCACGCTAGGCAGCCGACCCACCCCCATCACCGTCCGCCCTCGCCAACACCCACCCCCGAAATCGGGCACATCCTGCCGAAGGCAGAGTCCCCCAGCGAGTCGAGCACAACGCCCGCGCCCCTCACGCCGTCGATCGCCAAGTGAACCCTTACAGCCAGGGAATCCCGGACCGGATCACTAGACTGCGCACATGGATCCCGGCGAATCCGGACATGCTCCCGACGTCCACGACCCCGACTACATCGCCTTCGTCGCCGGCCGCATTCTCGACCACGTACGCGAGGTGCCGGAGCTTGCCGCGTTGTCCGAACCGGTGACCTTCGAGTCGACGCCGCACGGCATCGTGATGATGACCGCTCCCGACGCGCCGCACGGTGACATTCTGGACGACCTGCGCACCTTTCTCACCGGCCTGCCCAGACACGGCACCACCGCCTGGGCGTTGCGCGAGAACACCTCGGTGGAAGTCGGTGCGTCAGAGCGCACCCCGGACCTGGTCGTGTTCGATCCCTCCCGTCGCGTCCTGGTCAGAGCCGCAGGGCCATGTCCACCACCGGGATCCTCCTGCTGGCCGAGGTGACGACGAACTCCACCCGGCGCGAAGATCTCGACCGTGACGACCCGGCCGCCAAACCACGCCAGTACGCCGCCGGCGGGATCCCGCTGTACCTGGTCGTCGACCGTCGCAAAGCCGAGGTGCTGCTCTTCCGGGACGCGACCAACGGCGTCTACCCCGAACCCGCCGTCTTCCGGGTCGGCGAACCGGTCTGGCTTCCGAAACCCTTTTCCGCGGCCTGGCCCACCGAATTCATGAAAGACCTCCTGTAGGCAGCCGGCCGGCGAGCACCGCGACACGCCGGGTCGGTCAGGTCGGGTGCGGGCCTCGGGTGGTCAGGAGGGCTCGGGCGGTGAGAGCCGCGCGCAGGGGGCCCTGGCGGTCGGGGGCGTCGGGGCTGACCCGGAGGAGGGATTCGATCAGGGCCAGGCGTTGGTGTACCGACTGGCGGCGCAGGAACAGGACGCCGGCGGTTTCGGTCTTGGAGCAGCCGCAGCGCAGGTACGCCTCGAGGGTGTCCACCAGGCCCGTGCCGCGTGCGGAGTCCGAGGCCAGGAGGGGGCCGAGTTGGTCCTCGACCAGGTCGGCGAGGTCCTCGGGGGTGAGCCGGTCCAGCACCCGCTCCAGCGCCCAGGCGTCGGCGAGCACGGTGTCGGCGACGGGCTCGGGGCGCACCGACCGGACCCGCCGGGCCAGCCGCAGGGTGTCCCGCGCGGCCCGCAGGCTGTGCCCGACCCGGGCGACATCGCGCACCAGCGGCCCCAGCGCGGCGGTCGGCTCGTCCCCCGTGGCCGCGGGCAGACCCAGGCGGGCGGCGAGTTCGGCCACGTGCGTGTCCCGGTCCAGCGCGATCAGCGCGTACGCACCGTCCGGCCCGTCGCTGACCAGCCCCCGGCCGCCGCACGCGCGCAGCCCCTCGTACAGCACCGTCACCGCACGCACCGGATCCGGCAGTTTCAGCGCGACGCTCGCCCAGGCCGCCGTACCGGCCGGGACCAGGCCGCACACCGTCAGTCGCGCCGCCACCTCGCGCGGCGGCAACGCGTCCCGCAGCAGTCCCTCCACGAGTTCGCGCCGCTCGCGCCCGACCCACCCGTCCCGATCGGCCAGCCGCAACAGCGCCGGCGCGAACACCCGCGCCGCGTGCTCGGCCACCTCGTCCGCGAGCCCGATGGCCGCGCCCGACCACGACCGGACGGACGCGCGGTCCTCGGCATCGTCGCCGGTCACCCCCGCGGCACCGCCGGCCTGGGGAGCGACACCCGTCCACGCCGCCGCGCCGGATCCGGTCGGCCCCAGCAACAACCGCCCCCACAACGACCCGCGCAGTTCGACGCCGGCGCTCGCCGCCGGCCTCGCCGCCACGTGACCCGGGGTGTCGGTGCCCGCCCACGCGGTGATCGTGCCGTCGATGCCCGCGAGCACCACCGGTCGGTCGGTGAGCCGGGCCAGGGTGCGGGTCAGTTCGTCCACGCCCGCGCCGCGCGCGAGCACGCCGGACAACACCCGGACGATCTCGTTGACGTGCCGCAGCCGGGTCACCGCCGAGTCCAGGATGGCCGCGTTGACCGCCTCGGCGATCTCCACGAACGGCACGATCCCGCGGAGCACGACCAGCGGCAGTCCCACCTCGGCGGCCACCCGCAACACGTCCGCCGGCACCTCACCGAACGTACGTCCGACCTCCAGCGCCACCCCCGCGACCCCCGCCTGCGCGAGGTCGACGACATAGCGCCGGCGCTCGCCGGCGTCCCGCCCGGCCAGGCCCAGACCGGTGGTGAGCAGCAGCTCGTCGCCTCGCAGCAGCGGCGCGATCTCGTAGATCTCGCTGGAGTGCACCCAGCGCACCGGCCGCTCCAGATCCGCCCCCGGGTCCGGCACGACCGGGTCGGCTCGGCGCATCACCGGGTGGTCGAGGACCTCTCGTAGTCCCAAGGTCATGGACACTCCGTCCGGAAGATGCGCCAGTATCCCGGTCACCGTGTCCGTTGTCACGACCTCCCGGGCCGAGGAACCTTCGGTGATCACCCCACATCACCGACCCGTCCCATCCTCGACACCGCCCCACTCCAGCCCACCGCCGTGCTCCGCTCCGCCCCACCGGAGGTCTCCGTGGCAATCCTCGAAGAACCCGCGCAACCGGCCCGACCCACACCAGCCGTCGACCACACCCAATCCCTGGAACCCGTGCCCGACGAGGCCCGCGACTCGACCCCCGCGCACCAGTTCTGGATCTGGGCGGGCGCCAACATCGCACCGATCAACTGGGTGCTCGGCGCGCTGGGTATCGTGCTCGGCCTCGGTCTGCTCGACACCGTCCTGGTCCTGGTCGTGGGCAATCTGGTGGGCATGGGCGTCTTCGGCCTGTTCGTGCTGATGGGCCAGCGCACCGGGGTGACCCAGATGGTGCTGGCCCGGGCCGCCTTCGGCCGGCGCGGCGCGTATCTGCCCGCCGCCGTCCAGGGGGTGATCTCGGCCGGCTGGTGCGCGATCAACACCTGGATCGTGCTGGACCTGGTGATGGCTTTGCTGGACAGCGTCGGCTACGTCGGCGGCAACGGCACCAAGGTCGTGGTCGTGCTGGTGGTGATGGCCACCCAGATCGCGATCGCCGCGTCCGGCTTCGGCGCGATCGCCGACTTCGAGCGCTGGACTGTGCCCGCGACCCTGGTGGTGCTGGCCGCGATGACCGTGGTGGCCTGGACCCGGCTGGACATCGACTGGGGCCACGCGAGCACGTTGAGCGGCGGTGACCGCTGGTCGGCGATGAGCACGGTGATGACCGCGATCGGCGTCGGCTGGGGCATCACCTGGTTCGCCTACGCGTCGGACTACTCCCGCTTCGTGCCCCGCGCCACCTCACGACGCAGGTTGTACGCGGCCAGCGTGCTCGGCCAGTTCCTCCCGGTGGTCTGGCTCGGCGTGCTCGGCGCCTCGCTGGCCACGGTGAACGCCAAGGCCGACCCGGGACGGCTGATCGTCGACTCGTTCGGCGGCCTGGCCATCCCGGTGCTGCTGCTCGTCCTGCACGGACCGATCGCCACGAACATCCTGAACCTGTACAGCTGTTCGTTGTGTGCCCAGACCCTGGACATCAAGGTCTCCCGGCGCGTGTTGTCCTGTCTGGTGGGCGCGTTCGCCACGGTCTTCACGCTGTTCCTGGTGTTCCGGGCGAGCCTGGCGCACACCCTCGACACCTGGCTCGCGGGCATGGTCACGTGGGTCGCGCCGTGGGCGGCGGTGATGCTGGTGCACTTCTACGTGTTCGCCCGGCAGCGCATCGACGTGCCCGCCCTGTACGCCGAGCCCCGTCGCGGCCTGTTCGCCGACGTGCGCTGGTCGGCGATCGTCGCACTGGTGTGCGGAATGGTCGCCACCTGGTGCTTCGAGTACGGCGTGCCGCAGGCGCTGCGCGGCCCGGGAGCCCGGGCGATCGGCAATGTGGACCTGTCCTGGCTGGCCGGCGCACTGGTCGCGGGCGGCCTGTACCTGCTGCTCGGCCGCCGCGAACGAGCAGCGCGCCAACCGAATCCCGCCGAACGCTGAACTCCTGGAGCGATCCGACATGCAGGACAACACCCTCACCGTGACCGACTGCCGGATTCCCGGCCGCACCGAACCCGTGGACATCGCGGTCGACGCCGGCGTCGTCACCCGCATCACCCCCACCGGAGCCACTCCCCCGGTCGGACCCGTGCTGGACGCGGCCGGCGCCCTGGCCACCCCGCCCTACGTCGAGCCGCACATCCACCTCGACACCGCGCTGACCGCCGGACAACCCCGCTGGAACATCTCCGGCACGCTGTGGGAGGGCATCGAACGGTGGGCCGAGCGCCGGGCCCTGCTCACCCGCGAGGACGTACTGGCCCGTGCCGAGCAGGTGTTGCGCTGGCAGGTGGCGCACGGCGTACTGCACGTGCGCAGCCACTGCGACGTCACCGATCCCGAACTGACCGCCCTGCACGCACTGGTCGAGTTGCGCGAGCGGGTGCGGGACGTGCTCGACCTGCAGATCGTGGCATTCCCGCAGGAGGGCATCGTCTCCTGTGCCGGCGGTGAGCGCCTGATGGCCCGTGCCGTCGACGCCGGCGCCGACGTCCTGGGCGCGATTCCGCACTTCGAGGACACCCGCGAGGACGGTGTGCGCTCGTTGCGGATTCTCTTCGAACTGGCCGAGCGGCACGGCCTGTTGGTGGATGTGCACTGCGACGAGATCGACGACGAGCAGTCCCGCTTCGTCGAGGTGGTCGCCACCCTGGCGCACCGCACCGGGCTGGCCGGCCGGGTGACCGCCAGCCACACCACCGCGATGGGCTCGTACAACGGCGCCTACAGTCGCAAGCTCCGCCGGATCGTGGCCCGTTCGGGCATCCACCTGGTCTGCAACCCGATGGTGAACCTGACCCTGCAGGGCCGCTTCGACGACTATCCCAAACGACGCGGCCTCACCCAGGTCAAGGAGATGCTGGCGGCCGGGGTCAACGTCGCGTTCGGCCACGACGACGTGATGGATCCGTGGTTCCCGCTCGGCACGGCCAACCCGATCCAGGTCGCGCACGCCGGCGTCCTGGCCGCGCAACTCTCCGGGCAGGACGAGATGGACGAGGCGTTCGCGATGGTCACCGAGCGGGCCGCCCGGGTGCTGAACCTGGGCGAGCGGTACGGCCTGGCCGTCGGTCGTCCGGCCGACTTCCTGCTGCTGCCCGCCGATTCGCCCTTCGACGTCCTGCGCCGCCAGGTGCGTCCGAGCCACGTGATCTCCCGAGGCCGCGTGGTCGCCGAGACCCCCGCCGCGCCGACCCGGCTGACCTGGCCGAACCGCGCGCCCGAGGACGTCGACTTCACCCGCCGCTGAGGACACACCCGAACCACCGACGGCACACGACGAAAGGCCGCGCCTCCCGATCGCGAGGGAGGCGCGGCCGGTTCGTGTGCCGCTACAGCAGGTCCACCGCCGGGTAGGCCTCCCCGCCGGACAACCGCGCGTAGCCGGGACCCCGGTCGAAGAACGGCTCGACCTCGGGCCGCGCCGCGCGCACCGACGCCCGCAGTGCGGCGGTCGCCGCCTCGTCCACCGCGAGGTCGTCGCCCTCGCCGGTGAGCACGACGCCGTAGTCGTCGGTCGCCGCGCCGCGCGAGACCTTGCCCCAGCGCACGTCACGCAGTACCGACTCGGTCTTGCGGTCCAGCGGGTCGCCCCAGCCGCCACCGCCGGTGGTCCGGATCCGGATCACCTCGCCGGCCTTGACCGGTTCGTCGTCGACCAGGCCGTCCATCTCCCGCTCGTTCGGGCCGCCCGGGTCGATCACCACCTGGAAGGAGCGCCCGGCCTTGCCGCCCTTGACACCCCAGCAGGACAGGATCGAGCGGTCCGCGATGGACATGAAGGACGCGTCGAGCAACATCCGGATGTGCTTCTCGTAGCCCAGGCCGCCGCGGAACTGTCCGGGGCCGCCCGAGTCGGTGGCCAGACCCAGCCGCTCGACCAGGAACGGGAAGCGCGACTCGGTGAACTCGGTGGGCAGGTTGCGCGAGTCGGGCACCACGTGGATGGTGTCCTCGCCGTCCGCGTAGTAGCGCCCACCCGAGCCGCCGCCGAGCACCTCACGCATCAGGTACGAGCGGCCGTCCGCGTCGTGCCCGTACACGCCGGTGTAGCGGATCGTCTCCTGGTCGGCGGGCATCTTGCCGTCCACCGCCTTGGCCAGCACGCCGGAGAGCACGCCGAGCAGGCGCAGGATGACGAACGTACGGGCGTTGGTCGGAGCCGGGAAGATCGGCGTGAGCAGCGTGCCCTTCTCCGGGAACTTCATCTCGATCAGCGGCACCACGCCCTCGTTGACGTCGAGTTCGGCCATCCGCTCGGGGGTGTCCGCGAGGTTGCGCAGGATCGGCGCGAGCCACTTCTTGAGGAAGTTGCCGTCCGCGTAGTCGCCACAGTGGTTGATCGGGCCCTTGGCCTGCTTGGACGTGCCGGTGAAGTCGATGACGATCTTCTCGGGCGTCTTGGTCAGGGTGATCCGCTGCGTGTGCAGCATCGGCTCGTCCACGCCGTCGTGTTCGGCGTAGTCCTCCCACACGTACTCGCCGTCCGGGATCTTGGCGAGGATCTCGCGCCGGTAGGTCTCGGTGGTCTTGTCCAGGATCGCGTCGAAGCACGCCTCGACCGTCTCCCGGCCGTAGCGCTCGAAGAGTTCACCCAGTCGTCGCGAGCCCATCAGGCACGCCGAGCACTCGGCGTCCAGGTCGGCGGCGAGCGAGTCGGGCATCCGGGAGTTGCGGGTCATGATGCGCAGCGCGGCCTGGTTCGGCACGCCCTGGTCCCACAGCTTGATCGGCGGGACCATCAGGCCCTCTTCGTACACACTGGTCGCGCCCGAGGGCATCGATCCGGGGCAACAACCACCGATGTCGTCGTGGTGACCGAACGCCTGCACGAAGGCGACCACTTGCCCGTCCGCGAAGACCGGGACGGTGACGCACAGGTCGGGCAGGTGGCCGATGCCGCCCTCCGACTCGTAGACGTCGTTGTGGAAGAACACGTCTCCGGGACGCATCGTCTCCAGCGGGAAGTCGCGGGCCACCGGGTGTACCAACGCCGAGTACGAACGGCCGGTGAGCTTGCGCAACTTGCGGTCGTGGATTCCGGCGCGGAAGTCGTGCGCGTCGCGGATCATCGGCGAGCGGGAGGTGCGACCGATCGCGGTCTCGACCTCCATCTCGACCGAGGCGAGCGTGCCCTCGACGATCTCCAGGAGCACGGGGTCCACACCGTGCAGCGCGTCCTGCGGGGTGGTGGCGGTACCGGCGCTCATGTCAGGCCCCCTTCGAGGTGGTGTCGCGGGTGACCACGACGTTGCCGTAGGCGTCCACGCGGGCGGCGAAGCCCGGGTGGATCGGGATGGTGGAGCCGAACTCCTCGATGATCGCCGGGCCGGCGACCAGGTCGCCCGGAGCCAGTTCGGCACGGGCGTACACGGCGGTGTCCACGTAGCCGTCGCGGTCCACGAAGCAGACCGGGCGGGTGCCGGTCCGGGCCCGCTCGACGTCCCTGTCGCGGGCGGGCAACTCGCGCAGTTCCGGGCGGCGGATCGGGCCGACGCCGGTGACCCGCAGGTTCACCCATTCCACGGGCTGGCTCGCGTCGCCGCGGAAGTTGTAGCCGTACAGCTGTTCGTGCGCGGCGTGGAACGACTCGGCGACGGTGTCCGCGAGCGCGGCGTCGAACGGGCCGTCCGGCACCGGCACGCGCACCTCGAAGGCCTGGCCGAAGTAGCGCAGGTCGGCGGTGCGCACGTAGCGGTGGTCCTCGGCCGCGAAGCCCTCCTTGTCCAGGGCCTCGCCCGCCTTGCCCGCCAGTTCGGCGAAGATGCCCGCCACCTTGGCGTGGTCGAGATCCGGGTGCCCGCCGACGGCGGTCTGCACGTAGTCGCAGCGCACGTCGACGGTGAGCAGGCCGAACGCCGAGACGTTGCCCGGGTCGCGCGGCACGATGACGCCGGCGAGGCCGAGGATGTCGATCAGGCGGCACAGGAGCAGCGAGCCGGAGCCGCCGAAGGTGGCCATCGTGAAGTCGCGGACGTCCAGACCGCGCTTGACGGTGATCTGGCGCAGCGCGTTGGCCTGGTTCCAGGCGGAGATCTCCAGGATGCCGGTGGCGCACTGCTCGACGCCGATGCCCAGTTCGGCGGCGAACTTGGTCAGGCCCTCGCGAGCCGCGTCCACGTCCAGCGGAATCTCGCCGCCGAGCAGGTGCGGGGGGATCCGGCCGAGCAGCACGTGCGCGTCGGTGATGGTCGGCTCCGTGCCGCCCTTGCCGTAGCACAGCGGGCCGGGGTCGGCGCCGGCCGAACGGGGCCCGACCTTGAGCGTGCCCTCGGGCGAGATCCAGGCGATCGAGCCGCCGCCGGCGCCGACGGTGACCACGTCGATCATCGGGATCTTGGACGGGAAGCGGCCGATCGAGCCCTCGGTGGTCAGCGTCGGCTCGCCGCCCAGGACCACCGAGACGTCGGTGGAGGTGCCGCCGCCGTCGCAGGTGAGGACCTTGTCGAAGCCGGCCTTCTGGGCGATCAGCGCGGCGCCGAGGGCGCCGGCGGCCGGGCCGGACAAGACCGTGGTGATCGGCTGGTGCACGACCTCCTCGGCGGAGAGCACGCCGCCGTTGGACTTCATGATCGCGAACGGGACGCGGCGCGCGGCCTCGCCGTCGGTGGTGAACGCGTCCAGGCGGCGACGGATGCCGCCGACGTAGCGGGCCACGCGCGGCTTGACGGCGGCGTCGACGAGGGTGGTCATCGAACGCTCGTACTCGCGGTACTCGCGCAACACCTCGGAGCTGATCGACACGATCGCGTCGGGGTGCTCCTCGCGCAGGATCTCGCGCATGCGCTCCTCGTGCGCCGAGTTCGCGTAGGAGTGCAGCAGACAGACGCCGATGGTGAGGATGCCCTGGTCACGCAGCCGACGGGCGGCGACCCGGGCGCCCTCCTCGTCGAACGGGCGGACCTCGTTGCCCTTGTGGTCGAACCGGCCGCCGACCGTGTGCACCAGGTCGACCGGCACGATCCGGTCCGGCTTGACCCAGAAGTAGGAGTTGCCGTAGCCGTCCGGGACCGCTTGGCGGGCGATCTCCAGAATGTACTCGTAGCCCTCGGTGGTGATGAACCCGAGGCGGTCGATCTTGTCCTCGAGGAGCTGGTTGGTGGCCACCGTGGTGCCGTGCGCGACGGCGGTGACGTCGGCTCCCGTGCAACCGAGCAGGCCCAGTACCTTGTCGATGCCGTTCATGAAGCCGTCCGCCGGGTCGGCGGGAGTGGACGGCGTCTTGGTGGTGACGAGCTCGCCGGACTCCTCGTCCAGGGCGACCACGTCGGTGAAGGTTCCGCCGGTGTCGATACCGATCCGGATCCGTCGGCGGGGTCCCGCCGTCGCGGCAGGCGTCATCAGCGCGCTCCAATCGGAAGGGGCAGGGAAATCGCGTTCGCGGAGGGCGGGTCGCCCGGCTGCTGACAGCGATTCAACTTCGCAGCGCCATGCCACGGAATCGGCAACATCTGCCAAGGGACTCGGCAACACTTGGTGATTCCCGTGAGCAGGCCCGGCAGGTCCGGGTACGACCCTCGCCCCGGGCCCTGCGAGCCCGGGTACCGCCCGCCTTCGGAAGGTCTGGACCAATCCACCGATTCCCTCCCGAAGAGCGGTTCGCTGCGAATCGAACTCATGGGTAGGGAACGGATGTTGCCGGAAATCAAGGAAGGCTCGGATAGGGTCGGCGCACACGGATGTCACAGCGGGTGACTCCACGACACCGCGATCGAGGGGCAGCCGTGGGTGAGCGCGAGCAGGACGAGTGGGGCTTTTCGGCCCCGCCGGCGGGCGAGTCGCCGGAGGATTGGGCGCCCACCGGCATCGATGTCACGGTGCCCAGTGTCGCCCGGGTCTACGACGCCATCCTGGGTGGCAAGAACAACTTCGCGGTGGACCGGGCGATCGCCGACGAGGCGCTCCAGGACCTGACCAACGAGGGCGCCTGGGCCAACCGGCACATCCTGGCTCGGGGTGTGCGCTACATGGCCGCCGAGGGCATCGACCAGTTCGTCGACCTCGGATCCGGGCTGCCGACCGTGCAGAACACGCACGAGGTGGCTCAGTCGGTCAACCCGGACGCCTCGGTCGTCTACGTGGACAACGACCCGATCGTGCTCGCCCACGGCCGCGCGCTGCTCGCGGAGAACCACCGCACCCGCGTGGTCACCGCCGACCTGCGCGACCCGGCGGACGTGCTCGCCCGCCGGGAGCTGCGCGAACTCGTGGACCTGAAGCGGCCCGTCGGCCTGCTCCTGGTGGGCGTCCTGCACCACCTCGGCGACCACGAGGACCCGGCCGGTGTGGTCCGCGCCTACCGTGACGCGCTGCCGCCGGGCAGTCACATCTTCATCACCCACTTCTGCGACTCCACACCCCAGGGACGCGCCCTGGAGAAGATCTTCCTGACCCGGCTGGGCAGCGGACGCTTCCGCGCCCTGGAGGAGATCGAGGGGTACTTCGAGGGCCTGGAACTGATCGAGCCCGGCGTGGTGCTGCTGCCGCTGTGGCGTCCGGACGCGCCGGTGACCGAGCCGCTCACCCCCGAGGGCCACCTGTCGGTCGGCGGCATCGGCCGACTGCCCCGATAGCCTCGCCCCCTGGGCCCATCGCCGCAGCCGCGCGGCTCGATCCCCTCGGGAGCACCATGAAGATCGCCGTCCTCGACGACTACCAAGACGTGGCCCGGGGCCTGGCGGACTGGGATTCGTTGGGTGCCGAGATCCGCGTGTTCACCGAGCCGTTCGCGGGCGAGGCGGAGGTGGTCGAGGCGCTGGCCGGCTTCGAGGTGATCGTCGCGATGCGCGAGCGCACCCGGTTTCCGGCACGGGTATTGGCAGGACTGACCGGCCTTCGGCTCCTGGTGACCACCGGACCGGTGAACGCGGCCATCGACGTGGCCGCCGCGCGTGAGCTGGGCGTGGTGGTGTGCGGGACCGGATACGTGGCGTATCCGACCGCCGAGCTGACCTGGGCGCTGATCCTGGCCGCCGCCCGCAACCTTCCGGCCGAGTGGGGCTCGATGCGCGCGGGCGGCTGGCAGGTGGGCCTGGGTGTCGGGCTGCGCGGCAAGGTGCTCGGCCTGCTGGGCCTGGGCCGGCTGGGCACGGAGGTGGCTCGGATCGGGCAGGCGTTCGGGATGGAGTGTGTGGCCTGGAGCCACAACCTCACCGCCGACCGGGCCGGCGAACACGGCGTGACCGCGGTGGGGCGAGAGCAGTTGTTCGCCCGCGCCGACGTGCTCTCCGTGCACACGGTGCTCAGCCGCCGTACCCAGGGCCTGGTCGGCGCCGCCGAACTGGCCCTGATGAAGCCCTCGTCGATCCTGGTCAACACCTCGCGCGGACCCGTCGTGGACGAGGCCGCGCTCGTGGCCGCGCTGCGCGCGAGATCGATCGCCGCCGCGGCGCTGGACGTGTACGACACCGAACCGCTGCCCGCCGATCACCCGCTACGCGACCTGGACAACGTCGTACTCACCCCGCACATCGGCTATGTCACCCGCGAGTTGTACGAGATCTTCTACCGCGACGCGGTCGAGGACATCGCCGCGTTCCGCTCCGGCCGGCCGATCCGGGTGCTCGGATAGGCCGACACGGCGGTTCGGTCACCCGGCCCGGCGGCACCGGCTCGATCACCCGTCGGCCCCCTCGGCCGCCTCCGCCGCCTCGATCACCGCTCCCGTCCCGGGTCGTCCGGATCGATGGCTCGATGGTCGGGAGCGTCGGTGGCCCGAGGATGGTACGCACGGGTCCACCCGTGTACGTGGGTGGGATGCGCCCGGTGCGGCACATGCCCGGCGCCCGCACCGTCCCGGCGCCACCACCGCAGATAGGCGAAAACCCCGATCACCGACAGCGCCGCCACCGTGACGTAGATGGCGGCCGACGCGACGGTCAGGTCTCCCCCGAGCACTGCGGCGACCAACAGTCCGAGCGCGGCGCCGGACAGGCCCACGGCTGTCCACTTCGATATCGCCGTCCAATCGGGTGCGCGGATACCGACGCGACGGCGGCGCCGATCCGGTTGCGGTATCGGGTCCTCGAAGACGCGCAGCAGTTCGGCCAACTGCTCGTCCTCCGCGAGGGATTCCTCCAGTCGCGCGAGGGTGCGGCGTTCCCGTCCCGAAAGCGACGGTCCGTCCACGACGTCCACCTCCCACCCGGGACCGCGGAACGGGGCCGAGAGGCGAGGTGCGCCGGGCGATATCCACCGAGGCGAACCGTTCGCCGGTGGGACCGACCGGCGGCCCGGTCTTGGGTTCGGATCACTCAGACTTCGGATGACTCGGATCGGATCACTGATTGATCGGATCGCTGGTTCGAATTGCTCGGATTCGGATCGTTACAAGCGGCGCAACCCGACGACACCTCGCAGGGCGAGGATGAGTGCCATCAGGCACGCCACGCCACCCACGATCACGTTGCTGGTGATGGTGCGGGTGGTGTCGACGGCGCCGGTCACGGCCCACGGCGCGACGATCGTCCAGGCGCCGATGCAGAACGCGGCCCAGCTCATCGCGTGCGTGCGTTCATAGGCGGAGACGAAGCCGCCCATCAGGAACGCGAGCGCGACACCGGTGATCAGGTTGGCCGTCGCCAGGGTCGTGAAGTTGTTGAACCCGACGATCCACGGGGAGGCCGCCAGGTAGACACCGCACAGGACACCGAGTGCTTCCGCCACCTGCGCCACCGGGCCGGTAGTGGCCCGCTCGGAGCGAGCTCGCAGGTCCATGAGGTCGGGGTGCTTTTCAATCGATGGCGCTGTCGACGAGGACACGTCCACCACCCTCTTTCCAAGGAATCGCGGTCCCTTGGTTGATAGCCGTCGCACCTGTGACTAACCCGCATATTCCCGAATATTTACCGCATATTTCTCCGACTGTGCGCCCGATCCGATCGCGGGTTGACACGGTCCTCACATATCTAGAAAACTAGATCCGATTCGCACCGCATCCGCGCCGTGTTCGCACCACACAGGGGCTTCGCACACCCCGGGAAGGCAGCCCCGTGGACCCGCTGGCCGTACACAAGGCACTCGCCAATCCGGCCAGGCTCCGGTTCATGCGCTGGCTGAAGGACCCGGCGAAGTACTTCGACGAGGACTCCTACCGGCAGCAGGGCCTGGGCTTCCATATCGGCGTCTGCGTCGGTGACATCCAGGCGCGGGCCGGACTCGCCCAGTCGGTGGTCTCCGGCTATCTCCAAACGCTCAAGGACGCGGGGCTGCTCGACTCCGAGCGCATCGGCAAGTGGACGTACTACCGCCGCAACGAACAGGCGATCGCCGACTTCGCCGAATACGTCCGCACGGAGCTCTGACCGGACCGGACTCCGGCTCCGAGCGGACCGGGCCCGGGCTCCGACCAACCGGGACCGGACGCGGTTCGGCTTGGGCCGGCCCACGCCCACACGGGGCGTCCCCACGCCTCGATGCATCTACATATCTCGATATGTATCACAGACGGTTCGGCGGGCCCGCCCCGGCCGGACCCCGAAAGGCGACGATGAAGAACACCTCCCTCACGATCACGACCCTCGCCCTGGGCGTGTTCGGGATCATCACCACCGAGATGGGCATCGTCGGCGTCCTGCCCCAGGTCGCGGCCGAACTCGACGTCAGCCCCTCGACCGCCGGCCTGCTCGTCGGCGTCTTCGCCCTGGTGATCGCGGGATCCGGGCCGTTCATGACGCTGCTCGCGTCGGGGATCAACCGCAAGACCGTGTTGGCGACGGCCATCGCCGTGTTCGCCGTGTCCAACGCCGTATATGCGCTGACCACCCGGTTCGAGGTGATGTTCGCCTTCCGGATCATCCCCGCCGTGTTCCACCCGGTGTTCTTCTCGGTCGCCCTGGCCACCGCGGCCCGACTGGTGCCCTCACGCGACGCGACCCGGGCCACGACCCGGGTGTTCGCCGGCGTCACCGTCGGCTTCGCCCTCGGCGTGCCGTTGACCTCATACCTCGCCGAGCACCTGTCGCTCCAGGCGGCGTTCTGGTTCGGGGCCGCGGTCAACCTGATCGCGTTCCTGGGCATCCTGCGCTACCTCCCGGCCATGCCGGTGGAGCGACGACACACCTACGGCGCCCAGGTCGATGTGCTGCGCAGCGGCCGGATGTGGCTGACCATCCTGTCGGTGGTCCTCGTCTTCGCGGCGATGTTCTCGGTCTACGGCTACTTCGCCGAGTTCCTGGGTGAGGTCACCGGCCTGGACGGCTCCTGGATCAGCGCGCTGCTGATGGCCTTCGGCATCGTGATGATCCTCGGCAACTTCGCGTTCGGCGCGCTGCTGCGCCGTGCCGCGATCCGCACGGTGTTGCTGTTCCCGGTCCTGTGTCTGGCCGTCTACGTGCTGCTCTACGCGGTCGGCCCGTACGCCGCGGTGATGGTGGTGGCGGTACCGATCTGGGGTGCGGTGCACTCCGGCGGCCTGATCGTCAGTCAGTACTGGCTGAGCCGCGAAGCCCGGGATTTCCCGGAGTTCGGCAACAGCCTGTTCATCTCCTTCTCGAACCTGGGCATCACCGTGGGCACCACCATCGGCGGCCGGCTGCTCGGTGCGGCGGGGCCGCGCGGGCTCGCCTGGGTCGGGGCCGGCTTCGCGCTCGCCGCACTGGTCACAATGCTGCTGCGGCTGAACCTGGACCGAGTGGAGCGGCGCCGGCGGTCGCCGGAGTCGACGCAGGCGCCGACTCCGGCCACCCTGGCGCCGGCCGAACCGGCCTGACGTCCGAGCAAGGCGGTGCGGGGGCCGCTAGGGTCTTCGATCCCCCGCCGAGCTCCACGACGGGGGATCGAAGACACGCTCTCGGCCGGCTCAGGGGGTGGGATCGGCGAGCGCGGCGATCAGCGCGCGGTACTCGTCCTTCATCGGCAACTCCCGCTCCACCCGCACACGCCGCCGGGTGGCCGAGACCTCGATCTCGCGGACCGGGTCGTAGCCGATCCGCTCGAAGCTCTCCCACCAGACCCCGACCCCGCGTCGCTGCCACGCGGGCAGCTTGTCGAAGTTGACGCCGTGCGCGAAGAGCAGTTCGTTCTTGTCCGCCTTCGACAACCGCGCCAAATCGTGGGTGGCCGCCCGGGCAGACCTGCCGTCCTTGCGCAGCGTCCAGTAGCACCAGCCGTTGAGCGCGCAACGGGCCGCGTCGGCCTGGCGCCAGGAGAAGTAGTCGACCACATCGGAGACACCCGTCCCCATCCAGATCCGGCTGTCGAAGTGGGCCGGGATCCCCGCGCGGTGGGTGAACGTCGCCGACGCGATCCCGGCGGTCACCGAGACCAGCTTCTCCACCTCACGGCCGAACATGTCGAAGGACGGGTCCAGCAGGATCGATATCTCGTCGCTCTCGGTGTACGCGTAGCGGGCGTCCAGCTCCGTGAACAGGGCCTGCGCGGTCTCGCCCATGAGCGCGGCGAAGCGCTCGTCGAAGGGCTTGTCGAAGTGCTGCTCGGTGAAGCGGGAGAAGGACCGGCCGTCCACCCGGATCACGGTCCACGCGCCGGGCAGCAGCACCAGCGAGTGGAACCACTCACGCGACCGTTGGCTCGCCTCGAACCGGTCGGCATCCATCCCGAATCACCCCTCGCTCAGCGTCTGGACCACGAACCCGCCGGCGCCGTCGAACCGCACGACGTACCGGGCATCGAACCCCTCGTCCGGGCCGGGCGCTCGCAGCCGGGCCAGCGTGGCACGAACCCCCACCTCCGGGACACGGGTTTTCCCCTCCCGCACGGCATTGCGCTCCAACGATCCGACCGGATCGGGCGGAAACCAATAGGCGACCACCTCGGCCCCCCAGGCGTGCGCGAGTTCGACGATCGGCCGCCGATCCTCCGGCGCGGGGTTGGTGTTGTCCACGGCGACATCCCGCCCGGCCGCCAACGCCTCCTCGATCAGCCGTTGTTGGCGGCGCTGCCGGTTCCGCGCGCGGGGAAAGTGGTCCTTGCTCACGTGCACATGCGTCCCGGCCAGGACGGCCCGATGAAAACTCGACTTGCCCGCGGCCTGAAGCCCGATCAGCACCGCCACCCGCATGCCCGCTCCACTCCCGCCGCCACCGACGGGAGGCCGGCGGATGGCCCGAACAGTAGCCATGGTCAGCGGTGTGGGACGGTCCGGCGGCGATCCGGTTGGGTCGTTCGGGGTTTTGGTGAGGGGGCGTGTGCACACTGTGAGCATGGAAAAGCTCTCCTTGGATGCTCAGGTCCGCGAACTGCTCAAGCTCGCCGCAGCCGCGTCGACGGGGCGTAGTGCCCATACCGTGTACGGCGGCCACGAGCACATGCTCCGGCAGACCCTGATCGTGCTGACGACGGGCACCGCGCTGGCCGAACACGAGAATCCCGGGGAGGCGACCATGGTGGTGCTTCGCGGGCGGGTCCGACTGATCGCCGGCGAAACGTCGTGGGAGGGACGCTCCGGCGATTTCCTGGTCGCCCCGAAGGCGCGACACAGCCTCGAGGCGTTGGAGGACTCGGCGGTGCTGCTCACCGTGGCCAAACGCGACTGAACCCCGCGGATCCGCACGTCCCGGGGCTGCGGGCCGCCGGGCACGGAATGCGCGGCCGGACAGCGGACGGCGCGCCGGCATCATGGCGGTGCCGCATCGCCCCCGACCGGAAGACAGGCACCCGCGTGAGCAACCTCTTCGACGTCGAGTCGCTACCGGTCGGCCGGTGGCGCAACGGCGGCGGCGACACCCGCGAGATCGCCACGCAGGCCGCGGCCGACCCGGCGGACTTCGACTGGCGCGCGAGCATCGCGACGATCTCCGCCGACGGACCGTTCTCCGCCTTCCCCGGCGTGGACCGGACGATCACCCTCCTCGCGGGCGGCGGCGTGCGGCTGGTCGGGGACGACGGACTCGACCACCGGCTGGACCGAACCGGCGAACCCTTCGCGTTCTCCGGCGAGTCGGCCGTTCGGGCCACCGTGCTCGGCGCCGGTACCCGAGTGCTCAACATCATGACCCGGCGTGGGCGATGGGCCGCGCGGGTGCACCGGATCGCCGCGCCGGTGGCGGCACCCGCCGGTCACGCCGGTGTGCTGTACGTGCTGTCCGCACCGGACGCGCCCGACACGCCGGCAGGAGACGCGCCCGCGCCGACGTTGCGGGCCGGGCAGGGGTTGTGGTGGGCGAGCGGCGCCGCCGTGCCGACGGCGCCGCTCGCGACCGGTGCGGTCGCGCTGTGGGCGGACCTTCGTCCGCTGTAGCTGTAGTGGCGTGGTGCCGAGTTGCCGTGGTCCTCGAAGGGAGTGACCCGGTGTGCGGACGGACGGCGTCAGGGCATCGTGCGCAAGTGCGCCGAGATGGAGTTGGCCAGGCCATAGCCCGCGGTCGCGTCCCAGTTGACCGACCACGTCATCGCGCCCCGGATGCCGGGCCAAGTGGTGGTGGGCCGGTAGCTCCCGCAATTGTTGCCCAGGGCCAGGCAGTCCAGCGCGTTGTTCACCACGCCGGGCGGGACGTACCCGCTGCCCGCCGCGCGCCCGGTGGCCGGGACGCCCAGGGCCACCTGATCGGGGCGCAGCCCGCCCTGGAGTTGCATGCAGGCCTGCGCCGTGAGGAAGTCGACGCCGCCCTGCGCGTACAACTTCTGGTCGCAGCCGAACATGGTTCCGGAGTTGTAGTACTGCATGTGCACGATGGTCAGGATGTCCTTGATCCCCAGGGCGAGTTGGAAGTACGCCGCCTGGTTCGACTGCATGTCCAGCGTCTGCGGGGCCATCGTGATGATCAGGCTCGTGCCGATCTGCGCCCGGATGGCGCGCAGCGCGGTCGCCATGTAGGTCGGGCTGACACCGTTCTCCAGGTCGATGTCGACGCCGTCGAACCCGTATTCGCGCAGCAGTGCGGTGGTCGTGCTCGCGAACATGGCCGCGGAGGCGTTGTCGCCGACCCAGACCGCGCCCAGTTCGCCGCCGACCGACAGGATCACCTTCTGGCCGCGGGCGTGCATGGTCGCGATGTCGGCCTTGAGGTCGGCATTGGTGTACCCGCCGAGTGCGGTCGACAGGCCCGGGTCCACTCCGAAGGTGACCGCGCCCCAGCGGGTGCGGTCGGCCTCGGCGAACGCCACCGCGACCAGGTTGTAGGACGTGGGGACATCACGCAGGCGCAGGTTCGTGGAGCCGTTGACGAAGTTGTGCCAGTAGCCGGTCATCACCCGTTTGGGCAGGCCGGTCGGGTCCTGGCCGGTGGGGCCGTCGGGACCGGTGGTGGCGGTGACCGGGGCGGAACGCGCGGACGTCCCGGCGCTGTTGCCGGCGGCGACGGAGAAGGTGTAGGTGGTCTCGGGGGTCAGGCCCGGGATCTCGGCCGTGCTGCCGGTGACCGTGGCCACCTTGGTGTCGGCGCGGTAGACGTCGTACGCGGTCGCACCGGGCACCGCGGTCCAGCCGAGCGAGACGCCGCGTGCGGTGGTGCCGGTCACGGCCAGTCCGGTGGGTACGGCCGGGATGGTGGTGCTCCCGCCCGGGCCGACCAGCGAGACGTCGTCCGCGAGGTACGCGGGCTGTCCGTACCAGCCGTTGAGGTGGATGGTGACGCTGGTGGTGCGGGCGCCGGTGCGGAACGTGGTGGTGAGTTTTTGCCAGCCTGCGGCGGAGGACGTCCAGGTGGAGACGTCGGTGGTGCCGGTGCCGGTCGCGCCGAGGTGGATGTACGAGCCCTGGACCCACGCGGTCTCGGTGTACTCGGAGTCGGGTTGCACCGCGACGGTCTGGCTGCATCGGGCGTTGTCGCCGCCGACCGGGGTGGCCTTGAGCGCGCCGGTACCGCTGTGCACGGGGCTGGTGACGGGGCTGCCGGTGCCGCCGGAGCAGGTCCAGCCGGACAGGCCGGACTCGAAGCCGCCGTTCACCACGAGTTCGGCGGCGGCGGGCGCGGGCGCGGCGAGCGCGATCAGACCGGCCGAGGCCATCGCGCACGCGGTGAGCAGGGCGGTGACGAAGCGGCGCGGGGTGCGCCTGCCGCGCGGAACGGCCTGCGCCGCGCGGGTGTTCGGGGGACGTTTCGGTGCCATCGTGGGGTGTTCCTCCCGTACCGGCCCGGGCGAGTGCCTGCGGGCATGGGCGTGCCTGGAAGGGAGGGTGGACCCGGGTCGGCACCGCATCGCCTGATGGGACGTCAGGCTGCCTCGGCGCAGGGCGTGCGCAGGCCGTCCGGGCGCACCCGAGGGTGCCGGGGGTGCCTGTGTGCAGGACGAGTTGACCGCCGAGGCGAGCGAACTGTCAATAGGTCTGGACCAATTGCCTCACCCCGAGGAGCGGCACGCGCCGGTGGCGGTCGCCGGGCGGCGTGGTGGGCTTGTGTGTGGATGGGGGCCGATGGAACGCTGCCGGGGTGTGTGGTGTCGGAGCGGTGCCGGTGCCGGTGCCGTCCATGGCGGAAGGACGGGGACGATGGTGGATCTCGGGGCCGTCCTGGCCGATCTCGACGCGGAGGGCGCCGCGTTGGACCGGCTCGTCGGCGAGCTGACGTCGGACGCGTGGGCCGCACCCACCCCCGCGCCCGGGTGGACCATCGCCCACCAGATCGCCCACCTGGCCTGGACCGACGACCAGGTCGTGTCGGCGGCGACCGATCCGGACGGCTTCGCGTTCGCCGTCGCGGACGCCGCGGCCGACCCGGACGGCTTCGTCGACCGCGCGGCGAACCGCGCCGCGGCGGCACCGCCCCAGCGCATCCTGGCCGGCTGGCGAGCCGGTCGCCGCACCGTGTCCGCCGCGCTGGCCGCGCTCCCGACGGGACGGCGGTTGCCCTGGTACGGCCCGCCGATGAGCGCCGCGTCGATGGCCGGCGCCCGGATCATGGAGACTTGGGCGCACGGCCAGGACGTCGCCGACACGCTCGACGTGCGCCGCCCGCCCACCGCCCGACTCCGATACGTCGCCCGCATCGGCGTACGGGCCCGCGACTACGCCTACGCCGTGCACGGTCTGCGGCCACCCGAGCGGGAGTTCCGGGTGGAGCTGACCGGCGGGCCCGAAGTCGGCGGCCCATGGACGTACGGCCCCGAGGACGCGGCCGAGCGGGTGACGGGACCGCTGCTCGACTTCTGTCTCCTGGTCACCCGGCGCCGGCACCCGGACGACCTGGCGGTCCGGGCGCACGGCGCCGAGGCCACTCGCTGGCTGGGCATCACCCAGGCCTACGCCGGACCACCCGGCCCGGGCCGCACCCCCGGCCGGCGCGACTGACCCGACCTGCCGCGCGCCCCACCCGCTCTCCACCCGCCCTGCGTCGATCCGCCCGTCTCCCGCCCGCACGACCCGCATGGCCCGCCCGGCCCGCCGCACACCGGAGCCCGCCGCGCACGAGCCCACCTCGCCCTCGATCCGCCGCACGCCGGACCCGCCTCGCGCCCGGTGCGACACACACCCCATCCGTCTCGCGCCCGACCCAGCGCCCGACCCACCCACTGCGCACCCGACCCGCACCGCGCCCCACCCGCCTCACACGACCGGTCTCGCGTTCGACCCGCCGCACGCCCCACCCGCCTCGACGCGGGGAAGTGGGCGCGGACAACATACCTCGGCGCGCGCCGAATTCACCTGAAGTAGCCGGTGGATCACGCGTAGTATGTACCGCGTGGTTGGGGAGAGCGGGTCCGAGGTAGTGCGTGTCGTGATCGTCGACGACCATCCGTTGTTTCGGGCGGGTTTGCGGGCCGCCCTGGAGAGTGCCGGCGACATCTCGGTGGTGGCGGAGGTCGAGACGGCCGCCGCGGTGCCCGAGGTGATCGCCGAGCGGCGTCCCGATCTGGTCGTGATGGACCTGTCCCTGCCGGACGGCTCGGGGATCGAGGCCACCCGCCGGATCGCCGCCGACACGCCCCGCGTACCGGTCCTGGTGCTGACCATGTCCGACGACGACGGCAGCCTGCTCGCGGCTATGCGCGCCGGGGCGGGCGGCTATCTGGTCAAGGGCGCCGGGCGGGACGAGGTCCTGCACGCGGTGCGCACGGTCGCCGCCGGCGGCGCGGTGTTCGGCGCACAGACCGTGCCCCGCCTGACCGCGTTGCTGGCGAGCGGCGCGCCACGCGGTGCAGAACGGGTCTTTCCCGAGTTGACCGATCGCGAGTGCGAGGTGCTCGACCTGCTCGCCCGCGGCCTGGACAACCGGAACATCGCCCGTCGGCTGTTCCTCGCCGAGAAGACGGTGCGCAACCACATCACGCACATCTTCGAGAAGTTGCATGTCGGCACTCGCGCGGAGGCGGTGGCCCACGCCCGCGACTTCGGCCTGGGTGCCGACTGAGCCGGCCGCCGAGCCGGCCGCGCGGCGCGCCCCGAGCGGACCCGCCCCGAGCCCAACTCGGGACACCGTCCGGGTCCGCTTCAGGACCTCGATGGGACCGGTGCCTCGTGCCCTCGGGACCGGGCCCCGGCCATTCTTGGATGTCCGAACCGCGCCGGCCCGTCCGCACCGGGATCACACCGGCGTGGTTCGGTCCCCCCGGCTCCACTCGTTCGCGCCGTCGTCCGACGACGTCCCGTGAGGAGGCGCCACATGCCCATCGGCATCCGAGAGCAACGCTCCGGCCTCGACCGGGCCTACGCGGTATGCGGCATCTCGCTGGTCGCCGGACTGATCACGCTGATCCTGCTGATCACCCACCTCGACGATGCCCGGATGCCGCCGCGGCCCGCCCTGATCGGCGTGTCCACGCTCCAGGGCATCGCCTTCGCGCTCTCCGGGCTGTTCGTGATCGCGCGGCGCTCGATGCCCGGCCTGGGTTGGGTGTTGTTGTGGACGGGCCTGGCCTATCCGCTGTCGAGCGCGGTGTTGTTCACCGCCGTGTTCGCGGGGGCCGGCCCCGGCTGGGCCGCCTTCGCGATCTCGCTGTGGCTGGTCACCGACGCGGTGTTCCTGTTCGGGATGTACGCGCTGCCGCTGTGGCTGCCGCGCGGGACGCTGCCCGAATCCTGGTTCGTACGGGCGTACGCGGTGCTCGTGGCGCTGTGGAGTGTCCTGCACGCCTACAACGACTACGCCGAGTCGTCCTGGTACGGCCTGCCCAGCTTCCTGCGCCACGGCGCCTGGGCCGCCGTCCAGCGATGGCTGAACGAGTGGCTGACCCCGCGCCTGGAGCTGATCCCGCCGCTGGTGATCCTGGCCAGTCTGCTCGTGATGACGGTGTGCTGGGTGCGCCTGCCGGGGCCGCAGCCGATGCGAGTCCTACCGCTGTTGCCCTACCTGTTGTGGCTGGCCGTGCTCTTCCTCGGCTACCACCTCGAACTCTCGGATCTGCTCTATGAATTCCTCCTCTACGCGGGCGTGCTGGTGTGGCAGCTCTGCTTCGCGTACGCCTTCGCCCGGGACCGGCAGTGGCACCTCGACCGGTCCACGCGCAAGGTGCTGGCCGCGTTCTCGCTGGCCGCGGTGCTGATGGGCGGCTACTTCGCGGTGGCCGTCGCGCTGTCCGCCGTACTGCCCGGCGCGCGCACCGCCGGCGCGTTGGTGATGGCGGCCGGCGCGCTGGTCATCGGCGCGCTGCTGCGGCCGACCATCGGGTGGGCGATGCGGGTCGTCGACCGCTTCTACTACGGCGAACGGGCCCGGCCCTATCAGGTCGTACGCGACCTGTCCGAACGGCTGAGCCGGGCGGTGGCACCGGGCGCGGCGCCGACCCTGCTGTGCCAGACCGTCGTGTACACCCTGGGCCTGCCCGGCGCCGGCGTGGTGGTGGACACCCGGCACGGCGAACGCGAACTCGCCCGGATCGGCGACCCGGACGCCGACCGGGTCGACTTCCCGCTCACCTACGAGGGCGTGGTCATCGGCCGGCTCTCCGCGCCGCCGCGCGCCGGGCAGGACACGCTCGACCGCCAGGATCTGGAGGTACTGCGCTTCCTCGCCGACCAGGCGGCGCCCGCCATCGCGTCGCTGCGCCTGTACGAGGAGCTCCAGGAGACCCGCGAGCACATCGTGCTCGCCCGTGAGGAGGCCCGCCGCCGGTTGCGCCACGACCTGCACGACGGCCTGGGCCCCGCGCTCTCCGGCACTCGGCTTCAGGTCGACACCGCGCGGGCCTGCGTACCCGTGGGCACCCCGGCCGAGGGGACCCTGGCCATCGCGTCGCGCAGCATCGGCGAGGCGATCACCGAACTGCGTCGGATCACCGACGGCCTCGCGCCCGCCGCACTGGCCCGACTCGGCCTCGCCGACGCGCTCCGGGAGTCCGCGTCCCGGCTCGACGGCGGCGACGGCGCCCACCCGCGGATCAGGGTCACCTTCGACCCGGACCCGCCGCCGCCGCTGCCCGCCGCCCTGGAGGTCGCGGTCTACCGGATCTGCGGCGAGGCGCTGCACAACGTCGTCCGGCACGCGCGGGCCCGAAACGCCACCCTCGGCGTCCGGGTCTCCGACACCCGGGTCACCCTGGAGGTGGTCGACGACGGCGTCGGACACCGGGACCGCGACCGCACCGCGGCCTCCGACGGTGTCGGCCTGGCCTCGATGGCCGAACGCGCCGAGGAACTCGGCGGCAGCTTCACCGCCACCAGCGACGAACACGGCACCACGGTCCGTGCGGTCATCCCCCGGCCCGGGACCGACACCCGGGACCAACCCGGGACCAACCCGGGACCGTGACCACATGCGGGCATGGTCGGGCCGAGCGAGAGTGGAGGAGCGGTGATCGAAAACGGTCACCTTGTCCCCTTCGAAGCACGGAGATCGAAATGTCGACGAACCCACGCCCGAAAGGTGGCAACCCGCCGCCGGGATCGCATGACCCCGATCGGCCGCTCGGCTGCCACCCGCCCAACAATCCGTGCGACAGCGTGGAGCCCGCTCCGCCGAAACCGGACGCCCCGGACGGCGGCCACCCGCCGCATCGGGCCGACGCCCCCGGTCCCGGTCGCCCGGAAGAACCGGACACCCACCACCCGCCGATCGCCTGAAGCGATCCCAACCCCATATCGGCCCGCCGCCCCCACCGTCCCCGACGGCGGGGGCGGCGGCACACCCGGGCGCACTCGGGGCGCGGGTGCGGGGACGCGGGGCGCGGGCGCGGGGACGCGGTGCGCGGGCGCGGGGACGCGGGGCGCGGGCGCGGGGACGCGGGGCGGGCCGGCCGGGTCGCGGATGCGAGCCGGTGCTCGTCACGTCCCATCACCCCCTCGCAGCCACTCGGAGACGACGCCACCCATCGGACGGCGACCCCGGAACGGCAGCGTGGTCATGCCCCTCGCAACGACGAAACGGACCGACCAGGGCCACCGGCGCAGCACCGCTGCCGATCACGTCCGGTCGCCCACGCGCGGCAAGCCGCGGACGGCAGCCCCCACCGGACGGCAACCCGGGAGGCCGGCGGATGGTCGCGGTTTTCGACGGTGGCGGGGCGGGTCGGCCCGG
Organism: Embleya sp. NPDC050154; assembly: GCF_044460165.1. Taxonomy (NCBI): domain Bacteria; kingdom Bacillati; phylum Actinomycetota; class Actinomycetes; order Kitasatosporales; family Streptomycetaceae; genus Embleya; species Embleya sp. NPDC050154. The sequence goes on from NZ_JBITJP010000020.1 coordinate 155,057, forward strand.
GCCGCGGATGCGCAGCCGGTGCCCATTACGCCCAACCGCCCACTCGTGGCGGTATGGGGACGATGGCAGCCGCCGGGTGGTGTGACCCGAGTGGGGCGGTAGTTGGCCACGCGCCTCGGCGGTGGCGGGCCGGGGCGACCACGGCAGCGGACCCCGCGCCGGTGCCGGTCACATCCGCCCGCCCGCTCGCGGCGATCCGAAGACGGTGGCACCCACCGGACGGCAACCCGGGCACGGCAGCGCAACCGCATCCTTCGGCGGTGGCGATGCGGGGCAACCAGGGCTGCGGATCCGGCGCCGGTGCAATCATGCCCACCCGCCGTGGCGACCTGTACGCGCAGGACAGTGACCGAGGCGCGGCGCGCGGTCACGCCCTTCGGCGGTGGCGATGCGGGGCAACCAGGGCTGCGGATCCGGCGCCGATGCAATCACGCCCACCCGCCGTGGCGACCCGTACGCGCAGGACGGTGACCGAGGCGCGGCGCGCGGTCACGCCCTTCGGCGGTCGTGAGCCGGGGCAACCAGGGCTGCGGACGCGGCGCCGGTGCGGATGACGTCCGAGAGGGCCTGTAGTTGGACGCGGATCCGGGCGGCGACCAGCGGGTCGGCCGGGCGTACCGAGCCGTCGGCGTCGCGGGTCAGCGCCTCGGGCGCGCCGCCCACCACCACCTCCGGATCGGGGACCACCAGGTTGCCCAGCCCGGTCAGGATCCGCACCGTGTCGGTCAACCCGCGGAACCCGTGCAGCCGACTGGCCGTCACCACCATCACGGCGATGCCCTTCCCGCACAGGGACGCGTCGCCGCGCGGGCGCGAGGCCCAGTCGACCGCGTTCTTCAGGACCCCGGGAATCGAGTGGTTGTACTCCGGCGTGGCGATCACCAACCCGTCCGCCCGACTGATCGCGGTGCGCCACCTCCGCACCGCCGGCAGCGCCGGATGCACGTCCAAGTCCTGGTTGTACAACGGCAGTTCGCCCAGCGTCGGATAGACGTCGAAGGACATGCCCGGTGGCGCGAGCGCGGGCAACGCGGCCAGCAGTCGGGTGTTGGCCGATTCCGCGCGCAGCGAACCGGAGATCGCCAACACGCGGGCGGGCGACGGGGGCATCGGAGTGGTCCCGAAAGCGGACATGGCACGCGCCTTTCTTCAGGGTGCGGTACGGCGGTCGAGCAGGGTCGTGTCGTGGCGTCCGGCTCGGAAGTCCGGTTCGTCCAGCACCTCGGCCAGCAGCGGCGCGGTGGTGTGCACACCCGGGCCCTCGACCCGCAGTTCGCGCAGCGCACGCCGCATCCGGGCCAGCGCCTGGTCGCGATCCGGCCCCCACGTGACGATCTTGGCCAGCAGCGAGTCGTACTCCGGCCGAGCCCGGGCTCCGGGAAACGCGTGGGTGTCCACCCGGACGAACGGACCGGCCGGCGCCTCGAACGCGGTGAGCGTGCCCGGGCAGGGCGCGAAATCGCGCGCCGGGTCCTCGGCGTTGATCCGGCACTCCACCGAGACCCCGCGGCGGTGCACCCGATCCTGACCGAAGTCCAGCGGTCGGCCGGCGGCGATCAGCAGCTGCTCGCGGACGATGTCGATGCCGGTCACCGTCTCGGTCACCGGATGCTCGACCTGGATCCGCGAGTTCACCTCGATGAACGCCGCGTCCTCGCCACGCACCAGGAACTCGAAGGTGCCCGCTCCCCGATACCCCACCGCCCGGGCCCCGGCGACCGCGTGCGCGGCCAGCCGTTCGGCCAGTTCGGCGGGCAGGCGGGGGGCGGGCGACTCCTCGACGAGCTTTTGGTGTCGGCGCTGTACCGAGCAGTCGCGCTCACCGAGATGCACCACGTTCCCGTGCGCGTCGGCAAGGATCTGGATCTCGATGTGCCGGGCGCCGGCCAGGTACTGCTCCAGGTAGACGCGGTTGTCGCCGAAGGCCGCCTGGGCCGTGGCGCGCGTGGCGCGGAAGGTGGGCAAGAGCGCGCCGGCGTCCGGCACCACCGCCATGCCCCGGCCGCCGCCACCCGCGACCGCCTTGACGATCAGCGGGAACCCGATCGCCCGCGCCACCTCGGCGGCCTCGTCGGCCGTGCCGACCGGCTCGCGCGAGCCGGGCAGCACCGGGAGTCCCGCGTCCGCCATGATCCGCCGGGCCGTCGACTTGTCGCCGAGCCGGGCCATCACCTCCGGGGCCGGACCGACGAAGACGATCCCGTTCTCCGCACAGATGGTGGCGAAGTCGGGGTCCTCGGACAGGAATCCGTAGCCGGGATGAATCGCCTGCGCGCCCGTGTTGCGGGCCGCCTCGATCACCGCCGGCGCGTACAGATAGCTGCGATGCGGGTCGGCGGGGCCGATGTTCACGTGGTGGTCGGCCGCGCGTACGGCGGCCGAGTCACGGTCCGCGCAGGAGTGCACCACCACGGTGGCGATGCCCATGTCCCGGCAGGTTCGCACCACGCGGAGCGCGATCTCACCGCGGTTGGCGATCAGTACGGTGTCGAACACGGCGGGTCACCTCGCAACGTCGGAGTCGGCATCGGGTTCTGGTTCGAGTTCGAGCAGCGGTTGGTCGTACTCGACGCCCTGGCCGTTTTCGACCAGCACCGCGGTGACCCGGCCGTCGCGGTCCGCCTCGATCGGGTTCATCAGCTTCATCGCCTCGATGATGGCCACCTGTTGGCCGGCCCGGACCACGTCGCCGACCTCGACGAACGCCGCCGCCCCGGGCTCCGGCGCGCGGTAGAGGGTGCCCACCAGCGGGGCGCGGACGAGATGGCCCGAGGATTGGCCCGCCGGCGCGGTCTCCGCGGGCCGGTCCGGTTCGGCCGCCCTCGCGGCAACGGCAACGGGCTCGGAATCGGACGCGGCCGGCGACGGCCCGGGCGCGCCCGACGGGTCGGACCACGCGACCTCGATACTCTCCCCTCCGGAACGCACCACGATCCGCGTGGGCGGTCGCGGGGCATCGTTCAGGACGTGGCCCAGCGCGCTGCGCAGCGCGGTCAGGCTTGCCGCGCGGCCTTCGCCGTCGGTGCCGGTCATGCCGATTCCTCCTCGAAGTCGTAGGCGTTGCCGTCGTCCGGGTCGCCGGCGCCGGCCGGCCGCACGGCGGGCAACCCGAAGGCCCGAAACCGCCGCCGGCGCAGCACGACGCGCTCGGCCGGTTCGACCGCCGCGAGTTCGGCCACCGTCTCCAGGACCGCGTCCCGCAGGGCCAGGCTCGCGGCGGCCGGATCGGTATGCGCGCCGCCCTCGGGTTCGGGGACCACCCGGTCCACCACGCCGAGTTCGAGCAGCGAGCGTGCGTCCAGGCCGAGCGCGCGGGCAGCCGCCGGGCTCTGCTCCCGGGTTTTCCACAGAATCGCCGCGCAACCCTCCGGACTGATCACCGAGTACAGCGCGTTCGCGCTGATCAGCACCCGGTCGGCGACACCGAGCGCGAGCGCGCCGCCACTGCCGCCCTCACCGGTGACCACGGCCACCACGGGCACCCGCAGTCCGGCGAGCACGCGCAGGCATGCGGCGATCGCCCCGGCCTGGCCCTGCTGTTCGGCCTCGATCCCCGGGTGGGCACCGGGCGTGTCGATCAGGGTCACCAACGGCACGCCGAGCTTCTCCGCCAGACGCGCGAGCCGGACCACCTTGCGGTAGCCGGCCGGCGAGGCCATCGCGAAGTTGGCCCGGACCAGGTCGGCGGTGGTATGGCCCTTCTGGTGCCCGAGCACCAGCATCGCGCGGCCGTCCACCAGGCCCAGGCCGCCGACGATCGCCGGGCAGTCGCCACCCGCCCGGTCGCCGCGCAGCTCGACGAACGCGTCCATCCAATACGCGAGATGGTCACGCGTGGTGGGCCGACCGAGGTCCCGCGCGGCGGCGACCACCTCGTGCGCCGGACGAACGGGCGGCTCGACGGGCGCGGGACCCGACATCGGCGTCGACGGGGCGCCGCGCGCCGGGTCGATCCGACGGCACGCGAGGGTCGCAGAGGGCGACCCGGTCCCGGTCCCGTCGGATCGATCGCACGCATCCGCCCCATCCGCCTTACCCGGCCCACCCGACCCATCCGACCCACCCGACCCGTCGAAGACCTCGGCCCGATCGGGCACGCCCGACCGTTCCTCCGCCTCGACCCGCTCGGGTGCACCCGCTCCTTCGCGTTCGCCGGCCCCATCGCCCCCGCCGGCCCGCTCCGCCCCGTCCGCCCCCCGTGCCGACGCCAGCAGGACCGCGAGCGTGCGGCGTAGCTCGCCACGCGGGCGGACCGCGTCCACCAGGCCGTGTCGCAGCAGGAACTCCGCCGTCTGGAAACCCTCCGGCAGCCGCTCCCCGATGGTCTCCTCGATCACCCGCGGTCCGGCGAAGCCCATCCGCGCACCCGGTTCGCACACCACCACATCGGCCAGCGTGGCGAACGACGCGGCCACGCCGCCGTAGGTCGGGTCGGCGACGACGGTGACGGTCAGGATGCCGGCCTCGTCCAGTTCGGCCATCGCCGCCGAGGTCTTGGCCATCTGCATCAGGGCCAGCGCGCCCTCCTGCATCCGGGCCCCGCCGGAGGAGGTGACCAGGATCAGCGGTACCCGCCGGGCCAAAGCGGCGTCCGCGGCCGTGGTGACCGCCTCGCCCGCGGCCACGCCCAGGCTGCCGCCCATGAAGGCGAAGTCCATCACGGCCAGCACCACCGGGTGCCCGACCACGGTGCCGAGCGCCACCCGGACCGCGTCGTCGTGTCCGGTCGCCACCCGGGCGGCGGCCAGGCGGTCCGGGTACGGCTTGAGATCCTCGAAGCGCAGGGGGTCGTGCACGGTCTCGGTCGGGGTCAGCGGTCGGGCACTGCCCGGGTCGAGCAGCGCGTCGAGCCGCCGGCCCGCGTCCAGCGGGGTGTGCGTGCCGCAGCCGGGACACACCCGGTCGGCGCGCTCGAAACGTTTGCGGTAGACCAGCGCCCGGCAGCTCGGACAGGCCAGCCAGTCGGCCGGCGCCGGCTGCTCGGCGGCGGGTACGGAAGCGGTGTTCATCGCGGTCTCCCCTGGTCCGGGTGCGGCGCGGCGCTCGATCCGGTACCGGGTCCGGCCCCCGATCCGGCCCTCGAACCGGCACCGGGTCCGGCGCCCGACCCGGGACCGGCGATGCCGCCGGCCCTCGGCGACGCGTGCCGCAGTGGGGTGATCTGTTGGACGTCGTAGTTCTCGCGCAGTCGGGCCACGCGCTCGGAGTCGACCCGCTCCCCCGCGCCGAAGATCTCGATCAGTTCCTCGAAGTAGCGTTCGTGGTCGGGCGCCGGCGTCGACTGGAACAACATCCTGGCCGGCCGTGCGGTCGGGTTGGCGAACGCGTGCGGGCAGCCCGGCGGTACGAACATGCAGCTCCCGGCCCCGGCCCGGACCGGTCCCCGGCCGGTTTCCGAGCGCCAGCCGCGCCAGTCGTCGCGGGTGCGCCGGCGGGGTTCGAAGGCGAGCACGTCGAGTTCGCCGTCGAGGACGTAGAAGAACTCCTCGCCCCGCGCGTGCACGTGCGCGCCGACGTCGAAGCCGGGTGGCACGACCACCTCGAAGGTCGAGGTGTGTCGGGCATGCGCGCCGGTCACCTTGTAGGTGACCTCCTGCGCGGCGGTGACCAGTCGTCGACCCGCTCCGGGCGGCATGATCAGGCCGTCGACCATGACGGCACCTCCTCGTTCGTCGGCCGCCGGACCCCGACGCCGGCCGGTTCGCCGGCGACCCAGGTGCCGAGGGCCATCTCCGCGGTGATCCCGGGGCCGAAACCGGCCACGATGCCGCGTCCGCCGACGGCGGGTCCGCCCGCCGCGTACAACCGGTCCAGGGCGTCGAAGACCACCGCGCTCGCGATGTTCCCGTACTCGGTGAGGGTCGCCCGGCTGTGTCGAAACGCCTCGGGAACCACTCCGAGGAACCTGCTCAGGTCGTCCAGGATCCGCGGCCCGCCGGCGTGTACGACGTAGAAGTCCAGCGCCGAGGCGTCCCATTCGTGTCGGGCGACCAGGTCGTCGATGACCGGCGCGAGCGGCGCCATCGTGGTGGGCACCCGCTTGTCCAGGCGGAAGTGGAATCCGGTGTCCTTGACCGCGTAGGAGATCCAGTCCTGGGTGTGTGGGATGAGGTACGAACCGTTGCGTTCGAGCCGCACGCCGGTACCGCCCGCTCCGCGCACCACGGCCGCGGCGACCGCGTCGCCGAACAGGCCGTCGGAGAGCAGCGACCCGATGTCGGCGTCGTCGGGCTGGTAGCACAGCGAGCAGAACTCGCACGCCACGATCAGCGCGTTGAGCTCGGGATACGCGGTACAGAAGTCGTGCGCCCGATTGATCGCGGCGCCACCGGCCGCGCAGCCGAGCTGGGCGATCGGCAGTTGGCGGGTATCGGAGCGCATGCCCAGTTCGTTGATCAGCCAGGCGGTCATCGACGGCATGCTGAACCCGGTGCACGAGACGTAGATCAGCAGGTCGATGTCGCGTATCTCCACCTCCGCGTTGGCGAGCGCCCGGCGGATCACCGGCGGCACGCGCAACTTGGCCTGTTCCTGATAGAGCAGGTTGCGGGCCTCGAAGCCGGGGTGTCGCAGGGTCCGCTCGATCGGCTGGACGAGATGTCGTCGGCGGACACCGGTGTTCGCGATCAGCCGCAGCGCGAGCGGCAGCCGGGGGTTGTCCGCGTGCAGTCGCCGGGCGATGTCGAGCGACTCGTCCATGGTGATCACGTTTTCGGGGACGGCCACGGCGGGCCGGCACAGAGTACTCACGAGCTGTCTTCCTTGCCTGGTCCGGAGCCTTCGCGAGGATCCGGAGCTACGGAGGGGTGATACATCCGGGGGTCTTCGGGAGTCGGCTCCCGAAGACCCCCGGATCGCTGTTCGGCGCTTCCGCGCTTCCGCGCTTCCGCGCTTCTGCGCTTCTGCTCTTCGGCCCTTCGGCCCTTAAGCGCCTCGGCGCCTCGGCCGTCCGGCCGCCCGCCTATCCGGCGGCTTCCATCGACATCGCCCGGGGACCGCACACCCGATGCGGCGCCTCGATCGCACCGTCGGGCAGCAGCGCGCCGGTGTCCTCGAAGATCACCACGCCGTTGCACAGCAGGCTCCAGCCCTGTTCGGGATGGCTCTGTACGACGTGTGCCGCCAGGTGGTCGGAGGCCGATGCGGCGGGACATGGGGGAGAATGCCGGCACATGGTCCTGGTCCTTCCGGGAGTGCCGTGGTCGGCAGCGGGTTCACGAGCTGCCGGGTGGTCCGTCGGCTGGTTGGTCACATGCCAACGGTGCGCCGCCCACCGTCCCGGGCGGATGAGCCCACGGCCCCGATTCGCCGGCCGATGTCCCGAGTCGCCCGGGAGGGCGTCGGCGGCACCCGACGCGGCGCGACGCCCCACGGATCCCGGGCATCGCCGACGGGCCGAAGCAGCTCGGAGGGAGCCGGTACGGACGTTCGATTGCCCGGCGCAGGGTGGCCGGTGTGTGGGACGACGACGAGCCGGTGTGCAAGCGGGACAGGTGGGGGACGGACCGCTACACCTACAACGTCCGCGACCCCATCGGCTTGGCACTGACCGTGCTCACCGTGATCCTCGTCGTGGTCGCGCCGGCCCCGATGAACAAGCGCGCGGGCCCGTTCGCCTCACCGAATCCGCATGAGAGCCGGCCGGACGTCCGGGAGTGGCGCCCGCCGACACCGTGGTCGACGTCGGCTCCGTCCTCGTCGCCGACCGCAGTCCCGACCTCGGCGTCGGCAACCGCTTCGGCGCGCCCCACGAGCCCGTGACCTCCGACGGCGCCCGCCCCGAATCGGCGCGTGGCCATCGAACTCCATTTCGCAGAGCCTCAGTTCCGGTCCAGGCCCTCCTGCTCGTCACGCAACCGACGTGCCCTCAGCACCAGTTCCAGTTCGAAGCGGCGATCGGGCTCGTCCATCTCGTCGCCCAGCAGTTCGCGGATCTGCCGCAGCCGATACCGCACGGTCTGCGCGTGCACCCCGATCCGGGCCGCGATCTCCGGTGCGCCGCCGCGCGTCTCCAGCCACGCGAGCAGCGTCTCGGCCAGTCGCCGGGCGTGCGTGGGCGAGCAGTTGTCCAGCGGTGCCAGGCAGCGCCGGGCCAGATCCTCGATCAGCTCCTCCGGCGGCAGCAGCACCAATGCCTCGGTGTGCTCGGTACAGCGGATCACCCGCCCGTCCGGCAGGTGCCCGCGCTCCATCAGGCGCAGTGCGGTGCAGGCCCAGTGCAGCGACTTGGCCGCGTCGGCGAGCGGGACGGACGGGCCGATCGCGCCGGTCCAGCCGGTCATCGCCCGGCGCAGCAGTTCGGGCCGGCCGGCCGCGTCCGGGTCGGGCACGATCATCCGGGGTCGTTCGCACTCCATGTCCAGGAGTACGTCCCGGCCCACCGCCGGGGCAACCGCGTCCGGTGCGGGACGCAACAGCACGCCCACGGCCACCTGTTCGGGTAGTGGCCAGCCGATCCGGGCGGCGTGCTCGGCCAGTGCGCTCGCGGGTTCGGTGCCGTATTCGGTGAGCATCATCTTGATCAATCGCTTCTGCGCCCACAGGCGTTCGCCGACCTGCCGGGCGGCGGCCTCGGCGTAGCCGTGCACGGACTGGGCGACCAGGCCGTCCAGGTATTCGAATCCGGCCTCGGCGAGTTCGTACATCGCGGGCGGCGGGATCTCCACCTGCTGGCCGATCTCGGCCAGTCGCCGCCACGCGAGTCGTACGCCGAGCCGGTAGACGGCCTGGAGCGAATCCAGGCTTCGGCCCTGGAGCACCTCGACGCGGCCGAACAGCTCGAACAGCTCCAGGCGTTCGTGCTGCCGGTCGTCGGTGTCCAGCAGGTGCTCGACGAAGTCGACCAGGGCGCGCCGGATGGCGACCAGCGCCATCGGCTCGCCGGACTCGTCGGGCACGAGCGGCAGTCCCGGGTACTCGACCCGGATGTCGCGCAGGATGTCCTGCGCCAGGTCGGGGATCTCGGCCATGGCCAGATCGGCGAACCGACACAGTCGCGGCCGAGGCACGTCCCGCCAGGCGGTGCGCACCGTCATGTCGCCTTTCCCTCGCGGCCGGCGCTCGACACCGTCGCCGGGGCCGTGCGCCCGTGACCGGACCCGTTTGCCTGCCGGCGGCGCCGGCATCAGGGCTGCGCGTTCGGCGCCGTCGGGTCGGTGCGGAAGGACACGAGTGGGACGTTGGGTTGGTCGGGCGTGGCGTTCAACGCGGCGACGATGCCGAGCGCGGCGGCCACGGCGAGGGCGGCGGCAACGATCGCGGTCAAGCCGGCGGCGAGCAGTCTGCGCATGCTTCGACGAGCCTCTCGATCGGAGGGCACCCCGCCCGTTCCCATGCACCGGCTCTATATCAGCACAGTGTGCGAGGTGTATTGACACTCCGTCAAGGGTGCGCCTACGGTTCCCGGCCTGAGACAGACGTGCACGTCCCCGAGGCCCTTTGCCGTCAGGAGTGCCGGATGCGCCGCGCCATTTCCTCCCGTTCCTCGATCCTCTCCCTGGCTCTGCTCGGAGCCGGGGTCTTCCTGCTCGTGCTGGCCGCGATGCTGGCCTGGTACGTCGAGCCGCACGCCAAACGCACCCCCGTCGACATCGACGACACCGTCGTGTTCGCCGGTACCGGAAGCTATTTCGACACCGGCTCGCTGCGGCCGGTGCACGGCGAGACGCTCACCGTGACCCGCCGCGTGGTGGGCGATGTCGCGGCTGCCGAGCGCAGCGGTCGGGCGGTGTGGGACGTGTCGACGACGATCGACACTCCGGCCACGCTGGCCGCGCACGACCCGCGTCGGTCCTTCCAGTGGACGCTGGCCCGCTGGGTGACCGACCGGCGTACCAACGCGCCCGTGCACTGCTGCGGGGAGACGCCCGCGATCCAGGGCGAGGCGTTCCTGAAGTTCCCGTTCGACCTGGAGAAGCGCCGATACCGCTGGTGGGACGAGACATTGGGGGCGGCGGTACCGCTGGACTACCGCGGCACGGTGAAGGTCCGCGGGCACCGCGGCTATCGCTTCACCGGCGTCGTCCAGGACACCCGGGTCGGCGGCCGGCAGGTGCCGGGCACCCTGGTCGGCCTGCCCGCGCAGCCGCAGGTGCTCGCCGAGGAGTGGTACGCCAACGCCGGCGTCGACCTGGTCGTCGACCCGCGCACCGGCCGGGTGATCGACGCCAAAATCGCCCCGCGCAAGACCCTGCGCGCACCCGGGGCGAACTCCGCCTCGGTGGTGCTGCTGGACAGCGACAACATCCGGTTCACCGAGGAGACCCGGCGCCGGCAGGTGGACTCGGCCGAGGAGGACGGCGCCAAACTGGAACTGGTCGGCGAGACCGCCCCACTGGCCGCGAGCGCGCTCGGGGCCCTGCTCACGGCGCTGGGAGTGCTGCTCCTGGTCCGCGGAGCCGGCACCCGTCCCCGCCCCGAACCCGACGCCGAGCCGGGGCACGAGCCGGGTGCCGATCCACACCGGCGCGCCCGTTTCCGTTGGTTGCCGCACCGCCGTACCGGGCCGATCCGGCGGCGCGACTCGGGCAGACCGGCACCGAACTGACAATTCTCCGGTCGTGCGGAACGTCAAAGTTGTCACCTGGGTGAGTAGCTTCGGCGCACTTGGTGGCGAAAACTACGAACTCACCCCGCACATCCCGCACTTCCCGTGCACCCTTCCGCGTTCGTTCCAGGCCCGCTACGAGTTGGAGCTCACATGCCCCAGCACGTGCCTTCCGCGCTGCGTCCGGTGACCGGCCCGGCACCGTTGCATTCCTCACCGCGCGGTTCCGCGTCCGACCGGACCCCTCACCCTCGCCGCATCGTCTTCCTGGCCCGCCGCGACCTGGCGAACCCGGCCGCGGGCGGCTCCGAACTGCTGGTCGATCGATTGGCGGACGGTCTCACCGCCCGGGGTCACCAGGTGACCCTGGTCTGCGGCGGACCGGCCGCCGACCGCGACTACCGCGTGGTCTCGGCCGGCGGCGACGCCGACCACTACCTGCGCGCGCACCGCGCCCTCGACCGTCGGGTCGGCGGTTGCGACCTGCTGGTCGAGGTCTGCAACGGCATGCCGTACCTGGCTCCGCTGTGGCACCGGGGCCCCACCCTGTGCCTGGTCAACCACGTCCATACCGACCTGTGGGGCATGCGGTTTCCGAGCCCCGCCGCGCGGCTGGGCCGACGGCTGGAGCGTTGGGGGCTGGCCGGCGCGCATCGGGACAATCTGATCGTCGCGGTGTCCGGCTCGACCGCCGCCGCGCTGCGGGCGATCGGCGTGCCGCCGGATCGCATCCGGGTCGTGCACAACGGCGTCGAGGAACCCGCCCCCAGGGTTCCCAAGTCGCCCGAGCCGTTGTTCGTGGCGGTGGGGCGCCTGGTCGAGTACAAGCGCATCGACCTGCTCCTGCGCCTGTGGGATCGGGTCCGGCCGGTCACCGGTGGCCGGCTGGTCATCGTCGGCGACGGGCCGGAAGGCGATCGGCTGCGCGCCTCGGCCGGGCCGGGCGTACATTTCGCCGGCCGGGTGTCCGAGACCGAGAAGCACCGACTGCTGTGCGCGGCCTGGCTGTTGCTGCATCCCTCGCTGGTCGAGGGCTGGGGTCTGGTGGTCACCGAGGCCGCGGCCCGGCACACGCCGGCCATCGGTTTCGACATCCCGGGCCTGCGCGACTCGATCGACGACGGGGTCACCGGCGTGCTGGCCCGCGGCGAGAGCTCGTTCGCCGCCGCGTGGTGCGCGCTGGCGCTCAGCCCCGAGCGCCGCGCGGCGATGAGTGCCGCCGCCGGACTGCGCGCCGCCCGGTTTCGCTGGGCCCGCACGGTCCACCGGTTCCGGGCCGTGGCCGCCGAGGCCGCGCCCGCCCCGGTCCCCGGACGCGGCACTGGGTGGTGACCGCGTGAAGGACCCGTCCCTGCGCCGGTCGATCGCGCTTTTTCGCGCCTTTCGGCAGGAGCCGCAGGACCCGGACCGGTGCTACGGACTGCTCGCCCGCGACGCCGCCGATCAGGTCGAACGGCACATGCGGCTCCGCGGTCGGGTGGTGGTCGACGTGGGCGGCGGCAGCGGGCACTTCACCCGCGAGTTCCGCCGACGCGGCGCCAACGCGTACCTGTTCGAACCCGACCCCGCGGAGCTGGCCGCGCGGGGCACCCCGCCCGTGGGTGCCGTGGTCGCCGACGGGTACCTGCTGCCGCTGGCGGACGGGGTCGCCGACGTGTGCTTCTCGTCCAATGTGCTGGAGCACGTGGCGGATCCGCAGACCTTCCTGAGCGAACTGGTCCGGGTCACCCGCCCGGGCGGGTTGATCTACGTCTCCTTCACCAACTGGTACTCCCCGTGGGGCGGTCACGAGTGGGCGCCCTGGCACTATCTGGGCGCCGAACGCGCCCGTACCCGGTACGCGCGGCGCACCGGGCGGGCCGCCAAGCACACCCTGGGCGAGAACCTGTTCGCCGTGCACATCGGGCCCACCCTGCGCCACGTCCGGGCCCGTCCGGACGTGGTGGTGGCGTCGGCCCGCTCGCGCTACTGGCCGTTTCTGCCCGGCGCGGTCACCCGCGTTCCCGGGTTGCGCGAGGTCATCACCTGGAACCTGCTCCTCATTCTTCGGCGGTGCCCGTGACGGCGCCATCGCCCGACGCGTTCCTCGATCCCGCCGCCGGCGTCCCGGCCCCCGGGCATCGCGCGCGCTCCGCAGGAGGCACTCGTGACTGAGACGACCCTGTCCCTCCCCCCGGCCCGGCCCGGCCGGCCGCCCGCCGAGCCGGCGCCGGCCGAACCACCGGCCGACCGGTCGCGCCGGCGGATCCGGCTGCCGGCCTTCTGGGCAGTCGTCTTCGTCGCGTTCCTGGCCGTGTCGCCGGGAAAGATGACCTTCGAGACCAAGCTGGGCGTGGTCACCGATCCGTGGGGTTTCATCGGCGACCTGGGCAACCTGTGGCACGACCGGGCCGGCTTCGGCGGCATCGCCGACCAGTACATCGGCTACGCGTTCCCGATCCTGCCGTTCTACGCTCTCGCCGACCTGATCCACCTGCCGATCTGGCTCGCCGAGCGGTTGTGGCTCTCGCTGATCGTCACGGCCGCGTTCTGGGGCGCGCTGCGGCTGGCCGAGCGGCTGCGCGTGGGCACCGCGCGCAGCCGACTGCTGGGCGCGGTGGCGTACGCGCTGTGGCCGACCTTCACCATCGTGATCGGTTCCACCTCGGCCGCGGTGTTGCCCGGCGCCCTGCTGCCGTGGGTGCTGCTGCCGCTGACCTCGCCACACCTGAACCCGCGTACGGCCGCGGCCCGTTCGGCACTGCTGATCCCGTTCATGGGCGGGGTCAACGCCGCCTCCACGCTGGCCGCGCTGCTGCCGGTGGGGCTGTATCTGCTCACCCGCCCGGCCGGGCCGCGCAAGTGGGCACTGATCGGCTGGTGGATTCCCGGGGTGCTGCTGGCCACCGCGTGGTGGGTGATCCCGCTGCTGTTGCTCGGCGTGTACGGCGAGAACTTCATGCCGTACATCGAGCAGGCCGAGACCACCACGAGCACGATGTCCGCGACCGAACTGCTGCGCGGCGCGGGCGACTGGGTCGCCTATCTCAACTTCGGTGAACCGTGGTTGCCGGCCGGCTGGACCGTGGCCACCGCCGTGGTCACCGTGCTCTGCTCGGCGTTCGCCGCCGCGCTCGGCCTGGCCGGGCTGGCCCGTCGCGACCTTCCCGAGCGCCGCTGGCTGATCCTGACCGTGCTGATCGTGGCGCTGATCGCCCTTGCCGGCTACGGCGGTTCGTTCGGCGCGCCGTTCCACGGCACGGCCCGCGACTGGCTCGACGGGTGGCTGCGTCCGTTCCGCAACATCTACAAGTTCGAACCCGGACTGGCCCTGGCGCTGGTGCTCGGGCTGACCCATCTGGTGGGCACGGTGAGCGCGAACGAACCGGCGCTGCCCCGACCCGCCCGCCGGTTCGCGCCCGCGCTCGCCGCGCTGCTGATCCTGCCCGGCCTGGCCTGGCCGTACCTCAACGGCACGGTGCTGCAATCGGGTGCCTTCACCAAGCTGCCCGACCACTGGCGGCACACCGCCGACTGGCTGGACAAACACTCCCCGGACAGCCGGGCACTGGTGGTCCCCGCGACCGCCCACGGGCTGTACACCTGGGGTTCGCCGATCGACCAGCCACTCGATCCGTTGGCCGATTCGCCCTGGGCGCAGCGGGACTTCGTCCCGTTCGGCACGCCCGGCGCGCGGCGGATGACGGACGCGGTGGAACAGGCCCTGCTCACCGGCGGCCAAGTGCCCGGGCTGGCGGACTTCCTGTCCCGGGCCGGCCTGTACGCGGTGGTGGTCCGCAACGACCTGGACCCGGACCAGATCGGCTACGTGCCGCCGGTCACCGTCAAGCGCACCCTGGAGGCCTCCGGCTACCACCGGGTCACCGGTTTCGGGCCGTTGATCACCGGCGGTCGAATCCCCGAGGGCACGCCGGTCCAGGTGCAGGGGCTGTTCACCCGCCTGCAGGCCGTCGAGATCTACGAGCCCGCCCCGGGCACGCCTCGGCCCGGACGGGTCGGCGGTCGGGCGGTCGCCGACACCGCGCTGCTCAGCGGCGGCCCGGAGGCGCTGCTGCAACTGTCCGCCGATCCCGGTCTACGCGACCGACCCACCGTGCTCACCGGCGACGCCCACCCCGGCATCGACCGGCCCGGCACGCAGTTCGTCGCGGACGGACTGCGCCGCGCGGACACCCGCTTCGGCCTGGTCAACTCCAACACGTCCTACCCGTACACCGCCGGCGAGCGGAACCCGCCGGACAGCACGCAGAACCCCGGATCCGCGCCGAAGCAGATCCTGCCCGTCGACGGGGCCGCCCACCAGAGCACCGCCGTGCTGCGCGGGGCCGCGTCGGTGACCGCGTCCAGCAGCGGCAACTGGCTCTTCCATCTGCCGCAGTACGACCCGGTGAACGCCTTCGACGGCGACCCGGCGACCGCGTGGGCCGAGGGCAGCCCCGGCACCCCGGCCGGCCAGTGGCTCGAGGTCGCCTTCACCGCGCCCACCGAGATCCCCGCGTCGCTCTCGCTCACCCCACTGCCCGGCGACGGCATGCGTGCCGCGCCGACCCGGGTGCGGATCGCAACCGATCGCGGCTCCCAGGAGAGCCTGTTGCGCCCCGAGGGCACGCCGCAGCAGGTCAAGGCGCCGCAGGGAGCGGCGAAGTGGCTCAGGGTCACCATCCTGGACGTGCGGACCGCGCGCTCCGGGCTGTCCGGCGCGGGCTTCACCGAGGTCGCCATCCCCGGTGTACAGGTGTCTCGGCTACTGCGTCTGCCCACCGACGCCGACCGCTCCGACGCGGAGACCGGGGTCTACTCGATGCACCGGGACAACGACCCGGGTGGGCTCTCGCCGGTGGCGGCCGAGGACGGGCTGCACCGCCGCTTCGAGACTCCCAAAGGCGGTGACTTCGCGTTCGACATGCGCGCCGTCGCGGTGCCCGGCCCGGAGTTGGACCGACTGGTGGTGGGCGCCGCGCCGGACCAGGCCAAGCGCATCACCGCCACCGCCGAGTCCACCGGCCACACCGGCCGCTCGCTCAGCGCGCGCAATCTCGTGGACGGCGACCTGACCACCGCGTGGATCGCCGGCGACCGACCCGTGGTCCACCTGAACTGGCCCGATCGCACGAGTATCGACGAGATCGTGCTGGGGGCGGCCGGCGGGTTGTCCACCCGGCCGGAGGAGATCCGGATCGACTCGCCCAACGGTTCGGTGACCGTCGCCGTGGACGAGAACGGGCTGGCCCGGTTCGGGCCGATCGACACCGACCGGATCACCGTCACGATCACCCGCGGCGCGCCGCTGACCGTGCACAACCCGCTCGCCGACAAGCGCTTGCAACTGCCGGTGGGGTTGAGCGAGATCCACATCCCGGCGTTGGCCCGGCTGCGCACGCCCCCGCCGGACCCGAGGGTGGCGTTCTCGCTGCCGTGCGGGCAGGGACCGCCGTTGGCGGTGGACGGCGTCATGCACGCCACCAGTGCCTCGGGCACGGTGCGCGACCTGCTCGAACGCCGGTCCGTGGCGGTGCGGTTGTGCGCCGCCGAGTCGCCGGGCGGCGTACTGCCCCTGGGCGCGGGGATGCACACGGTCGAGGCCGGCAACCAGGGGCCGGTGCAGATCACCGACGTGACCGCGATCCGAGGGCAACTGCGGCCCCCGGCACCGCAGTCCGCGCGATCGGCCACCGCCGCGGACTGGAACGGCGACCACCGCTCGGTGCGGATGGGCGCGGGCGAGGCCACCTACCTCCAGATGTACGAGAACCGCAACTCCGGTTGGAAGGCCACGCTGCACGGCAAGGAACTGCGCCCGGTCCGGATCGACGGCTGGCAGCAGGGTTGGCTGGTGCCCGCCGGTGCGGCCGGCACCGTCGAGCTCGAATACGAGCCGGGTGGGATATACCGGGGCGGACTGATCGGCGGCGCGGTGGCCCTGGCCGCGCTGATCGCGCTCGCCTTCGTCCGGCGCCGGAACCGGGACTCGGCCGGGAGCGACGCACCGCCCGCCGCACCGCCGCCGCCCGGCCCGATCCTGGGCGTGCTCGCGCCGACCGTGGTGGTCGCGATCGTGGCGGGGCCGATCGCGCTGGTGGTGCTCGCACTCGCGGTGCTCGCGCACCTGCGGCACCGGCTGCTCACACCGATCGCGCTGGTGGCGATGGCCGGTGCCGGGATCGCGGCGGCGATCGGGGCGGGCGAGCCGATCGCCGGCGGCGAGGGCTCCTTCGGGCCTGCCGCGCAACTGCTCGCGCTGATCGCGCTGTGCGCGGCACTGGTGACGGTGGGCGGGCCCGATCCCGGCGGCCCACGCGTGGCGACTTCCGGTCCCAGGCACGGGCGTTCGCCGTCCGCGCCGCCGCCTGCGTATCCGCCTGCGGGCACATCGTCCGGCCCGCCGCCCGAAGCCGCGGCCCCGCCCGTGTCGATGACCAAACCGGCGCCGACGGACCGGGATCCGGCCACCGAACCCTCGATGGTCAACGACCGGGCCCCGGAGGCCGACACCGCGCCGCTGCCGACGGTGCGGCCGGACGGCGGGAAGCCCGCGCCGACCGATCCGGAACCCCCGTCGGACGGCAGGACGAAGGAGATCGAACACCCATGACCGCAGTGCGCCCGGCTCGGCGCGAACACCCGGTCGAGCCGGCCCTCGCCCGGATCCCGTTCCCACACGTCGACGAGATGTCCCGACAGGGTCAGCGGCCCGGTGAGCCGATCGCGGTGCACATGGAGATCCGGCTGCCCGGGCAGCCGGATCCGGCCCGGCTGCGCGCCGCGTTCGGCGCCGCACTGCGCCGGCACTCGCGAATCCTGGTCCGCGAGGCGCCCGGTCGGTGGTATCGGCGGCGCTACGAGTGGGAACTCACCGGCGCCCCCGACGTCGAACCGGTCGGCTTCCCGCCGCCCGGTCCGGACGCCTTGGCCCGGGCCCGGGCATTCGCCCTGGCCGAGGCGCCACCGCTGACCCTGTCGCCGCCGGTGCGGCTGGACGTGATCCGCTCGTCGGCGACCTCCGGCGGATGCGTCCTGCTGTGCCGCATCCACCACACCGCCCTCGACGGGCCCTCGTTCCTGCGCGTGCTGGCCACCGCGGCGGAGTTGTACGGCGGGGCCGGCACCGGGCCCACCTCGGACCGGGCCGCACCGGCCGGCACCGAGGACCCGGAACAGGCCATCCTCGACCCGGGCCCCGCCCTGGCCCGTTCGGCCCGGGTCGCGCCGGCCCCCGCGCGCGGGGCCGAGCACCGCGCCGGCAACGGCCTGGTGCTCGGCGAACTGCCGCTCCCCCCGCGCCCACCCGGCGCCGCGTACACCGTCAACGACCAACTCCTGGTGGTCACCTGCCTGATGATCGCCCACTGGAACCGGCTGCACGGCGCGCCGACCCGGCCGATCCGGATCACCATGCCGGTCGACGACCGCCCGCGTGGTGTCGAGATGCCCATCGGCAACGGCACCCGACTGGTCGACGTCGCGTTCGGCGCCCGGGAGTACGGGCAGGAACCGGACCCGGAGGCGATCCTTGCCCTGCTCCGGCGCACGGCCCGCCGGACCAAGGCGCTCAGGGCCGCTCCCCGGCCCCCGCTCGGCCGCGGCGCGGCGCTGCTGACCGCCCCGCTCCTGCCGGTCGACCTGCGGGCCTCGATCACCCGCGGTCTGGGCCGCGCCCTCGGGCCCTGGACCTCGACGACCCTGCTCAGCAACCTCGGCCGGATCCCCTATCCGCTGGACTTCGGCGACGCGGGCCGGGCGAACGCGGTCTGGGTCTCGGCGCCCACCCGGATGCCCCGGGGACTGACGGTGACCACCACCGGCACCCTCGGCCGCCTGCATGTGGGGTTGCGCTGGTCGCGCGCGCTGCTGACGGACGCGGCCGGCCGGGAGCTGTACGGCCTCTTCGAGGGCTACCTGTCCGCCGTCTCGGCGGCCGCGCAATCCTCGGCCGTCGTCGCCGACCCGATCGCGCACGAGGGGGGTTCGCGATGAGCGACACCTCCCCCGCCGGTCTGCGCGCGTTCTACGAGAACCCGGCGGTACCGGTCGCCTCCGGCCCCGAGCGCAGTCGGCGCCAGGCCAGGATGCTTGCCCGGGCGTTGGGCCCGGGGCCGGCGGTGGTGGTCGACATCGGGTGCGGCGACGGCTCGGCGGCCTCGTTCGCCGGTCCCATGCCGGCCGGACACACCCTGGTGGGCATCGACTGGTCGCAGGACGCGCTGCGCCGGGCGAGCAAGCACATGCCCCACCTGGTGCGCGGCGAACTCACGGACGGCGGACTGCCGTTGGCCGACGCCGGCGTGGACGCCGCGGTGTTCGCCGAGGTGCTGGAGCACCTGGTGGATCCGGACGCGGCGCTGGACGAACTGCGGCGGGTGCTCAAGCCGCGCGGCCACCTCATGCTCTCCACGCCGAACCTGGCCGCGTGGTACAACCGCGTGCTGCTCCTCGCGGGCGTGCAGCCGATCTTCTCCGAGGTCAGTCTGCGCGGCATCCACGGCCGACCGGGCTCGCAGGTGGTCGGCCACCTGCGGCTGTACACCGCGCGCGCCCTGCGCGAGCTCCTCACCGCGTCCGGCTTCGAGGTGGTGCGCATCGCCGGGGCGCCGTTCCACGGCGTGCCCCGGGTGCTCAGGCCGCTGGATCGGGTCGCGTGCGCGGCCCCCTCGCTCGCCTCGATCCTGCTCGCGCACGCCCGGCGGGCCTAGCCGTGTGGTGGGGAGTGGCCGCGGCGCTGCTGGCCAACGTGCTCTACAGCACCGGATTCGTGCTGGAGAAACGGGCGTTGGGCAACCTTCCGGCATTGACCGCCGGTCGGCCGCTGCGACTGATCCGGTCGCTCCTGGGCAGCCCGACGTGGCTTGCCGGCTCGCTCGCGCTGGCGGCCGGGTTCGGTGCCCAACTCGCGGTCTACCGCGCGCTGCCCATCGCCGCGGCGCAGGGTCTGTTCGTCGCGGGCCTGGTGCTGCTGCTCCTGCTGTCCTCGGTGATCCTGGGCGAACGGCCCACCGTACGCGAACGGATGGGCGTGCTCGCCGTGCTCGCCGCGCTGGCTATGGTCGTCGCCTCGTTGCGCGACGCGGACCCGGTCGGCGACCACGCCCCGACCGGCCGGCTCCTGGCGGTCTGTCTGCCGGCGCTCGCGGCCGGGCTGTGGCTGTATCTGGCCGCCGGTCGTCGGGCCCGGGACCCGACCCGCCCGCCGGCCACCGGCGTCGAGTACGGCGTCGCGATGGGCCTGCTGTACGGGGTGAGTTCGCTGGCCGTCAAGGGCGTCTCCGGTCGCCTCACCGGGCGCGGCGTCGGCGACACGGTGCTCGCCCTGCTCCGAACGCCCTACCCCTATCTGCTCGTCGGCACCGGCGCGGCCGGACTGGTTTTGTCCCAGGCCGCGTTGCAACGCTGTCGGGCGTCGCTGATCGTGCCGGTGTGCACCACGGTGTCCGCGCTGTTCACCGCCGTGCTCGGCAGCCTCGCCTTCGGCGAGTCGCTGCCGCACGACCGGCTGCGGCTGATCCTGCGCCTGGTCGGCGGCACGCTCGCCGTCGCCGTCCTGATCGTCCTGCCCCGGCACGACGAGCCCCCGGCCGCGCCGGCCGAAGTCCCCGCCCTGGTTGAGGAGTCGCCCGATGGAACCTGACGATCCGCTACTGCGAATCCTGGCCTGCCCGCTCGACAAGGGACCCCTGACCCTGCTGCTCCCGGAGGACGCCTTGTACAACCCGCGACTGCGCCGCCGCTACCCGATCGTCGACGGCATCCCCCAGCTTCTCCCCTCCTCCGGCGTCCGCGTCTGCGACGACGAGCACGCCCGGATCAGCCTGCGGATCGACCGATGACGCTCGCCGCCCGGCTCGCGCCCCGGGTGTCGCCGAGGTTGGTCCGCACCGCGGTGGATGTGCTGTACCCGCGCTTCGAACCCGAGTTGCGGCGGATCGCCGACTTCGTGCCGCGCGGCGGCACGGCGGTGGACGTGGGCGGCTGGTACGGGCCGTGGTCGCGGCGCCTGGCGCGGCGCGCGGAGTCGGTGGTGACGGTGGAGCCGGTGCCGCGTCTGGCCAGGCTGTTGGACGCCGGTACGCCCGCCAACGTGCGGGTGGTGGCCGCCGCCGCGGGCGACCGGGGCACCGGCACCGTCGCGCTGTGGCTTCCCCCGGGGGATCAGGGTGATCGCGGCGTCTCGTCGCTGGTCCGCAGGGACATCCACGATCGCGCACTGGACGTTCCGTGCGTGCGGCTGGACGATCTCGGGTTGACCGGGGTCACCTTCGTCAAGATCGACGTGGACGGCAGTGAGCCGGCCGTGTTGCACGGCGCCCTGGAGACCGTGCGGCGCGATCGCCCGGCGCTGTTCATCGAGGTGGAGGCGCGCATCCAGTCGCCGCAGCCGGTGCTCGATCTCCTGGCGGAACTGGACTACCGGGGCTGGGTGTTGCCGGGCACCAGTTGGCTTCCGCTGGCCGACTTCGACCTCGCCGGTCACCAGGCGGAGACCGCGCATGTCGCCGAACGCGGCTTGTTGCGACGCACGTTGGCGCCGTTCAGTCGACGCTATGTCAACTCGGTGCTGTTCCTGCCGGCGGCACGTCGCCCGGGCCCGGCCGGACGCGGGTCGCCCGGCTGAACCCCCGCGCGGCTCCCCAGGCGGGTTCGTCGGTCGGGGGCGGCGGGCATGACGCCCCCGACCGGCGGGCTCACAACAGGCCGCGGTCGTGCGCGTAGATCGCCGCGTGGGTGCGGTCACGCAGGCCCAGGCGGGCCAGGATCCGCGAGATGTGGTTCTTGACCGTGCCTTCGCTGAGGAACAGGCGGGCGGCGATCTCGCGATTGGTCGATCCGGTGGCGATCAGTCGCAGTACCTGTCTTTCCCGCTCGGTCAGCACGTCGGCATCCGGACCCGGCGTCGGCCCCGGTTCGCGATCGCTGTTCGACGCCTGCCCGTCGGGGCGCCCCGGCTCGTCGAGGCGCCCCGGCCCGTCGGCACGCGCCGGGTCCGGGCGGATCGGGCCGGCGGCCAGGCGCCGGATGATCGAGGCGTCCAGTTGGGCAACGCCGGCGCGGGCCAGCCGTACTGCGGCGGCCAGTTGCGCCGAGGGCAGGTTCTTGAGCAGGTAGCCGACCGCGCCCGCGCGCAGCGCGTCGGCCACGTACTCGTCGTCGTCGAACGTGGTCAGCATGACCACCCGGCACAGCGGCGCGCGTTCGCTCAGCAGCGCGACCGCGGTGACGCCGTCCATCACCGGCATCCGGACGTCCATCAGGATCACGTCCGGATGCTCGGCGCACGCGGTGTCCACCGCCTGACGACCGTCCGAGACCGCGCCGATCACCGTGATGCCGGGCTGGATGCCCAGCAGCGAGGCGATACCCTCGCGCACCAGTTCCTGGTCGTCGACCACCAACACCCGGACCGCTTCCTCCTCCTGGCCGCTCATCGCGTCGACGCCCCGGCGCGCACCGGAGCGCGCGGCACGGTCACGGTGACCACCGTGCCCCGCCCGGGTGCGGCGTCGACCTCGACCCGGCCGCCGAGCAGGTCGACCCGTTCGCGCATCGCCCGCAGGCCGAAGCCGTCCCGGGTACCCGGCACCCGGTCGCCAAGGTCGTCGCCGGGCGCGAAGCCGCGTCCGTCGCCGGGTGCGAAGCCGCGTCCGTCGTCGGCCACCACCAGCCGTGCCTCGCGTTCGCCGTACCGGGCGGACACCGCGACGTGTGCGGCGCCGGCGTGCCGATGCGCGTTGGTCAGTCCCTCCTGCGCGGCGCGGTAGAGCGCGGTGAGCGATTCGACGTGGTAGCCGCGCTCCTCGCCGGTCACGTCCAGGGTCACCCTGGCCGGCCCGCCGTCGACGTGCCGGACCAGGTCCGCGAGCGCCGCCGACAGTGAGAACGGCTCGCCCTCGTCCCGCAACGCCCGTACCGACACCCGGACTTCCTCGAGCGCTCGGCCTGCCGACCAGCGCGCGTCGGTGATCGCCCGCTCGGCGACCCTGGCGTCCAGGTCGCGGAACGCCGACGCCTTCTCCAACTGAATGGCGATCGCGGTGAGATGGTGGCCCAGTCCGTCGTGGAACTCGCGGGCCAGCCGATTGCGTTCCTGAGCCACCGACAACCGCTCGACCCGCGCCGCGTAGTCGGCCAACCGCGCGTGCGAATCCCGCAGTTCGCCCAACGTGTCCTCCAGTCGCACCCGACCCGCCTGCTCGCCCACCGCGATCGCCGCCATGGCGACGGCCAGCACCAGGCCCAGGCCGGACATCAGCAGGTCGGTGACGATGTCGGTGCGCAGATACCACTCGGGCACCCGCAGCAGGGTGCCGAGCAGGATCATTCCCACGCACACCGCGCTCAGCGCCACACCGACCCGCCGGCCGAAGGCGAAGTAGGCGGTGATCGGCACCAGGACGAACAGCGCCCGGGAGACCCCGGAGCGGTCGAGGCCGGCCGCCACCGCGAACAACGCGAGTCGGCCGATCAGCAACCACACGGCCGGCTGCGGCGGGGTGCGGACCGGGTGGCGGTGTACCTCCCACCGATCCAGGGCGATCAGGAGCAGCAGACACCCCACGAACCCGGCCGAGCGCAGCGGTCGGATCGGGCCGGCCTCGATCACCGCGCCGTACAGTCCGCCGATCAGCACGACGGCGTACACCGTGGGCGGCACCCAGGGCATGGGCCGGGACAACCCGGTGGGCGGGGCCGGCGGTGACGACGCGGTCATCTGGGTACCCCTGTTCGATCCCGGGTGCGGTGCGCCGAACGATACCCGCGGCCGGCTCGCCCGGGACCGACGCGGCGCGGGTCGTGCCGAACCTTGGCCGAAGGTCATGTGCCGTTCGGCCGGCCCCCGCGTACCCCCTGCCGGGGTTGTGCGCGTCGTGGCCACTCGGCATCTGTGGCCCGGTGCCCGGCCCTTCCTAATCTCGCATTGCCGACTCCGGCTCCCCACCCCCTCCCCCCCACGAAGGGCAGTTCCTTGCTGAAGACCACCCGCCCACTCGCCGTCGCCGCCGCGCTGCTGATGGCCGCGACGCTGGGCTCGACGGCGGCGAGCGCGGTGCCCGAGTCCGATTCGATCGCCGCGTCGCCGTGCAGGGTGCGCGTACCCGGCGCGGAGCGTGTGATCGGCGCATGCCTGGCCGATCTGACCACGGCCGGCACCGTCGCCTCCGGACACACCGACCCGAACGACTGGGCCGGCCTGGAGGCGCCCGGCACGGTCAACCCGTCGGGCATTGAGGGCGTCCAGCTCGACGGCTATTTCCCGGACACCTCCACCACCAACACCAACCACGGTTGGAACCACGACAGCCAGTTCGTGATCCGGCTGCCGAAGAAGTGGAACGGCGGCCTGGTCGTCGCCGGCCCGCCCGGCCTGCGCGAGCAGTACGCCAACGATCGGTTGATCTCCGACCACGTGCTCGCGCAGGGCTTCGCCTACGCGGCCACCGACAAGGGCAACACCGGCGAGCTGATCTACCGGGACGGCCGACGCCCCGGCGACGCGATCGCGGAGTGGCACCGGCGGGTGGCGCAGTTGACCGTGGCCGCCAAGCGGGTCGCCGCGCGCCACTACGGTCGGCGGCCCGCGACGACCTACATGGCGGGCGCGTCCGCAGGCGGCTATCTGGTGCGCTGGCAGTTGGAGAACAACCCGGGCCTGTTCACCGGCGGCGTCGAATTGCACGGCGTGTTGTTCACGCCCGACTCGCCGAACATCCTGGACACCGCACCGGCCGCGCTGCGCGCCTACCCGAAGTTCCGCGACAACGTGCCGGGCGGCCTGGAGGAGATGCACGCGGCCGGCTACCCGGTCGGCTCCGAGAAGATCTGGGAATTCCACTACCGGAACCTGTGGGACTCGCTCCAGCGCACCATGCGCGAGGAGGTCGATCCCGGCTACGACGGCCCGAAGGAGGCCGGCACGCCGTTCTGCCCGCCGAACACGATCACGGGGTGCGACACCGACTACGTGTACGCCGATCGCCCCGCCGCCGTGCACGAGGCGATCGAGAAGGTGTCGCTGACCGGACGGATCAAGCGTCCGCTGATCAGTCTCCAGGGCACGCTCGACGCGTTGTTGCCGATCACCAGGAGTGGTGACGTGTACGCGCGGATGGTCGACGACGCCGGGCGCGGCGGGATGCACCGCTACTACCGGGTCACCAACGGCACCCACGCGGACGGCCTGTACCGGGCCATGCCGACGGTGGTGCAGTCGATGTCCCCGTGCTTCGCCACGGCCTTCGACACGCTGGCCGCATGGACCCGGAACGGCACCCCGGCACCGGCGAGCCGCACCGTCCCGGCGGCGCCGGAGCAGGCGGACCGAATCAACGACTGCGGGTTGTGACCCCAGCCGGCACGCCGCCACCCGCGACCCGCCTTCGGCGCGGTCGCGGGTGGCGGTGCCGCGCTCAGTGCGCCGTCGCCACCGGCGCCCCGGGAGCCCGCTTGTCGATCGAGACTCCACCGGCGGCGACCGCCGGCTCCTCGACCGGCGCGGTCGCGGTGATCGCGTCGACCAGGTCACGGGAGGCGAGCGGCTCGACCGGTTCGCCCGCCAGCACCTTGCGCGCCCGGTCCCGGTCCAGCACACCCTCCCACGAGGCCACCACCAGCGAGGCCACGCTGTTCCCGCACACGTTGGTCAGCGCCCGGCACTCGCTCATGAACTTGTCGATGCCGAACACCAGCATGATCCCGGCCACCGGCACGTGTCCCACCGTGGACAACGTCGCGGCCAGCACGATGAAGCCCGATCCGGTCACCCCGGCCGCACCCTTGGAGGTCAGCAACAGCACCGCCACCAGGCTCAGTTGTTGCCCCATGGACAGCGGGGTGTCGGTGGCCTGCGCGACGTAGAGCGCGGCCAGCGTCAGGTAGATGCAGGTCCCGTCGAGGTTGAACGAGTACCCGCTGGGCACGGTCAGACCGGCCACCTGCCGGGGCACGCCCAGGTTCTCCATCTTGGTGATCACCCGGGGTAACACGGTCTCGCTGGAAGAGGTGCCCAGCACGATCAGCAGTTCGTCCTTCATGTACCGCAGCAGGTGCAGGATGTTCAGCCGGATGGCCGCCATCACCAGGCCGAGTACCACCAGGACGAAGAACAGGCTCGTCCCGTAGAAGATCGCCACCAGCTTGCCCAGGCTGGTCAGCGTGTCGAGCCCGTACTTGCCGACGGTGAACGCCATCGCGCCGAACGCGCCGACCGGCGCCGCGTACATCACGATCCGCAGCACCGCGAACAGCACCCGGCCGGTGCGCTCCACGCCGATCGCGATGCCCTGCGCCGGGCGCCCGACCAGCTTGATCGCGATGCCGAACAGGACCGCGAAGAACAACACCTTGAGCACGTCGCCGTCGGCGAAGGCGCCGACCACACTGCTGGGCACCAAGTCGGTGAGGAAGTGCCACCAGGACTGCGCCTCACCCTTGTCGATGTAGCCCTGGGCGGCCTCGGAGACCTTCATCGAGCCGACGTCGGCGTGCACCCCGTCGCCGGGACGCAGCACGTTCATCACCACCAGGCCCAGGATCAGCGCGATGGTGGTCAGCGCCTCGAAGTAGACCAGCGACTTCCAGCCGATCCGGCCCGCGCCGCGCAGGCTGTCCACGCCCGCGATGCCGGTCACCACGGTGACGAAGATGATCGGCGTGATGATCATCTTGATCGCGTTGACGAACGTGTCGCCCAGCGGGCGAAGCTGCTCACCGGTGTGCGGCCAGGCGGCGCCGACCACGACACCGGCGACGATGCCGACCAGGACCCATACGTACAGCAGCGTGTACCAGGGGCGGCGCGCCGGCGCCTCGTCGGGCGGTGGGCCGGACGCGCCGGCGGCCTGGTCGGTGGTGGTGACCTGGGACATGAGGGGCCTCCCGGGGAGGATGTCGGGTCGAGCGGACGGGAACGCTGCGACACCGGGGCCTGGCCCGGTCGGGCGGGCGGCGCAAACATCGGCGAAACAGCGCGTTACGCGACGTAGATTGGCGTGGCACCGGTGTCCGTCGTCGATTACGCGCATTACGCGCACGATTGGATTCCCGCCGAATCGCCGGAAACCGGGTGAAATGCCGCCAGTGGCTCTCTTGCGGCACGGCCCGGGCGTCCGGTGATAATTCGCGCATGGCCAACCAGAGCATCGCTCGGCAGGTGCTGCTGTGGCAGCTCGCCCTCGTCCTGCTGCTCGTCGCGGCCGGCTCCGGTGTCGCGGTGCACGCCGTGCGCCGGTCCGGCGCGGAAACCGCCCGGGAGCGCGCGCTCGACGTGGCGCGCACGCTCGCCCGTGCGCCCGGCCTCGCCGAGGCCGCGACCGCCGGCGACCCGACCGCCCGGCTCCAGCCGATGGCCGAGGAGATCCGCAAGGAGAACGGCGTCGACTTCGTGGTGGTGATGAGCGTCGCCGGCATCCGCTACACCCACCCCGACCCGGCCAGAATCGGGCAGACCTTCCTCGGCCACATCGACGCCGCGGCCCACGGGCGGACCTCGACGGAGACCTACACCGGCTCGCTGGGCCCCTCCGTACGCGCCGTCGTCCCGGTCGCCGGCGCCGACGGTCGCCCCGTCGCGCTCGTCTCGGTCGGCGTCACCAATCGCCGCGTCGACGCGCTGGTCGGCGAGGACGTCCCACTGGTGCTCACGGTCGCCGCCGGCGCGCTGGTCGTGGCCTGCGCGGCGAGCGTGGCGGTGCACCACCGGCTGCGCCGGCAGACCCTGGGCCTGGGACCGGTCGAGCTGCGGCGCGTGTACGAACACCACGACGCGGTTCTGCACGCCGTGCGCGAGGGCCTGATCGTGGTGGACGCCGACGGCCGACTGGTGCTGGCCAACGACGAGGCCGTGCGGCTGCTCGCGCTGCCCACCGCACCCGAGGGGCGGCCCGTGCAGACCCTGGGCCTGGACGACACGCTGGCCGAAACACTCGCCGCCGGCCGCACCGTCACCGACGAGATCCACCTGTGCGGCACCCGCGCGCTCGCCGTCAACATCAGCCCCACCGGCCGGGACGGTCGGATGGTGGCCACCTTCCGCGACCACACCGAACTGCGGGCGCTGGTCGGCGAACTCGACCAGGTCAAGGGCTTCGCCGAGGCACTGCGCGCGTCCGCGCACGAGGCGGGCAACCGGCTGCACACCATCGTTGCGCTGGTCGAACTCGGCCGCGGCGAGGAGGCGATCCGGTTCGCCACCGGCGAACTGGCCGCCGCCCAGGACCTGGCCGACGAACTCACCGCCGCCGTGCACGAACCCGCCCTGGCCGCACTGCTGTTCGGCAAGCACGCGCAGGCCGCCGAACGCGGCGTGCAGTTGACCGTGACCGGCGGTCCGGCCGGCGCGGACGAGGCGGACCCCCTGGACGCGCTCGCCGCCCGATTCGAACCGCGGGACCTGGTCACCGTGTTGGGCAACCTGGTCGACAACGCGATCGACGCCGCGGTGTCCGCGCCGCCGCCGCGCACCGTACAGGTCACCATCGGCACGGATCCGGACGCGGCGGGCGCCCTGCTGTTGCGCGTCGCGGACAGCGGTCCCGGGATCGACGAACCGCTCACCTCGCGCGTGTTCGAGCGTGGTTGGAGCACCAAGGAGGGCTACGGATCCCAGGGCCGCGGCCTGGGCCTGGCCCTGGTCCGTGCCACGGTGGCCCGGCACGACGGCACCGTGGACGTCGACCGCGGCGACACCGGCGGCGCGGTGTTCACCGTCCGGCTGCCCGCACTGCCCGCCCAACGCCCGGGGGAGGAAGCGTGATCCGCACCCTGATCGTCGAGGACGACCCGGTCCTGGCCGAGGCGCACGCGGTCTTCACCGGCCGCGTCCCGGGTTTCACCGTGGTCGGCGTCACCGGCAGCGGCGCCGAGGCACTGCGCCTGCTGTCCACCCGGCCGGTCGACCTGATCCTGCTCGACCTCTACCTCCCGGACCTGCACGGCCTGGACCTGTGCCGGAGCATGCGCGCCCAGGGTCACGACGCCGATGTCATCGCCGTCACCTCGGCCCGGGACCTGCGGCTGGTGCGCTCGGCGGTGTCACTGGGCGTGGTGCAATACCTGCTCAAGCCGTTCTCGTTCGCCGCGTTCCGCGAACGCCTGGACGGCTACGCGGAATACCGCCGCCGGATCGGCGAGCCGAGCGCCGCGCCGACCGCCACCGGACAGCAGGAGGTCGATCAGGCGTTCGCCGCGCTGCGCCGGACCTTCGACGCGCCGCCGCTGCCCAAGGGCCTGGCCGCCGCGACGTTCGAGGCGATCGTCGCGCACCTGGGCACCGGCGCGGTGACCTCTGCCGCCGACATCGCCGACGCCCTCGGCATCTCCCGCCCGACCGCGCGCCGTTATCTGGACCACCTCTCCGCCCGCCGCCTGGTCTCCCGCGAACCGCGCTACGGCGGCGCCGGGCGCCCCGAGTACGTCTACCGCTGGCACACCCCACAACCGACAACCTCCGAACCACCGACACCGGGCTAGACCCGCCGAGAATTCCCCGGCCGACGCGGTCGACGCGGTCGACAGCTGTCGAACGGCGCCGCTCGCGGGTAGTGCGGTCACCCGTCGGTCAGGACTTGGCGGCGTCCGAGAGGCGGACGAACGTGTAGCCCTGCTACAGGAGTTCGGGTATGGCCAGGCGGATCCCGGCGGCGGTGCCGCCGCGCGGGGGGTTCATGTGGCCGATCACGACCGAGCCCGGGCATATGCCCCGCATCGCCTTGCGCACCTGTTCCGGGGTGAAGGTGGCGCCGCCGTCCGCGTTGACCTGGAAGCCCGCGAAGCGTTCGCCGACGTCGGTGACGATGCGCGCAGCGACATCGTCACAGTAGGCCCTCCCGGAGCGGAAGAACCGCGTGGGCCGGCCCAGCAGTTCGGTGGGCTTGGTGCGATTGCCGCAGATCTCGTCGTAGACCTCGCCCGCGTCCTTGGTGCCGGGAATCCCGTAGGCGGAGCGCCCGGACACCGACAACGGCAGGTGGCGGGTGCCGTGGTTGGCGATCTCGATGAGCGGATCGGCGGCCAACTGCCCGAGCGTGGAGAGGTTTTCGTCGACCCATCGGGAGTTTACGAACAGGGTCGCCGGTATCGAGCGTTCCCGCAGGAAGTCGACCAGTGCCTTGTCGTACTCGCTGCCCCCCTTTGCCGCCGCACGCGTCGAGGTGAGCGCGGCCACCTTCGCGGTGCCCGGCAACCGGGACAACGATCCCGGCACCTCCAGGCCCCACCCGGCGGGCGGATGCCGGCCGTACCGGGCGATGATCTCCGCCCGGGTGGAACCGACGGGTGGCGGGCCGGCGGTGCGGCTCGGGTCCGGATCCGCGGGCACGGGTCGAGCCGCCGCCGGGACCGGCGGTGCCGTCGTCGTCGGCGACGCGGACTTGCCCGACTCCGAACACCCCCACCAACAACCCGCCCAAGGCAGCCGCCAACACCGCACGTCGGCCCACGTCCATCGTGCCGTCCTCCGCATCCGCACGACGCCGGCCGTCGTATGAAGAACACCCTGGAAGATCATCGCCCCGGCCCGAACGACCGCGTGGCGGGGCGACGGTGTCCGCGCGGCGGGTTAGGGTCCGGGCATGGCAGCACACATCGATCTGACCCTGGATTGCACGAACGCACCGCTCCTGGCGGCCTTCTGGAAGACCGCTCTGGGCTACATCGACGAACCGCCGCCGGCGCCGTTCGAGACCCGCGAGGAATGGTTCGCGCAGTTCGATCTGCCGGAGGACGAGTCGGTGGACGACGCCGCGTGGTTGTGCGACCCGGACGGTGTGGGACCACGGTTGTCGATCCTCAAAGTCCCCGAACCCAAGACCGCGAAGAACCGCCTGCACCTCGACATCCGGGTACCCGGACACGGTTCCCCGCAGGAGCGCTGGGAACGGATCCGGATCGAGTCCGCGCGGTTGGTGGCGGCGGGCGGCAGCGTCCTGTACGAGGACACCGACCACCACATCGTGATGGCCGATCCCGAGGGCAACGAATTCTGCGTCGCCGCCGGCCCGGCGACAACCTGACCGACACCCCACCCGGCCCCGACGCGGCCCCGCCCCGACACCGACGCGGCGGTCGGGGCCGCAAGCAACCCGTTCGACTGTCACTACCGGTCAGTGGCCGGTTACCGATGGTTGACGAGGCCGGCGCGGCCGGGGTTTCATGCACCGGTGGGAGAACGTGTGCATGCCGACATATGGGGGCTCGCAGAGGCCATGGAGTTCATCGAACGAGGGCCGGAACTGGGCAGGTTACAAACCGCGTTGAAGGAGTGCGCCGCGGCGCAGGGCGGCATCGTCCTGGTCGAGGGAGCGGTCGGATGCGGCAAGAGCGAGACGCTCGCCTGGGCCGCCGAACAGGCCGCGAACGCGGGTGCGACCGTGCTGTCCGCCACCGCGCCGGCAGGCGGCGACGCTCGACCCCTGGCGCTCCTCGGCCAGTTCCGGGACGGTCCGGCCGTACCCCCGCGCCTTGCCCTCGCCCTCGAGCGGCTGGTCGACGACGGGGAAACCCCGCGTGCGGCCCGGCGATTGACCACCGCAGTACACGAGGTCGCGTCGCGCCGACCGGTGCTGGTGTGCGTCGACGACGTGCACCACGCCGATGTCGCCTCCGTGCAATGCCTGTTGCATCTGGCCCGGCACTCCGGCCGGACACGCGTGCTCGTGCTGCTCGCCCGCTCGCTCGACTTCGCCCTGCCGGACCCGCAGTCGGACACCGAGTTCCTGCGGTTGCCCGCCCTGGGCCGAATCCGGCTCGGCCCGTTGAGCCCGACCGGTGTGGCCGGCCTGCTGGCCGAGGGGTTCGATCCCCCGGGCCCGGAAAGGGCCGCGGAGTTCCACGAACTCACCGGCGGCAACCCCCTGTTGCTGCGCGCACTGCTGGCCGAGTGCCGGTCCTCGGGCGGATCCGGGGCAACTCCCGTGCCGGCGCCCGGCGGCCCGTACGGCCGAGCCGTGCTGACCTGCCTGCGTCGCGGCGGCACCGGGATGTGGCGGGTGGCCAAGGCCGCGGCCGTGCTGGACTCCGACGCGTCGGCGGAGGTACTGGGCCGGCTCGCCGGCACCACCCCGGAGGCCACCGCTCAGGCAGTGGGCGCGTTGGCCGGCGCCGGGCTGCTGACCGAGGGCCGCTTACGCCCCGCGGCCGCGAACGCGCTGTCGAACAGCCTGGATCCGGCCGAACACGGCGCGCTGCACCGCCGCGCGGCGAGCGTACTGCGGCACGAGGGCGCGGCGGCGGCCCGGATCGCGACCCATCTGCTCGCCGCCCGTGATGTGCCCGACGACGACGCGTGGGCGGTGCGCGTGCTGCGCGAGGCCGCCGAGGAGGCCCTGGGCCGGGACCGGGCCCGCCGGGCGGTCGCGTGCCTGGAACTGGCCGCCGAGCAGTGCCGCGACCCCGCCCTGCGCGCAGAGACGCACGTACGGCTCGCCGAGGTCACCTGGCGACTCAGCCCCGGTGCGGCCGAACAGCGCTGCCTGGGCGAACCGTTGACCGCGCTGGCGGTCGGCGACCTGCCGGTGTCGAGCATGACGCCGCTGGCACACCAGTTGCTCGCACACGGCCGACTCGACGCGGCCCGACAGGTCCTCGACCGGCTCAGGGAACGCACCGACCCCGGCGCGGAATGGGTCGACCACATCGACTCCGATCTGCCGCTGCCATGGGTTTCCCCCGCGCGTCCCGCCGCGCCGCCGCGCGATCACGCCGACCGTCTCGAGGCGGCCGAGCGGCGGTTGCGCGTGTCCGGGTTGACCGACGTCACCCTCTCCTCCCTCGTCGCGGCGCTGCGCCTGTTGATCGAACACGATCGCGCGGGCGTCGCGGAGGCCCACGGCCGGTCCCTGCTGACCGAGTCGCTCCGCCGAAAAGCCCCGGGCTGGCAGGCCGTGTTCGGGTCGGTATGCGCGGAGGCGGCGCTGCGTCAGGGCCGGTTGCCGGATGCCGAGACCTACGCCCTCGATGCGATGGACGCGCTGCCCGAGCGCGCCGGAAGCCTGTTCCTCGGCGGCCCGTTGGCGAGCCTGATCTGCGTGTACACCGCGATGGGCGACTACGAGGCCGCCGCGCGCCACGTGAACCAGCCGGTCGGCAAGGCCCTGTTCGCCGGCTTGCCCGGGCTCGCCTACCTGCGCGCCCGGGGCCGCTTCCTGCTGGCCACCGACCGGGTCCGGGCCGCTCTCGCCGACTTCCTCCAGGTGGCGTGGTTGGCCCACGCCTGGGACGTGGACCAACCGTTCCTGGTGCCCTGGCGCACCGATGCCGCCGAGGCCCTGCTGCGCCTCGACGAGACCGACCGTGCCCGGCAGTTGGTGGCGGAGCAACTACGCCTGTGCGGTCCCGGTGGCGGCCGGGTACGCGGCACCACGCTGCGACTGCGCGCGATGACCGTCGACGTCGCCGAGCGCCCGGCGCTGCTCGCCCAGGCGGTCGAGGCGCTGCGCCGCTCCGAGGACCCGTTGGAACTGGCCCGCACCCTGGAGGCGCTCGCCGAGTCGTACCGGGCACGGGCCGAGCCGGCCCGGGCGGCCACGCTCCAGTCCCGGGTCTGGCACCTGACCCGGGAGTGCGGCGCGCGCCCGCGCTCGCGCAACGTCTCGCACGCCTACGCCGACCTGATCGCCGGCAACGCCGGCGCCGCCGCGGCGGACCTGAGCGAGTCGGAGAAGCGCGTCGCCGCGCTGGCCGCGTCCGGGTACAGCAACCGGGGCATCGCCGAGGAGTTGTTCATCACGGTCAGCACCGTCGAGCAACACCTGACCCGGGTCTATCGCAAACTCGACATCAAGAACCGCCGGCAACTGCCCGGCCTGCTGCGGTCGAACCCGGATCGGTATCGACCCGGGCCGTGCCCGCACATCGCCACCACCACCGACCGAACCGGCTCGGATCTCGCCGGCTCAGACGCGCACCGGTAGCCCCATCGCCCGGGCGAGCAGGCCGCGACGCAGGTCGCCGCCGCCGCCGAGGCTCTCGGTCGGCGACTCGCGCAGTCCGTGTCCGAACACCCCCTCGGCCGTCGTGCCCGTGCCCAGCGCGGCGGCCGGACCGAGCAGTTCGAGCACCATCGCGCCGAAGTCCGCCGCCAGTTCACCGCCCAGCGCGCCCGCCGCCAGCGCGTGCAGGCGCGCCGCGCCGTCGTCGGCGCCCGGCGTGCACACCGCTGCCGCCGCCAACAGGCGTACCGCCTGGATCCGCACGGCCAGTTCGGTCACCGCCGCCCGGGCCGCGGACCCGCGCGCTCCCGCCGCCGAGGCCGCTCCCGGTCCCGCGCGCAGCAGCGCGAGCAGGTCGACCAGTCCGCGATGCAGCGTGGCCGCGACGTCGCCGGCCACGGCCGAGTCGGCGGCGAAAGTGTCGGTGATCACCTCCCAACCACCGTGCACGGCACCGATCCTGGCGGTGTCCGGGACCCGGACCCGGTCGAGCAGGACGTCGCTGCCCGCCTCCCCCGCCGCGGTCCGATATGCCCGCACCCGTATACCCGGCGCGTCCAGCGGCACCAGGAAGACCGTGACGGCGGCCCGCAACGCCGCGGCGCCCGGTTGCGTACGCGCCGCCAGCCACAGGTACCGGGCCCGATGCGCGTCGGCGGTCCACAGTCGGTCGCCGGTCAGCGTCCAGTCGCCGGCGTCGTCGCGCACCGCGTCGACCCGCACCGCGGCCGGGTCGAACTCCTCGCGCACGGCCCGGTAGGCCGGCGCGATCCGCAGCGCGCCCCGGCGGATCGCGGGCAGCAGCCGCGCGCGCTGTTCGGGCGTACCGTGCCGGGCTATCGGCCCACCGAACAAGGTCGCGGTGGCCAGCGCGTCGACGACCGGCAGGCGATGCCGGCAGACCTCCTGGCGCAGCGCGAACCGCTCGGCGGGGGTGCCGCCGCTGCCGCCGTGCGCCGCGGACCAGCCCAGTGCGAACCAACCGTGTTCGGCCAACTCGGCCACCGCGTCGGGGTCGTCCCCCGGGTCGCCGACGGTCGGTGGGCAGGTCTGCCGACCGACGACCACCTTGCTCAACGCCTTGCGCAGGGCGTCCCCGTCCGGGCCGAGTCGCGGTTCCGGAAGTTCGGCCCCGGTGTGCGGGTCGTCGTCGAGCAGGCGATCGGCGACCTCGCCGCCGGGCGAGCCGAATCCGCCCAGGCAGGCCAGGTCGGCATGTACCCGCCGGAACAGCCACGGTGCCTCGTGTTCGTCGCAACAATCGGCCGAGAGCGGCGGGTGGTGCACGTCCGCGCGCAGGCGCGGGGCGATCCGGCGCACGTGTGCGACGGCCAGTTCGACGGCGATCACCCAGTCGGTGCCGCCCTCGGCGTACCGGCGCACCGCGTCCGCGATCAGCAGGTCGCCCGCGTCGAGTTCGATCCGGCCGTTCACGGCCCGCTCGCGGACCGCGCCGAACGCACCCACCCGCGCGTCGAATCGGGTGCGCGCGCGTGCGTGGGCCAGTGCGGACGTCGCGGCCCGCTCGGCGGCGCCGAACGCGCGTACGGCCAGGCCCAACCGCAGCAGGGCCACGACCCGGTCGGTCCGGTCCGCCGAGATCGCGCTGTACGCGAGCGCCGGACCGAGGCGGGCCCGGGACCACCTGGGCATCGCCAGTCCCTCGACCGGTTCCGCCGCCATGATCCGATACAGCCCCACCGGGCCGCCGCCGAACGGCAGGCGCATGACGTGCGTCGCCGCGTCGCCGGCCTCGATCAGGCAGTCCGCGCCGACCTCGGCCTCGTCCGGGCCGCCGCCCGGAAGCGCGGTCGCCACCCGGATGCCTCCGTCCCCGATGGCGCCGGCCAGGCCGATGTTGGCGGCGAACAGCCGGGTCGCGACGAACGCGTCCAGCACCGGCAATGGGCAAGCGGCCCGGCCCAGTTCGCGTGTCACGGCGACCGCGGCGGCGAGCGCGTCGGTGCCGCCGAGGTCGAACCAGCCGTGCACGGCGCCCACATCCCACAGCCGGTCCAGTTCCCCGGTGGGCGCGGCGCCGGCCCGACCCCAGTGCCGGGCGACCAGGGTCGCCGCGTTCCCGGCGAATTCCGCGACCTCGTCCCCGTACGACACGTCCATGGCGCGCTCCCTTCGGCGGTGTGTCCCGGGCGCGCGTTCGGGCCCGGATCCCCTCCGGCGGCCCACGCGAACGCCTCTGATCCGACCGGGAATCGCCGCGTCGACGCTGGGCACGTCGACGCGGCGGTCAACCGGTTGGCGCGATCAGCCTATGAACACGCAACGTAGTTGGGGAACCCCTGACTGTTACCCCTATCGGGCTGGGGTCGGCGGTCGGCACGCCGAAGACGGCCTGTGCCCGGCGACATTCGTCCGTTGTCGGAATCTTCGCCGCACCCTGATCCGGCCCGGGGCCGTCGCGATCGGGTCAGGTCCCCACCGGACTCGGGCAGACCCGGTTCTCCAGGCGCCGAACCGTCGTGGTCACCGACACCGGCGTCTCGGCTCCTCCCGACATGCCGCGGCTTGCGGCCGCCGCCGCGGTACACACGAGTTGGTCCAGCGCACTGTCGGCGAGCGAGTCGGAACCGGCCAGGTCGATCCGGATCGTGCCGCTCTGCACCGTCACCCGCGCGGGTCCGGCGTTCGCCGGGATGGTCGTCGTCACCCCGTTCCCGACCTCCTGCGCCGTGGGCCCCGCCAGCAGCAGGTCCAGCGCGGCCTGCGGACCGGCACCGGCGAGCGAGGTGCGCAGCGTGGGACGCAGCCGGTGATCGGCGACCAGGTAGATGTACACACTGCCGGGATGCTCCGCGTCGGCGGGCGCGATCATGCCTGTGGCGGGCTCCCCCGCCTCCACCACGCCGGTGGTGGGAATGCCGCAGCCGACGCCGACCGCGAGGAGCAGCGCCGCGAGCAGTGGGTATCGGGCGGCCATCACGTATCCACTTCGGTTCGGGCCCGGGCGTACCGGGGCAGTTCCACGGTGAACAACGCTCCACCGTCGGGTCGGTTCGCCGCCCGGATCCGTCCGTCGTGCAGTCGCACGTTCTCCAGCGTGATCGCCATGCCCAGGCCGCTGCCGGCCGAGCGCGCGCGGGCCGAGTCGGCCTTGAAGAATCGCTCGAAGACCCGGTCCAGGATGTCGGCGGCGAGACCGGGGCCGCGGTCGGCGACCCGCAGCACGACCCACGGGCCGTCCGCCCGCCGCTCGCTGCTCAGGCTCACCTCGACCGGCGGCGCGCCGTGCCGCAGCGCGTTGCCCACCAGATTGGCCACCACCACGTCGAAGCGCCGGGGGTCGACCTCGGCCCGGATCCCGTCCGGCAGGTCGGTGACCACCGCGTCCGACCACGCCCGCGCGGCCAGGCAGCGGCGTACCGCCTCCGCCACGTCGAGTTCGTCCACGTTCAGCGCGGCGGCGCCGGCGTCGAAGCGGGAGATCTCCATCAGGTCGTCCACCAGCCGGGTGAGCTTGCCGGTCTCGGTGGAGACCAGGCGCAGCGCGGCGGCGGTGTCCGGATCCAGCTTCTCGGCGGCGGCGTCCTCGTCGAGCACGTCGATCACGGCGGCCATCGCGGCCAGCGGAGTGCGCAGTTCGTGCGAGACGTCGGCCGCGAAGCCGCGTGCTCTGGCCTCCATCGTCCGCAGCCGCGCCTCGTGTTCCTCCAGAGCCGCCGCAGTGTGGTTGAAGTCGCTCGCCAGTTCGGCGAGTTCGTCACCGCCCTTGACTTCCAACCGGGTGTCCAGGCGACCCTGCGCCAGGCGCCGGGTGGCCCGCTGGAGGGCGCGGACCGGCCGCAGTACGCCGCCGGCCACGATCAGGGCCGGGACCAGCGCGAGCAGGACCGCGGGGATCGCGCCGTTGCGCGCCGCCCGGACAAGGGCCGCCTCCTCCTGGACCTGGACGACCATCGAGGTGAATACGTAGACCTGCACTCCGGAGGCGACCCGGCCGTCGCGGTTGGCGAAGGTGATCGGTACGCCGACGGCGAGCGCGAGCATGCCGTGGTCGTCCACACGCTGGAACGCGGTCGAGACGTGGTCGGTGACGAT
The DNA here is from genome assembly GCF_044460165.1 of Embleya sp. NPDC050154. Lineage (NCBI taxonomy): Bacteria > Bacillati > Actinomycetota > Actinomycetes > Kitasatosporales > Streptomycetaceae > Embleya > Embleya sp. NPDC050154. The sequence goes on from NZ_JBITJP010000020.1 coordinate 192,572, forward strand.
CCTGCGCAACTCCCGCGGGATCGCGTCGGGAGTCGTCATGGAGTCGCTGGCCGCCCACAAGTCCCCGAACCTCACCAGGACGGTCCAGTGGTCGGTGTTGCCCCGGGTGTCCACCAGCGCGACGATCCGGTCGATCGCCGCCTGGTCCGGGGGGAAGGGCACGGACGGTGCGACCGCCTCGACCCGGTCGCGCACCGAGCGCACCACCGAGTCCTGGGTGCGTTGCAACATCGCGGTACGGGCTTCCCGATAGGTCAGCGCGGCCGTCGCGAGCGCGGCGAACGCGGCGACGAGCAGGCAGGCCGCAGCCAGTCGTACCCGTAGACCGCGCAGCCAGGCCAGCGGCCCGGTCACAGCGGCCCGAAGCGATAGCCGAACCCGCGTACGGTCTGGATGTAGCGGGCCGGCCGGTCCGGCTCCTCGATCTTGATCCGCAGCCGCTTGACGCACGCGTCGACCAGCCGACTGTCGCCGAGGTAGGGGTGTTCCCACACCGACTCCAACAACTGCCCACGGCTGAAGACCTGGCCGGGGGACGCCGACAGGGCGAGCAGCAGCCGCAGTTCGGAGGGGGCGAGGGCGACCGGCTGCCCGGCCTTGAGCACGGTCAGGGCGGTGCGATCCAGGGTCAGGTCCCCGTAGACCTCGCGCCGCCCGGCCGGGACGGCGGATTCGGTGCGGCGCAGGACCGCGCGGATCCGTGCCTCCAGGACCCGGGCCTGGACCGGTTTGACCACGTAGTCGTCGGCGCCGGCCTCCAGGCCGACCACGACGTCCATGTCCTCGTTGCGCGCGGTGAGCATGATCACCGGCAGGGTGCCGGCCCTGCGGATCCGACGGCACACCTCGAAGCCGTCGATACCGGGCAACATCAGGTCGAGCACCACCAGGTCGGGAGCGAATCCGGCGACTCCCGCGAGGCCGTCCTCGCCGGTGTGCCGCACCTCGGTCGTGTGGCCCTGCCGGCGCAGGCCGATGGCCAGGCCCTCAGCCACGGCGGGGTCGTCTTCGATCAGGAGCACACGAACCATTGGTTCAGTATCGATCAGGCCGACCGTGCGAACAGCCGTCGAGGAAGCGATCGGGCCGGTTGTGACAGAACGGTCTTGTTCTCGGCCGACTCCGGTCATCCCCGCTCGCCATGGTCAAAGCCATGACGAACCACTTTTCGCTCCCCGTGCGCCGTCCCCGCTCGGCTAGGCCGATCGTGCTCGCCGTCGTCGCCGCGCTGTTGGCCCTCGTGGCGGGGTGTGCCGGCGAGGCGGGCCGGACCGACCCGGCTCCCGCGGCCACCCTCTCGGGCCGGCTCGACCTCCCGCAGCCGATCAGCCCCGCATGGCCCAAGGACGGCCAGGCGGCCGTGTCGGTCGAGGGCGCCCGGGACCCGATCGTGTCCGGCGCGGCCAAGCCGACGCCGACCGCGAGCCTGGCCAAGGTGATGACCGCGTACGTGTTCCTCAAGGCCAAGCCGCTCGTGCCCGGCGCGGCGGGGCCGACGTTCACCGTCTCGGCGGAGGAGGCCCATCGCTATGCCGAGCGCCTGCGCCGCTTCGAGAGCCTGACCCCGGTGACCCCGGGCGAGGCGTTCACCCAGCGCCGGGCCCTGGAGGCACTGATGACGATATCGGCGAGCAACATCGCGCACGAGATCGCCCGCTGGGTGGACGGGAACGAGGCGGCGTTCGTGGCCCGGATGAACCGCACCGCCCGCGAATTGGGCATGCGCGACACCACCTACACCGATCCCTCCGGATTCGACCGGGCCACCGTGAGCACCGCCGCCGACCAGGTCCGACTGTTCACGGTGGCGATGCGCGACCCGGCCTTCGCCGCGGTCGCCGGCGTCCGCGACTACACCGACTCGGCGCGGATCACCAAGCCCAACAGCAACACCCTGCTCGGCCGCGAGGGCGTGCTGGCGGGCAAGACCGGTTTCACCACCCCCGCCGGCGCCAACCTGGTCTTCGCCGCCGAACGCCACGTCGACGGCAAGCCGCACCTGGTGGTCTGCGCGGTCATGGCCCAGCGCAAGGGCAGCACGGCGGCCGCCGCGATCAACGCGAGCGAGACGCTGATCCGTTCGATCGGGGCACCGTGACGGATGCGGGCGGGGTCGGCGGCGCGGGTGGCACCGGGCTGCCGCCCGCGCGTCCCGGCGTCCCTCGCGTTCCTCGGGTCGCGGGCTCCCGCTCGTCCCGCCCCGCCCGGCCCGACCTCCCGCACGTCCCGCACGTCCCGCCTCCCGGAATTCCCGTCTCCCGCTCGGTCCGCCGCGCGACGCCGGGTGGCCGCAGGGGTGGCCGACCGGGTCGCCGGCGGCCGAAATTCGATGGCCCGCCGCGCGGCCCGCTCCTACAGTGACCGGGGATCCGCGCGCAATGCTCGGTCGCAGCGGGACCGGGCCGGTGATCGGGGAGGGGACATGCGTACGCACTATCCCCGCACCCCGCATGTGCCGTGGTCGCCGGGTGCCGGCGCCGACGACGTGCGCGCCGGCGACCTGTCGGGACTGCGCGGCCTGGAGGTCGTGGTCACCGAGAAGCTCGACGGTGAGAACACCACGCTGTATCCGGACGGCCTGCACGCGCGGTCGTTGGACTCCGCGCACCACCCCTCGCGGACCTGGGTCAAGGCGCTCCAGGGCCGGATCGGCGCACGGATCCCGCCCGGGTGGCGGATCTGCGGCGAGAACATGTACGCCCGGCACTCGATCGGCTATGACGCGCTGGCGAGTTGGTTCTACGGTTTCTCGGTGTGGGCCGGTGATCGTTGCCTGGACTGGGACGAGAGTGCGCGTTTCCTGCGTCGACTGGGCGTGCCGACGCCGCCGGTGTTGTGGCGCGGGGTGTTCGACGAGCGGGAGTTGCGCGCGATCCGGCTCGATCCCGCACGCCGGGAGGGCTTCGTGGTCCGGTCGGTCGAGGGCTTCGAGCGCGCGGATTTCGGCCGACGGGTGGCCAAATGGGTGCGGCGCGGACACGTGCAGACCGATACGCACTGGATGCACGCCGAGGTGGTGCCGAACGGTCTCGGGCCGAACGCGGCACTGTGGGCCGTGCGTTCGGGCGCGAAGCCGGACCTGCCGGCCCTGCTCGCGTTGCTGAACCCGACGGATTCACCGGCCGCCGAAGGCGAGACGGTCGCCGGAGCCGACGCGATTTCCGGTGCCGAGACGGTTGCCGTTGTCGAGACGGTTGCCGTTGTCGAGACGGTCGCGGACGCGTGCGCGCGGCTGGACGTACTGGGTCGCACCGGCGACGCGCGGCTGGCCGGGGTGCTGGCCGCCGCGCTGCATGCCGAACGGCGGGCGACGCTGACGCCCCGACTCGTCCCGGCGCTCGGGTTGCCCACCGCGCGCCGTGTCGCGGACCTGGTCGGGTTGCAGGCACACCTGCGCCGGCCCTTCCCGGATGACGAACGCCCACGCGGCCTGGCCCGGTTGGCGGTCGCCGCGGATGTGGGCGTGCTGCACGCGGTGGCCGCCGCGACGCTGACCGGGCGCACCGGTGCGCAGGCCGACGCGGAGCGCGAACAGGTGGAGTGGTCGGCGCTGTTCGCGGCGGACGCGGGCCTGCTGGAGGAGGCCCCGCTCGCGGCTCTGCGCGCCCGGGCCGCGGACGCGTTCGCGGGCCTGGACTCGGAAGTGGCCGACCGCTGCTGGGCGGAGTTGCGCGCGGGCCACGCCAAGGGGTGGTCGATGCCGCCCGAGGCCACCCGCCGGTGGTGGAGCGGCGACTTTCCCCGGTTGATCCAGACGATCGGCCGCTCGGGCAGCGGCAAGAGCACCTTCGCCCGCGAACTTCCCGGCGTCGACACGCTGATCAGCCTGGACGAACTGCGTGCGGCGCGCGGCTCCCGGACCGACCAGAGCGCCAACGGCGAGGTGCTGGGCCGGGGGTTGGACCGGCTCGACGCGGCGCTGGCCGCCGGCGGGACGGTGGTGTGGGATGCCACCTCACTCACCGGCAGCCAGCGCATGCCGGTACAGGCCATCGCACACCGCCGCGACGCGCTGATCACGCACGCCGTACTGCTGGTCGGCGAGGACGAGTTGGTCCGGCGCAACGCCGCGCGCGAACACGCGGTCCCACCCGCCGTACTCGCCGCGCAGGCACGGCGCTTCGCGCCGCCGTATCCCGGACAGGCGCACCGTACCTGGTACATCGGCGCGGGCGGCGGCCTCGACGACGTCGCCGGCTCGCTGGACGCGGAGGACGCGTGATGCGCACGAGCGAGGAGATCTACCACCGAGTGCGCTGGGATCCCCGGTTCGATCCCGCCCGCTTCGTCCTCGAGGTCAGCCGACGCGGCGCGGACCCCAAGCGCATCCCGTTGCCCGCGTTCGTCCCGGGTGGCGAGATCCCGTGGCATCGGGTGCTGCGGATCGAGGCGGACGGCGAGGTGGTGTGGGATCGGGCCGCGCGCGTGGACCGGATCGAGCACTGTGTCGCCGGTCGGGCCCGGGATCCGCGCCGACTGCGGGCGCCGTTCTTCACCGCGCGCGAACCGCACACCTTCGACCCGTCGACGGGCCGCTGGCGACCCGCGACCGCAAGCGGCGCGGACCCGATCGGCCTCCCGGACACCGCGCGGATCCGCGTGCTGACCTGGAACACGCTGTGGGATCGCTACGACGCCGATCGTATCGACACCGCACGCCGGCGGCCGATGTTGCTCGCCGCGCTCGCCGCCGCCGACGCCGACGTGATCGCGCTCCAGGAGGTCGAGCCCGAACTGGCCCTGCTGTTGGCGGCCCAACCGTGGGTGCGCGCCGCGTACACGATGGACACCGATCCCGCCGGCCGCGATGTACCGGCCACCGGGCTGTTGTTGCTGAGCCGGCTGCCGGTGCGCGAGGCCGGTCGGCACGCGTTGGGGCCGTACAAGGCGGTGGCCGCGATCACCGTGGCCGGGCCGGCCGAGCCGCTCGTGCTCGCCGTCACGCACCTCACCAGTGACCACACGCAGGACGGCGCCGGGCGCCGCCGGATCGAATTGGCCGCGCTCGCCGCCGGGTTCGCGGGCATCCCGGGCGACCTGGTGGTGGTCGGCGACTTCAACGACGGCACCACGGGGCCGGCCGCCGCGCTGGGGTTGACGGACGTATGGACGGACGTACACGGCGCCGACGACCACACGCCGACGTTCGACCCGGGTGTCAACCCGCTCGCGGCGATCGGCTCGCTCACCGGCCGCGCCGCCCGGCTGGACCGGATCCTGTCGCGCACCGGCTCCTGGCGGGCGGGTACGGCGGTACTGCGCGGGGACACGCCCGGGCCCGACGGCCTGTACGCGTCCGACCACTTCGGGGTGCAGGCGGATCTGCTCCCCGCCGCGAATCCGCCCGCCGGCGATGTCCTGGACGTCGCGCCTAGCGCGCGCACCGCGCTGGCCTGGCTGCCGCCCGGGCGTCTTTGGCCCGCGCTGCAACGGGCCCGCCGCGCGCACGATCCCCAGGTGGACCGCTGGCCGCCGCACGTCAACGTGCTGTTCGGCTTCGTGCCGGAAGCCGACTTCGACCGGGCCGCGCCGCTGCTGGCCGCGGCCGCCGCGCGAGTGACACCGTTCACCGCCGAACTCGACGGCGTACACACCTTCGGCCATCGCGAGGACGCCACCGTCTGGCTCGACCCGGCAGCCGCCGACGAACTCCCGTGGGCCCGGATGCGGGAGGCCTTCGCGGCCCACTTCCCCCGCTGCCTCGGCCGGACGAGCGGCTACACCCCGCACCTGACCCTGGGCCGCAGCACCGATGCACAGCGCGTCGCCGCCGCGTGCGCACGCGAACTGGAGCCGATGACGGCTCGTGTCGGGGAACTGGTCCTGCTCTCCCGCCGAGGCGACGAACCGATGCGCCCGCGAGCCGTCCTCACGCTGGGCACGGGCGCACTGCGCGAGCTGCCCGATCCGGATCCGGTAGCAGGTACCGACGCGACCGGGAGCCGCGAAGGTTCCGTCGCCGGGGGTCGGGCACGCAAACCCTCGGATCGGGTCCGGGAGCCGGTCGGCGCCGAACGGGAAGGAACGGCACGGGCACCCCTCGCCACCGACCCGGGCAACGACACCCGGGAGCACCGCGCCGCCGATCCCGAAGGCGATGCCCACCTCCGGCCCCGCTCCGACCGCCCGGGGGACACTCGGGCGCCCCGCGCCGACGACCCGGACGGCGATGCCCGAACCCGGCGGATCGCCAGGCGTGTTTCCGCGGCGTTGGGCGAGGGCGTCGTGTCGGTGGTCGGCTCGCGTCGGATGGGCTGCGCGTCGCCCGACGCCGACCTCGATCTGGTGGCAGCCCTGCCCGGCACCGTCGACCCCGCCGACATCGCGGCGCGGATCGCGGCAGCGCTGCCCGAGGCCGGCGGCATCCGGCCGGTGCTCGGCGCGCGGGTACCGGGGCTTCGGTTGCGCGTCGACGACTCGCCCGTCGATCTGGCCCTGATCGGCACCGGGCGGATCGCCCCCGCCGACGCGGTGGCCCGGCGCGCCGAACTGGGCGAGCCGGCCGCGGTGACCCTGAGCGCGATCACCGACGCGGACGCGATCCGGGGCGCGGTCGGCGCGGACCACGAGCGCTTCGCCGACCTGGCCCGACGGATCAAGGCGTGGGCGCGAGCGCGCGGCCTAGACGCGGCCCCGTTCGGCGGACTCCCGGGCCTGGCTTGGTCGGTACTCGCGGCCCGGACCACGCGCGAGGCCGCGCACGTGGCCGACGAGGACCTGCCGGCGTACTTCTTCGCCGGCTGGGCCGCGTGGGACTGGCGCGTACCGGTGGCCCTGGACGACGACACGGCCCGCGCGGGCACGGTCACCGGCGGGCCGGTGTCGATCCTGACGCCGACCCACCCGGTGCGCTCGTGTACCGAGCAGGTCGGCCACGGCGGGCGCGATCTGCTGGTCGACGAGCTGTACCGCGCGTGGGAGTTGCTCACGCCGGGCGAGGCTTCCGAACGGGACGATCGCGACCCGTGGGCCGCCCTGATCGAGCCGCCGCCCCTGCACCGCCGGCACGCCGCATGGGCGGTGCTGACCGTACTGCCCGCCTCCGCCGAGGAGTGCGCGGCCACCACCGGACGGTTGCGCGGTCGCATCCGCGGCCTGCTCACCACCTTGCAGGAAGCCGGTGTCCAGGACGCGCACGCGTGGCCCCGCCCGTTCGTGTCCGACTCGCGCACCCGCTACGCGATCGGCCTGGGTGCCGACCCGCCGAGCGCCACCGACCTCGCCGAGCTCACCGAGCGATGGCGCAGGGGCCTGCCCGGCGTCGAAACGACCTGGGCCGACGGCGGCTCCGTACCGACTCTGCGCTGATCACCCGACCGCGCCTTGGACGACCGTGCGCCCAACCCCACTCGGCAGAGCGCCGCCGATCCCCCGACCGTGCGTCGGACCCCACCCGGCAATGCCCGGCGATCGGTGTACGTCGCCGGCCGTGGGACGCGCGCCCGCTCCAGGGAACCGGCGCGGCTTGCGCACCGCGCGCACGAGCCGCGCGGATGGGCGCGCGATCAGGCCGGCCTGGTCGCCGATCGAGGCAAAGCGCCGGTCGCCCCCGCCGACGGTGTTGTCAGGACGCGGAACCAGGCGTAGAAGAAGGGGCATGCGGCCCCGCCGGGGTCGGGTGTGACGCGCGAACACGGCCGCGCCGTGCGCCTCGCAGGCGCGGTGGCCACTCTGCACGTTCCCTCGAGGAGAGCCTCGCATGTCGGCAGAACCCCAGCACCGATGTCCCGTACTCGATCCCACCGCCCGCGACGCACACGCCGAGGCCGCCGCGCTACGCGCCCGGGGTCCGGCCGTCCTGGTCGAACTCCCGGGCGGGGTGCGGGCCTGGTCGATCACCCGGCACGAGGTGATCCAGGCGCTGACCACCGACCCCCGGGTCTCCCGCGACTTCCGTCGGCACTGGCCCGGTCTGGCCGAACTGCCCGACGGCTGGCCGATGGCGCCGGTCGCGCTCCAACAGGGTTTCGTGAACACGTATGGCGAGGAGCATCGCCGATTGCGCGCACGGGTCGCGCCCTCGTTCGCCCCGCGCCGGGTGGAGCGGCTGCGCCCGCGGATCCAGGCCACGGCGGATCGCCTGGTCGATGTGCTGGCGGCGGTGCCGCCCGGCGAGAGCGTCGACGTACGGCAGATGTTGTCGTTGCCGCTGACGATGACCGTCATCTGCGACCTGCTCGGCGTGCCCGAGGCACTGCGGCCGGGGTTGGGCCGGGCCATCGACGCGGTAATGGACACCACGATCGACGCCGCGGAGGCGATCGCTCGGCGGATCGAACTCCAGTGCCGGCTGGTCGAGTTGCTGGAGCACAAGCGGGCGAACCCGGGCGCCGACCTGACCAGTGACCTGCTCACCGCGGCCGCGAGCGTCGGGACGACGCCCTCGGAACAGGAATTCCTCGACTCGCTCTTCCTGATGCTCGGCGCCGGCTACGAGACCTCGGTGAACCTGATCACCAACGTCCTGGCCGAACTGCTCGCCCACCCGGATCAGTTCGACCGACTCCGCGCGAACGCCATCGACTGGGCGGACGTCATCGAGGAGACGCTGCGGGTCGAAGGCCCGGTCATGCATCTCCCGTTGCGCTACGCGATCGAGGACATCGACCTCGGGGAGGGTGTCGTCATCGGTCGGGGCGATCCGATCATCATCGCCTTCGCCGCCGCCGGCCGCGATCCCGCGCGACACCCGGAGGCCCCCGAGGCGTTCGACGCCACCCGCGCCGACAAGAGCCACCTGGCCTTCGGGTACGGCCCGCACTTCTGCCTCGGCGCGCACCTGGCCAGGTTGGAGACCCGGATAGCGGTGACCACCCTGTTCGACCGTTTCCCCGACCTCGCGCTCGCGCACCCCGAACAACCGCCGACGCCCATCCCGTCGTTGATGGTCAACGGCCCGAGCCGGCTGGACATCGTCCCCACACCACCGGCCCACGCCCGACCCGAGACCCCGGCCGGTGCCCGACCCGAAACCCCGGGTCGGCGCCCGCCCGCCGTACCCGCTGTCCCCGGCTTCGGGGAGAGGTGAACCGGCGCGGGTCACCTGTCCATCTCCCGAACGTGTCCTCCCGGGCCTCGCCGCCCTCGCCCTCCGAGGTCGCGTACCGAACCACCGACATCAGCCCGGGGCCACCCCATCGGGGCGACTCGATCCCGCGCGGTTCCTGCGTGCGGTGACCAACGCGAAGGAGAGGAACTCCCCACCGTCCGTGGTGAGCATGTCGATGACGGCCCGGTTCGCGCTTGGTCCGTCCGGCTGATGCTCGGCCCCTGCCCGAGCCCACAACAGCCAGTCCCGCCAGGCGTCCTGCTGCAACCGCGCGGACGTGACCTCGACCAGTTCGGTGATCTCCCAGTGGAAGCGCCACCACTGCGCCGTGTGCCAGGCGATCGCTTCCCAGCCGACCACCTGCTTGATGTGCGGCGGGATCGCCCCGATCTCCCGGACTTCCCGGGTCATCGCGGGAGTCGCCATGCCCAGTTGTCCGCCCGGACGGAGAAACCCGACCAGATAGGGCAGATAGTTGTCCGCCGTGCCGAAATACTCGAACGCGTCGACGCTCACGACGGCGTCGAAGCTCTCCTGCTCGAACGGCAAGGCGTGCGCCTCGGCGCGAACGGCCTCCACCCGGTCGCCGACACCCGCGTCCGCGAAAACGGCCGCCGCGTCCTCGGGGGCGATCCACAAGTCGGCAGCGACGACTTGCACGCCGTACTCGCGAGCCAGGAACACCGACGTGGCACCCTTGCCGGAGCCGAGGTCGAGAACCCGCATCCCGGGGCGCAGGTCGAGGTCCCGGGCGAGGTCCTCCAGCAACCACAACGGGTTCGGCCCCATGTCGAGGTCGAGCAGCCAGGCGGGGTCATAGCGGGAGGAGCGCGGATAGCGGTCCGGACGCACAAGATCATTCAGGGCACTCACGAGCACGAACCCAACCCGATCATCCGCCCGAGCGCAACCCGAATTCGCCGCCTCGCCCGGCTGTCACCGGAGTCACCGGAGCCGCCGTCGTCCGGTGGTCGACCGCGATCAGCGGATCACCGGTGAGCGGGTGGTCGAGGATCACCGCACGGATGCCGAACACCTCGGCGAGCAGTTCCGGAGTGAGCACCTCGCGCGGCGACCCGGACGCGCGCAACCGGCCCCGGTGCAGTACGTGCAGCCGATCGCACACCGAGGCCGCCGCGTTGAGGTCGTGCAGCGCGATCAGCGTCGTACGATCCTGGGCGCGCAACAGCGCCAGGAGTTCGACCTGATGCCGCACATCGAGGTGATTGGTCGGCTCGTCCAGCACCAGCACGTCCGGTTCCTGAGCCAACGCCCTGGCCAGCAGGACGCGTTGGCGTTCACCGCCGGACAGGGTCGAAAAGCGCCGGCCCTGATGTGCCTCGACTCCGGCCTGGACCAGCGCGATCAGCACCGCCGCCCGATCCGCGGCGCTGTCCCCGGCGAACGCCTTCTGGTAGGGGGTCCGCCCCATCGCGACCACCTCGCGCACGGTGAAATCGAAGTCGTTCTCCCGCTCCTGCGGCAGCGCCGCGACATGTCGGGCCGCCGCCGCCGGGGTCATCGCACGCAGGTCCCGATCGCCGAGCAGGACCCGGCCGGCCTGCGGCTTCAGGTGTCGGTAGATCGTGCGCAGCAGGGTGGACTTGCCGCTGCCGTTGGGGCCGACCAGGCCGGTGATCTCACCACCCGCCGCGATCAGCCCGACCCCGGTCAGGATGTCCCGGCCGGAGAGGGCGACGCGCAGATCGTGCACGGTGATTCGCGTCTGCTCGGCGCCCACGCCGCGCACCTCCTCGCCCGGCCCGCCATCCGCGCGATCGCCCACGCCGCCGCCCGTCATCGTGTCTCCAGCCGTCGATCGAGCAGGAGCAGCAGGACCGGGGCGCCGAGAACAGCGGTGACCACGCCGATCGGCAACTCCTGCGTACTCACCGCCGTCCGGGCCACGGTGTCCACCGCGACCAACAGCACCGCGCCGAACAACGCCGACACCGGCAGCAGTCGGCGGTGGTCACCGCCGATCAGCAGCCGGCAGACATGCGGAACCATCAGTCCGACGAAGCCGATCGCCCCCGACACGGCGACCAGGACACCGGTCAACACGCTGGTCACCGCGAACAGTTCGCGCCGCAGTCGGGCCACGTCCACGCCCAGCCCGGCGGCCGTCTCGTCGCCCATCAGCAACGCGTTGAGCGCCCGGGCCCGGGCCTGCAACCCGATCAGCCCTGCGGCCACGGCCGCGGCAGGCAGGGCCAGTTGCTCCCATTGCGCGCCGCTGAGGCTGCCCATCAGCCAGAACAGCACGCCGCGCGTCTGCTGTTCGTCACCCGCCTGAAGTACCAGGAAGCTGGTGAATCCGGACAGGAACTGGCCCACCCCGATCCCGGCCAGGACCAGGCGCAGCGGGGAGAACCCGCCACCTCGTCGGGCCAGGGCCCACACCAGGGCGAACGCCGCCAACGCACCGGCGAACGCCGAGGCGGAGAGGCCGAGTCCGAGCAGGCCACCGGTGCTCGCGCCGAGCACGATCACCGCGATGGCGCCGAGCGAGGCGCCGGAGGAAATGCCGAGCAGGTACGGGTCGGCGAGCGGATTGCGCACCAGCGCCTGTACGGCGGTGCCCACCAGGCCCAGCCCGGCGCCGACCACCGCCGCCAACAGGGCACGCGGCAGCCGGAGTTGCCAGACGATCAGGTCGCGCGTACCGGCCTCGGGCGGCTCTCCGGTCAGCCGGCGCCCGACCACCGACCACACCTCACCGATCGGGATGTCCACCGAACCCAACGACACCGCCGAGGTCAACGCGACGACCAGGAGCACGGCCAGGACGGCGACCACCCACGCGGTGCGCGCCGGGCGGGCCCGCTCCTCGTCGGCCGGCGGCGGCGCCGCCCGGTCCCGACGGCGGGTCCTGCGCTCGGATACCGACAACACCGGGCCTACCCCGCGGCCGGTGCGGGCCGGACCAGGTCCGGGTGGATCGTGCTCGCGATCCGCCGCACCGTCTCGGCGTTGCGGACCCCGGCGATCGTGGTGCTCTCCGAGCCGATCCGGACGAACCTGCCGTCCCGGACCGCGTTCAGGCCCTTGGTCGCGTCGAAAGTGCGCAGGAATCGCTCGGCGTCGTCGAACGCCTTGGCGTTGGCCTCGGCGCTGCCCTTGTTCCGGACGCCGAGCTGGATCCAGTCCGGGTTCTTGGCGACCACGTCCTCCCACGCGACGGGCTTGAAGTCGCCGGCGCAATCGGCGAACACGTTGCGCGCCCCGGCCTGGGTGATCACCGCGTTGGCGACCTGCTTGCCGCATACGGCGATCGGCTGCTTGGTACCGGCGTCGAAGTCGAAGAAGAAGTAGCTCGGCCGCCGATCCTGCGGCAGGCCGGCGAGTGCGGTGCGCACCGTGCCCACGGTCTGTTCCATGCCCGCGACGAGTTCGTCGGCCCGGGCGGACGTCCCGGTCACCGCCCCGAGTTCCTTGATGTCCGCCTCGACCGCGCTCAGGTCCTGCTGCGGGCCGGGACGCTTGGTCGCGCACGCGGTGGACTTGAGATAGATGTGCTTGATGCCGGCGGCGGCGAACTCCTTGGCCGAGGGCCCCGACCCCATCGCTCCCATGCCGCCCATGTCGGCGAAGGTGTCGATGTACGTGTCGGCGCCCGAGCCGAGCAGTTGCTCCTTGGGGATCACCATGTCGCCGAGCACCCGGACCTTGTCGGCCTGCGCCGCGAACTGCGCCGGCATCGTGCCCTTGCCCGGCGGGAAGCCGGTGCCGACCACCCGGTCCCCGGCGCCGAGCCAGAACAACATCTCCAGGCTGGAGGCGTTGCTCGTGACCACCTTCTTCGGCGCCTCGGTGAACGTCGTCTCGGCACCGGCGCAGTCCGTCACCTTCACCGGGAAGCCCGACGCCCCGCCTCCGCCCGCTCCCGTCGCGGACGCGGTCGGGCCCGAAGCGGCGGTGTTCGTGTCCTTCGAGTCACCCCCACACGCCGTCGCGAACAAAACCACCACGGCGGCCATGCCACACACCTTGCTGCCCCGCACAGTTTCGCTCCCCGGAAGTGCCGACGGTCGGCCCGCGAACGCGAACCCGGACACTCAGTCGGCCGAGACCCCGGGTAAGTTCCCACCGAGGTCGGGTTCCCGCCTCTCCCGCGGACCGAGCCCACCGAGCCCACCGGCCCCCACCCGGAACGCCCGTGCCGGACTCCGCGGATGAACACCGGAACGGGTACGGTCCGCATCCGGTGTCCGGGGAGCGTCCGGGGAGGTCAGCCGGCCGCGCGATCGGTCACCGGGCGTCGGCGCAGGGCGGTGCGGGCCAGCGCCGGGTGGGTCCACGCGCCGTCCGGGTGATACGTGTTCGTGCCCGGCGCGACGATCGTGTCGATGCGGTCCAGCGCCGCGTCGTCCAGGGTGAGCGTCGCCCCCTCGACCAACGCGTCGAGCTGCGCCATGGTGCGCGGCCCGATGATGACCGAGGTGACCGCCGGGTGCGCCGTCGGGAAGGCCACCGCGAGTTCGGGCAGCGTGCAGCCGATCTCCTCGGCCAGTTCGACCAGTTGCTCGACGATGTCGAGCTTGGCGGCATTCACCGGCAGGCTCGGGTCGAAGCGTCCGGGGTTGAGGCCGGCCCGACCGGAGGTCAGATCGATCGGGCCGCCCTTGCGGTACTTGCCGGTGAGGAAGCCGGACGCCAGCGGGCCCCAGGTCAGCACGCCCATGCCGAGGCGCTCGCACACCGGCAGCAGCGATGCCTCGATGCCCCGGGCCAGGATCGAGTAGGGCGGCTGTTCGGTCCGGAACCGCTGCAATCCGCGCCGCTCGGCCACGTGGTGGGCCTCGACCACGTCCTCGGCCGGGAAGGTCGAACAGCCGAACGTGCGGATCTTGCCCTGCCGCACCAGGTCGGTCAGGACGGAGAGGGTCTCCTCGATGTCGGTCGAGTCGTCCGGGCGATGGACCTGGTACAGGTCGATCCAATCGGTCCGCAACCGCCGCAGGCTGTCCTCCACCGCCGTGGTGATCCAGCGCCGCGAGTTGCCGCCCCGGTTGACCCCCTCCCCCATCGCGAAGTGCACCTTGGTCGCCAGGACCACGTCGTCACGCCGACCGCGCAGCGCCTTGCCGACGATCTCCTCGGATTCACCGGCCGAGTACATGTCGGCCGTGTCGACGAAATTGATCCCGTGATCCAGCGCGGCGTTCACGATCCTGGCGCAGTCGTCGTGGTCGGGATTGCCGACCGCGCCGAACATCATCGTGCCCAGGGCCTGCACGCTCACCTGGATGCCGGTGCGGCCGAGGGTGCGGTAGCGCATGTTCGTGCTCCTCTTGTTTCGGTGTTCCTGCCGGCGCCGATGCTCGAACCGGCGTGTTCCACCGGCCTCGTGGTGCGGGCGTGTGCGTGTGGGCGCTCGCGTCCGGGCATGGCCCTGCGAACGTGTTCGACGATGGTCCGCGGGCCGGCCGGTCGCGTGCGACACGACCCCGGCAGCCCGACGGGAAGTGCTCCCGCCCCCGATCCCGGCGGCGTTCCCGACCGGAAATCTACGAGCTGGACCCGACTCCAGGTCAAGTCCCATCCTTGGACCCGTGACAGACACCCACAAGGACCTGACCATCGGCCAGGTCGCGACCCGTACCGGCCTGAGCATCGACACACTGCGCTTCTACGAACGCGAAGGCATCCTGGCCAACCCGGTCCGTCGCGACCCCGGCGGCCGACGCCTGTACGCCGAGCACGACATCGCCTGGCTCAACATGTGCGTGATCCTGCGCGGCTCCGGCATGCCCATCCCCGCCATCCGCCATTACACCGAACTGGCCCGCACCGGCGATGGCACCGAACGCGAGCGCCTGGCCATCCTGCGCGAACACCAGTCCCGCATCCACGCCCAGATCGCCCAGCTCCACAAGTGCCTCGACCTGATCGGTTACAAAGTGGGCGTCTACGAGGACTACCTCGCCGAGACGGAACCCGAATCCGAACCCCACCGAGGATCCGAACCCGAACCCAAACCCGAACCCGAATCGAACCCGGACCCGGATCCGGCACCCGCGCAGCGAGAAATACCGACTCCGTAGCGCGCCGACCCACCCGCTCCCCCGTCGGCCCGCCCCGACCCCGACGACATCCCCACCAGCGACCGAGCGCGGCTGCTATTCTTAGAGTGATCAATCGGTTATCGAATCGGAAGGCAGCCCCGTGCCCCGCACCGTGGACGCCGCACGAACTGCCCGGCGGCGTGAGGCCATCACGCTCGCCGCCGCGCGGCTGTTCGCCGAGCAGGGGTTCGAGCCGACGACCGTCGCCGACATCGCCGGGGCAGCCGGCATCAGCACGGCCGGCGTCTTCTATTACTTCCCGGACAAGCGGGCGGTGTTCCGCGCGATCTTCGAACGCGATCTGCCGCTGTCCCGCGACCTGGTGACCCGTTTCGCCGACGCCGAACACCCCGTCGAGGCGATCGTCGAACTCACCACCGCTCTCGCCGCCGACGCCCGGGACCCGAGCGCGGTCGGGCTGCTCGTGGAACTGCTGCGCCAGGTCGACCGCGATCCCGAACTGGTCGACGTGGTCACCCGCACCGCCCGAATCGTCCGGGACGGTCTGGCCCACCTGATCGAGCGCGGCATCGCCGACGGCACGATCGACGCGACGCTCGACCCGATCGAGGCGGCCGAATGGCTCCAGACCGTCGTGGACGCCGTGTACCTGAACGCCGAACCGTCCCGCGACGCCACGCCCGCGTTGCGCCGCACCGTCGCGCGGTACCTGGCACCCGCCCCGAGCGAGAAACGGGACGAGGCACCCGACCGAACGCCGAACGCGAACCCGGACCACAGACCGAAAGCGACACCGGACGAGCCATGGGGGCACGATGGGCAGCGCAGCGACGGATAAGCAGACCGTCACGGTCCGGATGCCACCGGTGTGGCTCTGGGTGATCGGAATCGGCGCCACCCTGCTCGGCCTCGGCACCGGCTTCGCGGTCGGGCCGCTCGTCGACTGGCTGATCGACCGGGTCGGCTCGGCACCCGGCCCGCTTCGACTCGCCGCACGACTGCCCACAGTCTGGGCGGTACCGATCGCGACCGTGCTCGGCGCGATGACCGGCGCGTGGCTGATCACCGAGGCCCTCCGGGAAAGCCCCGTGGTGACCGTGGCCGCCGACCACGTCGCGATCCACCGGGACGGCTCCGGCCTGCACGTACGCCGGGACCGGATCGACGCCGTCTTCACCGACGGCCGAGACCTGGTCGCCCTGGACGGGGCCGAGTCCGAACTCGCCCGGGTCCGTGCGACCGACCTGCCGACGCAACGACTGCGCGAGGCCTTCGCCGGATTCGACTACCCGTGGCGCGGTACGACCGACCCGCGCGAGACGGAATTCGGCGCGTGGGTCGACGGCACCCCCGACCTCGACCCGGCCGCGCACACCCTGCTGCGCACGCGCAAGCGGGCACTGGCCGACAAGCGGACCGGCGCGGCCGAGGAGGCCCTGGACGGGCTGCGCGAACTGGGCGTCACCGTCCGGGACCGCCACGGAGCCCAGCAGTACCGCCGGCAACCACCCGGGCACGGCGACGACACCGACTGACCCGACCCGGGAGCCTGTCCGCGGATCTCGGCGGCTCGACCGAAGGCACGCCCAAAAGGCCCGCCCACAGGTCCTGTCCGCCGGACAGGGCCTAGCTGCAATACCAGTGACTTTGGTGGGGTTCGGTCGTTGGGTGGGTTGTGCCAAGGCCTGGGCAGGTGAAGTCGTCGACGGGTGAGCGGTTCTCGGATCGGATCGCGTTGGGGGTCTTGACGCGTGCGTTTCCGCCGGAGTTGGTCGACGAGGTGGTCGCGGGGTGTGGGCGGGTCGAGCAGCGTCGTCGGTTGTTGCCGGCGCGGGTGGTCGTGTATTTCGTCCTGGCGATGTGTCTGTTCTCGGGGCAGGGCTACGAGGAGGTCGCGCGTCTGCTCACGCAGGGTCTG
>NZ_JBITJP010000021.1:0-205479 GCF_044460165.1 Embleya sp. NPDC050154
GTCCCCTACGGGTTCGGGGTCGGGCCGGTCTCTCCGAGCCGGGTTGCTCGGCCCCTACGGGGCGGGTCGCACGTCCGCTGCGCGGCCGGGGCCGGAGCCGGGCTGGGCGCTGGGTGGGCCGCTTGGTGGTGTGGTGTGGGGGTGGCGGGCGCGTAGCGGACGTGCATCCCGGGCGCGTAGCGGACGGCTCGACCGTGACCGCGTAGCGGGCATGCAACCGGCGCGCCGACGGGCGCCGCCGCGCTCTCACGGGCTGTCCCCCAACCCCCGCTCCAACAGGCCCAGGGACTCGTCGGCCAGCGCGACCAGGTCCCCCGTGCAGCCGTCGCGGGTCCACCCCACGATCGCCTCCGCCAGTGCCGCGCCGATCGCGGCGGCGGCGACCCGTAGTTCGAGATCGTCGGCCGAACGTCCGGTCCCGGCGGCGAACGCCTCGGTGATCATCGCCCAGGTCTGCATCTGGTGCTCGTAGTTGCGCCGGCGCAGCGCCGGGACCTCCAGGATCAGGGTCATCCGGGTGACCAGTTCCTCGCGGTCCTCCTCCAGGATCTCGCGCAGCGTGTCCAGGATGACGGTGCGCATCACCCGGAGCAGGCTCATGCCCTCGGGCGCGGTCCGCAGGATCTCCACCATCAGGGGGTCGTACTCGTCGGTGAGCACGATGTCCTCCTTGCTGGGGAAGTAGCGGAAGAAGGTGCTGGGCGAGATCTCCGCCGCCTCGGCGATCTGGTCGACGGTGGTCGCGTCGTAGCCGTGGTCGCGGAAGAGCCGGTAGGCCTCCCGGCGGATCGCCTGGCGGGTCTTGATTTTCTTGCGCTCGCGCAGTCCTACGGGCGAGGCGGCCAGGTCACGGATGGAGGACTCCTTCGCGGTCATGCCTCGATTCTCCCGGTCCGGCCGGGCTCGCCGCCGGCGCCGGTGCGTCGGCGATGCGCCGGGGCAGGAAGGTCGCCACCGCGACGCCGAGCACCAGTGCGCTGACGCCACAGATCAGCAGGCTCAGGTTCATGCCGTGCACGAACGCCTCGCGGGCCGAGTCCAGCAGTGCCGGGTCCGCGCCGTGGGCCGACACCTTGGCCGCGCCGCCGATCGAGTCGCGCGCGGCGTCCGCGACCGGGCCCGGGCGTCCGGTGGTGTCGATCCGGTCGAGGTAGGCGGACGCGAGCACGCTGCCCAGGATCGCCACCCCGAGCGCACCCGCCATCTGACGCAGGGTCTGCACCAGGGCCGATCCCATCCCGGTACGCTCCGGCGCCAGAGTGGCCATGCACGCGTCCATCGCGGGCACCAGCGACAGGCCCAGGCCCAGGCCGGTCACGGTGAGCCAGCAGGCGATCGACCCGTACCCGTCGTGCACCGAGCCGGTCGCGCCCAGCAGCAGCCCGCAGCCGAGCACGAACAGGCCGCTGGGGATGACCACCTTGTAGCCGAACCGCGCCGCGAGCTTGGAACTCGCCAGCGAGGCCACGAACAGTCCGGCCAGCAGCGGCAGCAGCCGCAGGCCGGTGCCGAACGCGTTGTGACCGTCCACGGCCTGGAACCGCTGCGGGACCAGGAACAACACGCCGGCTATCGCGAAGGACGGCACCAGGGCGGCGATCGTGGCCCACAGGAAGTTGCGGTCGCGGAACAGGCCCAGGTCGATCATCGGCCGCGGGGCCCTGGTCTCGCGCACCACCAGGCTCGCGATGATCAGCACCGCCGCGCCGAACAGCGCGAGCACACGCGCGTCGCCCCAGCCCCACTCGGGCGCCTCGATCAGCGCGAAGATCAGCGTGGTCAGCCCCGTGACCACCAGCACGGTGACCGCGATGTCCACCTTGGGGGCGTCGGCCGAGCGCGACACCGGGAGCAGGAACCCGCACACGAACAGCGCCAGTCCGACCATCGGGATGTTGATCAGGAACACCGAGCCCCACCAGAAGTGCTCGAGCAGCAGCCCGCCCAGGATCGGGCCGAGCGGGATGCCCAGCGCGGTGCTCGCGGCCCAGACCGAGATCGCCTTGCCGCGCTCGGCGGCCGGGAAGAGCGAGGGCAGGATGGACAACGACAGCGGCATGATGAACGCTCCGCCGATACCCATCAGCGCACGCGCCGCGATCACCCCCTCGACCGAGCCGACCAGCGTGCCGACCACCGAGCCGACGCCGAATATCGCGAGCCCCACGAGCAGGAAGCGGCGCCGGCCGTAGCGGTCGCCGATCAGTCCGGCCGGAAGCATCAGCGCCGCGAACGCCACGATGTACGAGTCGGCGATCCACTGCAGGTCGCCCGTGCTCGCGCCCAGTTGTTCGCTCATCGTCGGCATCGCCACGTTGATGATCGTGGTGTCCAGGCCGACCACCAGGAGTCCGACCACCAGCGCGCCCAGCGCCCACCACCGCCGAGGGTCGGGCGGCCCGTCGGCTTCGTTCGCCCGATTCGGCTCATGCTTCGTCGCATTCATGACAGTCTCCATCTATTGAGTGCATCTGCCTTATGACAGTAGCTTTCAAAATCTAGTGACAGTCAACTTCCTCGGCAAAGAGCAGCCCAAGCTCGGGGGAAAACCCGGAAAAGCCCGAAGGCCCACGACTCCGTTCGGAGTCGTGGGCCTTCGGGCCGATGAGTGGGGAACGATCAGTCGAGTGCCACCAAGGCCACGGCGACGAAGTGGCTCGCGAAGGCGAGCAGCGTGAAGGCGTGGAAGACCTCGTGGAAGCCGAACCATTGCGGCGAGGGGTTGGGTCGCTTGATCCCGTAGACCACCGCGCCCAGGCTGTAGAGCACGCCGCCGACGATCACCAGGACCACCACCGCGACGCCGCCCTCGCGCATGAACTCGGGCAGGTAGAACACCGCCGCCCAGCCCAGCGCGACGTAGATGGGGGTGTAGAGCCAGCGTGGCGCGCCGATCCAGAAGACCCGGAAACCGATCCCGGCGAGCGCCCCGATCCACACCACCCAGAGCAGGATTTGATCGCTTTTGCCCAGCAATAGAATGGTCAAAGGGGTGTAGGTGCCCGCGATGATCAGGAAGATGTTGGCGTGATCGAGTCGGCGCAGCACCGCCTCGCCGCGCGGTCCCCAGTTGCCTCGGTGGTAGACCCCGGACGTGCCGAAGAGCATCGCCGCGGTCAGCGCGAACACACCACACGCTATGCGGGACTTGGTATCCCCGGCCAAGGCGACCAGGACGATGCCGGAGGCCACGGCGAGGGGAAAGGTCCCCGCGTGGATCCATCCGCGCAGCTTGGGTTTGATGGGCGTCAAGGGCGCCGTCAAGGCGTGCGCGTCCACACTCATGTCGCCGAGTGTACTTACGCCCACGTAGGTTACTGGTAAGTACGAAGTGAGACGCATCACGGGAGATCTTGTCCCGGAGGGGCGCGAAACCGCACGTCTTTGGGGTTTTCGGTCCGGTACGGGGCACAACTTCCAGGTGGGGACCTGTCCCGGGCGGTTCCGCGTTCGGATGACCGGATAAAATCCCCGCAACCCTCAACCCCGACGCCGGGGACTCGCCGTCCCAGGCGCGAAATGGAGCGATCGTGGCCAACGAGGTCCCGACGAAACACAGGCAGCTGCTCGACTGGGTGAGCGAGATCGCCCGGCTGACTCAGCCCGACCGAATCGAATGGTGTGACGGTTCGGAAGAGGAGTACCAGCGCCTCGCCGACCTCCTCGTCGAGAAGGGCACCTTCCGCAAGCTCGACGAGAACAAGCGCCCCAACAGCTACTACGCGACCTCCGACCCTCGGGATGTCGCACGCGTCGAGGACCGGACCTACATCTGCTCCGAGAAGGAGGAGGACGCGGGTCCGACCAACAACTGGATAGCCCCGGCCGAGATGCGTACCAAGCTCGGCGGCCTGTTCGCCGGCTCGATGCGTGGCCGCACGATGTACGTGGTGCCCTTCTGCATGGGTCCGGTCGGCTCGCCGCTGTCCGCCTACGGCGTGGAGATCACCGACTCCGCCTACGTCGCGGTCTCGATGCGCACGATGACCCGGATGGGTCAGGCGGTGCTGGACTTCCTGGGCACCGACGGAGAGTTCGTCAAGGCCGTGCACACCGTCGGGGCCCCGCTCGCCGAGGGCGAGGCGGACGTGCCGTGGCCGTGCAACAGCGAGAAGTACATCACGCACTTCCCCGAGGACCGGGAGATCTGGTCCTACGGCTCGGGCTACGGCGGCAACGCCCTGCTCGGCAAGAAGTGCTACGCGCTCCGGATCGCGTCCGTCATGGCGCGCGACGAGGGCTGGATGGCCGAGCACATGCTGATCCTGAAGCTCACGCCTCCCTCGGGCGCCGAGCCGAAGTTCATCGCCGCCGCCTTCCCCTCCGCGTGTGGCAAGACCAACCTGGCGATGCTCCAGCCGACCATTCCGGGCTGGAAGGTGGAGACCGTCGGCGACGACATCGCGTGGATGCGGTTCGGCGAGGACGGCCGGCTGTACGCGATCAACCCCGAGGCGGGCTTCTTCGGAGTCGCGCCGGGCACCGGCGAGCACACCAACGCCAACGCGATGAAGACCATGTGGGGCAACTCGGTCTTCACCAACGTCGCGCTCACCGACGACAACGACGTCTGGTGGGAGGGGATGACCGAGGACAAGCCCGCGCACCTGATCGACTGGAAGGGCAACGACTGGACTCCCGAGTCGGAGACCCCCGCCGCCCACCCCAACGCGCGGTTCACCGTCCCCGCGTCGCAGTGCCCCACCATCGCGCCCGAGTGGGAGGACCCCAAGGGTGTGCCGATCTCGGCCATCCTCTTCGGCGGTCGTCGGGCCAGCGCGGTTCCGCTGGTGACCGAGTCCTTCGACTGGCAGCACGGTGTCTTCCTCGGCGCGAACGTGGCGTCGGAGAAGACCGCCGCGGCCGAGGGCACGGTCGGCGAGCTGCGCCGCGACCCGTTCGCCATGCTGCCGTTCTGCGGCTACAACATGGGCGACTACATGGCGCACTGGCTGGACATCGGCCAGGCCACCTCGGCGGACAAGCTGCCGAAGATCTACTACGTGAACTGGTTCCGCAAGGACGCCGACGGCAAGTTCGTCTGGCCCGGCTTCGGTGAGAACAGCCGCGTGCTCAAGTGGATCGTCGAGCGCCTGGAAGGGCTCGCCGACGGTGTGGACTCCCCGATCGGCGTACTGCCGACGCGCGAGTCGCTGGACCTGAAGGGTCTGGACCTCACCGACGCCGAGCTGGACCTGCTGCTGAGCGTGGACCGGGAGATCTGGAAGCAGGAGGCCGCGCTGGTCCCCGAGCACCTGGAGAAGTTCGGCTCGCACACCCCGCAGGGACTGTGGGACGAGTACAACAAGCTGGTCGCGCGACTCGACGACCGAGGCTGACTCGACGTCGAAATACCGGTACGCTCCGGGCCCGGCGGGATCTCTCCCGCCGGGCCCTCGGCGTTCGGAAAGCCACCCTCGGATGAGCGCGCGACACGCCGTCCGCGAGCCGACCTTCACCGCATCTTCACGCCCGCCCTCCGCCGCGTGATGTCGAGCGGGTGTCGGACGGGAGTAGGGTTTTCGGCGCGGGTGATCACGGACGGAGGAGCAGGTGGACATGGGCCTGCGGGACCTCGCATACGGCGCATACGGCAAGCGCATCGAGGCGTCGCTCGACCGTACGGTGATACCGCGTCACGTCGGCGTCATCCTGGACGGCAACCGCCGCTGGGCGAAGGCGTACGGCGAACAGGTGGCCGAGGGACACCGCAAGGGTGCCGACAAGATCCACGAGCTGCTCACCTGGTGTGAAGAGGTCGGCGTCGAGGTGGTCACGCTGTGGCTGCTGTCCACCGACAACCTCAATCGGCCGCCGGAGGAACTGGCCGATCTGATGGTGATCATCGAGAACGCGGTCACCGATCTGGCCGCCGCGCGGCGCTGGCGGGTGCACCCGGTCGGCGCACTGGACCTGTTGCCCGAACACACGCGCGAGGTGCTCAAGCGCTCCGAGACCGAGACCGCGGACCTGACCGGCGTGTTCGTCAACGTCGCGGTCGGGTACGGCGGTCGGCACGAGATCGCGGACGCCGTGCGCTCGCTGCTCGTGGAGCACGCCGGCAAGGGCACCTCGATCGAGGAACTGGCCGAGGTGCTGGATGTCGAGCACATCGCCGAGCACCTCTACACCCGCGGCCAGCCCGATCCCGACCTGGTCATCCGAACCTCGGGTGAACAGCGGCTGTCCGGTTTCCTGTTGTGGCAGAGCGCGCATTCGGAGTTCTACTTCTGCGAGGCCTTCTGGCCGGACTTCCGCAAGGTCGACTTCCTCCGGGCGCTGCGCGACTACTCCGCCCGGCATCGCCGCTACGGCGCCTGACGCCTCGTCATCGTGCCTGCGCAGAGCCGGGATTCCATCGGCATGTGATCATCCGGTTTGTGTTGGAGTCCCCTCGGACGGGAATAACCCCGTCGGGCCGGCACACATCATGTGGGCCGGTGCGCTATGTGGGTGACACCCCGTCACCTGCCCGGGAGGCCCTTCCGTGCACTACAGGCTCCACAGTTCACGGCGACAGGAGGGCCGGGCACCCGGCCTTCGGGCCGGGGCCCGGACTCCGAGCGATCAGGGCGCACGGTGCGCGTGCCCTGAGAGGGGGCGAGGCACTCCGTGGCCACGATCCAACGCCGTGCTCCGCAGCACCGGACGTATGTCCTCGACACCAGCGTGCTCCTTGCCGATCCGTCGGCGCTCTTGAAGTTCGACGAGCACGAGGTGGTTCTTCCCGTCGTCGTGATCACCGAGTTGGAGGCCAAGCGGCACCACCCGGAGCTGGGTTACTTCGCCCGTCACGCGCTGCGGATGCTGGACGAACTGCGCACGCAGTACGGCCGCCTGGACGCCCCCGTACCGATCGGGGAATCCGGCGGCACGCTGCGGGTGGAGCTCAATCACATCGACGCGACCGTGCTCCCACCCGGATTCCGGCTGGGCGACAACGACTCGCGCATCCTGGCGGTGGCCAGGCACCTCATGGCCGAGGGACACGATGTGACGCTGGTGTCCAAGGACGTGCCGATGCGGGTCAAGGCATCCGCGGTGGGACTGAGCGCGGAGGAGTACCGCGCCGAACTGGTGAACACGTCGGGCTGGACGGGGATGGCCGAACTCCAGGTGGACGCGGCCGACATCGACGCCCTGTTCGAGCACGATCGCACCCACATCGAGCAGGCCGCCGACCTGCCCTGCCACACCGGACTGGTCCTGGTGTCCGAACGCGGCAAGGCGCTGGGCCGGGTCACCGCCGACAAGCAGGTCCGCCTGGTGCGCGGCGACCGGGACGTGTTCGGCCTGCACGGACGCAGCGCCGAGCAGCGGATAGCTCTCGACCTGCTGCTCGACCCGGACATCGGCATCGTGTCGATGGGCGGCCGGGCGGGCACCGGCAAGTCGGCGCTGGCGATGTGCGCGGGCCTGGAGGCGGTGCTGGAGCGTAATCAGCACCGCAAGGTGATGGTCTTCCGTCCCCTGTACGCGGTCGGCGGCCAGGAGCTCGGCTACCTGCCCGGCACCGAGAACGAGAAGATGAGCCCCTGGGCCCAGGCGGTCTTCGACACGTTGTCGGCGGTCACCACGTCCGACGTGATCGAGGAGGTGGTCGCGCGCGGGATGTTGGAGGTGCTGCCGCTCACCCACATCCGAGGCCGGTCGCTGCACGACGCGTTCGTGATCGTGGACGAGGCGCAGTCCCTGGAGCGCAACGTGCTGCTGACCGTGCTTTCGCGGATCGGCAGCAATTCGCGGGTGGTGCTCACCCACGATGTCGCGCAGCGGGACAACCTGCGGGTCGGTCGGCACGACGGGGTGGTCGCGGTGGTGGAAAAGCTCAAGGGGCATCCGCTGTTCGCGCACGTGACGCTGACCCGGTCCGAGCGCTCGCCCATCGCGGCCCTGGTGACCGAGATGTTGGAGGACCTGCCGGGCTGACGGATGCCCTGGTGGGAACGGTTCGACCGGCCCCGCCGTCGACGTCTCGACTGCTTCGAGACGTCGACGGCGGAGTCTCGCCGTGTCCGCATATTCCGGGTGGAAACGGTCTCGGGTGAAAAGGGAAAAGGCTTGGCCGTTCCGGGAGTTGTGATGTTCGCCACGCCCCGGGAAATTGCTTCCGAATGTTTGGCTGAGGCAGGCTGCTGGACTTGTAAGACCCCCGCGTACGGCTGTGCCCGACAACTCAACACATGACCTGCTGTACGCCGCCCACGCACGCGCCGAGTGAACCACTCGGCGCCGGGGCCGAAACACTCCCTCCGGGAGTGTGGGAAGACCGGGGGTTGGACTCGTTCGCCGCTTCGCTCGCGGTGCGCGCCTGCCGGAAGGAACGTGTGTGAGCCGGATCTCGGTTCGGGGGATAGCCGTGGCGTCCGCCACCGCTGTCACGGCCGTTGGCGCCGTCGTCGGATTCAGTGGCACGGGCGTTTCCGCGTCCGCCGACGCCCAGACGGTAGACGAAGCGAGCACCACGAAGCTTCTCGAGGTTCCTGCCGCCCCCCAGGCGCAGCAACTGAGCACTGGTATCACCCACCAGGCCGACGCGCAGACCGCCGCCTACGACGAGGCGCAGCGGGTCCAGGCCGAGGAGGCCGCCCGGGTCAAGGCCGAGCGCGACGCCGCCGAGAAGGCCGCCGCGGAGAAGGCCGCGGCCGAGAAGGCGGCGGCGGACAAGGCCGCGGCCGACAAGGCGGAGGCCGACCGCAAGGCCGCCCAGGAGCGCGCGGCGCGTTCGGACAACCGCGGCGCGGTGGAGAAGGTGTCGGCGTCCGCCGCCGATGCCCAGGCGATCGCCAAGTCGATGATGAGCGCGAGCGCGTACACGTGCTTCAGCAACATCGTCACGAAGGAGAGCGGCTGGCGGGTCGACGCGACGAACAAGTCGTCCGGCGCGTACGGCCTGATGCAGGCGCTGCCCGCGAGCAAGTACGCCTCGGCCGGCTCCGACTGGCGGACCAACCCCGCGACGCAGATCAAGTGGGGCCTGAGCTACATGAACGAGCGCTACGGCAGCCCGTGCCAGGCGTGGACGTTCTGGCAGAGCCACCACTGGTACTGAGTGGGCCGCGAGTCGATCGACTCGCCCATGAACACGGGTCGAGCCCCGCACGCCGTCCGGCGCGCGGGGCTCGATCGTGTCCGGGGCCGACCGGGACTCAGATGCGTTCGATGATGGTGCCGGACGCGTTGGCGCCGCCCGCGCACATCGTCACCAGCGCGAACTGCTTGTCGGTGCGCTCGAGTTCGTGGAGCGCGGTGGTCAACAGTCGACCGCCGGTGGAGCCGACCGGGTGGCCGAGCGCGATCGCGCCGCCGTTGACGTTGACCTTGTCCAGGTCGGCCTTCTGCACCTGGGCCCAGGACAGTACGACGGACGCGAACGCCTCGTTGACCTCGAACAGGTCGATGTCGGACATCGACATCCCGGAGCGGGCGAACAGCCGCTCGGTCGCGTCGTTGGGACCGTCCAGGTGGTAGTGCGGGTCGGCGCCGACCATCGCCTGGGCGACGATCCGCGCGCGCGGACGCAGGCCCAGCGCGCGGGCCTTGTCCTTGTCCATGATCAGCAGCGCGGCGGCGCCGTCGGAGATCTGCGACGAGTTGCCCGCGGTGTGGATGCCGTCCGGCAACACCGGCTTGAGCTTGGTCAGGCTCTCGATCGTGGTGTCCCGCAGACCCTGGTCGCGGTCGACCAGGACGGTCTCACCGGTGGGCTTGCCCTCGGCGTCCAGTACGGGGGCCTCGACCGTGATCACCTGCGACGTGAACCGGCCCTCTTCCCACGCGCGCTTGGCGTTGGCCTGCGAGCGTACGCCGAGCGCGTCCACGTCGGCGCGGGTGATGCCCCGGTTGCGGGCGATCCGCTCGGCGGCGGTGAACTGGTCGGGCAGGTCGATCGCCCAGTCCTCCGGCTTGGACTTCTGGCCGGGCTTGGCGGTGTGCCCGAGCGGGTTGCGGCTCATCGACTCGATGCCGCAAGCGACTCCCGCGTCGATGGCGCCGGTCGCGATCAAACCGGCGATCAAGTGCACCGACTGCTGAGCGGATCCGCACTGGCAGTCGATCGTGGTGCCGCCGGTGCGGGTCGGCAGTCCGGCGTACAGCCACGCGTGCTTGACGATGTCGCCCGACTGCTCGCCGGCCTGGGTGACGCAGCCGCCGATCACCTGGTCGACGAGTTCGGCGTCGATCCCGGCCCGTTCGATCAATCCGCGCTGGGCGGCGGCGAGTAGCTGCACCGGGTGCAGACCGGCGAGCCGGCCGTTGCGCTTACCGATGGGCGTGCGCACGGCTTCGACGATGACGGGGTTGCCCATGAGGTCGCTCCTAGCGAGTCCTGTGTGGCCGGTCCTCGGGGCCGGGCCACGGGTGGCGACGCATTGATCCAGCCTGATCTCACCCTGCCCCAGGTGTATGACTAAGTCAAGGATATGATCGGGGTGACACCGGGGCTCTCGATCCTCCCGGAACCTGGGAATCTCCCGATCGCCGGCTCCGCCCGATCCGCGTTCCTCCGCACCGCGCCGGATCGCCCCGTGCCCTTGCGGCGGGTGGGTTCGTTGAGGCCGGTGGGGCGGAGAGGGACTACCGGAACGTGAGATTCCGCATGGGATTCCCAGGCGTACTACGCTTGGCACGTGTTGAGCGATCGAGCGGGTGCGGAGCGTCACATCAGGCCGCGAGCGGATCGACGCGCGGAGATCATCAGACACGCCTGTGCGCTGTTCGCCAAGCGGGGCTACGGGGCCACCACGGTCCGCCAGATCGCCGAATCCGCCGACATGCTCTCGGGCAGCCTGTACCACCACTTCCCGTCCAAGGAAGCGATGTTGCTGGAAGTGCTCGACACCTTCTTCGCCGACATCATGAGCCGCCAGCGGGCCACCGTCGAGCGCGGCGACGAGCCGATCGCGACGCTGCGCGGTCTGCTTCGGGACAGCCTCGAAGTGATCGGCAACAGCCCCGACGCGGCGATCGTGGTGGTCGGCGAGTCGCGGCGACTCTCCCGCAGCGAGGGCTTCGTCTGGCTCTCCGATCGCACCGCCGAGGCGTCCATCCTGTGGGGCCGGGTGCTGCGCCGGGGCATCGAGGACGGCAGCCTGCGTCGGGACCTGCACCCCGTACTGCTGTCGCTGATGCTGCAATCGGCGGTGTGGGGGATGGCGCAGTGGTACCGGCCGAGCGGGCGCTACGACCCGGACGCGGCCGCGGGACGTCTGGTGGACGTGTTCGTGCGCGGCATCGTGCGGCCCGGGCGCTACGCCTCGCAGCGGATCTGCAATCTGCTCGGCCCGGCCCGCTACGCGGCGCCGACGCTGCGTCGGGTCGGCCCCGTCGAGGACGCCAGGGTCGAGGTCGAGCGTCGGATGGCCCGGGTGCCGCGCCGGACCGACGCGCGCACCCGGATTCGGATCGCCTCGAACCTGCTCTTCGAACAGGACGGGTACGCGGGCACCACGGTGCGTCGGATCGCCGACCTGGCCGGCGTACCGGTCGGCAGCCTCGCGCATCACATCGGTTCCAAGGAGCAGTTGCTGGCCGAACTGCTCGGCGAGTTCCTCGGCGACCTGCGCACCGCGTTCGACAAGGACGCGGCCGCGCGGCCGACCCCGGTGGAGCGGTTGGCCGGGCTGATCGGGCGGACCGTGGAGGCGCACGCGTGCCACGGCGTGTCCACCGTGCTGGCGATAAACGAGGTGCGCGGCGACGAGTTGCCGGCGAGCCGACTGGCCGCGCAGCGCGCGAAGGTCTCGGAAACCTGGACCCGGGCGCTGTCCGCCGGCATTCGCTCCGGCGACTTTCACCCGGACCTGGACCCGGTGTTCACCCAGCGGGTGCTGCGCACGGCGATCTCGACCGGGAGTCGGATCTATCGCGGGATGGGCGTCCGGGACGCGGTGGGGCTGTACCGGGAGGTCGCGTTGGTGGGGATGGGGGCGGCGTGAGCGCGCGGTATGGGGTGTCGGGGCCCGGTCTCGGGTCCGGCTCCGGGTCCGGGCCCGGGCCCGGTCCTGGGCCGGTTCGGCTTCGGCGGGTGACTCGGCTGCGTGGGCTGACCCGGCTGTGGTGGGCGACGGGTGCCTTGTGGGTGACCCGTTCGCGGTGGGTGATTCGCTCTCGTCCGGTGTCCCGCTCGCGCGCGCGGCGATGAGCGCGCGGCGCGGGCGCGGACGCACGAGAGCCCGCCCCCGGATGGGGACGGGCTCTCGTGATTTTCCGGCGTTGTGGTGCCATGGTGCCGTGGGGTGTTCGCCGGTGGGCGATCAGGGCGTGCTCAGCCCTGGTCGGTCTCCAGCGTCACGCCGACCGCGTGGATCACGGCGGCGATCTTGATCGCCTCCTGGATCGTCTCGCGGGGCACGCCCTCCTTGCGCAGGACCTGCTCGTGCGACTCCAGGCACCGGCCGCAGCCGTTGATCGCCGAGACGGCCAGCGACCACAGCTCGAAGTCGGCCTTCGGGGCACCCGGGTTGGCCATCACGTTCATCCGCAGCCCGGCACGGAGGTTGCTGTACTCCGGGTCGCCGATGAGGTGCATCGAGCGGTAGTAGACGTTGTTCATCGCCATGATCGCGGCAGCGGCCTTGGCGGCGGTGAACGCCTCGTCGGACAGTCGGCTCTTGGCCTCGGGTTCGAGTTCGGCGAGCACCTTCGGGCTGCGCGTGGCGATGGCGCAGGCGAGGACGGTGCCCCACAGCGTCTGCTCGGCGAGCTTCGAGTTGCCGACGACCGAGCCCAGGTTGAGCTTGAGGTCCTTGGCGTATTCGGGCAGAGCGGCCTTCAGGACGTCGAGACCCATGGATCAGGCGTCCATCAGCTTGGCGGCGTCGAGGGTCTCGCCGCCCTTCTGCCAGTTGCACGGGCACAGCTCGTCGGTCTGCAGCGCGTCGAGGACCCGCAGGACCTCGTCGGGGTTACGGCCCACCGAGCCGGCGGTGACCATGACGAACTGGATCTCGTTGTTCGGGTCGATGATGAAGACCGCGCGGTCCGCGACACCGTCGGCGTTGAGCACGCCGGCGGCCGAGGACAGCTCGCGCTTGAGGTCGGACAACATCGGGAACGGCAGGTCGGTCAGGTCCGGGTGGTCCTTGCGCCAGGCCAGGTGCACGAACTCGGAGTCCACGGATACGCCGAGCAACTGCGCGTCGCGGTCCTGGAAGTCCTCGTTGAGGCGGCCGAACGCGGCGATCTCGGTCGGACACACGAACGTGAAGTCCTTCGGCCAGAAGAACACGACACGCCACTTGCCGTCGTAGGACTTGTTGGTGATCTGCTCGAAGGCCTTGTCCGCCTCCAGCGACACGACGCCGGTGAGGTCGTACTCGGGGAACTGGTTACCGACAGTAAGCACTGGATCTCCTCCGCGAAGGGGCCGGACTGGCAGGTTCACCAGCCCGGTCGGACGTACGGTGATCACGATGCCACGGCCAAATTGATAGATGAAATAAGCAATACCTCAACCATTGATCGTGATCACCTATCAGTGCGTGCGTGGCGGGAAATGCCCAGCTCAACGCACACGCTCGCACGTTCGACCGCCGATCGGGGGTCACCGTGGGCGGCGGAGGAGGAGCATACGCGCCGATCGGTCGAACACCGAATCGGGACATTGCGATGATCTTGCGATCGACGGGGCGGGCGTTGGCGGGCCTGCGTCGTGTGCGCCGAGTGGGTGACGGGCTGGCTTACGCATGGTGATGGGGGCGGCGGCGCTACGGCGAACCTGGCATCGCCGCGCCGGGATCGTTCGGCGCGGCTCCTGTGGTCACGTACGCCCGCTCGCCTGCGCGTCGGGGGCGAACGGCGGGTCGTCCCACTCGGCCACGGGCCCGGTGGGCAGGTCTCGTTCGAGGTCGGCGAGCAAGGCGAACCAGGCGGGACCGGTGGGTGGTTGCACGGTGGCGAGGGTGCCGTTCGAGACCGCCCACAGTTCGGTGATCTCCCCTGGCGGGCGGCGGGCCGCATCGTCCTTGCCGACGTAACGCACCCGTCGATACAGGCGCGGGGGTGGGAGTCGGAGGACCACCAGGGCCGGCAGCCGACACGTGAACTCGACCCCGCTCTTGGCGCGCAGGTAGGCGCTTCGCCCGTTCACGGCGGTGAGGATGCCCTCGCGTCCGGTGTGGCCGTCCCGACACCACGCGTCCCGATAGCGCGCGACGAACGCGGCGGCCTTGGTGATCTCCTCGCCGGTCGACCATCCCGCGACCCGTTGCGTCGGGGTCATGGCATGCGTGGTCGTCGCCTCGCCCGTCCCGTCGGGGACTGCGGCCCGGAGCGGGCGGTCGAGGCGCACGAGCGCGGTCGAGGTGCCGAAGACCGTCCACACGACGGCGGCGGATGCGCCCATTGCCTTGGGAACGGCCCGACCAGGTCCGGGAATCGGCAACCGCATCCGCCGATCCGGCACCCGTTCGAGCGCCGAGCGACCGCCCGAGTCGCGCCGGCCGATACCTGCGAGATCATCTGTCATCGTTGACCCGTGTCCTCTCTGTTTGTGTTGGGCACGCCGGGGGTGGGGTCAGCTGTCCAGGTCGCCCCCACCCCCTCCGCCCGTCCCGTGATGTGGGGCGGGGCGGCGTAGGACCTCGGTGCGCGGGGGAGTGTCACGCGCGCAGCGAGGCGACTTTCAACGGCCGTGTGTGCCGGTGACCGTCGCGGATCGTGGGTGCGTCCGTGATGGGCGGCGCGCGATCGCCACGGCGAACCACACGTCCTTCCCGGCCGCATGCACCACATGGCCGTTGGCGCAGGCGAGCGCCTCCACGAGCACCAGCCCGCGCCCGCCCTCGGCGTCCAGGGCCGGATCTGCGCAACGCCGGGGCGGACGGGGGTACTTGTCCCCAACGGCCACCAGAAGTCGATTCGCAGTCGACAGCCGCCAGACCCGCACCCGAGTCGCCCCACCGGCATGCCGAACCGCGTTGCTGTGCAGTTCGGCAAGACACACCCGAACCTCGAAGGCGGTGTCGCAGTCGCCCCCGACGAATCCGACGACGCCGTCCACGAGCCCCCGCAGCGACTCGGCATCGATCCGCGTGGTCAGCCGGGCTATCAACTCCGCTTCGGGCGTGGGTTGGGCGTCTTGGTCGAGAAGGGTGAGGGAGAGGCTGGACGGCGATGAACCCATGCATCACTCCTGGTGCGAGTCGCTAGAGCCATCTCGCGCAGAGTGCGAGATTGCGGACCGTGCGTGAGTGGCGACGCAGCCTGAGCATGACTTGTCAGGAATGTAAATTGCAAGTCGTAACTAGAAACTCGACAACTTTGGCGCTGTGATGGTCTCTCCAGTCACACTGCTGCCTGGAACTCGCATGCGAGGGGGATGAGATGGCTGACGCGCCGACCGTGCGGCGAAGGCAACTGGCAAGCAAGCTGTTGCGGCTGCGTTTGGCCGCAGGGCTCGATCAGGCTGATGTGGCGGCCCGGTTGGAGTGCGACGACTCGAAGGTGAGTCGCATCGAGACGGGGCGCTCGGGTGTGCGGCCCAGCGACTTGCGCATGATGCTCGACCTTTACGGTGTCGACGATCCCAACGAAGTCGAACAGATGGTGAAGGCCGCCCGTGAGTCGCGGCGTCGGGGTTGGTGGGTTCAATACTCGCTGGGGAAGACGTTCGCGTCCTTTGTGAGCCTGGAGGAAGAGGCCACCGCGATCCGAGTCTTCGAGACCCAGTTTGTGCCTGGACTGCTCCAAACCGAGGGATACACGCGAGCGATCTACAAGGTCTCCGAGCGGGTCACGGACCCGGCTCAGGTGGACGCCTTGGTGCGGGTGCGTCAGCAGCGGCAGGTAAATGTCTGGCGCGAGGGCCGAACCGTCGAACTGTGGTTCGTCATTGGGGAGGCCGCCCTCCGGCATGCCATCGGTGACGCGAGTGTGCGGATCGAGCAACTCCGCCACCTGATTGAGTTGTCCGACCTTCAGCACCTCGAGATCCAGGTGCTGCCGCTTGTTTCGAGTCTCTACGCTGCCATCGAGGGTCCGTTCAACCTGCTCAGCTTTCAGGCGGGCGAGCCGGACGTTGCCTATGAAGACACAAGTACGAGCGGGCTCTTCGTCGAAGACCCGGCAGATGTTGCGAACTTCGACCGGGCCTTCAGGCGGATCACGGCAGGTGCGTTGCCGCCGAGCGAGTCCCGTGAACTCATCGAAAAAATAGCGAAGGACCTGAAATGCGCGTAGGGGACTCCGGAATGCTCGGAAGCCAGTGGCGGAAGTCGAGCTACAGCGGTGGTGGGGAGTCCTCCTGCGTCGAGGTTGCATCCTTCGGGCGCTTCGCCGGCGTGCGTGACTCGAAGGTAGCCAACGGTCCGGCCCACCTGTTCACTTCCGCCGCTTGGGTCTCGCTCCTGAGGGTCATCCAGGAGTAGGCGGTCCCGAATGCCTATGGCCTCCGTGGTTACGGAGGGCTCTTGCCTGCTGACATGGCATCGGCGTCACTCGAAAGAGTGGTGCACTCGATTTCGGGTCACGAATTGTGTTTTACCTCTTGCGGCATGGGCTTCACCGAGCCGACACTCACAGAAAGTATCCGCTGCATCACGAGAGGTGTTCGCATGGGCAGCGACCCGCAGAAGGGCAACAAGGACAACGACAGCAACAGCGGGAACAAGCACGGAGGGAAGGGGCCGGGGGAGCACGGAAACCCCAGCGACGGCCAGAATCCGGCACCGGCGCAACCGAAGCCCTGAGGACGAGATGACGCAGGACGAGATCAGCCCCGAGGCCGGACCGGATGGACTGGCCTCCGGGCTCATCGCGAGCGGCGTACTGGCCGACGAATGGGCGTCGGCCCTCCGAGTCGCGCCTCGACACCTCTTCGTGCCGGACGTGATCTGGCCGGGGAGCGGAAACGGTGTGCGGCATGGGGGCCGTCTGGTTCGTCAGGACGATCCCGACGCGTGGTGGGCGAGCGTGCACAGCGACGTACCGATCACGACGCAATGGGACGACGGCACCTACGACGGACTCGGAACGGGCGTGCTCCCTTCGTCTTCGAGCAGCATGCCGACCATGGTGTTCACCATGCTCAACGCGCTGGGCGTCGAGGACGGCGATCGAGTCCTCGAAATCGGCACCGGGACGGGGTGGAATGCAGCGCTGCTCTCCGCCCGCGTCGGCGCCCGAAACGTCGTCACCATCGAAGTCGATCAGGACGTTGCGCACTCGGCCCGCAAGCGCCTCGCATCGGCAGGCTTCGAGCCGCGTTGTCTCGTGGGCGATGGTCGGGTGGGACGCGCAGACCTCGCCCCGTTCGATCGGGTGATCGCCACCGCGTCCGTGGGCCACATCCCGCCTGCCTGGACAGCACAGACACGACCCGGCGGAGTCGTCGTGACGCCATGGGGTCCGTTCTACGGTGGCGAAGGAATCGCCCGCCTCGTCGTCGGCCGAGACGGTTCCGCATCGGGCCACTTCGTTTCGTCCTCGGCCTTCATGCGGATGCGCCAGGAACGCAAGATCGAGCCCCCGCGCTCGCGCTACCTGACCGACCCATGGCCCGCAGCCGCCGAACGCGCGGTGACCACTCTCTCGCCCGACGATGTCGGCGATTGGATCGCGATGTTCGCGATCGGCGTGCAGGTCCCAGGCGTCTTCCTGGACATCACCGGCGGCGGAACCAGTGGTGACGAGCCCTACCGCCTCTGGCTGTTCGACACGGACGTCACCAGTTGGGCAACCGCCGACCACATTCCCGGCGCCGACAGCTTCGAAATCGCCCAATCCGGCCCACGCCGCCTGTGGACCGAACTCGAAACCGCCTGGCGCTGGTGGGACGACCAAGGTCGCCCCGACTTCCACCGCTTCGGCCTCACCGTCGACGCGACCGGCACCGAACAACTCTGGCTGGACGACCCGCGCAATCCCGTTCCCCTCCGACACCACTGAACCCCGGCGAACCCCGCCCTCGTCGAACCCCCCGTCCGCCCAGTGCGACCGAGAGGCAACGTGGATTCGGTAGCTGCGGAACTCGACATGCGCATGATCGAGCGTCTCGGCGCGGCAGGATTACCACCCGTCGAGCAGCTTCGGGTCGTGGTCACCCACGAGGGCCAATCGATCAGCCCTGGCCGAGATGATCGGTGATTGCGTTTCCTCGCGGCAAGCTCTTGCCGAGCAGGTCGCCGCGAAGGGCGGGTCCGTCGATCCGGCGTGGCGCGCGGCGGTTGAGGCGGTTCCGCGTGAAAGCTTCCTCGGTGGTGCCGTGTTTCGGCCCAGTGGGAGTCGGTGGGAGCCCGTTCGGCGGGCGAAGGTGGGCGAGGACGCGTGGATGCGGCTCGTCTACTCGGATGAGACGTGGGTGACCCAGGTGGATGGGGTTCATGTCGCCGACGTCGAAGGGCCGGTGGCGGGCAGCCCCACATCCTCGTCGACATTGCCGTCGTTGGTGGTGCGGATGTTGGAGGTGGCGGGCATTCGGGACGGTGACCGGGTGCTGGAGATCGGGACCGGGACGGGATATTCCACTGCGATTCTGTGCCATCGGCTCGGGGACGTGAACGTCACGTCGATCGAGTACGACCCCGGCGTCGCTCGGCAGGCTGCCGGAAATCTTCGCGCGGCCGGGTATGAACCGAACCTCGTAGTAGGTGACGGGCTTCTTGGCCATGAAGCGGGGGCCGAGTACGACGCGGTCATCGCCACGTGTTCGGTGCGGCATGTCCCGGTCCCGTGGTTGTGGCAGGTGACCGACTCCGGCAGCGTCACGACCACCCTCGGCGGATGGTTGCCCGCCTCCGGGCTGGTGCGGCTCACCCTCGGCGACGACGACATCGCTTCGGGCCGGTTCGTCGGCGACACGGTCTCCTATATGCTCGCGCGCCCACACGAGCGGCCGCCCCATCCCGTTTTCCATCGGTATGAGGGCATGACCCGCGATTGTCGCGTCGATCCCGACCTGATCGAGGGGTGGACCGGAGCGTTCGTTGCCCAACTGGCGGCGCCATCCGCAGAGTTGATGACTTCGGCGGACGGTTTGATCCTTTGGGACGTCGCTACCGGGTCGCAGGCTTGGACCGAGGAAACCGGCGGCGGCCACGTCGTCCATCAGCATGGCCCGCTTCGGTTGTGGGATCAGGTGGAGGATGGGCTCACCGCGTGGCAGGAGGCCGGTTCGCCCGACCAGTCCGAGTTCGGGCTCACCGTGGCTGCCGACCTCACCCAAACCGTTTGGATCATCGGGCCTGATGGTCCCTCCTGGCGGCTTCCCGTTTGAAAGGGTGCCTCGTGCGGCGCGGGGCCCGGGCGCCGACGGCTCATTCGCCGAAGGACGCAACTGTTCACCGGCGCCCGGGAAACCACGCTCCGATCAGTCTCACATCGGGTGGGTGCGCCAGAAGTCGACCGCCTCCAGGAAGGTGGGATCGGTGACCACCCGGAGCACCTGCTCGTTGCCCACCGGGGGCGCCGAGTCGGTGCGCTCGTCCCGGAACAGCGTGAACATCACCTGGGCACCGTGATATTCGAAGTGCGCGATCGGGGTGGAGGGGGCCGCGGCCGCTCCCTTCTCACCGGATTCGCCGCCCTTCGCGGTCGCGATGTGACCCACCGAGATCACGCTTCCGTCCGGCAGCCGCCCGTCGACGCACGGAAGCGGCGGGTTCTGCGGCGCCCGCTCGGCGCACGGCTTGTTTCCGGCCAACCAGGCGTCGTCGCCCGGCCCGGCCTGCGCCGTGGCCCCGGCCGGGTCGATCTGCGAGTCCACCCGGACGGTGATGTTGTACGTCTTGTCGCCCGAGACCAGCCGGTAGGAGTTCATGCCGTCGTCCGGGATCACCATCCGGCCCGCGTCTGCGGGCAACAACCCGGTGAGCACGTCCGCGAGCTTCTGCTTGAAGGCGTAGCGCAGTTCGGCCTCGGCCCGGGTGGGTTCCTTGACCTTGCCCTTCTCCGTCGGCGGGACGTGCACCGTCGGATACGCCGTCGTCGGCGCGGCCAGCGGCTGGTCCGTGGGCCAGTTCGCCGGGATCAACGGCAACTCGCCGGACCGCGAGCCGCCCGCCCGGGTCGTGTCGGTGCCGGCCCACGGCGCGAGCAGCAGGGTCGGCACGGCGATCGCGGCGACCGAACCCAGGCCCACCGCGCCCATCACCGCGCGCGAGCGCAGCCGGAGCCGGCGGCCCCGGCGCACCGCGCCCGGGACCAGGTCGGGCAGCGGAGGCAACTCCGCCGTGGCTCGATCCAGCACCAGCCGAAACTCCCGATCCGTACCGTCTTCACGCGGCATGGCGATTCCTCAGCTTTCCGTCGCGTACAGGTGGAGGTCTCCGACGTTCGGCCCGGAGCTTGGCCATCGAACGGGCGCACTGGCTCTTGACGTTGCCGGTGCTACAGCGCAACAGCGCGGCGACGTTCTCCACGCTCAGGTCCTCCCAGTAGCGCAGGATGACCATCACGCGTGGCTTGGGCGGCAGCGTCGCCAGTGCCGCGAGCAGGGTCAGCCGCAGATCCGGGTGCCCTTCGACCGTGTGCGTCTCGGAGGCCAGTTCGTGCGCCGCCCTTTCCCGCCGCCGGCCGCGCTGCTCGCTCAGGAAGGTGCGGCTGAGCACGGTCTTGGCGTACGCGTCCAGGTTCTCCGCGCGGCTCGCCCGCCTCCAGTGCCGAAACAGCTTGGCCAACGTGGTCTGGGCCAGGTCCTGGGCCCGGTCGGCGTCGCCGCACAACAGGTACGCGGTGCGATAGAGCTGATGTTGGCGCGCTCGCGCGTACTCCTCGAAATCTCGCTGTCCCGCCGTCGGCATCTCCGCCCCCTTGGTGTCACCCCGTTCAGAGCAGCCGACGGGCGAAAGGGTTGCAGCCGGATCCGCGCGAATCCGAAAAAGAAAGCGGGCCCGACCGGAGTCGGGCCCGAGCGTGGTGGTTCGGCTAGGCGATGCGGACGTTGTCCGCCCAGTCGTCCGGGAGTTGCGGCAGCGGCCAGGCCGGGTTCGGACGCCAGTTCTCCCATCCCTGGTCGAACGGCGCGCCCCAGGCCCGGATCGCCTCGACCGCGGCCCGGCCCTCCGCCTCGATCGCCGCGACCTGCTCGTCGGTGAGCCGACCCGCCTCCCGGGAGGCGGCCAGTTCGTCCTGGTCCTTGTACTCCCAGCGCCGGTCCGGGGTGACCCACACGTCCAGCACGTGGTCCTCGGTGTCCACGCCGCCGGCCCACCGGGTACGCGGGCGTTCGAGGTTGACGTACCAGCCGGAGAAGCGCCAGTCGGCCTGCCAGAACAGCCAGACCGACCACGGTTCGCCGGGCCGGGCCAGCATCAGCACCCCCGTCCCGGTCCACTCGACGATCGAGGGGATCCGGCCGAGTCGGAATCTGCGTTCGATCGGGGCCGTGCGGATATCGGATCCGTCCGGCAACATCGGCTTGACCCGTGAGGTGCCGCCGGCCAGCCAGACGGCGAGCTGGTCCGGGTCGTCGCGGACGACGGTCACCGGACGACAGTCCAGGACCTGATCGCCGCGCAGATAGCGCCACAACACCTGGTCACCGGGAGACCAGGTGCCGGCCGCGTGACGGGGATCCTCGAAGTGCTCGTGTATGCGCAGGATGTTGGACATGACCTTGATTTACCCAGCGCCCGTGACACCTGACCGTGAGTCATGTTACGGGTGGGTCATCATGCGAAGAACATCACGGGTGTGGGCGTACACACCCGTCGCCGTGTGTGCGTCGCGTGACGCGTGGGGTCACGGTCGGGTCATCCCGAGCACGTCCAGCGCCGCGTCGAGTTCGGCCTCGGTCAGCCGCCCCTCGCGCACGTGCCCGCGCTCGATCACCACCTGCCGGATCGTCTTGCGCTCGGCCAGCGACTGCTTGGCGATCCGCGCCGCCTCCTCGTAGCCCAGGACGCGGTTCAGCGGGGTGACCACCGACGGCGACGACTCGGCGTACTCGCGCATGCGCTCCACGTCGGCCTCGATGCCCGCCACCGTGCGATCGGCCAGCACCCGGGTCACGTTGCCCAGCAGCCGGATCGACTCGAGCAGGTTGCGGGCGATCACCGGCA
The DNA here is from genome assembly GCF_044460165.1 of Embleya sp. NPDC050154. NCBI lineage: Bacteria > Bacillati > Actinomycetota > Actinomycetes > Kitasatosporales > Streptomycetaceae > Embleya > Embleya sp. NPDC050154. The sequence continues at coordinate 22,002 of NZ_JBITJP010000021.1, forward strand.
ACATCACGTTGAGCTCGAAGTTGCCCGCCGCTCCGCCGAAGGCCACCGCCGCGTCGTTGCCGATCACCTGCGCGACCACCTGGCCGACCGCCTCCGGGATCACCGGATTGACCTTGCCCGGCATGATCGAGCTGCCCGGCTGCAGATCCGGCAGGCGGATCTCGGCGAGCCCGGTGCGCGGCCCCGAGCCCATCCAGCGCAGGTCGTTGACGATCTTGTTCAGGCCGACCGCGATGGTGCGCAACTGGCCGGACAGCTCCACCAGCGCGTCCCGCGCGCCCTGCGCCTCGAAGTGGTCGCGCGCCTCGGTGAACGCCAGTCCGGTGGAGGCCGCGATCTCCGCGATCACCCGCGCCGAGAACCCCGGCGGGGTGTTGATGCCGGTGCCCACCGCGGTCCCGCCCAACGGCAGTTCGACCACCCGCGGCAGGCTCGACTGCAACCGCTCGACGCCGTAGCGCACCTGCGCCGCGTACCCGCCGAACTCCTGCCCCAGGGTCACCGGTGTCGCGTCCATCAGGTGTGTACGGCCGGACTTGACCACGTCGGCGAACTCGGTCGCCTTCGACTCCAGCGTGGACGCCAGGTGGTCGAGCGAGGGAATCAGCGCGTGGGTGACCGCTATCGCCGCCGCGATGTGGATCGCGGAGGGGAACACGTCGTTGGACGACTGGGACGCGTTGACGTGGTCGTTGGGGTGGACGTCCCGACCCAGGCGCTCGGTGGCCAGGGTGGCGAGCACCTCGTTCATGTTCATGTTCGAGGAGGTGCCCGAGCCGGTCTGGAACACGTCCACCGGGAACTGCTCGGCCCACCGGCCGTTCACGACCTCGGCCGCGGCCTGCTCGATGGCCTCCGCGACGTCCTTGTCCAGCACGCCGAGTTCGGCGTTGACCCGCGCCGCCGCGCCCTTGATCCGGGCCAGCGCCTCCACGTGCGCGGGCTCCAGTCGTTGCCCGGAGATCGGGAAGTTCTCGACGGCGCGCTGGGTCTGCGCGCGCCACTTGGCGGCGGCGGGCACCCGTACCTCGCCCATCGAGTCGTGCTCGATCCGGTATTCGCCGGTCGGACCTGCGGTCGGTGCTGCCTCGGACATCGCTGCGGCCTCCTAGAAAGCGTTCCCAGGGCCACAACGGCTCGTCGGCCCGACCTTGTTCCTGACGAGGTGACCCGACGGGTGGCTACCCGATCACCACGACGTGCAACGTGCGCGGCCCGTGCACACCCTCCACCCGGCGGAGTTCGATGTCGCTGGTTGCCGAAGGGCCGGAGATCCAGGTCTGCGGCCGGCGCGGATCCAGCCGGGCGATCGCCTCGGGCACGGTGCCCACGATCTGGTCGGCGCGCACCACGCACAGGTGGTAGTCGGGCAGCAGGGTGAGTACCCGGCGACCCTGGTCCGGGCCGGTGTCCAGGACGATGGTGCCGGTCTCGGCGATGGCGAGCGCGCATCCGGTGGCCACCGCGTCGATCTCGCCGAGCGTGTCCCGGCTCAGCTCGGGCGAGTCCACCACCAGATCGACGCCGAGCCGGGCCAGCCAGGACAGCCGCCTCCCACGGGGCACCACCAGCCGGGTCACGCCCGCGCGGCGCAGCAGCTCGCTCGTGCCCAGCAGCAGGTCGTGGGCGTCGTGCGCGCGCAGCACGGCGGCCTCGTAGTCGGCGACCCGCTCGGCGAACCGGCCGACCACGTCCAGGCCCACCGGACGCTCGCGCCGGTACGCCCGACGCACCGGCGGCGGCTTGGGTCGGTCGTCCAGGGCGGTGCGCAACCGGTCCAGGATCACCGTACGGGCCTCGCGGTCCGCCTCGTATCGCTCCACCGTCATTCCTCCAGACCACCGTCGGTGCGCTTGAGCCAGGTCCGGAACGACTCGGGCGGCGGCGCCGGCGCGTCCCGGTCGGCGAACCACGCACCGAGCGGGCCGGTGAACCGTTTCGGCAACGGCACCCGACCGATCACCCCATGCCTGGTGAACCGCGCGCCGACCCCGGCCACGTGTTGCGCGAAGCCGATCCGCCACGGCTTCTCGAAGGCCCACCGCACGGCCTTCATGCCGGCGTCCTCCGCCCGGTCGTGCGGACCGCGCCCGCCGTCCACAACCTGTGCACGAAGGTGCACGAGCACCTCGGGGATGTCGATCCGCACCGGACAGGCGTCGAAGCACGCGCCGCACAGCGAGGACGCGAACGGCAACGACGCGGTCTGCGCGTCCACCCGGTGCCTGGCGATCCCGCGCAGCTGCGGGGTCAGGATCGCGCCGATCGGCCCCGGATACACCGACCCGTACGCGTGTCCCCCGGTGCGCTCGTACACCGGGCACACGTTCAGGCAGGCCGAGCACCGGATGCAGCGCAGCGCCTGCCGGCCCACCGGATCGGCCAGCACGTCCGAGCGGCCGTTGTCGAGCAGGATCAGGTGGAACTCCTGCGGCCCGTCGCCGGGCGTCACCCCGGTCCACATCGAGGTGTACGGGTTCATCCGCTCACCGGTCGAACTGCGCGGGAGCAGTTGCAGGAACACCTCCAGGTCGCCCCACGTGGGCAGCAGCTTCTCCACACCCAGCACGGTGATCAGCGTTTGCGGCAGGGTCAGGCACATCCGCCCGTTGCCCTCCGACTCGACCACGCACACGGTGCCGGTCTCGGCGATCGCGAAATTGCCGCCGGAGACCGCGACCTCGGCCCGCAGGAACTTCTCCCGCAGATGCCGGCGCGCGGCGGTGGCCAGCGCACCCGGCTCGTCGCTCAGCCGCTCCGGCGCGGGCCGGCCCACCTTGCCCATCTCGCGGACGAAGATCTCCCGGATCTCGGCCCGGTTGCGGTGGATCGCGGGCACCAGGATGTGCGACGGCAGGTCCTCGCCGAGCTGCACGATGAGCTGGGCCAGGTCGGTCTCCCACGCGTGGATGCCCGCCTCGGCCAACGCGTTGTTGAGCTCGATCTCCTCGGTGGCCATCGACTTGACCTTGACCACCTCGTCCACGCCCTTGGCCCGGACGATCTCCACCACGATCGCGTTGGCCTCGGCCGCGTCCCGGGCCCAGTGCACGACGCCGCCCGCCGCGCGGACCGACACCTCCAGACGTTCGAGGTGGGCGGGCAGCCGGGCCAGTACGTCGTCCTTGATCGCCTCGCCGGCGCGCCGGAGCAGTTCCCAGTCCGGCAGTTCGGCGACCACCTCGTCGCGCCGGGCCCGGATGCTGTGCGTGGCCTCGCGCAGGTTGGCCCGCTGCACGTCGTTCGCCAACTCGGCGCGCGCGGCTTCGGGGAAGGGCGGCATCCCGACGAACGTGGGTTCCCTGCGTACGGGCGCGGTCATCGCGTCACCTCCGGTCCGTGGGCCCGCGCCGCGTCGAACCCGGAATCGGCGCCCAGGGCCGGCCCGTACGGCGGCACGTCCGGCAGCGCCGCGGTGTGCGCCAGGATGTCCGCGAGGTGCAGGACCCGAATGCCCGCGTGTTGCCGCGAGGCGAGTCCGCCGATGTGGGTCAGGCACGAGTTGTCGCCCGCGCACAACACCTGGGCGCCCGACTCCAGCACCGCGGCCACCTTGTCGTCGCCCATCGCCGCCGAGGTCTCCGCGTTCTTGACCGCGAACGTGCCGCCGAACCCGCAACACTCGTCCGCGCGCGGCAGGTCCACCAGGGTCAGGCCGCGCACCGCGCGCAGCAGCCGGGTCGGTCGGTCGCCCACCCGCAGCAGGCGCAGCGAGTGGCAGGTGGGGTGGTACGCGACGCTGTGCGGGAAGTAGGCGCCCACATCGGTCACCCCGAGCACGTCGACCAGGAACTCGCTGAACTCGTACACCTTGGCCGCCACCCGCGTGACGCCGGCCGGCAGCGTGCCGCCCGCCTCGCGGGCCACGCTCGCGTGGTACTCGCGCACCATCGCGGTGCACGACCCGGAGGGCACGATCACCGCGTCGTAGCCCTCGAAGGCGTCCACGAAGGAACGCACCAGCGGCACCGCGTCCTTGCGATACCCCGCGTTGAAGTGCATCTGCCCGCAGCACACCTGGCCGTACGGGAACTCCACCTCGTGTCCGAGGCGCCGCAGCACCCGGACCACGGACTTGCCGGTCTCCGGGAAGAGCGTGTCGTTGAAGCACGTGATGAAAAGGGCAAGGCGCACAATTGACCTCCTCGGTCGACTGTACGGACGTCCTTCGGCGGGCGCCCGGCCACAGCCGCCGCACGCGTCCGGTCGTGTGAACCCGGAGGCGGGGTGTGTCACGCCGGGTCGGGGCCGGTCGACGAGCGGGGGCCTTGTGCCCGACCTGCGAGGTCGCACCACGTAGGGTCGGCGCATGAGCCTCCGGACGGCACTCGGCCGCCCCTTCGCCGTCGCCCGTTCGCGGTTGACCACGCGTCGATCCCGTGTCCTGGCCGGTGTCCTCGCCCTGGTGGTGGTGATCATCGCGGTCGTGGGCGTCGGCGCCGTCGCCGGCGACGACCCCGCGACACCGGTGCGCAGCAGTGAGCAGCGCCTGGACGTCGCCGCCGGGCCGGGCGATTCGGCCAGGATCGGCATCGACACGACACTGTTCCTGCCGCCGGGAGTGCGCGAGCGCGCGCCCGCCGTGCTGCTCGCGCACGGATTCGGCGGCAGCAAGGCCGAGTTGCGCCGGGAAGCGGAGGCGTTGGCCCGTTCGGGGTATGTGGTGCTGACCTACTCGGCACGCGGCTTCGGCGCCTCGGGCGGGCAGATCATGCTGGACCAGCCGGACTACGAGGTGGCCGACGCACGGGCGCTGATCGACTGGCTGGCCGCCCGGCCCGAGGTGCGCCTGGACGGACCGGGCGACCCGCGTGTGGGCGTCGCGGGGGCCTCCTACGGCGGTGCCCTCGCGCTGCTGGCCGCGGCCCACGACCCGCGGGTGGACGTGATCGCGCCGCAGATCACCTGGCACGACCTCGCCGACGCGCTGTTGCCGAACGCGGCGGGCGGCGGGCCTGCCGGCGGGGTGTTCAAGAAGATGTGGGCCGGGCTGTTCTTCTCGTCCGGGACCAGCCCGCTGGGCGGCCTGACCCCGATAGACGCGAACACCGGCTGCGGTCGGTTCGCCGAGCGGGTGTGCGCGATCTACCGCGAGGTCGCCGTCGGCGGGAAGTCCACGCCGCAGGCCGTCGACCTGCTGCGTCGGGCCAGTCCGGCGTCCGCGGCGGACCGGATCGCGGTGCCCACGCTGCTGATCCAGGGTCAGAACGACTCGCTGTTCCCGCTCGACCAGGCCGACCGCAACGCCGCCGCGATCGCGCGCAACGGCGCGCCGGTGGAGATGGTGTGGACGGCCGGCGGGCACGACGGCGGGCGGCCGCAGAGCGCGATGGTGCGCGATCGGATCACCGGTTGGTTCGACCGGTGGCTGAAGCCGGCGCAGGCCGCGCCGAAGGCCGGTACGCCGACCTCCGCCGGGGCGTTTCGGGTGACCCGCTCGGGCGGCGTGGACAGCGCCACCCGTGAGCAGCGGCTGCGGATCGCCGACACCGACCGCTATCCGGGCCTGGACGGCACCCGGCAGCGTGCGGTCGCGCTGGCCGGGCCGGAGCAGACCGTGGCCAATCCGCCGGGGGGTGCGCCGACCTCGGTGTCCGGGCTGCCCGGGCTCGGGGCGCTGGCCGGCGCCGGCAGCCTGGGCGCACTCGCGTCGAGCGCGGGCGACCTGGGCGGGATCGCGTTCGACCTCCCCGGGCAGAGCGCGTTCTTCCAGAGCGATCGCTTCGACCAGAGCACCTGGATCACCGGCTCGCCGACGGCACGCGTGCGGGTCTCGGGCGCCGACGACATCGTGTTGTTCGCCAAGCTCTACGACGTCGCGCCGAGCGGCGGCACCGTGCTGCCGCACCAGCTCGCGGCGCCGATCCGGGTGACCGGCGCCGCGGCCGGGCGGGACGTGGAGATCCGGCTGCCCGCGATCGACCACCAGGTCGACTCGGGGCACCGGTTGCGCCTGGTGCTCACCGCGACCGACCTGGGCTTCGCGTCGCCGGACGCGCCCGCGAGCTACCGGGTCGCGCTCGCCGGTGCGCTGACCGTGCCGTCGGTGCCGCAACTGCACGTGGCCTCGACCGGCTACCCGTGGTGGACGTGGGGCCTGCCGCTGATCGCGGTACTCGTCGCGGGTGTCCTGTTGCTCACCGGGCGGCGGCGGGCCGTCGCGAAGGCCCCGGACCCGGCGCTGGCCGAGGTGCCGCTACGGATCCACGGGCTGACCAAGCGGTACAAGGGCGGCAAGCTCGCCGTCGACGACCTGTCCTTCCGGGTGGAGGCGGGCCAGGTGCTCGGCCTGCTCGGCCCCAACGGCGCGGGCAAGACCACGACGCTGCGGATGCTGATGGGGCTGATCCTCCCGGACGACGGCGAGATAAGGATCTTCGGCCGGGTGGTCGGCCCCGGGGCGCCGGTGTTGTCCCGGCTCGGCTCGTTCGTCGAGGGCCCCGGCTTCCTGCCGCACCTGTCCGGGCGGGAGAACCTGTCGCTGTACTGGCGCGCCACCGGCCGCCCGCACGCCGACGCGCACTTCGACGAGGCGCTGGAGATCGCCGGGCTGGGCGAGGCGCTGGATCGCAACGTGCGCACCTACTCGCAGGGCATGCGGCAACGGCTGGCCATCGCGCAGGCGATGCTCGGCCTGCCGGACCTGCTCGTGCTGGACGAACCCACCAACGGGCTCGACCCGCCGCAGATCCGGGCGATGCGCGATGTGCTGATCGGCTACGCGGCCACCGGCCGCACCGTGGTGGTCTCCAGTCACCTGCTGGCCGAGGTCGAACAGACCTGTACGCACGTCGTGGTGATGCACCGGGGCCGGCTGATCGCCGCCGGTCCGGTCGAGGAGATCGTCGGCAACGGCAACACGCTGGTGATCGGGACCCCCGTCCCGGACCTGGCGATCGCGACGCTGAAGGATCTGCCGGGCGTCGGCTCGGTGGAGCCCGAGGAGGGCGGCGTGCTCGTGCATCTCGCGGGCGCGCAGACCTCCGTCCTGGTGGCCGAACTGGTCGGCGCGGGCGTCGCGGTGGACCGGGTGACCGCACGCCGCCGCCTGGAAGACGCGTTCCTGACGCTCATTGGGGAGTCCTGATGACCCGTACGCTCCCCGACCTGCCGACCGACGAGGGCGCGCACCCGATCCCGGGCGCGGCGCACGCGCACGGTTACCGGCCTCGGCACACGCTGCCCGTGTGGGTGGAGACCGTGCGTCAATTCCGGCGCCGGCGCACGTTGTTCATGATCGGGCTGCTGCTCGCGCTGCCGTGGATCCTGGTCGCCGCGTTCAAGATCGGCGGCGATCCGTCGGCGGACGCGGTGCCCACGCTGGTGGACGTGGCGACCAAGAGCGCGCTCAACTTCACCGCGTTCACGCTGTTCGTCTCGACCGGCTTCCTGCTGGTCGTGGCGGTGGCCCTGTTCTGCGGCGACACCGTTGCCAGCGAGGCGAGTTGGTCCTCGCTGCGGTATCTGCTGGCGGCACCCGTTCCGCGCGCGCGGCTGCTGCGGGTCAAGCTGGTGGTCGCGCTGGGCTACAGCGTGCTGGCCCTGGTGCTGCTGCCGCTGATGGCGATGATCGCGGGCACGATCGCGTTCGGCTGGGGCCCGTTGGACCTGCCGGTGGGGGCCTCGCTGCCCACCGGCGAGGCGCTCGGGCGGATGTCGGTCGTGGTCGTGTACGGCGTGGTGGCGCAACTGGTGGTGATGGGCATCGCGTTCTGGCTGTCCACGGTCACCGACGCGCCGCTGGGCGCGGTGGGCGGCGCGGTCGGCCTGGTGGTGGTCTCCAACATCGTGGACGCGGTCACGGCGCTCGGCTCGTGGCGGGACTATCTGCCCACGCACTGGCAGTTCGCGTGGGTCGACGTGCTCCAGACCGACCCGCAATGGGACGGCATGATCAAGGGCAGCGCGGTCTCGGTCGCGTACGCGGTGGTCTTCCTGGCGCTGGCCTTCCGGCACTTCGGGCGCAAGGACATCGTGTCGTGACGTCTCCTTCGGCAGCGGTGATCACGGGCGGCGAGCCGGGGTCGTTCGCGCGGTCGGTGCTCGCGGAGCGGCATCCGGCGCTGATCGCACGGGTGCGGGAGGCGTTCCCGTGGCCGCCCGAGCGCGGGCGGGCGCTGGACGCGCTGCTCGACGAGATCACCGACGGGGTGATCACGCCGCTCGGGCCCGAAGCGCACGACGGTGGCGTGTGGGATGCCGCCCACCTGGGCCGTTCGTGGTTCGACGTGCCGTTTCTGTGGGCGGAGAGCTACTTCTATCGCCGCTTGCTCGCGGCGACGGGCTACTTCCGGGACGGTCCGTGGCACGGGGTCGACCCCTTCGCGCCGTTCAAGCGCGACGAGTTGCGCGGTGCGGTGGTGGACGAGGAGTTGGCCGCGCTCGACGGTCTCGGCGCCGAGTCGGGCGACGCGCTCCTGCACGGCGCGTTGTGGGGGAACCGGGCCGACCTGGGCTTCCGCATCTCCTCCTCGGCCGACGACCCCGCCCCGTCGCACCTGGTCGCCGACGACAGCGGCCGGTTGTGGTCTTTGCTCCCGGTCGGTGGCGGCGCCGAGGTGCACCTGATCGCGGACAACGCCGGCCGCGAGTTGATTCCGGACCTGGTGCTGCTCGACCACCTGTTGCACACGGGGCGGGCCGCCGAGGCCGTGCTCCACCTCAAGCCGTATCCGTACTTCGTCTCCGACGCGACCACGGCCGACTTCCTGGCCGCGCTGGACCGCCTCCGGTGCGCACCCGGCCGCGCCCGCGACATCGGCGCCCGCCTTTGGTCGGCGCTGGGCACCGGTCGGCTCGCGGTGGGCGCCCACGCGTTCTTCTGCGCGCCCCTCCCGTATGACGCGATGCCCGACGACCTGCGCCGGGACCTTTCGAAGGCCACCGTCACCATCCTCAAGGGCGACCTCAACTACCGCCGCCTGGTGGGCGACCGGCTCTGGCCGGCCACCACGCCGTTCGCCGAGCGGGTCGCCCACTTCCCCGGCCCCACGGCCGCCCTGCGCACCCTCAAGTCGGACGTGGTGGTCGGCCTCGACACCGCCACGTCGACCGCCTTGGACGCGAGCGGGCAGGCGTGGCGCACCAGCGGCACACATGCGCTGATCCAGGTGAGCGGCTGACACCGGCTGTTCTCGTGGCCGGCCCGGACATGAATCGTCCCCACCCCGTAGCCCCGGCGGGCGAAGCCGTTCCCGCCGAGCCGGCCCACGCCCCGGCGCGCGGCCCGCGCCGTCGCGATGTCGGTCAGCGCACCAGGGGCAGGAAGATCGTGTCGACGATCTCTTCGAGGACGTGGTCGGGCACGGGGACGAAGGTGGTCAGGATCTCGTGGCGCAGCAGGTCGAAGGGGAGGGACTTGACGCGCTCGGTGAGGCGTTGCGGTTCGATCTCGCCGCGCTCGACGGCGCGGTCGAAGAGCACGTCGACGGCGTCCTGACGCCCCGTCCCGAGGAGGTCGCCCGGGCTGGTGCCGGTCTCCCGGTAGTAGCCGGCCAGGTGCACGCTCATGACGGTGGCGAATTCGACGCGGGTGGCGTTGATCTCCCGCATGAGGGTCAGCACGTCCTCCCGCAGGCTTCCCGTGTCGGGGACGTCGAGGCGGCTCTCCTCCAAGGCGTGCACGATGGCCGCCCGGACCAGTTGCTCACGGTCGGACCAGCGGCGATAGAGCACGGGAGGGCTGGTGCCCGCACGTCGGACGACGGCGTCCATGGTGAAGCCGGCATAGCCGTTGTCGGCGAGTTCCGCCCAGGCCGCATCGAGAAGAGCCTTCTCCAATGCCGCCCCGCGGCGTCGCTCGGCCATCGACATCTCCCTTAGATAGACTTGCCTATCTTATCTCGGCGCCCTATCGTCGGAGCCGTAAGATAGGACTCTATATCTTAGGCGGTTGTCCGTGCACACCCCCCAAAGAGCCGACGCCGACGCCGGAGCCGCACCCGTGACTGCGGCGACGGACCCCGACCGGGTAGACCCCGCCGTGTGGCGCATGGCGTTCACCCTCATCGTGGGCGCCCTCGCCGTGGTCTTCGACACCACCGTCGTCAGCGTCGCCCTCAACGACCTGGCCGGCGAACTCGACGCCCCGCTGTCCACGATCCAGTGGGTGAGCACCGGCTACCTGCTGGCCATGTTCGCCACCATGCCGATCGCCGGATGGGCCCAGTCCCGCCTGGGCGGCAAACGTCTGTGGATCGCGGCGCTGGGCATATTCCTGGTCGGCTCGATCCTGTGTGCGCTCGCCTGGAACGCGGCCGCCCTGATCGCCTTCCGCGTCGTCCAGGGCGTCGGCGGCGGCATCATGATGCCGCTCATGATCACGCTGATCATGCAGGCCGCCAAGGGCCGCAACATCGGCAGGGTGATGGCCGCCGTCACCCTGCCCGCCTCGCTCGGCCCGATCCTCGGCCCGGTCCTGGGCGGCCTCATCCTGCATCTGGCCGACTGGCACTGGCTGTTCCTGGTCAACGTCCCGTTCTGCGCCGTCGGCGCCTGGCTCGCCCGGCGCAACCTGCCCGAGGACCGACCCGCCCCCGACAGCCCCCGGGTCCGGCTCGACGTGATCGGCCTGTTCCTGCTCTCGCCCGGCGTCGCCGCGGTCATCTACGGCCTCTCCCGGGTCGAGGGCAGCGCGGGCTTCGCCGCCGCCGAGGTCCTCGTCCCGCTGATCGGCGGACTCGCCCTGATCGGCGGCTTCACCGCCTGGGCGCTGACCCGCACCACCACCGGCGCCCTGGTCGACCTGCGGCTCTTCCGCCATCGCGCGCTCGGCTCCGCCGCCGGCCTCGGCTTCCTGGCCGGCATCACCCTGTACGGGGCGATGCTGCTGCTGCCGCTGTACTTCCAGCAGGTCCGCGGTCAGGACGCCCTCGGCGCCGGACTGCTGCTCATCCCGCAGGGCGTCGGCGTGCTCTGCTCACGTACCCTGGCCGGCAAGTACACCGACCGCCTCGGCTCCCGCCGGGTCGCCCTCGTCGGATTCGCCGTCGCCGCCGCGGCCACCGTGCCGTTCGCCTCCGCGACCGCCGACACCGGCGAAGTCCTGCTCATGGCCGCCCTGTTCGTCCGCGGCGTCGGTCTGGGCGCCGCCACGATCGCACTCACCGGCGCCGCCTACATCGGCCTGGCGCACCGGGAGATCCCGGACGCCGGCATCATCACCCGCGTCTCCCAGCAGATCGGCGGCTCGGTGGGCACCGCCGCCGTCGCCGTCGTCCTCCAGCACACCACCGCCGACGCGCACACCCCGGGCGCAGTGGCCGACGGCTTCGGCGTCGCCTTCGGGTGGTCCGTGGCCTTCACCGCCATCGCCGTCCCCCTGTGCCTCCTCCTGCCCGGCCGCCCCACCCCACCACCGGACGGCCGGCAGTCGAAGGCGCGAGCACATGCGCGCTGATCGTCTATCCCGCCACCACGCGCACCGGCAACCCGCCGACCGCGCGCCGCAGGGCGATCGCCAGATCGGCGAACTCCTCGCCTCGTCCCGTGCTGGAGCGCATCACCAGGCCGATGGTGCGGTACGGGGCGGGCGCGGCGAACCGGGAGACGGCCAGCTGCGAGCCCGGCCGGGTCTCCACGTCGATCGCGGTCTGCGGCAGCAGGGTAACGCCCAGGCCGCCCGCGACCAACTGCACCAGGGTCGGCAGGCTCGCCGCGCGGGTCGCGCCCGCCTCGCCCGCTCCCACCTCGCGGCACACGTCCAGCGCCTGGTCGCGCAGGCAGTGGCCCTCGTCCAACAGCAGCACGTCCAGCCCGCGCAGCGCGGCCCGCGGCACGTCCGCGCGGTTCGCCAACTCGTGCCCCTCGGGCACGATCAGGGTGAAGTCCTCCTCGTAGAGCGGGATCTCCTCGACACCCGAGATGCCGGAGGGCAGCGCGAGCAGCAGCAGGTCGAGCCGGCCGCTGGTGAGGCCGTCCAGGAGCGAACCGGTCTGCTCCTCGTGCACGTACAACCGCAGGTCCGGATACTCCTCGCGAACCAGCCGCAGCAGCGCCGGCAGCACGTACGGCGCGACCGTGGGGATCACGCCCAGGTGCAGCGGCCCGGTGAACGGGCGTCGGGCGGACTCCGCCTCGTCGACCAGGTCGGCGAGCGCGTCCAGCACCCGCCGGGTGTGCCGCGCGACCCGCTCGCCGGCCGGCGTGAGCAGGACGCGGCGCGTGGTGCGCTCCACCAGTTGGGTGCCCAGCGCCTCCTCCAGGGCGGCGATCGCGCCCGAGAGTGCGGGCTGGCTGGTGCCCACCGCGGCGGCGGCGTCGCGGAAGTGCAGGTAGTCGGCGACCGCGGAGAAGGCCCTGAGCTGCGACAACGTCGGCGTACGAGTGCTGATGGGAACCACCTGTGAAGTGCGTGCGAACGACCGGCCCCGCCGTGCCTCCACGATAGGGCAACCGGTTCGACCGGCCCGGACCCGCGCCGGCGGCCCGCCTGCGAAGGCGGGGTTTGTCACCTACATGCCTTCATTTCCCCTCTACCCGCCGGTAGCTTGCTCTCGCTCCACAGAGCCCAAGTCCCCTTTGGGCGGCTCGTGCGTGTTCCTTCCATGCCACGAAGGCGAGGGTGCATGTCCACATTCGAGCGTGTGCGCGACAAGGTCCTACCGGTGGCGCTGATGGCGACCCTGATGGGTCTCACCGGCGGCCTGACCGCGGGCGGATCGGCCGGCGCGGCGCCGGCGGCCCCGGTGGCCGCCGCGTTGTCCCCCCAACTGGAGGCGATCCGGCAGGCCGAGGCCCAGGCGCTGTACGGGAGCCCCGGGGTCAAGCCGTTGGCCGAGCGAAAGACCTCGCTGATCTCGCTCGGCGACAGTGAGATCGCCGGCGAGGGCGTCGGCGTGTACGAACCCGGCACCGACGGTCCGGACAACTGGTGCCACCGGTCGCCGGACGCGGCCATCCACCGGACCGGGATCCCGGCCGACGTGACGTACAACGTCGCGTGCTCGGGAGCGTCCACGGTCAACATCCGGATCGGCGGCACCAAGCAGTACGCCGACGAACTCGTGCAGTCGGACAACCTGGCGATCAAGGCGCGCAACACGCGCGTACGGCTGATCCTGCTGGTGGCCGGTGCCAACGACGACATCCGGTTCGGCCCGACCATGACCGACTGCGTGACCAGGCGGGTGTTCTTCCAGGGCGAGTGCTACGGCACCTACCAGCCCGGCTGGCAGGCGCGGGCGGACGCGATGCGGCCCAAGGTCGAGCAGACCGTTCGCGACCTGAAGACCACCATGGCGGACGCCGGCTACCAGAGCGGCGACTACAAGCTGGTGCTGATGGGTTATCCCTCGCCGATCGCCCCGGACGTCGAGGACAACCCCGACTTCCCGGGTTGGTACCGCGGCGGTTGCGTGGGCTACCTGCGCGACGCCGCGTGGGGGCGGAACGAGGCGGTACCGATCTTCGAGCGGGCCGAGCGGCAGGCCGCGGCGAACACCGGCGTGACCTACCTGGACAACTCGCGGCTGTTCCACGGCCACGAGGTCTGTACCGACAACACCTGGGCACGCGGACTGTGGTTCGCCGGGCCGGACATCTTCGACGAGAACACCACCCGGCAGAGCTTCCACCCCAACGACCGGGGCCACCTGGCCTTCGCGTCCTGCCTCACCCAGCTCTACAACTCCGGATTGAGCCAGGCGAGTTGCGCGGACTCGGCAAGCACGGGGGCGACCACGCTGTACCCGGGCGTACTCAGTGCCGACTTCCGGCAATTGCGTAACGAGGGCACCGGATTGTGCGCCGACACCTACGGTTTCTCGTCGCGCAATGACACCCCGGTGAAGCTGTGGCCCTGCCACGGCGGACGCAACCAGGGCTTCTGGTACGACGCCGCGAACCAGTCGCTGCACACCGAGCTCAGCCAGGACCGGTGTGTCGATCCGCTCGGCGGCGGCCGCACCTCGGGCACCGCGCTGGTGTTGTGGAACTGCAACGGCGGCGGCAACCAGCGCTTCGTCGAGGTCGCGGGCACGCTGCGGCCCGCGGACACCCAGTCGTTGTGCGTTGCGGCGGCATCGGCGGCGGAAGCGACCCTGGGCGCCGCGCTCGTACTGGCCGGATGCGACGGATCGGCGGGGCAGCGCTGGGTGAAGGAGTCCGCGCAGTCGGTGCGCTTCGCGGAACTCAAGGCCGGGGGCACCGCCAAGTGCCTGGACGTGGACGGCGGCACGATGACCGCCGGGCGCGCCGTGCTGGCCTGGGACTGCACCGACAACACCAACCAGAAGTGGTGGCGCAACCCCGCCACGGGTCAGGTGCACAGCCTCAAGGACCCGGCGTTCTGCCTGGACAACCGCGGGGTCACGGCGGCGGGCGCGGGGATGGGCATCTGGCGCTGCGACGAGGCGCGGGGTGCGTACCTGAACAACCTGCGATTCGACGTGGACGCGGACGGCCGACTGGTCAGCCGGGTCTCGGGTCTGGTCGCGACCGCACCGACGGGCAACGGCGCGATCACCCAGCAGCCGGTCGGCACCTCGGCCGCGCAGCGGTGGACGGCGGGCGCCTCGGTTCCGCTGCCGTACACGGTGATTCCGTACGACGCCTACTGATCGCGGCCTCGCGGCCCCGAGCGATCGCGGGATCGCCGTTCGAGCACGCGGCCTCCGTCCGGAACGCGGGCGGGGGCCGCGGCACGTCGCGGGTCAGTCGACGTCCTTGCGGAAGCGGTCGATCTCGCGCCGGGGTCCGCCGTCGAGCTCGTGCCCGCGCTGCTCCTTGCGGCGCTTCGCCTTGACCACCACGCCGCCCATGATCGCCAGGCCCTTGATCACCACGACCGGTGCGCGCGGGTCGTCGGTGTACTGCTCGTGCACCTCGAAGCCGCCCATGAAGCCGAATCCGTGGTCGCGGACCGTGACGCCCTCCGGGATCCGGATGTCGATGCCACCCCAGAGCGTGAAGACGTTGATCACCAACTCGGGTTCGTCGAACACCGCGTCGGTGAGGTCGATGTCCACACCGCCCATCACCGCGACCGCGTTCAGCTTCGCCCCCGCGCGCCAGCGGCCCTTGCGGGTCGAACTGCTCCAGAACGCGAACATGTTCGACCGGGCCGGGCGCGGCGGCACCGAGTTGGCCGCCGCGGGCTCGTAGCCGACCGGGGCCGGTGCCGGGAGATCGGCGATGAGCGGTTCGAGTTGGCGCACCGTCTTCGCGGCCAGCGCGGCGTCCACCCGCTCGGCGTGCTCGTCGGCGGTCAAGCGGCCTTCCGCGAGCGCGTCCCGCAATACGTTCACGTAGCGGTCGCGGTCGGCGTCGGAAGCCCGCAGCTCGGGGGTGGGCGGCTGGGCTCGACGCTCTGGGCTGTTGTCCACGAGGTAAATCTAGCCCGGGGGTGCATCGGCCGGGAGTACGGAGCGGGCGAGCAGCCGGACCGCTTCGCGCAGTCGGTCGGGGGAGAGCCCGGCGTAACCGATGATCACGGCGGGCGGGCCGGCCGCGAACGCGCGCAGATCGGCCATCGGTTCCACCCGCACACCGTGCTCGCGGGCCCGGCGCACGGTGGCCGACTCGTCCGATCCGGGCGGGAGTTCGACGCACAGGTGGATGCCGGCGGAGATGCCGTGCACGCGCGCGGCCGGCAGGTGCTCGGCGACGGCCTCGGCGACCGCGTCGCGCCGGATCCGGTAGTGCGCGCGCATCGCCCGCAGGTGGCGCTCGTAGGCACCGGTGGCCAGCATCCGGACCAGGGTCAACTGGGGCAGCATGGCCGAGCCGAGGTCGGCGTTGGTCTTGAGGTCGTGGATCCACTCGATCAGCGGGGCCGGCAGCACCGCCCAACCCAGCCGCATGCCCGGCGCGAGCGCCTTGCTGGTCGAGCCCAGGTGCACCACCCGGTCCGGGGCCAGCCCCTGGAGGCAACCGACCGGGTCGCGGTCGTAGCGGAACTCGGCGTCGTAGTCGTCCTCCACGATCAGCCCGTCGTGCGTGCGTGCCCACGCGACCAGGGCCGCGCGGCGGCGGGGCGACAACACCACGCCGGTGGGGTACTGGTGGGCCGGGGTGACCAGCACCGCGCGGGCGCCGGTGCGGGCCAGCGCCTCGACGTCGATGCCCTCGGCGTCGGTGCGCGCGTAGGCGACGGTCAGGCCGTGGGTGGTGAAGATGCCGCGCTGGCGGTCGCTGGAGGGGTCCTCCACCGCGAGCACGTCCCGGCCGAGTCGGCGCAGCGCCTGGGAGACCAGGGACAGCCCCTGGGCCACGCCGTTGACCACCACGATGTGCTCGGGCCGGGCCTGTGCGGCGCGTACCCGACCCAGGTAGTCGGCCAACGCGGCGCGCAACTCGCTCGCGCCGGACGGGCCGGGGTAGTCGAACGCGGTGTGCGGGGCGGTGTGCAGCACGTGCCGCGTCGCGGCCGACCACGCCGCGCGCGGGAACGCGGACAGGTCCGGGACGCCGGGCTTGAGATCGTGGGTGATCGGGACCGCCGGGCGCGCGTCCCCCGCGTCCGCCGGTTGCGGCGCCGCGCACGCCGCGGTGACCCGGGTGCCCGATCCGTGCCGCGAGGTCAGATAGCCCTCGGCGACCAGTTGCTCGTACGCGTCGACCACCATGCCCCGGGAGACGCCCAGGCTCTCCGCCAGCGCGCGGGTGGACGGCATCCGGAAGCCGGCCGGAAGTCGACCCGAGCGGATCGCCGTGCGCAGGCCCGACTGCACCTGGGCGCCGAGCCGGCCGGCCGATCGGTCGAGGTGGACGAGGAGTTCGCGCACTGGGGATACCTGCCGCTCGGGGTTCGCCGGATCGAGTCGGTTCGGCGGTCTCGACGCACGCCCGGGGAGGGGAGAACGTCGGGGCCGGCTCCGGGTGGTCCGCCGGCGATCCGGAATTGGTCCGGTTTCTCGGCCCGGAAGTGGCTCTGCCGGGGAAGCCACCCGCTTCCTAACGTTACGTCACATGAAGTCATCCGCGATGTCACCCCGCTCGATCGGCCTGGTCTGCGCGGCGTCCGCGCAGGGGTTGATCGGGGCCGCCGCCGGGGTCTCCGCCGTGTTGTCGGACTATCCCGTGACCGGCGGTCAGATGCTCCGCTACGCGGTGGCCGCGCTCGTGCTGTTCGCGGTGCTGCGGCTGCGCCGGATCCCGTTGTTGCGCCCGACCCGCCGTGAGCTGGTCCGGCTGGGACTGCTCTCGTTGTGCGGGCAGACCCTGTTCAACCTGTTCCTGTTCGCCGCGCTGGACCGGGCGGATCCGGCCACGGTGGGCAGCATCCTGGGCGCCACACCGCTGCTGCTGGTACTGGCCGCGCCGCTGTCGGGTGGGCGGCGGCCGAGTCGGTCGGTACTGGTCGCCTCGATCGTGGTGGTCGCGGGGGCGGCGGTGGTGCAGGGCTTCGGCGGCGGGACTGCGGCGGGCCTGGTCTTCGCGTGCGGGGTGGCGCTCTGCGAGATGGGCTTCACGCTGATCGCGGTGCCGCTGCTGCCCCGGCTGGGGGCCTGGCGGATCGCCGCCTACGCCACCGCGATGGCGATTCCGCAGATGCTCGTGGTCGGGATGTTCACCGACGGCACCGAGCTGATCCGGATGCCGTCGGGGACCGAGTTCGCCGCGCTGCTCTACCTCGCGTTGCCGCTCACCGCCGGCGCGTTCCTGCTGTGGTACTCGGCTCTGGCCCGGATCGAACCGGAGCGGGCCGGGCTGTTCATGGGACTGGTGCCGGTGACGGCGGCGCTGTCGGGCCTGGCCCTGGGCACCGGCGCGCCCACCTGGGCACAGTTCGGCGGCGCGCTGCTGGTCGGCGTGGGCGTGGTCCTGGGCATGCGCGCCGAACGCGGCGGCGGCACCGAACCCGAAACCGGCCCGGTCCGGGAGCTCGCCGCGCAAATCCCGCTGCCGGCGACCTCGAAGCCGTGACCGGTTCGGGGCCGCTCTACCCTGGACGAGGCCCCGTACCGGATGAGCACCGCATGAGTGAGGATCACGATGCCCGCCCCTGAGAACACCTTCAGCGCCTACACGGATCTGCTGCCGCTGGGGGAGGACACCACGCCGTACCGGCTGCTGACCGCCGATGGCGTGTCCACGTTCGAGGCGGGTGGGCGTCGGTTCCTCAATGTCGACCCCGAGGCGATGACGCTGCTCGCCCGGACCGCGATGCGGGACATCTCGCACCTGCTGCGGCCCGGGCACCTGGCCCAGGTCGCGCGGATCCTGGAGGATCCCGAGGCGTCGGCCAACGACCGCTTCGTCGCGCTCGACCTGCTCAAGAACGCCAACATCGCGGCCGGCGGCGTACTGCCGATGTGTCAGGACACCGGCACCGCGATCGTGATGGGCAAGCGCGGCCAGCACGTGCTCACCGACGGGCGGGACGAGGAGCACCTGTCCCGCGGCATCTCCAACGCGTACACCGAGCTGAACCTGCGCTACTCGCAGATGGCCCCGCTGACCATGTGGGACGAGAAGAACACCGGCAACAACCTGCCCGCCCAGATCGAGCTGTACGCGACGCCCGGCGAGGCGTACAAGTTCCTGTTCATGGCCAAGGGCGGTGGCAGCGCCAACAAGTCGTACCTGTACCAGGAGACCAAGGCCGTCCTGAACCCGCAGAGCATGCTGCGCTTCCTGGACGAGAAGATCCGCTCGCTGGGCACCGCGGCCTGCCCGCCGTACCACCTGGCGATCGTGGTCGGCGGCACCAGCGCCGAGCACGCGCTCAAGACCGCGAAGTACGCCTCCACCCGCTACCTCGACACGCTGCCCGGCCAGGGCTCGGCGCTGGGCCACGGCTTCCGCGACGTCGAGTTCGAGGCCGAGGTGTTGAAGCTGACCCAGCAGATGGGCATCGGCGCGCAGTTCGGCGGCAAGTACTTCTGCCACGACGTGCGGGTGATCCGGCTGCCCCGGCACGGCGCGTCCTGCCCGGTGGCGATCGCGGTGTCCTGCTCGGCCGACCGCCAGGCGCTGGCCAAGATCACCGCCGAGGGCGTGTTCCTGGAGGAGCTGGAGACCGACCCGGCCAAGTACCTTCCGGACACCACGCACGAGGACCTGGACGACACCGTCGTGCAGATCGACCTCAACCGGCCGATGAGCGAGATCCGCGCGGAGCTGTCCAAGTACCCGGTCAAGACCCGGCTGTCGCTGACCGGCCCGGTCGTCGTCGCGCGCGACATCGCGCACGCGAAGATCAAGGAACTGCTGGACGCGGGTCAGCCGATGCCGCAGTACCTGCGTGACCACGCGGTGTACTACGCGGGCCCGGCCAAGACCCCCGAGGGCTACGCGTCGGGCTCGTTCGGCCCGACCACGGCGGGCCGGATGGACTCCTACGTCGAGCAGTTCCAGGCGGCGGGCGGCTCGTTCGTGATGCTGGCCAAGGGCAACCGCAGCAAGCAGGTCACCGACGCGTGCAAGACGCACGGCGGCTTCTACCTCGGCTCGATCGGTGGCCCGGCGGCGCGGCTGGCGCAGGACTGCATCAAGAAGGTCGAGGTGCTGGAGTACCCGGAGCTGGGCATGGAGGCGGTCTGGAAGATCGAGGTCGAGGACTTCCCGGCCTTCATCGTGGTCGACGACAAGGGCCAGGACTTCTTCGCCGACGTCACCACGCCGACCTTCCAGATCAACAAGCGCGCGTGAGCCGATCGGCCCGGGGACGAGCGTCCCCGGGCCGATCCTCGGCGCGCTCACCGGTGACGAACGCGTGAGCGCGCTCACCCGGTGACGGACGCGTCGCCGACCGTGGCAGCGAGCCGGACCGTCGGGCGCGAACCGGCGGGCTGCCGGCGGCCGGTGCCGCTCGGTCAGCGCACGGTGCTCGGGCTGCCGGCGGCCTCGGCCACAGCGCGAGCTGACCCGGTCCGCGCAGACCCGCGTCCGCCTCGCCGGCCAGAGCCAGGAAGTAGTCCGCGTGCGCACGCCGGATCCGCTCCTCCTCGCCCGCTTCGGCCAGCCGCGCCGCGCCGAACGCGCGGATCGTCTCCAACATCCGGAATCGGCCGCCGTCCCCGTCCGCGAGGGTGATCAACGACTTCTCGGTGAGTCCGGCCAGCAGGTCGTCGGCCTCGTCCTCGGACCCGCCGCACACCGCGGCGACGGCGGCCAGGTTGGCGCCGCCGGTGAACACGGTGAACCGGCGGGCCAACGCGCGCTCGTCCGGGTCGAGCAGGTCCCGGCTCCACTCGACCACCGCGTGCAGCGTGCGATGCCTGGGCGCGGCCGTACGGCTGCCGCGCGAGAGCAGCCGGAACCGGTCGTCCAGGCGCGCGGCGATCTCGGTCAGCGGGAGGGTGCGCAGGCGGGCCGCGGCGAGTTCGATGGCGAGCGGCAGACCGTCCAGCGCGGTGCAGATCCGCGCGACCTCGGGCGCGGTCTCCGCGGTGACCGCGAAATTGGGCCGTACGGCGGCGGCCCGGGCGGCGAACAGTTCGATCGCCGGGGCGGCGCGCAGCGCGTCCAGATCGGCGTCCGGGTCGGGCAGCGCCAATTCCGGTACCGGGCACAACACCTCGCCGGTGATGCCCAGCGGTTCCCGCCCGGTGGCCAGGATCCGTACGCCGGGACACTCGTCGAGCACCCGATGGGCGAGTTCGGCCGCGGCGCCCACCACGTGCTCGCAGTTGTCCAGGATCAGCAGCAGCCGGTGGCCGGCGAGTACCGAGACGATCCGCGCGCCGGGATCGACCTCGGCGGCCGACGCGGTCACGCCGCCGGCCTCGCGGATGCCCAGCGCGCTCGCCACCACGTGCACCAGCGCCGCGTCGTCGGCGGCGCGGGTCAGGTCCACGAAGCACACCTCGTCCGCGGTGCGGGCGGCGGCCTCGATCGCCAGTCGGGTCTTGCCCGCGCCGCCGGGCCCGGTCAGGGTGAGCAGCCGCGCCGCGGTTCCCGACCCGGTCAGCCGGGCGAGTTCCGCCTCGCGGCCGACGAAGCCGGTCAGCCGGCCCGGCGGCGGGGTGAACACCGGTCCGGGCAGGGCCGGTTCCGGGGCCGGTGGGGGTGCGCTCGGCGCGCCGGGGCCGCGCAGGCCCGGGATCTCGCCGCGCAGCACGGCGACGTGGACGGCGGCCGGCTCGGGGGAGGGGTCGGCGCCGAGTTCGTCCGCGAGCACCCGACGCAGGTCCTCGTACACCTCCAGCGCCTCGGCCTGGCGGCCGGTGCCGTGCAGCGCGCGCATCAGCAGCCCGCGCGGACGCTCCCGCAGCGGATGCGCCTCGACCAGCACGCGCAACTCCGGGATCACCCCGCGCAGTGCGCCGATCGCGATCTGGGCCTCGATGTGATCCTCGGTCGCGGCCACCCGCAACTCCTCCAGGCGGGTGGCCCGCGCCCCGGCGAACGGCACGTCCGCCGGCGCCGGCCCCCGCCACAGCCCGATCGCCTCGCCCAGCAGCGCGGTGGCGGACGCGTGCTCACCCGCCGCCGGCGCCGCCCGCCCGCCGCGCGCCAGTCGTTCGAAACGATGCGCGTCCACCGCTTCCGGGTCCACCGCGACGCGATAGCCCATCGCGTGGAACTCGACGAGTTCGCCGTCGCCGCCATGGGCCCGCAGCCCGCGCCGCAAGCGGGAGACGTGCGACTGCAACGCGTTCGCGGCACCCGCCGGCGGGTCCTCGCCGTAGAGCCCGTCGATCAGTCGTTCGGTGGGCACGATGTGCCCCGCGTCCAGGAGCAACAGCGCGAGCAGCGCCCGCGCTCCCGGTCCGCCGGCGGCGATCGGGCTCCCGTCGGGGAGTCGAACCTCAACGGGTCCCAGGATGCCGAAGATCATGCGGCGATTATCGCTGCCCGGGATCGCGGCGGGCGGGCCGTCGGCGAGGTCGGTGCGTGGTCCGGGAACACCTGCCGCGGAGCGCGTCGTTCCGTGGATGTCCTCGAGGTTTCCATGTGGTTACTTGTCGTCGCGTTGTCGCGCCGGCGCGCATGGGGCGGTTCGCCCCGGGTAGGCGACTGACACACCCGACCCGAGGAGAGCAGCGTGACGGAACGGATCGACATACTTCGCGGAGCCCGCAGCGCGACCTGGACGCCCCCGGTGGCCGGCGCGTGCGCGACCGCGGATCGGCAGTTGTTTCTCGGATATCCCGGTGAACCCGTCGTCGCCCGTCTCGCCCGCGAGGAGGACGCCAAGCGCGTCTGCGCGCGCTGCTCCGTCCTGCTCGAATGCCGCGCGAGCGCGCTGGCCGAGACCAACCCGGTCGGTGTCCGAGGCGGCCTGACCCCCAACGAGCGCGGCGCCGTGCGTCGACGCCGCGCCTATCACTGATCCGCCGTCGGCCCGGACGTCGGTCGGGCTCGGGCCGTGTGTCGGTCGGCCTCGCCGACGATGTGATCGTGCGGGGTGTCGGTGGTCAGCCGCGCCAATTTGCGCAACAGCGCGGTCAGTTCCTCGGACTGTTCCGGTGACCAGTCCGCCATCACCTCGGTGAGCATTTGCCGACGGGCCTCGACCAGCGCCTCCAGCGCCTCGTGGCCCTTGGCGGTCAGTGTCATCGTGCCCTCGCCCAGCCGCTCGATGTAGCCGGCGAAGGTCAGCTCGTCGGCGTATCGACGGACCCGGTCCTGGGCCTCGTGCAGCCGGTGGGCGAGGTCGGGGATCGAGATCGGCCCCAGGAGGTCGAGCTGCACGAGCCCGTACGCGCACGGTACCGACAACTCGACGCCCGAGCGCTGGATCATGCGTTCGTAGCGCGACCAGCCGTTCTCCCGGTGCACCATCTGTGCCATCGCGCGCTCGATCTCCTCCACCGAACTGCGCGCGGTGGACGACATCGGCGGCGTGGGCTCGGCCTCGCGGGTGGCCTCCCGCAGCGGGACCTCCTCGAGCAGGAAGGACAACACGAACGCGATCAGCACGATGCCCGAGGCGACCAGGAACACGGTCTGGAGCGACTCGGCGTAGGCGTGGATGAAGCCGGTCTTGGATGCCGGCGGCAACTTGTTCAGGTCTTCCGGGTTGATCGCGGACGCAGACCCGGTGCCGGTTCCCGCCGGCATGCCCTCGCCGCGCGCGGCGGCCTCGCGCAGGTGCACCGTGAGTCGGTTGTTGAAGATCGTGCCGAAGATCGCCGCGCCGAACGAGCCGCCGATGGAGCGGAAGAAGGTCGCGCCGGCGGTGGCCACGCCCAGGTCCGAGTAGGGCACCGAGTTCTGTACGGCGAGCACGATGACCTGCATGACCAGGCCCAGTCCGACGCCGAAGACCAGCATGTAGAGCGAGGACGCGGCGGTGGTGGTGAACTCGTCCATCCGCGACATCAGGAACATGCCGACCGCCATCACGGCGGTGCCCAGGATCGGGTAGATCTTGTATCTGCCGGTCCGGCTGATCAGTTGCCCGCTGACGATCGAGGTGATCAGCAGGCCGCCCATCATCGGCACCAGCCGCAGGCCCGACTCGGTCGGCGTGGCGCCGTTGACGACCTGCATGAACAGCGGCAGGAAGCTCAGCCCGCCCATCATCGCGAAGCCGACGATGAAGCCGATGCCGGCGGTCACCGAGAAGATCCGGTTGCGGAACAGCTTCAGCGGCAGCACCGGCTCCTGCGCGCGCCGCTCGACCGCGACGAACCCGGCGAGCAACAGCACCGCCGCGACGCCCAGTCCGATGATCTGCGCGGAGGCCCACGGGTAGGTGGTGCCGCCGAAGGTGCTGAGCAGGACCAGGCAGGTGGTACCACCGGCCAGCAGCGTGATGCCGAGGTAGTCGATGCTCGGCCGGGTGTGCATCTCCTTGGTGTGCAGCGCGGCGGCGATCACGGCCAGCGCGATCAGGCCGATCGGTACGTTGATGTAGAACACCCAGCGCCAACTGAGGTTGTCCACGAAGAACCCGCCGAGCAGCGGCCCGGCCACCGAGGTGACCCCGAAGACCGCGCCGAACAGGCCCTGGTAGCGCCCGCGCTCGCGGGGCGGCACCACGTCGCCGATGATCGCCTGGGACAACACCATCAGGCCGCCGCCGCCGAGCCCCTGGATCGCGCGGAACGCGATCAACTCGAACATGCCCTGGGCGATGCCGCACAGCACCGAGCCGATCAGGAAGATCACGATCGACGCCTGGTAGAGCTTCTTGCGCCCGAACAGGTCGCCGAGCTTGCCCCACAGCGGCGTACTCACCGTCGACGCGAGCAGGTACGCGGTGACCACCCACGACAGGTGGTTGAGCCCGCCGAGGTCACCGACGATGGTCGGCAGCGCGGTCGACACGATGGTCTGATCGAGCGCGGCCACCAGCAGCCCGAGCATCAACCCAATCAGGATCAGTCCGAGTCGGGGCGCCGCCTCGGTCTTCGCCGGGCTGCTGCCGTTGCCTTCGGCGGTTTCGGCATGCCTACCGCGCGGCGCGCTCATCCGGGGGGCCTCCTCGATCGATGCTCAAGGAGGATCCCCATAAACAGGTATAAAATCCGCACCTATTCGTGGGACGGGCAGCCCTGTCGGATCGAACGCCGGCCGAGTCGCGCATCCGACGTCGACCCGGTCGCGCATGTCGACCGCCGATCGCGTCGCGTATCGAACGCCGGCCGAGCCGTTTTCGGCCCGGCCGGCGTTTGAGGCCACCCTCGGCCGCAGGCCGGGTCAAACCCCCGGCCGCACGGCCTTAACGCGCGTGGTCGAAGTCGATCGCGCTGTACGCCCGCAGCTTCGCGAGCCGGTGCTGGCTGTCGATCTGGCGGATCGTGCCGCTCTTGGAGCGCATCACCAGCGACGACGTGAGCGCCGTGCTCGAGCGATACCGCACGCCGCGCAGGAGTTCGCCGTCGGTGATGCCGGTCGCCACGAAGAAGACGTTGTCGCCGCGGACCAGGTCGTCGGTCAGCAGCACGCGCGACAGGTCGTGGCCCGCGTCGATCGCCTTCGCCCGCTCGGCCTCGTCCTTGGGCCACAGGCGACCCTGGATCACGCCGCCCATGCACTTGATCGCGGCGGCGGTGATGATGCCCTCCGGCGTACCGCCGATGCCGAGCAGCAGGTCGACGCCGGTGCCGTCCTTGGCCGCCATGATCGCGCCGGCCACGTCGCCGTCGGTGATGAACTTGATCCGGGCGCCGGCCTCGCGGATCTCCTTGACCATCGAGTCGTGGCGGGGCCGGTCCAGGATGCAGACCGTGACGTCCTCGACGGCGCTGTGCTTGGCCTTGGCCACCCGGCGGATGTTCTCCGCGATCGGCGCGGTCAGGTCCACCACGTCGGCCGCCTCCGGGCCGGTGACCAGCTTCTCCATGTAGAACACGGCGGAGGGGTCGTACATGCTGCCCCGCTCGGACACGGCCATCACCGCGACCGCGTTGTTCATGCCCTTGGCGGTCAGCGTGGTGCCGTCGACCGGGTCGACCGCGACGTCGCACTCGGGCCCGGAGCCGTCGCCGACCCGTTCGCCGTTGAACAACATCGGGGCGTCGTCCTTCTCGCCCTCGCCGATCACCACGACACCGTTCATCGACACGGTGTGGATCAGGCTGCGCATCGCCTTCACGGCGGCGCCGTCCGCGCCGTTCTTGTCACCTCGACCGACCCAGCGGCCGGCGGCCATCGCGGCGGCCTCGGTGACCCGGACGAGTTCGAGGGCGAGGTTGCGATCCGGGGCTTCCGGCGCGACCTCGAGCTGCGGGGGTACAGATTGGTCCGTCATCTGGCGGGCCTTCCTGTAGGGGAACCGGTCCGTAACCACGAGGGGTGCCCTGATCCCCGGGAGCCGTGCGTCATCGGTGCGGGTGGCACGGCGATTGCGCGGCCCCGAGTCCGGACTGGTTCCAACGGGATTGCCCCGATGTTATCGGTGAGCGGTGTTATCGGTGCAGGTAGGCCGTGCAAAACGAGCCGGCCCGCAATGCGACCATGTTCCGGTGGCGACAAAGTCGGGTCGAGAGACCGTCCGGGACATGGTTCTTTCCCTCGGAGCATGCGGCCTCGTGGTCGGCGCGCTGTTCCTGGTGGCACCGCACAACGGTGGGGATCCGGTGAAGCGGGTGCAGTACGAGCAGTCCTTCCGCCAAGCGGCCCGGGTCTCGCCGTATCCGCTGCTCGCGCCGCAGGGGCTGAGCGAGCAGTGGCGCGCGACGTCGGTGAACTACTCGGGGTACGACCGCAACCAGACCACGTGGCACATCGGCTTCATCAACCCGAACGACAAGTACGCCGCCGTCGAGCAGACCAACGGCTTCACCGACGAACTCGTCCGGGACAAGGGCAAGCGCGGGCAGCCGGTCGGCAACCGGGACGTGGTCGGCGAGCAGTGGAAGGCCTACGACGGACCCAAGTACCGCTCGCTGGTCCGCGTTCGCGACGGCGTGACCACGATGGTCACCGGCAATGCGACTTTCGAGGATTTGACCGTTCTCGCCGCATCCCTGCGAACTGCCGCCCCGTGAGCCGATGGCCGGCGAATCCGTCGGCCATATCGGGGCGACTCGGGCGCTCGGGTGAACAGGATGTGCAGTGGCTTGTAAAGAGATTGTAAAGACCCCACGCCCTCCTCTGCCCCGCGCGTTACTCCCGCCCCTAGGGTCCGGAAGCCCGGTCGAACACGAGTCGGCATCGTCGTGACCCGATGGTTGCCCTCGCGTGTCCGCCGAGCTTTCCGAGCCGTCCCGATGTCGTGTGCGCTTGATCAGATCCCGCGCGACGTCGCTTTGCGTCCGGGGGGTCGCCCCCCGGTCGGAAAGGGGAGCACGTTGAGTCCAGCGATACCCGGGAGGGGCCCGACGCCCCCGAGCGGCGCCCGGCGGGTCAAACGCCGTGTGGCGCTGTTGTCCGTTTCCGCGCTGGCGATCACAGGGCTGGCGGCCACGACCGCGCCCTCGACATCGGCCACGCCTACGCGCGTCGACACGACGAAGGCGGTGTGGAATCCGGGCCCCGAGGACCACTACGTCAACTCCGTCGACGCGGCCATCGACACCAGTGCGCTGCCCGGCGACCCGGCCAAGGCCGCGTCGCTGAAGGCACAGAACGCCGCGGCCGACCGCAAGAACTCCGACGGCAACCCCCGTGCC
The DNA here is from genome assembly GCF_044460165.1 of Embleya sp. NPDC050154. Taxonomy (NCBI): domain Bacteria; kingdom Bacillati; phylum Actinomycetota; class Actinomycetes; order Kitasatosporales; family Streptomycetaceae; genus Embleya; species Embleya sp. NPDC050154. The sequence continues at coordinate 48,953 of NZ_JBITJP010000021.1, forward strand.
GCCGCCCAGATCAAGGAGCTCGAGGCCGAGGCCGGGCGTACCGGCAAGAGCCCGGCCGAGATCAAGGCCGAGCGCAGCGGCAAGCCCGTCGACGCCAAGCAGACCGCGAAGCTGCTCACCGTCCTGGTCGAGTTCAACGACCAGGCCAACGACGACTTCTCCGGCTTCAAGCGACCGACCAGCGTTTCGGATCCGACCTGTGTGACCGAGCCTCCCGGCACGATCAAGAACGGGCCGCTGCACAACCGGATCCCGAACCCGGCGCTGAACCCGAACGACAACAACTCGCAGTGGGTGCCGAACTTCGACCAGGCCCACTACAACAAGATGCTCTACTCCAAGGAGGGCATCACCGAGCGCATGCGCACCGACCTCACGGGGCCGGACGGCAAGCCGGGCATCAGCCTCGCTGGCCAGACCATGCGCAACATGTACGAGGAGATGTCGGCCGGAAAGTACTCGGTTTCCGGCGAGGCGACGCCGTGGGTCAAGGCGCCACACTCCGAGGCCTGGTACGGCGCGGGCGCCTGCGGCAACGCGCAGCAGGACAACAGCGGCAGCCCGGCCAACCCGCTCGGCGCACAGCAGCTCGCCATCGACGCGGTCGACGAGTTGGCCAAGCAGCAGCCGAAGTTCCCGTGGGCCGACTACGACAAGGAAGACCCGGGCGACGCCGACCACGACGGCAACACCCAGGAGTCCGACGGTGTGGTGGACCACCTGGTCCTGGTGCACGCGGGCAAGGACAAGTCGGCCGGTGGCGGTGCCGAGGGCACCTACTCCATCTGGGCGCACGCGAGCACCGTGCTCTTCGGCCACCAGGTGCCCGGCAGCAACATCAAGATCGCGAACTACATCGTGCAGCCCGAGGACTCCGGAGTGGGCGTGTTCGCCCACGAGTTCGGCCACGACCTGGGCCTGCCCGACCTGTACGACAACTTCAGCGCCGGCCAGACGGACCTGAACTTCTGGGACCTGATGTCGGCCGGTTCGCACACCGGTGCGCTGTTCCAGTCGCAGCCCGCGCACATGGGCATCTGGGACAAGTACGCGCTCGGCTGGCTGACCCCCGACCTGGTCAAGGTCGGTGACCGACCCAAGGTCGCCACCCTGGGCCAGGCCGCCAAGACGCCCAAGGGCACCTCGCGGGGCATCCGGGTGAACCTGCCGAACAAGCAGGTCAAGGTCGGTACGCCGCACGGCGGCCAGAACATGTGGTACTCCGGTCAGGACCAGGCTTGGTCCGACATCCGGATCGAGCGGAACATCGCGGTGCCCGCGGGCACGGACGTGAAGTTCTGGATGTGGAACGACTACGTCATCGAGCAGGACTGGGACTTCGGCTTCGTCGAGGTGTCCACCGACAACGGTGCCACCTGGAAGCAGCTCGCGGTCAAGGACGAGTCGGGCAAGCTGGTCAGCACGCCGCCGGACTACCCGGACCCGACCAAGAACCTGGCCACATTCCGCAAGACCAGCGGTCTGACCGGCGACAGCGGCGGTTGGCGGCACGACAACGTCGACCTGACCCCGTACGCGGGGCAGAGCATCAGGCTGCGGCTGGACCTGAACACCGACGCCGCGTTCATGGAGAAGGGTTGGTTCGCCGACGACTTCTCGCTCACCAACGGCGGCGCCACGGTGTGGTCGGACGACGTGGAGAGCGGCGACAACGGCTGGACCGCGATCAAGGGCACCAACGCGATCACCAAGGGCGAGGGTTGGGGCCGCACCGGCGGCACCTTCGAGCGGGAGCAGTACTACCTGCTCGAGTGGCGCAACCTGTCCGGCTTCGACGAGGGCCTGAAGTACGCGTACACCGGGGGCGTCAACGGCAAGACCAACCGGGTGCCGTACAACGCGCCGGGCATGCTGGTCTGGCTGCGCGACAACCAGTACCAGAACAACGGCGTCAACTTCAACATCGACAACGGGCCCTCGTGGGGCCCCAAGGGCGAGCTGTTGATCGTCGACTCGCACCCGGACCCGCTGCGCTACACCGGCGAGGCCGCGGCGCAGTTCCCGCAGGTCGACCCGAACACGCCGAACATCGAGCGGCGGAACGTCTTCGCCAACCTGCCGACCCGGCCGCAGGCCGCGAACGCGGCGTTCGGGTTCGTCAAGACGTCGCCGTTCACGGACTGCATCCCCGGTACCGCGTACTGCACGTCGTTCCCGGCGCAGGCGCCGGTGACGCTGTTCACCGACACGGTGGGCTGGGCACCGGGCACCGAGCTCTACAAGGGTCGGGTGCTTCCGAAGGACCGCTACGGCTCGACCGTGGTGCCGGCGAAGGCGCCGTACTCGACCAAGGTCACCAAGGCGGACGGTTCGCTGGACCGGGACAACTTCGGCAAGCTGTTCCACGGTTCCGAACTGGGCACGGGCAACCCGGGCTTCGACAAGGGCTACGGCGTGACCGCGCTGCCGGTGCTCCCGCTGCCGGGCAACTCCGGCGCGGTGGTCTGGATCCTGCCGGCGCAGAAGTAGCGGCCGCCGCGCACGTGTTCCTCGCGTGCGGGTAGCCGCGTATCGGTTCCAACGGAAGGGGCGCTCCCGAATTCGGGAGTGCCCCTTCTGCTGTGCGCGGCGCGCGGCGCCGGCGGGTCAGTCCTCCTCGACCGCCTCGTCCGACTCGACGCCCGCGCGCTCGGCCCGGACCGCCGCGTCCAGCCGGGCCCGGGCGCCGTCGAGCCACTGCTCGCACACCACGGCGAGTCGCTCGCCGCGCTCCCACAGGGCCAACGACTCCTCCAGAGTGATGCCGCCGGTCTCCAGGCGGCGCACGACCTCGATCAGCTCGTCACGGGCCTGCTCGTAGGCCGGTGCCTCGTCCGGCGCGGGTGCGGTCTGCTCGCTCATGCCGCCAGCCTAAGGCCGGATCACGGGCGGGCCGACGTGACCCGCACGGCGGCGCCGCGGTCCGGACGCTCCCTCGACAGCGGCGCGACCAGCGTGGCCGAGGCGCCGTAGGCGAGGTCGGGACCGGGATCGCCGGTGCCGAGCACGGAGCCCTTGTACGGCACGCCGTAGTGCGCCGGATCGGGCGCGCCGTCCGCGTCGACCACGCGGGTGCTGTACGGGCCGCGCGCGGGCACCACGGTGGACCCGTTGGTGAAGCGGTCCACCGGCGCGCCGTCGACGTACTCGACCCCCGGCGCCCAGCCGCGGTCGTCGCCGAACGCGCGGACCGGTTCGCGGGCCGCGAAGTCCTGACACCACGCGCCGTTGCCGTGACACGCCCCGAACGCCGGGGTGGGCAGGAAACCGAAGGCGGCGTCCGCGGACTGCGCTCGACTCTCCAAATTCTTCCGGGGGTTGCTCTTGACCAGGTAGTGCTCGCCGGCCTCGCCGGTCCACCGGCGCGGATCCGGATGCGCGTCCATGAGCAGCGTCTGGCCCTTGGCGCCGTAGCTGGGCGGCGCGCTCAGATTGAAGTTCACGCCGTTGTTCTGGTACTCGGCGTCGCGCAGCCACACCAGCATGCCGGGCACGTCGTAGGCCAGTCGGCGCACCCGCACGCCGCGTGCGTCGCTGTGCTCGGCGGTGTACGCGTACCGCAGGCCCTGGTCGAAGCCGACCGGCGCGCGCCACTCCATCAGGTAGTACTGCTCGCGCTCGACCTCGCCGGAGGTCCGGCCCCAGCCGGCCCCGCGGGTCACCGTGTTGGTGCCCTTGATCGCGGTCCAGCCGTTGTCGCCGCTCTCCACGTCGTCCGACCACACCGTGGCGCCGCCGTTGGTGAGCGAGAAGTCGTCGGCGAACCAACCCTTCTCCATGAACGCGGCGTCGGTGTTCAGGTCCAGCCGCAGCTTGATGCTCTGCCCCGCGTACGGGGCCAGGTCGACGTTGTCGTGCCGCCAGCCGCCGGTGTCGCCGGTGAGGCCGTTGACCTTGCGCAACTCGGCGAGGTTGCGGTTCGGGTCGGGATAGCCGGGCGGGGTGCTGACCAGGTTGCCCGCGTCGTCGTGCACGGCGAGTTGGGTCCAATTCGCGCCGTCGTCGGTGGACACCTCGACGAAGCCGAAGTCCCAGTCCTGTTCGATGGTGTAGTCGTTCCACATCGAGAAGGTCGCGGACCCGCCGGCGGGCACCGCGAGGTCGCGGACGAGGCGGGCGTCGGACCATTCCTGGTCCCGCTCCGAGTACCACATGTTCGCGCCGCTGTGCGGGGTGCCGATCCGGACCCGTTCGGTGGGCAGGTCCACCCGAACCGCGGCCAGGGTGCCGGGCGCGGGCTCGGCGGCGGCGCCGAGCGAGACGGTACGCGAGCCGCCGCCGACCGGCACCACCGGCGGATCGATCCAGCCCAGCACGTACTTCGACCACGCGCCCAGGTGCGTGGGCATGGTCTGGAACAGCGGCCCGGCGTGCGAACCGGAGGACATCAGGTCCCAGAAGTCGACGTCGGTCTCGCCGCCGCTGAAGTTGTCGTACAGGTCGGGCAGGCCCAGGTCGTGGCCGAACTCGTGGGCGAACACGCCCACTCCGGAGTCCTCGGGCTGGACGATGTAGTTCGCCACCTTGAGGTCGGTGCCCGGGATGGGGTGTCCGCGCAGCACGGTGCTCGCGTGCGCCCAGATCGCGTAGGTGCCCTCGGCACCGCCGCCCGCCGACTTGTCCTTGCCCGCGTGCACGAGCACGAGGTGGTCGATCACGCCGTCGGGCTCCTGGGTGTCGCCGTCGTCGTCGGCGTCGCCCGGGTCCTCCCGGTCGTAGTCGGCCCAGGGGAGGTTCGGCTGCTGTTTCGCCAACTCGTCGACCGCGTCGGTGACGAACTGCCGCACTCCGCGCGGGTTCTGTGGACTGCCGCTGTTGTCCTGGCGGATCGCGCCGCAGTGGCCGGCCGCGTACCAGGCCTCGGAGTGCGGCACGCTCACCCAGCCCGCGGCCTCACCGCCGATCGTGTACGCGCCGTGCGACATCTCCCGGTACATGTTGCGCATGGTCAGCCCCGCGAGGCTGACGCCGGGCCGGCCGTCCGGGCCGGTGAGGTCGGGACGGACCCGCTCGGTGATGCCCTCCTCGGAGTAGAGCATGCGGTCGTAGTGGGCCTTGTCGAAGTCCGGGACCCACAGCGTGTTGTTGTCCCGGCCGGCGACGGCCGGGTCGGGGAGCAGGTTGTGCCGGGGGCCGTTCTTGACCGTGCCCGGCGGCTCGGTCACGCAGGTCGGGTCCGCGACGCTCGTCGGTCGGCTGAAACCGGAGAAGTCGTCGTCGGCGTGGTCGTTGAACTCGACCAGGATGGTCAACAGCCGGGCGTCGCGGGTGCCGGCCCCGGCCTGGGCGCGTGGGCTGACCCCGGTTCGGGCCGCGGTCGCCTCCGCCCGGGCGAGCCGGCGCGCGGGGGCGGGGTTGCCGGCGGCGAACTTGCGGTCGTACTGCCGGGCCCGTCGGTCGGCCGCGAGCGCGCGCTCACGGACCTCGGGGGACGCGCCCGGCGGGCCGTCGGGCGGCAGCGGGTCCCTCGGTGCGACGTAGTTGACGTAGGAGTCGGCGGCTGACGGATTCCACCGCGCGGGCGAGTCGTCGGCGGCGGCCACGGAGGACGTGGCGACGCCGGTGAGCAACAGCGCGGACGCGGCGAGCAGATGACGCAACACACGCGCAAACTAAGACGTTTTCGCCGCCGATCGGGTGAGACATGACTGCTTGTCATACGAACGGGTCAATGATGGGGATTTGGGGGCAGGCGGGACGTGTGGCGTGATGGGGCGTGGCGATCGGGCCGGGGCGGTCGCCGGTGGGTTCGGCGGTGGGGCCGCCGGTGGGTTCGAGTCGGGGCCGGTGACGGGCTTGCCGACGGGCGCCTCCGGGGTGATCAGTCCTTCGGGACGACCACGTCGAAGCGTCCGGCCGCCACCCGGGCGGTCAACCGCTCGCCGGCCGCCACCTCCGCGGGATCGCGCACGGCGTGCCCGTCCGCCCGCTGCAACACCGCGTAGCCGCGCTCCAGGGTGGCCGCGGGGGAGAGTGCGACGACCCGCGCGCGGGTGTGCGCCAGGTCACTCTCGGCGCGGTCCAGGAGGTGGCGCAGGGTGCGCCGGGAGCGGTCCACGAGGGCGGCCACCTCCTCCGCGCGCAGGTCCACCATGCGTTGCGGATCGGCCAGCACCGGACGCGAACGGGCGGCCCGCAACCCCTGGTACTCCCGATCGAGCCGGGCCCGCAGCGCGAGCCGCCCCCGATCGCGCACCTGGTGCACCCGGTGCATCTCCTCGCGGATGTCCGGCACGATCCGCTTCGCGGCGTCGGTGGGCGTGGACGCCCGATAGTCGGCCACCAGGTCCAGCAGCGGCGAGTCCGGCTCGTGCCCGATCGCGCTCACCACCGGCGTCGTACAGGCGAAGACGACCCGTACCAACTCCTCGCTGGAGAACGGCAACAGGTCCTCCACACTGCCGCCGCCCCGGGCCACCACGATCAGGTCGACGTCGGGGTCCGCGTCCAAAGCGCGGATCGCCTCGACCACCTGCGACACCGCGCTCACCCCCTGCACCGCGACGTTGCGCACCGCGAACCGTACGGCCGGCCAACGCCGCTTGGCGTTCTCCAACACGTCCCGCTCGGCCGCCGAGGCGCGCCCGCAGACCAGGCCGATGCGATGCGGCAGGAACGGCAGCGCCTGCTTGTGCCGGGGATCGAACAGCCCCTCGGCGGTCAGCGCCCGCTTGAGCTGCTCCAACCGGGCCAACAACTCGCCGATCCCCACCGGTCGGATCTCCGCGGCCCGCAACGACAACGTCCCACGTGCCCGATACCAGTCCGCCTTCGCGTGCACGACCACCCGCGAGCCCTCGGCCACGATGTCCCCGACCGCGTCGAAGACCTTCCGATAGCAGGTCACCGAGATGGACACATCCTGCTCGGCATCCCGCAGCGTCATGAACACCACGCCCGCCCCCGGTCGCCGACTGAGCTGCGTGATCTGCCCCTCGACCCACACATCCCCCAGCCGATCGATCCACCTTCCGATCAACCGAGAGATCTCGGCCACGGGCAGGGGCGCGTCGGCGGAAGTCGTGAGAGCCATCCCCAGAGGCTAACCGGCCCACCGCCCGCCCGGGACGACGCGCGCCGAGGCCGGCGACCCGCACAACAGATCGACCCCCACGTGCGTTTCCAGGGATAGGAGAATCGCGATGCCGCCGCGGGCAGCCGGCCCTCCGTGTGTGCCGCTCCGGCGAATGCTGGAAGGCACCGTGGGCGGAGTGTTCGAGGCTCCGGACGGTGTCCGGGCCGCCTCCGGCCACGGGCCTTCGACGTCTCGAGTTCGGCCGGCGTCAGTAGTGATAGCGGGCGGCGAGGATAACGACCTCGCTGTCCGCGACCAGGTAGACGAGGCGGTGCTCGTCGTCGATCCGCCGCGACCAGGCGCCGGGCAGGTGGTACTTGAGCGGCTCGGGCTTGCCGATCCCGGTGCAGGGGTCGCGCCGCACATCCTCGATCAGCTTGTTGATCCTGGCGAGCATCTTGCGGTCGTTCCTGAGCCAGGAGGTGTAGTCCTCCCACCCGTGATCCTCGAAGACGAGCCTCACTCGGTGTCGACCTCGTCATTCGCCGAGTCGGGGTCGACCAGCGCACGCTCGGAGACGTTGCCGCCGCTCAGCGCGTTCTCGTAGGCCTTGAGCAGACGACGAGCGTTCGCCGGCGAGCGCAGCAGGTAGGAGCCTTCCCGCAGGGCCGCGTAGTCCTCGGCGGAGATGAGGACGGCGTTCCCGTGCTTGGAGACGATCTCGATGGCCTCGTGATCGTCGTTGACCTTCTTTATCAACGGGAAGAGATCCCTGCGGGCCTCGCTCGCGGTGATCGACATGACGTCACACCTTTCGGCAAGTGGTACCGAATAACGTACCACTTTTCATTGGCGAAGCCGGAAGAACGGCGACGGGCCCGCCTCCGAGAAGGCGGACCCGTACGGTGTGCGGTGCCGGTGCGGCGACCGGCGATGGTCAGACGTTGAAGCGGAACTCCACCACGTCGCCGTCCTGCATGATGTAGTCCTTGCCCTCCATGCGGGCCTTGCCCTTGGTGCGGGCCTCGGCGCGGCTGCCGGTTTCGACCAGGTCGTCGAAGCCGATCACCTCGGCCTTGATGAAGCCGCGCTGGAAGTCGGTGTGGATCACACCGGCCGCCTCGGGGGCGGTGGCGCCCTTGGCGACGGTCCAGGCGCGGGCCTCCTTGGGGCCGGCCGTGAGGTAGGTCTGCAGGCCCAGGGTGTCGAAGCCGACCCGGGCCAGGATGGACAGGCCGGATTCCTCCTGGCCCAGGCTCTGCAGCAGTTCCAGCGCCTCGGCCTCGTCCAGTTCGATCAGCTCGGACTCGATCTTGGCGTCCAGGAAGATCGCCTCGGCCGGCGCGACCAGCTCGCGCAGTTCGTCCTTGAGCTCCTCGTTGACCAGTTCGTCCTCGTCGACGTTGAAGACGTACAGGAAGGGCTTGGCGGTGAGCAGGTGCAGCTCGCGCAGCGGCTCCGGGTCGAGGCCGGCGGCGAAGACCGTGGTGCCCGCCTCCAGCACCTGCTTGGCCTTCTCCACGGCGGCGGCGACCGCGACCTTGTCCTTTTGCAGGCGCGAGTCCTTCTGCAGGCGCGGCAGGACCTTCTCGATCGTCTGCAGGTCGGCCAGGATCAGCTCGGTCTCGATGATCTCCTTGTCGTCGACCGGCGAGATCTTGCCGTCGACGTGCACCACGTCCGGGTCGGTGAAGACCCGGATGACCTGGCAGATCGCGTCCGACTCGCGGATGTTGGCGAGGAACTTGTTGCCCAGGCCCTCACCCTCGGAGGCGCCGCGCACGATGCCCGCGATGTCCACGAAGTCGACCGTGGCCGGGACCTTCTTGGCCGATCCGAAGATCTCCGCCAGCTTGTCCAGACGCGGGTCCGGCACGCCCACCACGCCCACGTTCGGCTCGATGGTCGCGAACGGGTAGTTCGCCGCGAGCACGTCGTTCTTGGTCAGGGCGTTGAAAAGCGTCGACTTGCCGACGTTGGGCAGGCCGACGATTCCGATGGTGAGCGACAACTGGATTCCCTGGCTTCTCGGCGATCGATGTGGCGCGCTGCGGACATACAAGCGCCTTCGGAAAGTGTAGGTGGTGGCCTGTGGCCAGTAGCATCCCTGGTTTCGTACGCCGGCCACTCAACGACGGGGACATCGATGAGCCGCACCTCGAACACCCAGCACAACCGCAGGCAGCTCATCGACGGCGTGCTGTGGGAGTCCAAGCCCATGCGCGTCCTGCTGTTCACCGCGTTCATTCCGATCGCGCTCGGCTTCCTCGACCTGGCCGGCCTCGGACTGCCGACCGTCGTGGCCGTGGCCCTCTACGGCGGGCTCAGCCTCTTCGTACTCGTCGGCTTCGCGCTCTACCAGTACCGCAAGCTCTCGATCGGCCCCAACGGTCTGGTCTTCCACGGCCTGTTCCGCACGCGCGGCCTGCGTTGGGAGGAGATCTCCTCGGTCGAGGTCAAGCTCAAGGCCAACGCGGGTGACAGCCCCTGCTACGCGGTGGTGCGCTGCGCGATGCGGGCCGGCGGCCGCAAGCAGCACACGATCAACTTCCTGGGCAAGGAGATGTTGCCGTACCTGGCCGTGGACCTGCGCTGGTACGCCGCCTCGCGCGCCATCCCGGTCCAGGTCCTCGGCACCGCCGAGGTGGTTCACGCCGTGGACACGGTGGAGAGCGGCGCCCGGGCGTGACCGACGCCACGCCCATCCGACGACCCGGGTGAATTACTCGACCCGAACTGCCACCAATCCCGGCCGGGAAAGCGTCCTCCCTGGTGAAACCGAGAAATCGGGGGCAGGAAACAGATCGGTCGAGGACGAGGTGAGCGGCGACCGGGCGGACGTTTCGACACGGGCGGAGTGAGGTTTTTCGTGTTCTTGGACGGTTTTGACCGTGATGCGGCAATACCTTGGGTGGATGGAACAGCGCAGCCGAGCGGGAGCGCGTCCCGTACCGACCCGGAACCCCCGGAAAAGGCCGCCCGTGCCGGCGCCGGGACGAGGTGACGCCGGGCGCCGTCGACCCGTTTCGTCCGCGCCGATTCCACCGGCCTCGACACCCGCCGACCGCGAACCGCCCCGGGAGCGCACCGGCCCTCGGCCCCACCCTCGTCGCCCCGGCGCCCCCTCGCGGCGGGCGAACGGCGCGCCCGGCGGATACCGCCCGTCCGGCAGCGGCCTGACCGCCGCCGGTGCGGCCGTGTTCGGCTTCGGCGGCACCCTGCTCGGCGGCCTCGTCGACCACCTGGCCACCGATCGGCTGGGATTCGTGTTCGGGTTCGCGTTCCTGGTCGCCTCGGTGTTCGTGGCCTGGAAGGTGCGCGCCCAGGACTGGCTCGCCGCGATCATCACGCCGCCGATCGCGTTCGCCACGACCGTCGTGCTCGTGAGCACCCTGCTGGGCGACGACACGCAGGAGAGCCATCTCTCCCGGGTGGGCCTGGACCTGATCACCGCGCTGTCCTTCAAGGCCGGTCTGCTGTGGGGCGGTACCGCCCTGGCCGCCGTCGTCGTCCTGGTCAAACGCCGCGCGGCCGACCACCCGTAGCGCGAATCCCGCGAGCCCGCGATACGCGGGGCGGGTCCGCGTACGCCGAAAAGGCCCCGGGCGCGCCGAAAGGCTCGCGGGTGCGCTCGAAAGAGCCGAGCGGGCGCCGAAAAGCCGACGGGCCCGTCCGATGCCTCGGACCGGCCCGTCACCGACAAGTCGCCCACATCACGCACCCCGCGCCCGCCACCGGCACGCGCGGCCTCAGGCGTTGCGCAGGTCCCGGCGCAGCTCCTGCGGCAGCGCGAACTGCAGACGCTCCTCCACCGATCGGTGAATGTGCACGTCGCCGAAGCCGCGCTCGGCCAGCCACGCCAGCACGCCGTCCACGAGCACCTCGGGCACCGACGCGCCGGAGGTGACGCCGACCGTGCCGACCCCCTCCAGCCACTCGTCCTTCAGCTCTTCCGCGTAGTCGACCAGGTACGACGCCCGGGCGCCCGCCTCCAGCGCGACCTCGACCAGCCGCACCGAGTTGGACGAGTTGGTCGAGCCGACCACGATCACCAGGTCCGACTCGGCGGCGATCTGCTTGACCGCGACCTGGCGGTTCTGCGTCGCGTAGCAGATGTCGTCACTCGGCGGGTCGATCAGCAGCGGGAGCCGCTTGCGCAACTCCTTGACCGTGGCGATGGTCTCGTCCACGGACAGCGTGGTCTGGGACAGCCAGGCCACCTTCGACGGGTCGCGCACCTCGACGTTCGCGACGCCCTCGGGGCCGTCCACCAGGTGGATGTGATCGGGCGCCTCACCGGCGGTGCCGATCACCTCCTCGTGGCCCTCGTGGCCGATCAGGAGGATGTCGTAGCCCTCCTCGGCGAAGCGCACGGCCTCCTTGTGCACCTTGGTCACGAGCGGGCACGTGGCGTCGATCGTGCGCAGCGAACGGGCCGCCGCCTCCTCGTGCACCACGGGAGCCACACCGTGGGCGGAGAAGACGACGGTGGCGCCCTCGGGCACCTCCGCCGTCTCGTCCACGAAGATCGCCCCGCGCTTCTCCAGCGTCTCGACGACGTATTTGTTGTGCACGATCTGCTTGCGCACGTACACCGGCGCACCGTACAGATCGAGGGCCTTCTCGACGGTCTCGACGGCTCGGTCGACGCCCGCGCAGTACCCCCGGGGGGCGGCGAGCAGGACGCGGCTGGTTGACGACATGTGTCCATCGTACGGGCGGCCACGCGTGCTCCACCGGGGCCCGCGCGGCAAAGCGCGCGTAATAGGGTCCTTTGTCGAGGCCGGCCGTCGGTGCGCCGCGCCCCGGACAGGACCAGGTCCACCCACGCCGTCCACGGGAAGACGTCGGATGCCCTTCAGCTCAGCGGAACGGCCCGGAAACGACACGTCGCGTCGATCGGAGTCCGCGAAGCGGCGCCGGGTGAGCTGGGATCTGCTGCGGGTGACGTTCGTGGGGCTGGTGCTGCTGTTCCACGGCACCCATCTGGCCCGGCAGTGGCATCCCGAATTGGCCGCGCGTCCGTTCGTCTTTCCGTACCAGTTGGGCGCGAGCCTGCTTCTGGTCGTGTCCGGCTACTTCGCGGCGGTCTCGCTGCGCAAGGGCGACGTGGTGCGCTGGTGGGTCGGCCGGATGGCGCGGATGTTGCCGGCGTTCTTCGTCGGCGTGCTCGGCACGTCGCTGTTCCTGCGGCTGTGCGCGCCGCCGGGATGGTACGCGCCGAGCCTGCGCGACGTGCTCGCCAATCTGGCCATGCTCTGGAACTGGAAACCGCAGTCGTACACCTATGTGGACGCGGCCTACTGGACGATTCCGCTGCAACTGTTGTGGTTCACCGCGATCTTCGCGCTGTGGCGCTCGCGCCGGGTGCACGGGGACGCGACGGTGCGCACGTTGTGGCTGGTGTTGTGCCTCGAACTGTTCCTGCTGCCGGTCCGGCTGCACCTGCAATCGGAGGCGTTCCGCACGCTCTACGACGGGTTCGGGCTCTACCGCGTGCACCTGTTCGTCGCCGGTATCGGGGTGCACCTGTGGTCACGGCATCGCGTCCGCGGCCCGCACGCGGTGTTCCTGCTCGGCGCGTGCTCGTTCGTGCACCTGTGCCAGACCCGGCACGCGTCCTGGACGGTCGGACTCGTGCTGGGCATCGCCGCGATCTGCGTCGCGGCGCTGGGGCCGGACTGGGACCGATGCGTGCCCGCGTGGGCGGGTCGCGCGCTGCAGTGGACGGCCGGGATCACCTACGCGATGTACCTGGTGCACCAGTCGATCGGCTACGTGGTGATGCGCCGACTCCAGGACCACGGCGTCGGCGCGGTGGGGCAACTGCTCGCGTTGGGTGTGCTGGCGGTGCTGCTCGGCTGGCTGCTCACGGTGCTGGTGGAACGTCCCGCGCATCGCGCGATCATGCGCGGCTTCGATCGGCTGCGGCCCAAGCCCTGAGCGGCGGTCCGGCCGGGTGCCGCCGCGCGCGATCCCCGGGCATTCCTCGCGCCCTCACAGCGTGTACTCGGAGAAGAACGCCCACATCAGTTCATTGGCCGAGATCTCCTGGTTGATCCGGCCGAAGCCGCGCACCTCGGTGCCCGCCGCGCCCGGCCAGGTGTGCCCCGCGTCGGACTGCGTGTACAGGACCACCGCCGCGCCGCCCGCGCAGCCGGTGTACGCCGTGCGCTCGACGTGCCGGGACACGCGGGTGCGTACCGCCGTGCTCGGGCAGTCGTCGACGGCCGCCCAACGCCGCGCCGCCTCGGTCACCGAATAGGTCCAGCGCGACGCCCGCCCACCGTCGTAGGGGTTGGCCTGGTCGGCCAGGCCGTGGAAGGTCAGCACCGGGACCGGTCGGATCGGTCGGCACGGCGCCGGCCGCGCGCCGTCGGTGCCGTCCGCGCGCAGGCCCGCGACCGGCGCCACGGCCGCTATCCGCCGACTCAGCGTGCAGGCCAACAGCGAGGTCATCCGCGCCCCGCCGGAGAATCCGGTCGCGTACACGCGCCGGTCGTCCAGGCACAACGAGCGGTCGAGCGCGTCCAGCGTGGCGCCGACGAAGCCGACCTCGTCCCGGCCGCCGACCGCGGCCGGGTGGCCGCCGTACAGCGGCACACCGGGGATGTTCCAGGCCCGCCCGCCGGTCGTCCCGGGGTAGCTCAGGCCGCCCTCCGGGATCGCCACGACGAAGCCGTAGCGCTCGGCGGACGCGCCCAGACCGGTGATGGCCATCTGCGCCACGCCGGTGCTGTTGCTGCCGTGCAGGTTCAGCACCAGCGGCCGCGGCCGGGCGCCGTCGTAGCTGCGCGGGACGTACGCCTGGACCCGGTAGGTCTCGCCGGAGAAGGACACCGGCACGGCCACCCACCCCTGCCGGTCCCGCCCGTCGCACCCGGTGTCCGCGGCGGCGGATCCGGTCGCCGCGGCCGGGCCGTCCTGGCGGGCCGTCAACCGGGCCAGCGCGAACACCGCGAGCACCGCCGCGACCGCGGCGAACACCGCGAGCACCCGGCACACCCGCAGGCCGGTACACCGGAATCCCGCCACAGCCACCCCACCTCGTTCGGTGATCCGGGTCCGGATCCGGTCCGTTTCGCGAGCATGTCCCCGAAGACAGACGTTCGCGAACCGTCCAAGGTTGCCTCATACGGCGACCGCTCGGCACGTAGAGTTGTCCGCCATGACCGGGACCCGCATCGTCGTCGGCGCCGCGATCCTCCACCGAGGGCGCGTACTCGCCGCGTGCCGCAGCGCGCCGGCGGAGTTGGCGGGTGGTTGGGAGTTCCCCGGCGGCAAGGTCGAGCCGGGCGAGAGCGAGGCCGCGGCCCTGGTCCGGGAGTGCCACGAGGAGCTCGGCGCGACGGTGCGACCGGTACGCCGGCTACCCGGCGCCTGGCCGCTCGCGCGTGGGTATGTGCTGCACGTGTGGCTCGCCGACCTGGTCGCGGGCGAGCCCCGGGCGCTCCAGGACCACTCGGCGCTGCGCTGGCTCGGCTCCGGCGAGGTGTCCGGGCTCGACTGGCTGGCCCCCGATCGCCCGGCCGCGGAACTGGTCGCGAAGGTGCTCGCGAAACCGGTCGCGGCCGAGTCGGAGAAGCGGTCCACAGGCCCCGAAATGCCGCCGAGAACACCTGTCGGGTCGACTCGGCCGCACCCGGCGGCCGGGCTTGAGAACGTGATCAACCGGGAAAACGGTCCGGAGTAGCAGCGACAAAGGGATCCGCCGTCCATGGAGCAGCGCCGAGAAGCCGATCGGAATCCGGGGGACGCGACCCGGCGATCCACGGCGCCCGGTTCCCTGTTCGATCTCGTCCCGTCGGCTACGTGGGTGCTCGACGCCGAGGGTCGGATCGTGATGTGGAGCGCCGCCGCCGAGCAGTTGTTCGGCTATCGACGCGAGGACATCCTCGGAGCCCGCGCGGTCGACCTGGTGCATCCGCCGTTCACCGCCGCGCAGGAGGCCGCCACAGGGCAGGCCGTCGCGGGCGCGGACGTCTTCGCCGGCTCGTACACGATGCGCAGGGGCGACGGCACGCTGTGCACGGTGGAGTCGCGCGCGGCCTTCGCCGAGGACCTGGCCGGGAACCGGTTCGTCCTGATCACCTCGATGGACTCGACGGTGGTGCGCAAGGTCGAGGCCGACCTGGCGATCCGCGAGGCGCTGTTCGACCAGTCGCCGATCGGCGTGGGCATCTTCGACGCCGACCTGCGCTACGTCGCGGTCAACGACGCGCTCGCCGCGATCAACCGGCTGCCCGTGGAGGAACACATCGGGCGCCGGCTCGAGGAGGTCCGTCCCGGGATGGACACCGAGCGGGTGCGCACGATCCAGCAGCGGGTGCTGGAGACCGGCGAGCCCGTGGTCGACTCGCGGATCTTCGGCCCGATCCCCACCGACGGCAGCCCGCGCACCGTGTGGTCGATGTCGTACAACCGGCTGGAGGCGCCCGGCGGCCGGATCCTGGGCATCAGCTGTTCGCTGATCGACGTGACCGAGCGGCACTACGCGATGGTCAAGGTGGACGCCGCGCGCAAGCGGCTCGCGCTGCTGAACGAGGCGGGCACCCGACTCGGCGCCACCCTGGACATCCCCCGGATCGCCGAGGAGCTGACCGCGTCGGTGGTGCCCGGCTTCGCCGACCTGGCCGCGGTGGACCTGCTCGACGCGATCGTGCAGGGCGAGGAGATCCCGCCCGGCGCGCACGCCGAGAAGGCCCGCCTGCAACGCGTGGCCTCGCGCGGCGCGCGCCCGGGGCGATACACCGACGAACTGCTCCGTCAGGGCAGCACCCTGGTCTACGCGGCCGACTCGACGTTCGGCCGATGTCTGCGCACGGGCGGCTCGTACCTGATGCGCAACGTGCAGGACGACATGTACGACGAGCTGATCCACGATCCCGGCCGGGCCGAGGCCGCCCGCGCGCTGGGCCTGCACACGATGATCGTGGTGCCGCTCAGCGCCCGGGGCGTGGTGCTCGGCACGATGCTGCTCGGACGCGGCGAGGGCCGACCCGCGTTCGACCCGGACGACCTCACGCTCGCCACCGAACTGGGCTCGCGCGCGGCCGTTTCGGTGGACAACGCGCGGCTGTACCACCACCAGCGCGAGACCGCGGTGATGCTCCAGCGCAGCCTGTTGCCACAGAACCTGCCCACGCTGCCGGGCATCGCGGTCGCGCACCGCTACCTGCCGGGCAGTTCGGTGACCGAGGTCGGCGGCGACTGGTACGACGTGATCCCGCTGTCCGGCGGCCGGATCGGGCTCGTGGTCGGCGACGTGATGGGCCACGGCGTGCACGCGGCGGCGGTGATGGGCCAACTGCGCACCGCGGTACGCACGCTCGCGGGCCTGGAGTTGCCGCCGGCCGAGGTGCTCGGGCACCTGGACGACATCGTGGTGGGCCTGGGCGAGCTGCACTACGCGACGTGTGTCTACGTGGTCTACGACCCGGTGGCGCGCACCTGCGAGTTCGCCAGCGCGGGGCACATGCCGCCGGTCCTGGTACCGCCGGGCGGCCGGCCGCGCGTGGTCGACAACCCACCCGGGACGGTGCTGGGCGTGGGCGGCCTCGGCTTCGAACAGGGCGATTTCGCGGTCGAGTCGGGCAGCACCCTGGTGTTGTACACCGACGGCCTGGTGGAGACCCGTGATCGCTCGCTCGACGTCGGCATCGACCTGCTCTGCACTGCCGTGGCGGGCCCCCTGGGCACCCTCGAGCAGACCGCGGACAAGGTGGTCGCGGACGTGCACGAGGAGCCGGGATTCGACGACGTCGCCCTGCTCGTGGCCCGCCTGGACGCGCTCGCCGAGGACTCGGTCGCCTCCTGGTGGCTGCCGGCCGAACCCGCGGTGGTCTCCCGCGCCCGCGAACTCAGCCGCAAGACCCTCACCGAGTGGGGCCTGGACGCGCTGGTCGACATCACCGAACTGCTGGTCAGCGAACTCGTCACGAACGCGCTGCGCTACGGCGCGGGCCCGATCCGACTGCGCCTGCTGCGCGGCCGGGCCCTGCTGTGCGAGGTCGCGGACGCCGGCACCACCCTTCCGCGCATGCGTGAGGCCGAGGACACCGACGAGGGCGGCCGCGGCCTGCAACTCGTCAACCAACTCGCCGAACGCTGGGGCAGCCGAAAGTCCGGCCACGGCAAGACGGTCTGGTTCGAACTGCCTTTGCCGGAGTAGCCGAGGGGCCACAGCCACGACGGCGACCCGGACCGCGGGGGGTTCTCGCCGATCGGGCGTGCGCTCCTCGAGCCGGCGATTCAGGTGTCGTGGACCGTCGAGCGGTGCCCGACGTGGATCACCCACACCACCAGCTTGCCGTTGTCGATCGTGTAGACGACGCGGTAGTCGCCGACGCGTAGGCGGCGGCGCTCCGGCCGCGATACGAGTGCCGTGGTGTTGAAGCCGAGTGGGTTGCTCTCCAACTGGGTCAGCTTGACCAGGATGCGCAGCGCCATGTCGCGAGGGATCTTGCGAAGTTCGGCCTGCGCTTCGGGTCGAAAGACGGTGCGGTATTCACTCACTGCGCGCCAGGGTCTCCCCCATCACGTCCTCGATCGGGATCCCGGCCGCCGGATTGGCCATGCGCTCGTCGATGACCCGGTTGATCTCGCGCTCTTCCCACTCCTGGTACTTCCGCAGCACCTCGATGGACACCACCGCGGCCACCTCTTTGCCGCGACGCGTGATGACCGTGGGCATGTCGTCGCGATCCGCCCGCTCCACGACCTCGGCCAGGTGCGCGCGCACGTCGCGGATGGACTCTATGGGCATCCGGCTCATGAATCGATGTGTACAGAATGTCTCATGTGTACACAAGCGCGCATTCCCCGTGACGACGCCCGGCCCGCCCACGAGCCCGCGACTCCCGAGCCGAGCGTCGTCCCGCCCCTCAGTCCCCGGACCCCCGTCGCCGGATCTTGTTGCCCAGCCACACCAGCGGGTCGTACTTGCGGTCCGCGACCCGCTCCTTCATCGGAATCAGCGCGTTGTCGGTGATGTGGATGTTCTCCGGACACACGTCCGTACAACACTTGGTGATGTTGCACAGGCCCAGGCCGTGCTCCTCCTGGGCGGCCTTCTGCCGGTCCGCGACGTCCAGGGGGTGCATGTCCAGCTCGGCGATCCGCATCAGGAAGCGCGGGCCGGAGAAGGCCGCCTTGTTGTCCTCGAAGTCACGGATGACGTGGCAGGTGTTCTGGCACAGGAAGCACTCGATGCACTTGCGGAACTCCTGCGAGCGTTCGACGTCGACCTGCTGCATGCGGTACTCGCCCGGCTCCAGGCCGGGCGGCGGCGTGAACGAGGGCACCTGCCGGGCCTTGGCGTAGTTGAACGACACGTCGGTGACCAGGTCGCGGATCACCGGGAACGTGCGCATCGGGGTGACCGTGACCACCTCCTCCGGCGTGAACGTGCTCATCCGCGTCATGCACAACAGCCGGGGCCGGCCGTTGATCTCGGCGCTGCACGAACCACACTTGCCCGCCTTGCAGTTCCACCGCACCGCGAGGTCCGGCGCCTGGGTGGCCTGCAGGCGATGGATGATGTCGAGGACCACCTCGCCCTCGTTCACCTCGACCTTGAAGTCGCACAACTCGCCGCCGGCCTCGTCGCCGCGCCAGATCCGAAAGTCCGCCTTGTAGGACATCAGCCGTCCTCCCCGGGAAGTTCCGCGTCGGTCAGGTACTTCTTCAGCTCGTCGCGCTCGAAGAGTTCGAGCAGGTCGGCACGCATCGGTACGGCCTCGCTCCGGGTCAGGGCCACGGACAGGTGCTCCGCGTCCGGGTCGACGATCGAGCACGCGAGCACCACCCGACGCCACTGCGCGGACATCCCGGGGAAGTCGTCGCGGGTGTGCCCGCCCCGGCTCTCCTGGCGTTCCAGCGCCGAGCGCGCCACGCACTCGCAGACCAGCAGCATGTTCCGCAGGTCCAGGGCCAGGTGCCAGCCCGGGTTGTACTGCCGGTGGCCCTCCACGCCCGCCTTGGCCGCGCGCGCCTTGAGCTCCTCCAGGCGGCCCAGCGCCTCGGTCATCTCGCTCTCTTTGCGGATGATGCCGACCAGGTCGTTCATGGTCTGCTGGAGTTCCTGGTGGACCGTGTACGGGTTCTCCGCGCTTTCCACCGCGAACGGCGCGAGCGCCTCGGCGGCGGCCGCGTCGATCTGCTCCTGGGCGGCTTCGCGCCGCGCCTCGCCGATCTCCTCGGCATAGCGCGCCGCGTGCTCGCCCGCCCGACGGCCGAACACCAGCAGGTCGGACAGCGAGTTCCCGCCGAGCCGATTGCTGCCGTGCATGCCGCCGGCGACCTCACCGGCCGCGTACAGGCCCAGCACGCCCGGCGTCGCGGCGGTGTCCGGATCCACCGCGATCCCGCCCATCACGTAGTGGCAGGTGGGCCCGACCTCCATCGCCTCGGCCGTGATGTCGACGTCGGCCAGTTCCTTGAACTGGTGGTACATCGACGGGAGTTTGCGGCGGATCTCCTCGGTCCCGCCGGCCATCCGGCCGACCACGGTCAGGAACACCCCGCCGTGCGGCGACCCCCGGCCCGCCTTGACCTCGGAGTTGATCGCACGGGCGACCTCGTCCCGGGGCAGCAACTCGGGCGGGCGCTTGTTGTTCTCCTGGTCGTTGTACCAACGGTCGCCCTCGGCCTCGGACTTGGCGTACTTCTCCTTGAACACGTCCGGGATGTAATCGAACATGAAGCGCCTGCCCTCGGAGTTGAGCAGCACTCCGCCGTCCCCGCGCACCGACTCGGTGACCAGGATTCCCTTCACCGACGGCGGCCAGACCATGCCGGTCGGGTGGAACTGGACGAACTCCATGTTGATCAGCGGCGCGCCCGCGAGCAACGCGAGGGCCTGCCCGTCCCCCGTGTACTCCCACGAGTTCGAGGTCACCTTGAAGCCCTTGCCGATCCCGCCGGTGGCCAGCACGACGGCCGGCGCGTCGAACACCGTGAAGCGGCCCGACTCGCGCCAGTAGCCGAACGCGCCGGTGATCCGGGTGCCGGCCTCGGAACCCGCGTCCGGGACGGTCAACAGGCGGGTGATCGTGCACTCCTGAAAGACCTTCAGTCGTGCCTCGGGATCGCCGAACTCGCGCTCGTCCTGCTGTTGCAGGGCGACGATCTGCTGCTGGAGGGTACGGATCAGCTCCAGACCGGTGCGGTCGCCGACGTGTGCCAGCCGCGGATACTCGTGGCCGCCGAAGTTGCGCTGACTGATCCGACCGTCCGCGGTGCGGTCGAACAACGCGCCCCAGGACTCCAACTCCCAGACCCGGTCCGGGGCTTCCTTCGCGTGCAGTTCGGCCATCCGCCAGTGGTTGAGGAACTTGCCGCCGCGCATCGTGTCGCGGAAGTGCACCTTCCAACTGTCCTGCGAGTTGACGTTGCCCATCGAGGCGGCGATCCCGCCCTCGGCCATCACGGTATGGGCCTTGCCGAACAGCGACTTGCAGACGACGGCGGTGCGCAGGCCGCGCATCCGGGCCTCGATCGCGGCCCGCAACCCGGCGCCGCCCGCGCCGATCACGACCACGTCGTACGAATGACGTTCCACTTCGGACACGAGTGCCACTCCTGTACTGGGCTGGGCCGGGGTGTTTCCGGTGATGCTCGGGCTTGGGAGCGTTTACACGGGGGGTGAGTCGCCGCTCCAGGCGGGCGAACTCGGAACAGGCGCGCTCGAACCGGCGAAGCTTGCGCGAGCGCGCTCGGAGCAGACGCGCTCAGAAGAAGCGGGGGTCGTCGAAGGCGCCGCTCGCGACCAGGTACACGTACAGATCGGCCAGTGCGACGCTGAACAGCGAGGCCCAGGCGAGTTCCATGTGCCGGCCGTTGAGCCTGCTGACGAAACCCCACAAGCGGTAGCGCACCGGGTGCTTGGAGAAGTGCTTGAGCTTGCCGCCGACGATGTGCCGGCACGAGTGGCAGGACAGCGTGTACGCCCAGATCAGCAACACGTTGGCGAGCAGCACCAGCGTGCCGAGCCCCATGTGCCCCCAGGCGCCGTGCTCGTCGCGGAACGCGATCAGCACGTCCCAGGACAGGATCACCGCCACGATCGTGGCGAACCAGAAGAAGTAGCGGTGGATGTTCTGCACGATCAGCGGGAACCGGGTCTCACCCGAGTACGAGCCGCGCGGCTCGGGGACCGCGCACGCCGACGGCGACGCCCAGAAGCCCCGGTAGTAGGCCTTGCGGTAGTAGTAGCAGGTCAGTCGGAAGCCGAGCGGGAAGATCAGGATCAGCAGCGCGGGGGACAGGCCCCACCAGTCGCCGAACAGTGGCGCGTTCGCGCTCATCGGCATGCTGTCGCACTTGGACGCCAGACACGGCGAGTAGAACGGCGACACGTACGGCTCGGCGAAGTAGTCGTCGTTCGCGAACGCGCGCCAGGTCGAATAGACGATGAACGCGGACAGGATGGACACCGTCACCGCGGGCGAGAGCCACCAGCGGTCCGTGCGCAGATGCCGGGCTTGGATCTGTGCCCGGCCGGGCGCGTTGGTGCCGGTACCGCCGGCGGGTCCCGTCGTCCCTGTAGCCAAGACGTCACCTTCCTGTGCGGCGGGGCGGTCGCATGCCACCCACGCCTTCGTCGTCCGCGTCCGCGAAGAGGACCGGGTCGTAAGGCAGGTCGGACATCACTTCGGTCGGCGTCGGGACGGGAACGACCGCCGGTTCGCTCTCGGCGACCGTCTCGGCCAGGAAGCCGAGACTGCTCCGCGCCCGGTCCACGTCGTCGCCGAGCCTGCGGACGCCGTACGTGTCGCCGAGCGTGCGGCGCAGAGCGCGCACCGCGCGTGCCAGATCGTCGAGCCTGCGCCTGGCCAGAGCCAGGTCCTCTTGCGCCCGATTCGTCAAGATCGCGCTCACCTCCTGCTTTTCCGGCGCCACGTCGTCGGGGGCCGGGGGATGGGGATGGTGTTGCGGACTTGCCATTGATTCCCGAGGTGGGATCGTCGGCAGTCTGGCGCGAACGATCAATCGATGGAAAGTGTTTCGAGGATCTGATGGGTCACAGATCGGGAAAACATGATCAACGACGAAAAGATCACCGGAATTCGATCTTCGAGGAACAAGATCGAATTCCGGTGATCAGGACGAACGGGGTTCGAGGATCTCCGCGACGGGCGGGAAAGTCGAGGTTTAACGATCTTCGCGAGGCTTAACGGTCCTCGATGCGCATCGTGGCCGCCGGGCTGGATTCCACCCGGGTACGGGTCGCGCCGATTCGCGGCCGGCCGGGAAGAATGCGCTCCGCTTCGGCGAGCGCCTCGCGCGCGGCGACGATGTCGCCCTCGGCGCACACGCACAGCGCGAAAGTGCACAACGCGTCGGCGTGCCCGGCGCGCGACGAACGCTTTTCGGTGGCCACCAGGCGTTTGGCGGCGCGTACCGCCTTGGGCGCGTTTCCGTGCAACACCATCAGCAGCGGTTCGTCGTCCTCGGATTCGAGCCGGATGGTCGCACCGGAGGGATGCAGGTAGGAATCACCGGGTTTGCGCAGTGCCTCCTCGGCGGCGGCCAGGTTGTCCGCGAGCGGCACCGTGCCCATGATCAGCGCCTGCACCATCACCTCGCCGAACAGCGCGCGGGCGGTGTCCCAGGCCGGGTGGCTCGGTCCGATCCGGTCCAGGTAGGCCCGGGCGACCGCCGCCGCGGCGGCGTCGTCGGCGTGCGCCTCGAGCGCCTGGACCCGTGCGAAAGTGCGATAGGGCTCACTTTCGGGCCCCTCGGGAATCAGATCGGCCAATTGTTCGACCATTGCGACATCCCCGTCGCGATACGCCTCGGTGGCCCGTTCGTACAGCAGCCGGGCCCGCCCCGCCGGGGTGCCCTGATCGGACGATGGGGGTGTCTCACCGGCCCCCATATCGGATGGAACGGGCCCAAAGGTCCCGTCCTGCCGGTCGGCGGCCCGTCGGGACCACCGCTTGCGGATGCGCTCGTTGAAGGACTCGCCAGACTCGCTCACACCTACGGATTCTGCCCTGTGGGGCCTTCGAACGGCGGTCGGCGGGCGCCGGGACCGAGCGCGGGACGCTCCTCCCCGTACGATTGACCTTGGCGCCGAGGAGGCAGGCCGGTTCGCGCGACGCTTATCGCGCGGCTGAGGAGGCTCGCGGTCGCCGGCCCGTCCGTAGCATCCCCGACTGAAGCCGAGAGACACGCAGCCGTGCCCACGCGCCATGACATCCGCAACGTCGCCATCGTCGCCCACGTCGACCACGGCAAGACCACCCTCGTCGACGCCATGCTGAAGCAGGCGGGCACGTTCAGTGCCCACCACCAGATGGACGATCGGGTGATGGACTCCAACGACTTGGAGCGCGAGAAGGGCATCACCATTCTCGCGAAGAACACCGCCGTCGCCTATCACCCCAAGGACGGTGGCCCCACGGTCACCATCAACATCATCGACACGCCCGGCCACGCCGACTTCGGCGGAGAGGTGGAGCGCGGACTGTCGATGGTGGACGGTGTCGTGCTGCTCGTCGACGCTTCGGAAGGCCCGCTTCCGCAGACCCGCTTCGTGCTCCGCAAGGCGCTCGCGGCGAAGATGCCGGTCATCCTGTGCATCAACAAGGTCGACCGTCCCGACTCGCGCATCTCCGAGGTCGTCGACGAGACCTACGAGCTGTTCATGGACCTGGACGCGACCGAGGAGCAGATCGAGTTCCCCATCGTCTACGCGTGCGCGCGGGACGGTGTGGCCACCCTGGTGCGTCCCACCGACGGCACCGTGCCCACCGACAGCGACAGCCTGGAGCCGTTCTTCCAGGCCATCCTGGACTCCATCCCGGCCCCCGAGTACGACGAGGGCGCGCCGCTCCAGGCGCACGTGACCAACCTGGACGCATCCAACTTCCTCGGCCGGATCGCGCTGTGCCGCGTGCACCAGGGCACGATCCGCAAGGGTCAGCAGGCCGCGTGGTGCCGGCACGACGGCACCATCGAGCGGGTCAAGATCACCGAGCTGCTGATGACCGACCAGCTCGAGCGCAAGCCCGCCGAGGAGGCCGGTCCCGGCGACATCATCGCGATCGCCGGTATCCCGGAGATCATGATCGGCGACACCATCGCCGACCCCGAGGACCCGCGTCCGCTGCCGCTGATCACGGTGGACGAGCCCGCGATCTCGATGACCATCGGTACCAACACCTCGCCGCTGGTCGGCAAGGGCGGCAAGGGCCACAAGGTCACCGCGCGCCTGGTCAAGGACCGCCTGGAGCGCGAGCTGGTCGGCAACGTGTCGCTGCGCGTACTGCCCACCGAGCGTCCCGACACGTGGGAGGTCCAGGGCCGCGGCGAGCTTGCCCTGGCGATCCTGGTGGAGACCATGCGCCGGGAGGGCTTCGAGCTCACCGTCGGCAAGCCGCAGGTGGTCACCCGCGAGGTCAACGGCAAGATCCACGAGCCGGTGGAGCGGCTGACCATCGACTCGCCGGAGGAGTACCTCGGCGCGATCACCCAGCTCCTGGCGTCCCGCAAGGGCCGCATGGAGACCATGACCAACCACGGCACCGGCTGGATCCGGATGGAGTTCGTGGTGCCCGCGCGTGGCCTGATCGGCTTCCGCACCGAGTTCCTCACGGACACCCGGGGCACCGGCATCGCGCACAGCGTGCACGAGGGCTACGAGCCGTGGTTCGGCGAGATCCGGACCCGCAACAACGGCTCCCTGGTCGCCGACCGCGCGGGTGTCGCGACGCCGTTCGCGATGATGAACCTGCAGGAGCGCGGCCAGATGTTCGTCGAGCCGACCACCGAGGTGTACGAGGGCATGATCGTCGGCGAGAACTCGCGCGCCGACGACATGGACGTCAACATCACCAAGGAGAAGAAGCTCACGAACATGCGCTCGTCGACCTCCGACGAGACCGAGAAGCTGATCCCGCCGCGCAAGCTGTCGCTGGAGCAGGCGCTCGAGTTCTGCCGCGAGGACGAGTGCATCGAGGTGACCCCGGAGACCGTGCGCATCCGCAAGGTCGTTCTCGATCAGAAGGAGCGTGGCCGCTCGGCCTCGCGTGCCAAGCGCTGATCATTTGACGGTCGCCGTCGGCGACCCGAAACGAGCCGGTGACCTGCGGTCGAATCCGCAGGTCACCGGCTTTTCGCATGCTGAGACCAAGTCGATATCTTTGCCCGGTTATATTCGTTATGTTGGCTATGTGCGCGAAATATTCGATCAATAATCGATCAACTTCGAACTTTCAAAGAAACGTAAATGTTAATTACTTTTCGTTTCAAGGTTTACTCTGACTGCCTCTTGACGTCCGGGTAATTGGGTTGCGAGAGTCCGTGCGGCCACCAAACCAAACGGCACTCGGTCGAACCCGACCTCACCTCGGGGGTATTTGCGGCAATGACCATGCAACCCCAGCTGGTCCCGGAAGCGGGCGGACCCCCGGCTTCAGGGGAACCCGGCGCGATGCTCGACAAAACGGGCGTCGGCGCCGTACCGAAAGAGATCGTCGGGCGTTCGCCGAGCCAACTGGCATGGCGGCGCTTTCGCAAGGATCGTATCGGTATGGTCTCGACGGCCATAGTGGTTTTCTTTTTCGTGATCGCTTTTGCCGCGCCCTTGATCTCGAAGCTGTACGGCAAGAACCCTTACACGCGTTACGGCCAGACCGAGCCCGGGTTGCTCAACTCCCGCGGGTTCCCGATCGCGCCCAACGGTGGCATGTCCGGGGAGTACTGGTTCGGCATCGAGCCGACGCTGGGCCGGGACGTGCTGACCCAACTCGTCTACGGCATCCGGACGTCCCTGCTGCTCGCGGTCATCGTGGTGCTGATCGTCACGATCATGGGCACCATCCTGGGGATCACGGCCGGCTACCTCGGTGGTCGGACCGACTACGTCATCAGTCGGGTCATCGACACCCTCCTGGCGATGCCGTCGCAGCTGTTCTTCATCGCCTTCACGCCGATCGCCCTCGCGCTGTTCGTGAGCGACCGCGAGACCACGCCGACCTGGCTGCGGGCCACGGCGCTGATCATCGTGTTGTCGCTCTTCGGCTGGTGCCGGATCGCCCGCATCCTGCGCGGGCAGGTGCTGTCGATGCGCGAGCGCGAGTTCATTGAGGCCGCCAAGATCAGCGGCGCGAGCTCCAGGCGGATCATCTTCCGCGAGCTGCTGCCCAACCTGTGGACCCCGATCCTGATCGTCGCGACGATCGAGGTGCCGACCTACGTCACCACCGAGGCGGCGCTCTCCTTCCTCGGCGTCGGCATGACGGAGCCGACCCCCGACTGGGGCCGGATGATCCACAAGGGCTTCGAGAACATGCAGAGCGACGTCACGTACATGGCCTTCCCGGCCGCCGCGATGGTGATCTTCGTACTCGCCTTCAACCTCTTCGGCGACTCGGTCCGCGACGCGCTGGACCCCAAGGCCAACCGATGAGGGGGCGTGGTCACGTCCCTGGTCGACGCGCATAAACCGCGTTCCGTCACGGCCTTCGCGTCTGCTTCTGGCACTTCCTTGCATGCCGTAAGGCACCAGCCGGGTCAACCCGGATTTCTTGATGAGGGGATTACATGACAACGACCGGGAAGCACCGGTTCGCCGCGTTGCTCGCAGTGGGGGCCCTCGCGGTCTCGGCGTCCGCGTGCAGCAGCGGCGGCGGGGACGAGAAGGAAGAGCAGGGCAAGCCGCAGGCCAAGACCGCGGCCGTCTCGGTGGGCACGGCCGCCGATTCGAAGGGGCCCGCCCCCGAGATCCCCGGTGCCAAGAAGGGCGGCGTGGCCGGCGTCCTCAACCGCAGCGGCTTCGCGCACCTGGACCCCCAGCGCGCGTACGTCAGCAACCTGATGACCATCTCCGAACTGGTCTCGCGGCGCCTGACCTTCTACAAGAAGGAGGGCGACAAGACCACGCTCGTCGGCGACCTGGCCACGGACCCGGGCACCACCACCGACGGTGGCAAGACCTGGAAGTTCACCCTGAAGGACAACCTCAAGTACGAGGACGGCACGCCGATCGTCGCGGCGGACGTCAAGTACGGGGTGGAACGCTCCTTCCACAAGGCCTACAACCAGGGCCCCAAGTGGGTGCAGCAGTGGCTCACGGGCACCGAGAACTACTTCGAGGTGTACGAAGGCCCGTTCAACGGCAAGGAGTTGGGTCCGGACAAGATCGAGGTGCCGGACGCGAAGACGATCATCTTCAAGCTGACCGAGGCGCACCCCGACTTCCCGTTCGCGGTCGCCATGGGTACCTCCTCGCCGATGCCGAAGGCGAAGGAGACCAAGGACGACAACGACCGCAAGCCGTTCGCGAGCGGTCCGTACAAGATCACCACGCACGAGCCGGACAAGGCCCTGATCCTGGACAAGAACACGAACTGGGACCCGGCGACCGACGCGATCCGGCACCAGTACGTGGACCAGTTCAAGTTCGAACTCGGGGTCGCGGCTCCGCAGCAGTTCCAGCGGCTGACCGCCGCGGCCGGCAGTGACGCCGCCGCGTTCACCCTCAACGAGCGCCCCGACGCCAACTTCGCGCAGCAGATCGCGACCGACCCGGCGCTCAAGAACCGGGTCACCGACGCCGTGGGCCCGTACACGAACCGCTGGGACATCAACAACAAGCGGATCACCGACGTCAACGTGCGCAAGGCGATGTTGACCGCGTTCCCGCGCAACTCGGCCCGACTGGCCGAAGGCGGCCCGACCGCGGGCGACTTCGCGAACTCGCTCGCCTCGGTGACCCAACTCGGCTTCGCGCCGTACAAGAGCCTGTTCGACGGTCTGCCGCCGGACGGTGACCAGGCCAAGGCCAAGCAGATGCTGGAAGCGGCGGGCAAGGTCGGCCAGAAGGTCGTCTTCTGCTTCACCACGTCCAAGACCCAGCAGGAGCGCGCGCTGCCCATCATCGACTCGCTGAACAAGGCGGGCTTCCAGATGGAGCGCAAGGAGATCTCCGACAAGGAGTACTACGACGTCATCGGCAAGCTGGACACCCCCTGCGACCTGTACTGGGCCGGCTGGGGCGCGGACTGGCCGACCGGCGCCACCGTCTACACCCCGGTCTTCGACGGTCGCAAGGTCGTCGACGACGGCGAGAACTACTCGCAGTACAACAACCCGAGCGTGAACACGGAGATCGACCGGATCCTCAAGATCACGGACGTGAACCAGCAGGCGGTCGAGTGGATGAAGCTGGACCAGAAGATCATGGAAGACGTGCCGACGATCCCGTACCTGTACCAGCGGCACCGTCTCGTCTACGGCCCGCAGATCGGTGGTGCCGGGCTGAACATCCACGGTGCGATCGACCTGCACAACGTCTTCGTCAAGTAGTAGCCGTCAGCCCCTCTTCCGGTTGATCCGACGGTGAAGCGTTCGGTCCGGGACCCCGAGACGGGGGTCCCGGACCGACGCGGCGGGACGGATCCACCCCCTGGGCACATCGCGGAGGAAGCCCGGCCTCATGCTTCGATTCCTGGTCCGTCGGCTGATCGGCGTAGTGGCGATCCTGCTCGTCGTCAGCGGCATCACCTTCTATCTCTTCTTCGCGGCCTCCGGCGCCGACGACGTCGTACGACTTTCGTGCGGTCGCAACTGCACCCCGGAGATGCGCGAAGTGGTCCGGCAGAACCTCGGCCTGGACAAACCCCTCATCGAACAGTTCTGGATCTTCATCTCGGGGATCTTCACGGGCCGGACCATCGGCGACAAGGCCTGCGACGCGCCTTGTCTGGGCTACTCGTTCGCCAACAACGAGAACGTCTTCGACAAGTTGTCCGACCGTTTCCCGGTGACCCTGTCGCTCGCGATCGGCGCGATCCTGCTGTGCACCACGATCGGCATCGGGATGGGCGTGCTGGCCGCGCTCAAGCGCGGCAAGACCACGGACAAGGTGACCACCGGCGTCGCACTGCTCAGTGGCTCCGCCCCGATCTACGTTCTGGGCCCGCTGTTCATCTACGTCTTCGTGCAGCAACTCGGATGGCTCGACCGACCGACGGACCCCCCATCGTTCTTCGGTGATCCCGGAGGATGGGCATCCGCTCTGCTGCTGCCGTGGATCTGTCTGATGACGATCCATATGGCGATGTACTGCCGCCTCACCAGATCCACCATGGTCGACGTGTTGTCCGAGGACTACGTCCGAACACTCAAGGCCAAGGGCCTGTCCGGACGCAGCGTCTACTTCAAACACGCCTTCCGCGGCGCGCTCAGCCCGATCGTCACCGTCCTGGGCGTGGACATCGGCGTCCTGATGAGCGGCACGATCATCACCGAGTCCACCTTCAGCCTGCACGGCATCGGCATGCTCGCGGTGACCTCGGTGGTCGACTCGGACCTGCCGATGATGATGGGCGTGGTGATGGTCGCGGCCACCTTCACGATGCTCGCCAACCTCGCGGTGGACATGGCCTACGCGGCCATCGACCCCCGGGTACGGCTGTCATGACGGGCGGCCCGCGATGAGACTCCGCCGCGGCGCGGCCACCAGCCCCGCCGAATCCGAAGCGTCAAAGCCCACCACGCCCGCGGCATCCACGGATGTCACGGTCTCCGACGAACAGGCCCGGGAGCAGGACATGGCCGCCGGCACCGATACCACCGACGGCACCCCGAGCCTGGTCAAGCAGCGCGATTCGAGTTCCTCTGGCGACCGGCCCGACGCGTTCCTGTCGGTCCGGGACCTGCAGGTGCACTTCAGCACCGAGGACGGTGTGGTCAAGGCCGTCGACGGGTTGTCCTTCGACGTCGAGAAGGGCCGCACGCTCGGCATCGTCGGCGAGTCCGGATCGGGCAAGTCGGTCTCCTCGCTGACCATCCTGGGACTGCACAACCGGGAACGGACGAAGATCCACGGCGAGATCCGGTTCGACGGCCACGAGTTGGTCCGGATGCCCGAGCGCAAACTGCGCGACCTGCGCGGGCGCCGGATCTCGATGATCTTCCAGGACCCGCTGACCGCGCTGTCGCCGTTCTACACGGTCGGCGAGCAGATCGCCGAGTCCTACCGCCGGCACACCGGTGCCAATCGGCACGACGCGCACGCGCGGGCCATCGAGATGCTGGACCGGGTCGGCATCCCCAACCCCAAGACCCGGGTGAACGACTACCCGCACCACTTCTCCGGCGGCATGCGCCAGCGCGCGATGATCGCGATGTCCCTGGTCTGCGACCCCGACCTGTTGATCGCCGACGAGCCGACGACCGCGCTCGACGTGACGGTCCAGGCGCAGATCCTCGATCTGCTGCGGGACCTGCAGGACGAGTTCGGCACCGCGATCCTGTTCATCACGCACGACCTGGGCGTGATCGCGTCGATGGCGCACGACGTGCTCGTGATGTACGCGGGCCGCAGCGTCGAGAAGGGCACCGTGCGCGAGGTGCTCAAGAACCCCCGCCACCCGTACACGTGGGGCCTGTTGTCGTCGATGCCCAACCTCTCGGGCGACGTCGACATCCCGCTGCGGCCGGTCCGCGGCACTCCGCCGAGCCTGTTGTCCCCGCCCTCGGGATGCCCCTTCCACCCGCGCTGCGACTACGTCGACGTGGTCGGCGGCGACCGGTGCTCGACCGAGCGCCCGCCGCTCGCCCTGGTGGACGGTCGCGGCGCCGCGTGCCACCTGAGCGCCGAGGACAAGCAACGGATCTTCATCGACGACGTCCGCCCGCTGCTCGGCTGACCGCCCAAGCCCGGCCGACGACGGTAGAAAGCAGGAAACGACGATGACCGAGACGATCAGCGAGTCCCCGGCGCCGACCCCGGACCCCGCGCCCGCGTCGCCCGGCGAGGCGCTGCTCGACGTGCGGGGCCTGGTCAAGTACTTCCCCGTCAAGGGGGGCGGTCTGGTCCGCCGCAAGACACTGCACGTGCGCGCGGTCGACGGGATCGACCTGTCGGTCGCGGCGGGGGAGAGCGTGGGCCTGGTCGGCGAGTCCGGCTGCGGCAAGTCCACGACCGGTCGGCTGATCAGCCGGCTGCTCGAACCCACCGGCGGCACGATCCGCTACGACGGCAAGGACATCACGCACGCCACCCGGCGGCAGATCGCGCCGATCCGCACCGAGATCCAGATGATCTTCCAGGACCCGTACTCGTCGCTGAACCCGCGACAGACGGTGGGCGCGATCATCGCGTCGCCGATGGAGGTCAACGGGATCGATCCCGAAGGTGGCCGAAAGAAACGGGTCCAGGAGCTGCTGGAGCGGGTGGGCCTGAACCCCGAGCACTACAACCGCTTCCCGCACGAGTTCTCCGGCGGGCAGCGTCAGCGCATCGGCATCGCCCGCGCGCTCGCGCTGCAACCGCGGCTGATCGTGGCCGACGAGCCGGTCTCCGCGCTCGACGTGTCGATCCAGGCGCAGGTGATCAACCTGCTCCAGGGCCTGCAACGGGACCTGGGCATCGCGTTCGTGTTCATCGCGCACGACCTCGCGGTGGTGCGGCACTTCTCCCAGCGGGTGGCGGTGATGTACCTCGGCAAGATCGTGGAGATCGCCGACCGCACCTCGCTGTACGCGAACCCGCACCACCCGTACACGCACACCCTGCTGGCCGCGGTGCCCGAGGCGGACCCGGACAAGGGCTCGAACCGGACACGGGTACACGCCTTCGGCGACATGCCCTCGCCGATCAACCCGCCGTCGGGTTGCCGGTTCCGGACCCGCTGCCCCAAGGCGCAGGACGTGTGCGCGAGCGAGGAACCGCCACTGATCGGGATCGAGAGCCTGCTCCAGGGCCACCGCGTCGCGTGCCACTTCCCCGGACCGTTGGAGGCCACCGCGAAGGCGGAGGAGGAGATGCCCGAGGAGCGGATCGAGGCGGCCTTGGAAGCGGGCATCGTCTCCGACCCGGAGTAACGACCCGCCCCTCTATCGCACTCCGGAACGGGATGCCACCGATTTGGTGGCATCCCGTTTTTCGTGCTTTCCTGCAGGTCAGCTACGCGCGTTGAACCGGATCCGATGCGCCGGCGGAGGCCGTCTCGGCCGGGCGAGTATCGTCACGCTCGGTAGCGTTTCTCGCTTTGTGAGACGAGGTAGGGGCCGTGCTATGGGTGTTCGTTCATCGGACTGTATGCTCCGGGCAGCGGTACATGGTGTCCGTTTGATACGGCTTCATTACTGGTCTCATATGTCTGGGTTTCGAGATTGATCACAGATTTACGTGATCAAACTGAAACCTGTAGGGGATTGGTCGCAGCCAATCGGTGACGGATAGTAGATCCGCTTGTGCTCGGAACCTGGTCACGCGCTCGGGGGCGCCGACTCTACGAGCAGCTGTGACGGAAGCTTCCCGCTTGGGAGCCCCGTTGCACTTCACTTCGGTAGTGATTCCATGAGGAGGCAACCCATGCGCGGAACAACGCGCGTGAAGTGGGTCGTGGGTATGGCCGTTCTCGGCCTGGCCGCGACTGCGTGTGGCAGCAGCGATGACGACAAGGGCAGCAAGGGCGGCAGCGGGCTCCCCGCCGGCTACTACTCCGCCAGCAGCACCGAGCCGCAGAACCTGATTCAGCCGGCGAACTCGAACGAGACCGGTGGGTTCTACCCGCTGCAGCTCATGTTCCGCGGTCTGTACACCTACGACTCGAAGACCGGCCAGCCCGTGCCGGCCATGGCGCAGTCGGTGGACAGCCCGGACTCGACGAACTACACCGTGAAGCTCAAGCCCGGGTGGACCTTCCACAACGGCGAGCCGGTCACGGCGAAGTCCTTCGTCGACGCTTGGAACTGGGGTGCCAACTCCGAGAACAAGCAGATCAACTCGAGCTGGTTCGCCAAGATCGAGGGCTACGACGCGGTGCACCCGGAGAACGGCGCGCCGACGACCAAGGAGATGTCGGGCCTGAAGGTGGTGGACGACAACACGTTCACCATCAAGCTCACCCAGGCCGTCTCGTCCTTCAAGGCGAGCCTCGGCTATGTGGTCTACTCGCCGCTGCCGCAGGAGTTCTTCAAGGACCCGAAGAAGTACGGCGAGGCGCCGATCGGCAACGGTCCGTTCCAGCTCGACACCGCCAACGGCGGCTGGAACCACAAGAAGTCGATCACCGTGAAGAAGTACGACAAGTACGCCGGTGATGACAAGGCGAAGTCGAACGGTGTGCGTCTGGAGATGTACACCACGTACGACGCCGCCTACACGGCGCTGCGCGACAACAAGCTCGACGTGATCGACCAGATCCCGACGGCGGCGGTCGGCAGCTTCAAGAAGGACCTGGGCGAGCGCGCGATCGAGGCCCCGCAGTTCTCGATCCAGAAGATCGGCTTCCCGCTGTACGACGCCGGCTGGGGCGCCCCGGGCAAGGAGAAGGTCCGTCAGGGCCTGTCCATGGCGATCGACCGGGCGAGCATCGTCAAGGCGATCTACAAGGGCGCCGAGCAGCCGGCGACCGACTGGCTGGCCCCGAACATCCCGGGTTACAGCAAGGACATCACCGGCGAGCTGACCAAGTACGACCCGGCCAAGGCCCGTGAGCTGGTCACGGCCGGCGGCGGCATCCCCGGTGGCAAGCTCACCATCGCCACCAACGCGGACGGCCCGCACAAGGAATGGGTCACCGCGGTCTGCAACAGCATCAACGAGTCGCTGAAGCAGCCGGGCGCCTGCGAGCCGAAGCTGTACCCCGAGTTCAGCGTGGCGCGCAAGGACATCACCGACAAGAAGATGACCGGCGCGTACCGCACCGGCTGGCGTGCGGACTACCCGTTCCCGGACAACTTCCTCGCGGACGTCTACCTGACCGGTGCCGGCTCCAACGACTCGGGCTACTCCAGCCCGGTGTTCGACGACCTGGCCAAGCGCGCGATGGCCGCCCCGGACCAGACCGAGGGTGTCAAGCTCTGGCAGCAGGCCGAGCAGCAGATGGCGAAGGACGTTCCGTCCATCCCGCTGTGGTACTACGTGACCAAGGCCGGCTCCTCGACCAAGGTCTCCAACGTCCAGTTCGACCCGTACGGCAACCCGGTCTTCACCGAGGTCACCGTCAAGTAGTGATCCGGACATGAACCGGCGCTGACATCGGTCCGGCCGCACCCCCGGGTGCGGCCGGACCTTGCCGGTGGCGGCCGGACCGGCGACGTGCGATCCGCGGCGCCGGTTGCTGGTCCGATCCCTCGCTTCGGGCCGACGACGACAGCAGGAGGCTGGCATGGGGCGATATGTCGTACGGCGACTGCTCCAGATGATCCCGGTGTTCATCGGGACCACGTTCTTGATTTATTTCATGGTGTACCAGCTCGGTGGCGATCCCATCGCAGCCATGTTCGGCGACAAGGGTGCCGACCCTGTCTTCGTGCGCCAGATGCGGGAAGAGTTCCACCTGAACGACCCGCTGATCGTGCAGTACTGGTACTACATCACCGACCTGCTCCAGGGTGATTTCGGGACGAGCTTCAACGGCCGTCCCGTCGCCGACGAGCTCAAGCGAGCCTTCCCGGTGTCGATCCGGCTCGCGATGATCGCGTTCGCGATCGAGGTCGTCGTCGGTGTCGGCCTGGGCCTGCTGTCCGGCCTGCGCCGCGGCAAGTTCGTCGACACGCTCGTTCTCGCCGGCACGCTGGTGGTCATCTCGATCCCGGTCTTCGTGCTCGGTACCGTCGCCCAGTTCTGGCTGGGTTCGGAGTGGGGCATTTTCGAGGCCACCGCCACCGTGGGCGACGCAACCTGGAGTCAGCTCCTGTTGCCGGGCATCGTGCTCGGCTCACTTTCCTTGGCCTTCGTCGCCCGACTCACCCGGACCAGCGTCGCGGAGAACATGCGCGCCGACTACGTC
Organism: Embleya sp. NPDC050154; assembly: GCF_044460165.1. Lineage (NCBI taxonomy): Bacteria > Bacillati > Actinomycetota > Actinomycetes > Kitasatosporales > Streptomycetaceae > Embleya > Embleya sp. NPDC050154. The sequence goes on from NZ_JBITJP010000021.1 coordinate 83,726, forward strand.
CGGACCGCGACCGCCAAGGGTCTTCCGCGTCGGCGGGTGGTCACCCGCCACCTCCTGCGCAACTCGCTCATTCCCGTGGTGACGTTCCTCGGTGCGGATCTCGGTGCCCTGATGGCCGGCGCGATCGTGACCGAGGGCATCTTCAACGTCGACGGTGTCGGCCGCCTGATCTATCTCGCGGTCACCAAGCACGAGAGCGCGACAGTGGTCGGCGCGGTGGCGGCGCTGGTGATGATCTACCTGGTCATGAACCTGATCGTCGACCTGCTGTACGCCGTCCTGGACCCGAGGATCCGGTATGCCTGACATGAACAAGCAGCAGCGCGAACAACTGGGGACCAGCAGCGACGAGCAGCCCCAGTCCGCCATCGAGCTGCCCGGAATGCTGCTCGCGGACGAAGAGGGCACGACCCTGGAGAAGCGCGGCGCCTACGCGGCGCCCGACGTGCAGGGACCGCAGGACAAGCCGCGCGGGGCCTGGGCCGAGGCGTGGCGCGAGCTGCGCAACAGCCCGAGCTTCTACGTGTCGGGCGTGCTGCTGCTCTTCCTGGTGTTCATGGCCTGCTTCCCGGGTGTGTTCACGAACATCGACCCGCGGCACTGCCCGATCCTGGACACCAACAAGGACCCGTCCGGCGACCACTGGTTCGGCACCAACGTCCAGGGCTGCGACGTGTACGCGCGTACCGTCTACGGCGCCCGCGCCTCGATCATCGTCGGCGTGGCCACGACCGCGCTGATCGTGGTCATCGGCGGTCTCGTCGGTGCGCTGTCCGGCTACTTCGGCGGCTGGCTGGACACCATCCTGGCTCGCATCACCGACATCTTCTTCGGCATTCCGCTGCTGCTGGCCGCGCTCGTGTTCATGAGCTCGGTCAAGGACCGCACCGTGTGGACCGTGGTGACCGCGCTCGGCGTCTTCGGTTGGATGCAGATCGCGCGCATCATGCGCGGTTCGGTGATCACCGTGAAGAAGTCCGACTACGTGGTCGCCGCCAGGGCGCTCGGCGCCGGCACCCCGCGGATCCTGGGCCGGCACGTGCTGCCGAACGCGATCGCCCCGGTGATCGTGGTCGCGACCATCTCGCTCGGCACCTTCATCGCCACCGAGGCGACGCTGTCCTTCCTGGGCATCGGGCTGCCGCCCACCGAGATCTCGTGGGGCGCGGACATCAGCTCCGCGACCACCGCGCTGCGCGACTCGCCGTACCAGCTGATCTTCCCGTCGATCTTCCTCTCGGTCACGGTGTTCAGCTTCATCCTGCTCGGCGACGCGGTGCGCGACGCCCTCGACCCGAAGCTCCGCTGAGGGAGGGGACAGACAAGTGACGACGATCGACACGAAGAACAAGCCCGAGGGCTCGGGCTCGGCCGCCGCCGCGCCGCTGCTCGAAGTGGACAACCTCCACGTCGAGTTCCGCACTCGCGACGGCGTGGCCAAGGCGATCAACGGTGTCTCGTACGACGTCAGCGCCGGCGAGACGCTCGCGGTGCTCGGCGAGTCCGGCTCCGGCAAGTCGGTGACCGCGCAGACGATCATGGGCATCCTGGACATGCCGCCGGGGCATATCACCGGTGGTGAGATCCGCTTCCACGGCAAGGACATGCTCAAGATGTCCAAGGAGGAGCGCCGGAAGATCCGCGGCCAGAAGATCTCGATGATCTTCCAGGACGCGCTCTCCGCGCTCAACCCGGTGTACTCGGTCGGCTTCCAGCTCGCCGAGATGTTCACCGTGCACCGCGGGATGTCCAAGAAGGACGCCAAGCTCAAGTCCATCGAGTTGATGGACCAGGTGCGCATTCCGGCTGCCAAGGACCGGGTGAACGACTACCCGCACCAGTTCTCCGGCGGTATGCGCCAGCGCATCATGATCGCGATGGCGCTCGCGCTGGACCCCGAGCTGATCATCGCGGACGAGCCGACCACGGCGCTGGACGTGACCGTGCAGGCGCAGGTGATGGACCTGCTCGCGGAACTCCAGCGCGAGCGCAACATGGGCCTGATCCTGATCACCCACGACCTCGGCGTGGTCGCCGACGTCGCGGACAAGATCGCGGTCATGTACGCGGGCCGGATCGTCGAGCAGGCGCCGGTGCGCGAGTTGTACCGGCAGCCGACCCACCCGTACACCAAGGGTCTGCTCGAGTCGATCCCGCGCCTGGACCACAAGGGCCGCGAGCTGTACGCGATCAAGGGCCTGCCGCCGAACCTGATGCGGATCCCGTCCGGCTGCGCGTTCAACCCGCGCTGCCCGTACGCGCAGGACGTGTGTCGCAGCGAGGTTCCGCCGCTGCACGAGATCTCGGTCGGGCGTGGCAGCGCTTGCCACTTCTGGGAGACCGTGATGGAGGGAGAAGTCCGTGGCTGAGTCCGCGAGCGGCGCGACCGCCGCCGATCTGCGCAAGCTCGTCAAGCCGGTGGCGCAGGGCGAGCCGATCCTTCAGGTGCGAGGGCTGGTCAAGCACTTCCCGATCACCCAGGGCATCCTCTTCCAGAAGAAGATCGGCGCCGTCAAGGCCGTCGACGGTGTCACCTTCGACCTGATGAAGGGCGAGACCCTCGGTCTGGTCGGCGAGTCGGGTTGTGGCAAGTCGACGGTGGCCCGACTCCTGATGAACCTGGAGACGATCACCGCCGGCAGCGTCCTGTACAAGGGCGACGACCTGGCGAAGCTGTCCGGTCGCGCGCTCAAGGCGGTGCGCCGCAACATCCAGATGGTCTTCCAGGACCCGTACACCTCGCTGAACCCGCGGATGACGGTCGCCGACATCGTCGGCGAGCCGTACGACATCCACCCGGAGGTCGCGCCCAGGGGCGACCGCAAGCGGCGGGTCCAGGAACTGCTGGACCTGGTGGGTCTGAACCCGGAGCACATCAACCGGTATCCGCACCAGTTCTCCGGCGGTCAGCGCCAGCGCATCGGGATCGCCCGCGGCCTCGCGCTCAACCCGGAGATCATCATCGCGGACGAGCCGGTCTCCGCGCTGGACGTGTCGGTGCAGGCGCAGGTGGTCAACCTGCTGGAGAAGCTGCAGAACGAACTGGGTCTGTCCTACCTGTTCATCGCGCACGACCTCTCCGTGGTGCGGCACATCTCGGACCGCGTCGCGGTGATGTACCTCGGGCGAATCGCCGAGATCGGCACCGACGCGCAGATCTACGACCACCCGACGCACCCGTACACCCAGGCGCTGCTGTCCGCGGTGCCGGTGCCGGACCCGGACGGCCGTGAGCACCGCGAGCGGATCATCCTCACCGGTGACGTGCCCTCGCCGGCGAACCCGCCGTCGGGCTGCCGGTTCCGCACCCGCTGCTGGAAGGCGCAGGACATCTGCGCCGAGCAGGAGCCGTTGCTGGAGATCCGCAAGGGCCTCTCCGGTCTGGGCGCGCACGACAGCGCGTGTCACTTCGCCGAGGAGAAGGACATCGTCGGCGCGTCCTGAACCGCGCACCGACCCGACAGTGCCCGCCGTTCCGATCGGAACGGCGGGCACTGTCGTGTTTCCGGGCGGCTTCGGGTCAGCCGGCGCCGTCGGTCGCCGGCCGCGCCAGGGCGCGGTGCAGGAAGTCGACCTGGAGGAGCAGGAGGTTCTCGGCGACCTGCTCCTGCGGTGTCATGTGGGTGACTCCGGACAGCGGCAGCACCTCGTGCGGGTAGCCCGCCGCGAGGAGCGCGCCGCTCAGCCGCAGGGTGTGCGCCGCGACCACGTTGTCGTCGGCGAGGCCGTGCACCAGCATCAGCGGGCGGCGGGTCGCCGCCACTTCGCCCGGCTCGGTCCCCGAGACGAGCGAGTTCTCGCGGTACACCTCGGGCCGTTCGCTCGGCAGGCCGAGATAGCGCTCGGTGTAGTGCGTGTCGTACAGCGCCCAGTCGGTGACCGGCGCGCCGGCGACCGCCGCGTGGAAGACGTCCGGGCGGCGCAGGACGGCCAGCGCCGCCAGGTAGCCGCCGTAGGACCAGCCCCGGATGCCCACCCGCGTGGTGTCCAGCCAGGGCCGCTCGGCGGCGAGCGCTTGAAGCGCGTCCACCTGGTCCTGGAGGGTGATCGGGCCGAGGTCGAGGTGGACCGACTTCTCCCACTCGGGGGAGTGCCCGGGGGTGCCCCGGCCGTCCGCGACGAGCACCGCGAAGCCCTGGTCGGCGAACCACTGCGAGGTCAGGTGCGGGTTGCGGGCGGCGAGCACGCGCGGGCCGTGCGGGCCGCCGTACGGGTCCATCAGGACCGGCAGCCGCTCGCCTGAGGCGGGGTCGAACCCGGTCGGCAGGAGCAGCGCGCACGGGATCTCGCGGGCCCCGGCGCGGAGCAGCTCGACTCGTGCGGTGAGCACCGGGGTGGCCGCGTGCGAGGTGATCTCGGCGAGTTCGGCGCCGTCCCGGTGCACGGTGACCCGGGTGCCGAAGCGGTCGAGCGAGGCGGACAACAACACCGTGGTGTCGCCGGAGCGCACCGCGCTGTGCCAGCCGGGCTCGGTGCTCACCCGGGTGACCCCGTCCGAGGCGACGCGGTACACGTGCACCTCGCCGATCTCGGCGGCGCTCGCGTCGGTGCCGGCCGACGCGGTGATCAGCACGTCCTCGTCGGCGATGTCCAGGATCGTGCGGACGAACAGGCGCCGGTCGGTCGACTCCTTGTCCGCGACCACCAGGCGACGCGCGCCGTCGGCGTCGACCAGCCGGACCAGCCGACCGTCCGGCGTCCACGCCGGTACGCCGGGGATCAGGTCGACCCACACGTCGTCGGTCTCGGTGTGCAGTTCGCGGGTGGTCCCCGTGGCGACGTCCACGGCGAGGGTGAGCAGGCGCTTCTGGTCGCGCGGCTGCACACTCAGCAGCGGGTCGCCGCCGGCCGACCAGTGCACGCTCGCGAGGTAGGGGTACGCGTCGTGATCCCAGCCCAGTTCGGTGCGGTTGCCGTCCAGACCGATCAGCCACGCGGTGACCTCGGCGTTGGCGGTGCCGGCCGCCGGATAGGCGACCCGGGTCGGCGCGGCGGCCGGGTTCGCGGGGTCGCCGATCCACCAGCGGTCCACCGGCGCGTCGTCGGCGCGTGCGGCGATCAGCGCGGAGCCGTCGGGGGCCCACCAATAGCCCCGGAACCTGGACATCTCCTCGGCGGCGATGAACTCGGCCAGACCCCACGTGACGCCGTCGCCGTCCGGTTCGGCCAGCGCGACGTCGAGCGAGCCGTCGGCGGTCACCACGCGCAGCGCGCCGCCGGCCACGTAGGCGATGTGCGTGCCGGTGGGGGAGGGCCGCGGATCGATCACCGGGCCCGGCACGGCAAGCTCGCGCGGGGCCTCGCCGGTGGCGAGGGAGACCGCGAACAGCCGGCCCGAAAGGGTGAAAGCGGCCAGGTCGCCCACGCTGTCGAGCGCGTAGCCGACGATGCCGGCCGCCCCCTCGCGACTGCGTTCGCGCCGGGCCCGCTCCTCGGCCGACAGGTGCTCGGCCGCGCCACCGAGCAGGACCGCGGGATCGGCCACCAGGCGCTCGACGCCGGTGAGCGGATCCAGCGTCCACAGGCACGTGGTGGAGTCGTCGGCGGCCTTGGACCGCAGGAATGTGATCCGGCGGTCGGCGATGCCGAAGCCGCGTGGAGCGCCTTGGGTGAAGCGCTGCGTGCGGGCGTATTGCCGGGGAAATGTGATCTCCGAGCTCATGCGCCACAGCGTACGGGGGCGGTGACGGCGGGAGGAGGGGAGACCGAGGGAGAGTGCGGACGGTTGTACGAACACCACCTCGCGCCCGCTGAACGAGTGAACGCGGTTCGTGACCGTTGGGCTTACAGTCTGTGTGTAGACATGTCCCTTTGGGTGCGAAGGCCGGTTTCCCCGAGTCGGCCCCGGACCCCCTGCGCACAGGAGGTGCGTGACTGTGGTGGTGTCCGTCTCCGCCGTGCTGCTGCTCGGTGTCACCGTGGTCTTCCTCGTCCGGAAGTCCTCCCTCAGGCCCGTCCACGCGATCGTCTGCGCGTTGCTCGGCTTCTATTTGTCGAGCACGTCCATGGCCCCCTCCATCCGCGACGCGGGCATGAGCTTCGCGGGAGTGGTGAACGGGATCCACTTCTGACCGAGTCGCGGGATCGATCTTCGACGGGCCCGCTTCCTGATCGAGCCTCGTGGGCGTGGGCCCCGGGGCCGCTCCCGGGGTCGGCACGTTGCGATGACGGGTTCGGCGGGCTTTGTAGGCTCGTCTGCCATGACCAATCGATGGCTGGCCAATACCGGTGGCACCCGAGGGCCCGAGTACGCCGAGCGGTTTCGCAGGCTCGCTGCGGAAGGGCGGGACCTGCACGGTGAGGCGCGGTTCTGCGACGAGCTGCTGGACGAGCCCGCGCGCGTGCTGGACGCGGGCTGCGGGACGGGTCGCATCGCGATCGAGTTGGCCCGGCAGGGCCACGAGGTGGTCGGCGTCGACCTGGACGCCTCGATGCTGGCCGAGGCGGAGGCCGCCGCTCCCGGGCTGACCTGGGTGCTCGACGACCTCGCCGACCTGGAGCCGCGGGCGCTCGGCGGTCGCGGGAGCTTCGACCTGGTGGTGGCCGCGGGCAACGTGATGATCTTCCTGGCCCCGGGCACCGAGGCCGAGGTCGTGCGCGCGCTGGCCACGATGTTGCGGCCGGGCGGCGTGCTGGTCGCCGGCTTCAGCCTCGCGGGCGGCCCCGACGGGGTCGGGGCGACGCTCGGCGTCGACGAGTACGAGGCCGCGTGCGCGGCTGCCGGGTTGGTCCGGCGCACCCGGTACGCCGGGTGGGCGCGCGAGCCGTGGATCGAGGGCGGCGACTATCTGGTCGCCGTGCACGCGATGCCGACCGGCTGACCCGTGACCGCGGGGGTCGCCCCCCGGGCACGTCGGTTCGGCTGCGTAGGCTGTCGAACATGACCGAACGCACCGAGGCCCCGCTGCGGCTGTTGCTCGTGCACGCCCATCCGGACGACGAAGTGATCAACAACGGCGCTTCCATGGCGCGCTACGCCGCGGAGGGCGTGCACGTCACGCTCGTCACCTGCACGCTCGGCGAGGAGGGCGAGATCCTGGTCCCCGAGCTGGCCCACTTGGCCGCCGACCGCGAGGACGCGCTCGGGCCGCATCGGATGACCGAGATCGCCGACTCGATGAAGGTGCTCGGCATCGCCGACCAGCGCTTCCTGGGCGGCCCGGGGCGCTACCGCGACTCCGGGATGATGGGCGTGCCGAGCAACGAGCGGCCCGACTGCTTCTGGCAGGCCGACGTCGACGAGGCCGCCGAGCACCTGGTGCCGGTGATCCGCGAGGTGCGCCCGCAGGTGCTCGCCACCTACGACGAGCGCGGCGGCTACGGCCACCCGGACCACATCCAGGCGCACCGGGTGGCCCTGCGCGCCGCCGAGTTGGCCGCCGACCCGACCCACGCCGAGGGCGAGGGCGAGTCCTGGACGATCGCCAAGATCTACTACAACGTGATGCCCCGGTCGGTTCTCAAGGCCGGCATCGAGCGCATGGTGGAGGCCGGCCAGGAGGTGCCCTTCACGGCCGTCGAGGTCGACGAACTGCCGTTCGCGGTGGACGACGACCAGGTCACCACGGCGGTGGACGCGGGCGAGTACGTGGGCGCCAAGTTCGACGCGCTGCGGGCCTACCCCACCCAGGTCTCGGTCGAGGACGGCTTCTTCGCGCTGTCCAACAACATCGGCCAGAGCATCATGTCGGTCGAGCACTACCGACTGGTCCGCGGCGACCTCGGGCCCACCGGCCCGGACGGCCGCGAGGACGACCTGTTCGCCGGACTGCGCCCGTAAGGTAGCCCTCGTGCCACAGAAAGCCGGCCGCGTCGCGGCATACGTCGTGCTGTTCCTGCTCGGCGTGGTGATCGCCTTCATCGGGGCGTTCACCCAGGCGGCCTACCCGCCCGCCGGGCTGATCGTCGCGCTCGCGGGCAGCGGCGCCCTGTTCGTCGCGGGCGGTTCGCTGTTCAAGGCGAAGGCCGGGGCGGTGGTGCCGGTGGCGGGCTGGATGTTGACCGTGTTGTGGCTGGCGAGCTGGACCAAGCCGGAAGGCGACTGGATCTTCGTCAGCGGGTTCCTGTCCTATATCTACCTGCTCGGTGGCACCATCTTTGGTGTCGCCTCGGCCACTTACCCCTGGGGCGGCATCAAACCCGTCCTTCTTTCGGGTGAATCGGTCAAGACGCATACGAGGTGAGGCCCTTGCGCGGCCATGCTTGCCGACGGCGCGTGTCATGCGGCACGCGACGGTGCGGGGTACCGGTGTGGCGGGAGCGCAGTATTGTGTTTGCCGAGGTGCGGTGCGTGTCATGCCCTGTCCACAGGGCCGTCGCGACCGACTCCTCTAGCCCGTCGTACCGGGCAACCTCGGTGGCCGAGTTCGTCCACTCGCCTTCGAAGGGGAGCAGGAAAACCCTCGAAGGCGGTGTCACGACCCGCACGCGGCGTGTGTCAACGCACCGTCGTCGCACTTTCCTGGATACCGTCCGACCCCGGGCGGGGGCGGCCGTGCGCCGCCACGCAACCTTCAGCTGTCGGAGAGCTCGTTCTTCGTGAGTAACGACCAGCCCCCCACGCCCGACGACCCGGGCGCGCAGCCGCGCCGCGACGACCTCGGCGGTGATCCGCATCCGTTCTTCGGACGGGTCGGCCGGCAGTCGCAGGCAGCGCCCGCTGCCCGTGAGCGATCCGTCGCGCCCGCGTCGCCCCACCCATCCCCCGATCCGTTCGGGGACGACGACGAGTTCGCGTCGTGGTTCGACGACGAACCGCCCCGGCCCGCGCCCGTCGCGGGGCCGCCCGGTGGCTCGTCGTGGCCCAGCGCGGACGACGATGTGCCACCCGTCGCGGAGCCGCCTCGGCACGCGGCCCCGCAGTTGGGACCCAACGGGCTGCCCCAGCGCGTTCCCGGCGCCTCGGGAGCCAGGAGCCTGACGGCCGACGGGACGGGTGCGCCCGGTCCCGTGCCGTTCTCGGACGGGCCGCCGCCGTTCGTACCGGCGCAGCCCGGACAGCCGCCGGCCCCACCCCGACCGCCGGGGCAACCGGGATCCGGCATGCCGACCGCCCACGCGGGCGAGCCCGGCCCGGGCACGCCCGGTGCCGGCCTGGACGACGCCGGCTACGGCCCGCCGCCCGGGACCGAACCGGTCGTCCAGCCGAACCAGCCGGTCGCGGCGGCCGAGAGCGGTGCGCTGCCCCCGCGGGTGGGCCGCCGCCGACTGATCGCCGGCTTCGGCACGCCCGAGGCCGCGCCGGTCCCGGTCGCGCCGACCGAGGAGGCGGACGCCGAATCGGACGCCGAGTCGGGCGACCAGACCATGACCACCCGGGTCAGCATCAAGATCCCCGGGTCGCGGCCGATCCCGCCGGTGGTGCTGCGCGGCCAGGCCCCGCTGCCCTCACAGGAGGCGCCGCGGTGGACCCGGGACGGCGAGGGCGAGGGACCGTACGAGTACCAGACCCGGCAGGAACAGGACGCCGCCGACCACGGGTTCCCGCAGTACGGCAGCACCGACGCGCACGCGACGGAGCCCGGCGCGGGACACCCCGCCGACACCGGGGAGAACCGTGAGGAAGCCCGGCCGGCGCCGGCGCGACCCGCGCGGCGCAAGCCGAAGGCGCTGATCGCGTGCGCGGCCGGTCTCGCCGTCCTCGGCGGGGTGTACGGCGCGTCGCTGGCCTACGCCGGCGGCGGGGTGCCGCGCGGCACCTCCGTGCTCGGCGTCAACATCGGCGGCCAGTCCCGGGACGAGGCGGTCCGTACGCTCGAACAAAAGCTCGGCGACCGCACCACCAAGCCGATAAAGCTCACCCTGGCCGGCAAGCAGCTGGAGCTCGCCCCGGCGGTGGCCGGACTGCTCCTGGACGCCCGCGCGACGGTCAGCGAGGCGTCGAAGGGCGGGATGAACCCGCTCACCTCGGTGCCCGCGATGTTCGGCAAGACCCGGGAGACGGCGCCGCGTACGGTGGTGGACCCGGTCAAGCTGGGCGCCGAACTGGAAGCGCTCGCCGCCGAGGCCGGTGGCGCGCAGACGGACGGCGGGATCTCGTTCGCGGGCGGCCAGGCCGCGGCGGTGGCCCCGAGCAAGGGCAAGGTGCTGGACACCCCCGCCGCGATCAAGCTGGTCGAGGCGGCCTTCCTGCACGGCAACGGTCCGGTCGAACTGCCCACCAAGGCCGCCGACCCGAAGGTCAACCAGGCCGAAGTCGACCGTGCGATGCGCGAGTTCGCGGTGCCCGCGATGTCCGGACCGGTCACCCTGACGGCCGGCAACAAGAGCCAGAAGCTGACCCCCATCGTGCTCGCCAAGTACCTCACGATGGTCCCGGACGGCAGCGGCAGGCTACAGCCCAAGATCGACGTGAACGGGTTGCAGGACGAACTGGGGCAGACCTTCTCCTCGGTCGGCGAGAAGCCGAAGAACGCCACGTTCAAGGTCGAGGGCAAGTTGGCGGCCGGGGCCAAGGTGTCCGTGGTGCCGTCGGTGGCGGGCAAGGGCGTCTCCGGCGCGACCGCGGCCGACGCGCTGCTGTCGGTGCTGGCCAAGACCGGCGCGGCGCGGACCGCGAAGGTCAACCTCGGTCCGGTCGAGCCCGAGCTGACCACCGAGGCCGCCAACAAGCTCGGCATCACCGAGGTGATGTCGACCTACACGACGAACTACCCGTACGCCGCGTATCGGTTGACCAACATCCACCGGGCCGCCGACCTGATCACCGGCTCGGTGATCAAGCCCGGCGAAACCTGGAGCCTGAACAAGACGGTCGGCGAGCGCACCGCGGAGAACGGCTTCGCCAAGGGCACGATCATCAACAACGGGCGCTTCCAGACCGACTTCGGCGGCGGCGTCTCGCAGGTGGCCACGACGACCTTCAACGCGGTGTTCTTCGCCGGGCTCAAGGACGTCATGCACCGCCCGCACAGCTTCTGGATCGATCGCTACCCGGCCGGCCGCGAGGCCACCGTGGCCTGGCCCTCGCTCGACCTGAAGTTCCAGAACGACTCCGGCAAGAACGTCTATCTGGAGTCCACATACACCGACTCCACGGTGACCGTGACGCTGCTCGGGACGCGCAAGTACGACGACATCAAGGCCGAACCCGGCAACAAGTACGACGTGGTCAAGCCCAAGTCGGTGGTCGACAAGTCGGCCGGCTGCGTGGAGCAGGCAGCGTCCGACGGGTTCAAGATCGACGTGACCCGGGTGTTCTTCCAGGGCGGCAAGGAGACGGCGCGGGAGAAGTTCCACACCAAGTACGACCCGGCGGACAAGATCACCTGTGATCGCACCGGCGGCGGTGAGGGCGAGGGGCAGGGCCGCACCGCGGACGCGCCGCCGGCGGGCGGATTGCCGGTGCGCGCCTCCGACGACTGACGTACCGACGGACCGACCGACCGGCGGATCATCGCCGGCACCGGGGACCGGACACGCGCGGCACACGCCGGACGGGCTCGACGAGCTCGTCCGGCGTCGTGTCCTCCGGGGCGGTCTCGTCGCCGGGTGGGGTCGCTCCCGAGGTGGATCAGACCCCGCGCGGGCTCGGTCCCCGGCCTTGGACCCGGGCCTTGGGGGCCTTGGTCCCGGGCCCGTTCAGTCCCTGGGGCGACCCACGTCTCGGGACAGGTCCAGGGCCAGGAAGCGGTCCACGTGTGCCAGTGCCTCGAACCGGGCGCCCGGCGCGAACCCCTGGTCGCGGGACAGCTCGATCAGGAGCCGTAGCGCGGTGCGGGTGTCCAGGTCGTCGTCGAGCGCGGCGTGGATCGACCCGATCGCCTCGGCCGGCATCGCCTGGGACGGGGACTCGGCGAACTCCGCCGTCCGGGCCCGCAACTCGGCGAGTGTGCGCTCGGCCTCGACCACGCCGTGATAGCCCTTCGCGTCCGCCCGCAGGGGCTGGTCCGCGGCCAGCGTGAGCAGGAGCAGGCGCAGCGCGAGCGGGTCCCCGGGGTGCGGGACGGGGTGCCGATTCGCCGCCTCGACCACCGCCGACGGATGCAGCACGTGCACCCGGGCCCGCGGGCCCTGATCGCCGTTCTCCCCGATGTACAGGTCGATCGCGCCGTCCGGTTGCCCGGTGGTGGGCACCGGCATGTTGTACCGCCCGTAGCCGGCCGCGTCCGCGATTCGGGCGCGGTACGGCAGTTGATGGATCGTCACGGTCAGCCGGTGTCGGCCCGCGACCCGACGGAAGGTGTCGGCGAGGATCGCCGCGCGCAGCGAGCGGCTCGGATACGCCACGCGCACCCGTCGGCCGATCGAGGTGGTCACGGTCTCGGACTTGCCGGTCTGGGAATCGGTCAGTCGCACCATGCCGCCCACCGTAGGCGCCCATGACATCTGTCATGGCGCGATCAGGAGGTTTCCCACTTCGTCGTGTCCACGCCTTCGGCCAGGCTGAAGCCATGAAGATCAGGGCTGGGGAACAGACGACCGCGCCGGCCGTCGCGCTGAGCGGCGTGCGCAAGCGCTTCGGTGACCTGCACGCGGTGGCCGGGCTCGACCTGGAGCTGCGCCAGGGCGAGACGGTCGCGCTGCTGGGGCCCAATGGGGCGGGCAAGTCGACCACGCTCGACCTGCTGCTGGGCCTGAGCAGGCCCACCGAGGGCACCGTCGCGCTGTTCGGCGCCGACCCGCGCGAGGCGATCCGTCGCGGCCGGGTCGGCGCGATGCTCCAGACCGGCGGCCTGATGCCGGACGTGACCGTCGGCGAGATGGTCGAGCTGGCCCGAGACCTGCATCCGCGCCCCTTGCCGCAGGCGGAGGTGCTGCGCCGCGCGGGCATCGAGGACCTGGTCGGCAAGGACGTCGGCAAGCTCTCCGGCGGGCAGGCCCAGCGAGTGCGGTTCGCGGTCGCCATCGCGGGCGAGGTGGACCTGATCGTGCTGGACGAGCCGACCACCGGGATGGACGTGGACAGCCGGCAGCGGTTCTGGGTGAGCATGCGCGAGCAGGCCGAGCTGGGCCGCACCGTGCTGTTCGCGACGCACTACCTGGAAGAGGCGGACAACGTCGCCGACCGGGTGCTCGTGCTGCACCGGGGCAGGTTGCTCGCCGACGCGAGCGCCGCGCAGATCAAGGCCCGCGCGGGACTGCGCCGGATCGCCTTCGACCTGGACGCCCCGGTCGAGCGGTACGAGCCCACGCTGCGCGCGCTGCCCGGCGTCGAGCACCTCGAACTGGGCGCCGGCACGGTGCGCATCCGCAGCGCCGACGCGGACGAGACGGTCGCCGCGATCTACGCGGCGGGCCTTCGGCCGCGCGGACTCGAAGTGGCCGGACTCGGCCTGGAGCAGGCGTTCCTGGCGATCACCCAACAGGCGGACGAGGCGGAAGGCACGGAGATCGCGTCATGAAGACCCTGATGAGGCTGGAGATCCTGCGGATGTTGCGCAACCGCCGGTACCTGATCTTCACGCTCGCCTACCCGGTCGCGATGTACCTGATCTTCGGCAGCCAATCCGGTGACGTCGACGGCACCGACGTCTCCGCCTACATCATGGTGTCGATGGCCTCGTTCGGCGCGGTCGGCGCGACGCTCAGCGCGGGCGTGCAGCGGATCGCGGCGGAACGGCAGAGCGGGTGGACCCGGCAGTTGCGGCTGACCACGCTGACCGGGCGCCAATACGTGATCTCCAAACTCGTGTCCGCCTCGGTGGTCGGCCTGCCCGCGATCGTGCTGGTGCTGTTCACCGGCTTCCTGCGCGGCGTGCGGCTGGACCCGTGGCAGTGGGGCGTGATCGTGCTCGCCCTGTGGTTCGGCTCGTTCGTGTTCGCGGTGCTGGGGATCGGGTTGGGCTATCTGGTCGCACCCGACTCGGCGCAGCCGATGTTCATGCTGGTCTATCTGGGCATGGCGGTGCTCGGCGGGATGTGGGTCCCGCTGACCGGGTTCCCGCGCTTCCTGCAGGACGTCGGACACGTGATGCCGACCTACCGATTGGGCCAACTCGGCTGGGAGGTGCTGGGTGGACACCACCCCCGGGTGTCGGACGTCCTGGTGCTGGCCGGCTATCTGGTCGCGTTCACCGCGCTGGCGGCGTGGCGCTACCGTCGCGACGAGCAGAAGGTCGCGGCCTGATCCGGGACCACTCGCAGGACGGGGTCTCGTGCACGACGGGATCCTTCGTACGGAGGGCGCACGACATGGACTGGTCGGACCCGACGCGGCAGGACAGCGCGCGAGGGCGGGCGATCCGGATGTCGTGGTCGCTGCTGTGGTTGTTCTTCCTTACCCCGGTCGTGCACGACCTGGCGACCGGGGACTACGGGCCGGTACGGCTCGCGGTGGGCGCGTTCGGCCTGCTGGTGGTGGTGGTCTGCTACGTGTCGCTGGTGTTCGGCGGGGTCGGCTGGTTCGGGCTGTTCGGGCGGGTGGAGGGCGCGCTGCGCAAGGCGCTGGACAGCGATCGCGCCCAGCAGGTGACCTGCCTGGTGTTGTGGGCGACCGCGGTCGCGCTGATCCTGACCTTCGACGACGCGTGGTTGGGCCTGATGGTCTACGTGTCGGTGTCGGTCGGCGCCGGGCTGCGGTTCCCGCGGTCGATGTGGGCGATCCTGGGCTGTGTGCTGAGCGGGCTCGTGCTCGGTGTGCTGCTGGACGCGGCCGGCAACGACATGCTCGTACTCGCGTTCGTCACGGTGCTCACCGGCGGCCTGATGATCGGCGTGCGCCGACTGCTGGAGACGCTGGCCGAGTTGCGCGAGGCCCGGGAGATCGTGGCCCAGCTCTCGGCCAACGAGGAACGCCTGCGGATGGCGCGCGACCTGCACGACGTGCTGGGCCACTCGTTGTCCCTGATCACGCTCAAGAGCGAGCTGGCCGGCCGGTTTCTGCCCGGGCACGTCGAGCGCGCGGCCGAACAGGTCGCGGACATCGAGCGGGTCAGCCGGCAGGCGCTGGTGGACGTACGCGAGGCGGTCGGCGGATATCGGCGGCCGACCTTCGCGGTCGAGCTGGCGGGCGCCCGGATCGCCGCCCGGGCGGTGGGCATCGAGCTGATCCAGCTCCCGGAGCAGTGGCCGGTGTGCCCCGACCCGGAGGCCGAGGCCGTGCTCGCGTGGGCGCTGCGCGAGGCGGTGACCAACACGATGCGGCACAGCGGCGCACGGCGCTGCACGGTGGCGCTGGGCACGGGCCCGGTGTGGAGCCTGGACGTCACCGACGACGGGCGGGGTGCGGCGGGTCGCGAGGGCAACGGGCTGACCGGGCTGCGCGAGCGGTTCGCGGCGGCCGACGGCAGCATCGGTGTGGGTGTCCCCGAGGGCGGCAAGGGGTTCCGATTGACCGCTTCGGTCCCGGTGCTTCCCGGTAAGGACGAGGAGGGGCAGATCGATCCCGGGGCGAACCGCTAACGTTCGGCCGGTGATCAACGTTCTGCTCGCCGAGGACCAGGCCATGGTGCGCGAGGCACTCGCCGCGCTGCTGGGCCTGGAGGAGGACATCCGCGTCGTCGCCCAGGTCGCGCGTGGTGACGAGGTGGTCGAGGCGGTCCGGACGAGCGCGGTGGACGTGGCCCTGCTGGACATCGAGATGCCCGGTCAGGACGGCCTGGCCGCCGCGGCCGACCTGCGCCGGGCGTTGCCCGGGTGCCGGATCGTCATGTTGACCACGTTCGGCCGGCCCGGCTACCTGCGTCGCGCGATGGAGTTGGGTGCGGACGCGTTCCTGGTCAAGGACGCGCCCGCGGCCCAATTGGCCGACGCCATCCGGCGGGTGCTGCGCGGTGAGCGGGTGATCGACCCCACGCTCGCGGCCACCGCGCTCTCGGTCGGTGCCGATCCGCTCACCGAGCGCGAACGCGACGTGTTGCGCGCGGCGGCGGACGGCTCGACGGTGTCCGAGATCGCGTCGCGGTTGCACCTGTCCGAGGGCACCGTGCGCAATCACCTGTCCTCGTGTATCGGCAAGACGCACGCCCGCAATCGGGCGGACGCGGTCCGCATCGCGCACGAGAACGGCTGGTTGTGAGCGGCCGACCGTGAGCCGCCGGTCGCGCCGGGCGGGTCAGGTCGCGACCGCGACGAAGCGCAGCCGGACGTAGTCCGCGTACCACGTGCCCTCGCGCGACCGGCGGTCGCGCACCAACTCGTCCACGCGGGCCAACAGCGTCTCGTGCGCGGCTTCGGGGAAGTGCGCGAGGGTGCTCGGCCCGAACATCCGCCACCAGTCGGCCGCGGTGTCGCCGGGGGCCAGTGCCGTGGGACGGTCGAAGTACTGCATCAGGCGCACCTCGAAGCCGGCCCGCTCCAGCCGACCGGCGTGCTCGGCCGGGCTCGGGAAGTACCACGGCAACACCGGTTCGCCCAGGCCCTGTTCGGCGGCGGCCGTGCGCAGGCCCCGGATCAGCGCGGCGACGTTGCGGCCGCCGCCCTGCTCGGCGACGAAGACGCCGCCCGGGCGCAGCGCGGCGTGTACGCGGGCGAGCACCTCGTCGGGCCGGGTCATCCAGTGCAGCGCCGCGTTGGAGAAGACCTTGTCGACCGGCTCGGCCGACGTGAAGGTGTGGCCGTCGGCGACGTCGAAGCTCACCCCGGACCCGGCGTGCTTGGCCCGTGCGGTCCGGATCATCCGCGCGTCGGCGTCGATCCCGTGCACCCGCGCACCCGTTCCGGCGATCTCGACGGCGAGGTCGCCGGTGCCACAGCCCAGATCCAGGATCGACTCGTCCGGCCGGGGCGCGAGCAGATCGATCATGGGGCGTCCATGTGCCGAGACGAAGCCGAAGTTGCTGTCGTACGTTGCGGCATCCCAATCCATGCCTTGCAATGTATGACTCCTATCCAGAATTCGATACTCATATCTCATGGAGTGAGACGAAAGATCTTTCTCGTGGATCACGCGGACAAGATCGATGGGACGCGAGCCCGAAGGCCGGTAGAGTCCTCGTGCCCGGCGGCCCGAGTGCCGCCGGAGAGGATGTCGGAGGAATGGGCATGGGGTCGCACCGGGCAAGCGGGCCCGAGCCGGGCTCCCGTCGTCCCCGTCGGGAGCGGATCCGCTGGCTCGCGGCGAGTGCCGCGCTCGCCGCACTGCCCGCCGCGTTGATCGTGGCCCTGTCCGGGGATTCCTCGACCCCCGACCACGCGCTCAGCGCCGATTACGTCCGCACCGGCTCGTGGCCCACCGGCTACAGCGGGCAGTACGTCCTGCGCAACTCCGGCTCCGACACGGTCAAGGGCTGGACCCTGCGCTTCGACCTGCCGGCGGGCACCCGGATCGCCAACGTGTGGAACGGTCGGCTGGAGCCGGCCACCGGCAAGTACACGGTGCGCAACGAGAATTGGAACAAGGCACTGCGTCCGGGCGAGAGCATCGTGGTCGGCTTCGAGGTCCGCCGGGAAGGCGCCGGTGTGCCGACCGCGAGCGAACCGGCCCGCCCCGACGGGCCGATCGCCTGCACGATCAACGACAAGCCGTGCACCGGGGCCGGTCCGACCGCCTCGGGCGAGCGGTCGACGCCGGCCGGGTCGATTCCGCCGGTCGGCCCGCTCGACACCGACCGGCGCACCGCCTCGGCCGCCCCCACCGCGACCGGCACCGCACGCGCCGGCGGCTCGCCGGCCGGCTCGACACCGCCACCCGCGAGCGGACCCGCCGGCGGCGCGACCCCGCGCTCGGGCACGGTCGAACACCTCGCGCCCTACCTGGACATGACGCTCCCGGGCCCGCTCGACCCCACTCAGGCGGGAGCGGCCGGCACGGTGCGCGAGCGCACGCTGGCCTACGTCGTGGACGGCGGCGGCTGCCGGCCGATGTGGGGCGGGGTGACCCGACTCGACGATCCGGCGACCACCGGCCGGATCGCCGCGCTGCGCGACGCGGGCGGGTCGATCCGGGTCGCGTTCGGCGGCGCCGGCGGCACCGACCTCGCCGCGTCCTGCGGCACGCCCGAGGAACTGGTCGCCGCCTACCGGCAGGTGCTGGCCGCGACCGGGGCGAGCGGCATGGACCTGGACATCGAGGGCCGCTCGCTGGTGCGCCCCGACGTGGTGCAGCGGCGCAACGCGGCACTGCGCCTGCTCCAGGAGGGCGCCCGCGCGAACGGACAGAGCGTGGACGTCGGGTACTCGCTGCCGGTGGACCCGCTCCAGGGCCTGGGCGAGGAGGCCAAGGCGCTGCTGCGGGACGCCGCCGCGCAGCGGGTCGAGGTCTCCTACGTCAACGCCAAGGCGCTCAATTACGGCGCGGCGGTGGCGCCTCGACCGGAGGGCCGGATGGGCCGGTTCGCGAGCGACGCCGCGCACGCCGTGCAGGGGCAGATCCGCGAGGTGTGGCCGAACCTGTCCGAGGAGCAGGCCTGGCGGCGGGTGTCCGTGACGGTGATGATCGGCCGCAACGATGTCGCCGGCGAGGTGTTCACGCTGGAGGACGCCCGCACCTTCACCGAGTTCGCCCGGTCCGTGCATCTGGGACGGGTCGCGTGGTGGTCCGCCGCCCGCGACAAGCCGTGCCCCGAGGACGCCGCGGACGCGACCGGCGCCGACCCCACGTGCAGCGGGATCGCCCAGGACGCCGACGCGTTCCTGCGTGTCTTCGGCGGCGGCTGAGCCGCGCCACGCCGCCGGTTTCGAGGCCTCAGTTCAGTCGGGCTCGGGCGGCTTTGGCCTCGGCCAGCACGCTCTCGGCGACCTTCGGGTCGATGCGTTCGACCAGCTCCGCGTACTCCTGCAGCTGTCGGGCGCCGGCCGCGAACTGGCCGGTCCGCGCGAGCAGCGAGCCGCGCTCGTGCCGCAGCGCCGCCGGATGACGCGGCAGCAGCAGGGACAGCTCGACCGCCCACAGCCGGGTCCAGGCACCCTCGATGCCGCGCTCGGGCTGGGCGGCCCAGGCCCGGATGTTGTTCAGGACGCGGAGCAGGATCGTGGTCGGCCTGGCCGGTTGCAGCAGCGTCGGATCGCCCGCCTGGCCGCCCGCCTCCGCGGCCAGGCGCCGGGCTCGGGACACCGACAGCGGCACCCCGCCGTGGAACGGGTCGGCCAGCTCGAACGCGCCGTCCGGATCCCCGATCCCGACCACGAAATGTCCCGGCAACGCGACGCCGTACACCGGCAGCCCGGCCCGTCGGCCCACCTCGATCCACACCACCGACAGCAGGATCGGCAGTCCGCGCCGGCGGCGCAGCACCTCGTGCAGCAGCGACGAGCGCAGGTCGGCGTAGTCGGACTGCTGCCCGAAGAAGCGGGCCCGCCCGCCGAGCACCGAGGCCAGCGCCGCGGCGGCCCGCGGCGGGTCGTACTCGGATCCCGCCTCGGCCCGCACCGCGGCCGCGAGCCGATCCAGCTCGGCGATCCCCACCGCGGGGTCGAAGGCCGGGTCGACCTCGACGCCCATCAGCAGCGCGGCCTCGGCCAGATTCACCTCGTCCGCCCGGACCACCGAGGCGAACCGGTCGCGGGCGTTGCCGGGAGCGCTCACGGGCGCTCGACCGGCGACCGGCGGTAGTGGTAGCCGTGGTGGTCGGTGAAGCCGAGCGCGTCGTAGAGCTCGCGCGCGGGCCGGTTGTCCGATTCCACCTGGAGCCAGCCGGTGACCGCGCCGCTCGCCAGCGCCCGGTCGGTCAGCGCCCGCACGATCGCCCGGGCGTGGCCCCGACGGCGGTGGGCCGGGTCCACCTCCAGGGCGGCGAAGCCCGCGTACCGACCGAGCACGCACACGCGTCCGATCGCGATCGGCTCGGCGGAGGCCGGATCCGAAACGGTCGCGAACAGGGTGCCCGGCGGTCCCTGCAGCACGTGTCGCTCGGCGCCGCCGCCCGGGCCCGCGACGTGGTGGTAGAGCGAGAGCCACGCGTCGGTGAGGGTGCTCTCCACCCGAACCGCGCTCGCGTCCACGTCGCGCAGTACGTCCGCCGCGCGCACCAGTCGCCCCGTGCGCATCAGCGCGTCGCCCTCCGCGGGCCAGTCGGCCGCGTCCAGGAAGCGGTCGAACGGGTCGTCGTGCGCGACCTGGAACAGTGTCGGCAGCCTGCGCTCGGCGTACCAGGCATTCACTCGATCGAGTGCCTCCGCGAACGGCACGCCCGGCTCGCCCAGGACCAGCACCGAGTTCGCCCGCCGGGTGAATCCCTCGGCCGCGCGCAACAACCACTCGCCGTAGGTGGCGATCTCCGGCGCGGGCCAGGACCGGCTGGCCACGTCCTGCAACCGGGCCGGGGTCAGGCGTCGGACCGGCGGCGGGACCACCTTGGCGGCCACGATGCTCGCTTCGGCCACCCGGGCGATACTGCCGTCCCTGCGGGTGATTGTCAGCACACCGTCGCGCCAGTCCACGAGGTCGCCCACGACGTCTGTGTAGGTCGCTCCGGAGTCCTCCGGCGGCAGCTCGCGGCGCACCGACACGCGTCTGCCCACATCCCGTGGTGTGATCCTCTTCACCTGTCCGGCTTCCCCGATCCGGGCTGACCTCGTCCGCCCACGTCTGCTGACATGTTCCCGGCCCACAGGTAAGGGCCACCTGCTAGGAGTAGGCCCCGGCCCACCGCGATACTAGTTGCGGGCACCGACGTTGCCGCGCTCCCGCGCACCCTGTACCGCCCGCATGAGGAGGAACCCGACGTGACCTACGTCATCGCGCAGCCCTGCGTCGACCTGAAGGACAAGGCATGCATCGAGGAGTGCCCCGTCGACTGCATCTACGAGGGTGAGCGTGCGCTGTACATCCACCCCGACGAGTGCGTCGACTGTGGAGCCTGCGAGCCCGTCTGCCCGGTCGAGGCAATCTTCTACGAGGACGACACCCCGGAGCAGTGGAAGGACTACTACAAGGCGAACGTGGAGTTCTTCGACGACCTCGGTTCCCCGGGTGGCGCGTCGAAGATGGGTCTGATCGCCAAGGACCACCCGCTGATCGCCGCGCTGCCGCCGCAGGCGACCGGCGAGTAGCGCCGACGTGACCGCTTCGCACAACGGTGCCGAAGCACCCGCCGACCCCGCCGCCGCGCGGGGTCGGCAGGCGCGTCGTGTCACCGACCTGCTCCCCGTCTTCCCCTGGGACCGCCTCGAACCGTTCGGCCGGCGGGCGCGCGCCCACCCCGACGGCGTGGTCGACCTCTCGGTGGGCACGCCCGTGGACCCCACCCCGGAGCCGATCCGCGCCGCGCTGCGCGCGGCCGCCGACTCGCCCGGGTATCCGACCGTGTTCGGGAAGCCCGAACTGCGCGAGTCGATCGCGGCGTGGCTGCGCCGCCGGCTCGGTGTCACCGGCGCGAACCCGGACGCGGTGTTGCCGGTGATCGGCACCAAGGAACTCGTCGCGGCGCTGCCGGCCCAGCTCGGGCTCGGCCCGGGCGACACGGTCGCGCACCCGGCGCTGGCCTACCCCACCTATGACGTGGGTGCGCGCCTGGCCGGTGCCACGCCGCTCGCGGTCGTGGACGGCACGCTGCCGGACCCGGCGGGCGTGCGGATGATCTGGCTCAACTCGCCGGGCAACCCGCACGGCGCGGTGCGTTCGGCCGACGAGCTGCGCCGCATCGTCGAGTGGGCCCGCGCGCACGAGATCCTGGTGGTCTCCGACGAGTGCTACATCGAGCTGTGCTGGGACGCCCAGGCGGTGTCGGTGCTGCACCCGGACGTGTGCGGCGACTCGCACGAGGGGCTGCTCGCCGTGCACTCGCTGTCCAAGCGCAGCAACCTGGCCGGCTACCGCGCGGGCTTCGTCACCGGCGACCTCGCGGTCGTCCGCGAGCTGCTCGCGGTGCGCAAGCACTCCGGGCTCATCATGCCGGGCCCGGTGCAGGCGGCGATGACCGTCGCGTTCGCCGACGACGAGCACGTCGCGGCGCAACGCGCCCGCTACGCGGCCCGGCGGACGGCACTGCGCGGCGCGCTGGAGTCGGCCGGCTTCCGGATCGAGCACTCCCAGGCGAGCCTGTACCTGTGGGCCACGCGCGACGAGGACTGCTGGGAGACCGTGGCGTGGTTCGCCGAGCGCGGCATCCTGGTCGCCCCCGGCGACTTCTACGGCTCGCTGGGCGAGCGGCACGTGCGGATCGCGTTCACCGCGACCGACGAGCGGGTGGCGGCGGGCGTGGACCGGCTCAAGAACGGTTGAGCGACGAACCCCGATTCACTTGACACATCGTCAGTTGTCGTGTCCCGGGGCAGGGATAGGCTGCCGGTATGACCGTGAGGCTTGATCTGTCCCAGGACGCGGCGTCGCTTACCGCGCAACTCGTCGACATCCCCTCCGTCAGCGGCGACGAGCGTGTGCTCGCCGACGCGGTGGAGGAGGCGCTGCGCGCCTGTCCACATCTGACCGTGTACCGCGACGGCGACTCGGTGGTCGCGCGCACCGACCTCGGTCGGGCCGAGCGGATCCTGATCGCGGGCCACCTGGACACGGTCCCGATCGCGGACAACCTGCCGTCGCGGATCGAGGGTCCGCTGATGTACGGCTGCGGCACCTCGGACATGAAGAGCGGCGTCGCGGTGCAACTGCGGCTCGCCGCGCACCTGCCCGAGCCCAATCGCGACGTCACCTACGTGTTCTACGACTGCGAGGAGGTCGACGCCGCCCGCAACGGCCTGCTGCGGCTGGCGAACACCCATCCGAAGTGGCTGGAGGCCGACTTCGCGGTGCTGATGGAGCCGACCGGCGGCGCGGTCGAGGGCGGCTGCCAGGGCACGTTGCGGGTGCGGATCACCACGGTGGGCACCCGGGCGCACTCGGCCCGCTCGTGGCTGGGCGACAACGCGATCCACGCCGCGGCGCCGATCCTGACCCGGTTGCAGGGCTACGAGGCGGCCCGGGTCGTGATCGACGGGCTCGAATACCGCGAGGGGCTCAGCGCGGTCGCGATCGAGGGCGGCGTCGCGGGGAACGTCATCCCCGACGCGTGCACGGTCACGGTCAACTTCCGGTTCGCGCCCAATCGCAGCGTCGAGGAGGCGTTCGAGCACGTGCGCGAGGTGTTCGCCGGCTTCGACGTGGTGCTCACCGACTCGGCGGAGGGAGCGCTTCCGGGACTGGACCGGCCGGCCGCGGCGGCGTTCGTGGCGGCGATCGGCACCGCGCCGCGGGCCAAGTTCGGCTGGACCGACGTGGCACGCTTCTCCGCGCTGGGCATCCCGGCGGTCAACTACGGGCCCGGCGACCCCAACCTCGCGCACAAGCGGGACGAACACGTGGAGATCGCGCTGATCGGCGACAGCGAGAGCCGGTTGCTGCGCTGGCTCGGGTAGCGGTCGGCGCGCGGCGCCTTCGCCGCCCGCGCGGGGCGGTTACCGGGTAAATCCGATCAACCGCCGCTCCGGCGTGACAGGGTGGCCGGATGGATGCGCGATTCGCTCCGTCGGAGGAGCCACCCGAGTTCGCCTCGCCCAGTGAGGTGGAGGAACAGCATCCCGGCATGGGTCACCTCGGTACCGAGGCGTGGCGCGTGCTGCGGATCCAGACCGAGTTCGTCGACGGCTTCGGCATGCTCGCCGATCTCGGCCGGGCGGTCAGCGTGTTCGGCTCGGCCCGGACCAAGCCGGGCTCGGCCGAGTACCGGATCGGCGAGCGGGTCGGCCGGGCACTGGCCGAGGCCGGCTACGCGGTGATCACCGGCGGTGGCCCCGGCGCGATGGAGGCCGCGAACAAGGGCGCCCGGGACGCCGGCGGCCAATCCGTGGGCGTGGGCATCAAGCTCCCGTTCGAGTCCGGGCTCAACCCCTACGTGGACCGGGGCATCACGTTCCGGTACTTCTTCGCGCGCAAGACGATGTTCGTCAAATACGCGCAGGGCTTCATCGTGCTGCCCGGCGGAATCGGCACGCTGGACGAGTTGTTCGAGGCGCTCACCCTGGTCCAGACCGGCAAGGTCACGCACTTCCCGGTGGTGCTGATCGGGCGCGACTACTGGACCGGGCTGATCGACTGGGTGCGCGACGTGGTGATCGCGCAGGGCAAGGCGTCGCCGGCCGACCTGGACCTGATCCGGATCACCGACGACGTGGACGAGGCGGTGCGGATCATCCGGGACGCGGATCTGGAGTGCTCGAAGATCGAGGCCGAGTCGCGCGCGGACAAGGCCGCCGCCGAACGCCGCGCCGGTGGCGGAGCAATTGCCACCTGACGGGCATTCGGGCGCCCCGTCGCGTTCACTTGGGGGACACCGACGGGCGAAAGCGTAGGGGCGTCCCGATTTTTCCCGCCTGTCACTGGAGAAACCAGATGTCGCTGTCCCGTAGGGGTTTCCTCGGTCGCACCGCCACCACCGGTGCCGGTGTCGCCCTCATCGGCAGCACCGGCATGTTGCTCGCCCCCAACGCCTCGGCCTCGTCCCGCGGCGGTCACGGCCGGCCGCCGGCCCAGCCCGGCTACGGTGCGCTGATCAACGACCCCGCCGGGCGCCTGGCGCTTCCGAAGGGCTTCTCGTACCAGATCGTCACCGAGGCGGGTGTCACCAAGCTGGAGTCGGGCGAGGCCACCCCGAGCAACCACGACGGCACCGGCGCGTTCAAGCTGCGCGGCGGCGGCACGGTCCTGGTCAACAACCACGAGCTCGGCGGTTCGCTCAAGGACACCCCGCTGCCGGTTCCGCACCTGTCCGGTCTGACCTACGACGAGGGGCTCGCCGGCGGCTGCACCGTGGTCGAGGTGAACCGTTACGGCAGGCGCATACGCGAGTACGTCGGCGTGGCCGGCACCGCGACCAACTGCGCGGGCGGGGTGACCCCCTGGGACACCTGGCTGACCTGCGAGGAGACCGAGCAGCTCGCCGGTCAGGGCAGCGCGACCAAGGACCACGGCTACGTGTTCGAGGTCGACCCCTACGACCGCCGCGCCAACCGCGACCCGAAGCCGATCAAGGCGCTCGGCCGGTTCGCGCACGAGGCCGTCGCGGTCGACCCGCGCCGCGGTCACCTGTACCTGACCGAGGACGCGGGCAACCCGAACGGGCTGTTCTACCGCTGGGAGCCCCCGCGCCACTGGGACGGCGGCCGCGGCCGGCTGCGCAAGCTGGCCGACGACGCGGGCACCCTCGCGGCGATGCGCTGCGTGGACGCGAGCGGCAAGCACGTGGACGACCTCTCCCGCGCGACCGAGATCGGTACCACGTACGCGGTCAACTGGGTGACCGTGCCCGAGCGCGACGCGCGCACGGTGTCCATCCGCAAGCAGTTCCAGAACAGCGACATCACCCGCGGTCGCAAGATCGAGGGCATCTGGTGGGGCGACGGTGGCGCGTACGTCGTCACCAGCTTCGCCCGCAAGGAGAGCCCGGGCACGCCGCACGACGGCCAGATCTGGTTCTACGACCCGCGTCGGGGCCGGCTGACCCTGAAGCTGCGCTTCGGCGTCAACACCACGCCGGACGTGGACGGTCCCTACGACGGTCCGGACAACATCAGCGTCTCGCCGCACGGCGGCGTGATCATCGCCGAGGACGGCGAGGGCGTCCAGCACCTGCTGGGTGCGACCGAGGACGGCAAGACCTACCCGATCGCGCGCAACGACATCCCCGGCGGCAGCGAGTTGACCGGCCCGACCTTCTCCGAGGACGGCCGCACGCTGTTCGCGAACCTGCAGAGCCCGGGCACGATGTACGCGATCACCGGTCCCTGGAAGCGCTGCTGATTCGACGGCGACGCCGCCCCGGCGGTCCGCACGCCGCGATCGGCGCTCCCAACGTCGGCGCCCGCCCCCACCTTCCCGGTGGGCGCGGGCGCCGTACGCGTTCCCGGGGGCCGCGTGGGCGGCCCCCGGGGGGTCAGGCCAGTCCCCGCCGGGCCACCGCGGGCTGCCGGGTGCCGTGGATCGAGGACACCATGTCCAGCACCTGCCGCGTCTCCGCCACCTGGTGCGCGCGGTACACCCGGGCGCCCAGCCACGCGCTCACCGCGGTGGTGGCCAGCGTGCCGAGCAGGCGCTCGTTCACCGGCTTGTCCAGCGTCTCGCCGACGAAGTCCTTGTTGGACAGCGAGACCAGCACCGGCCAGCCGGTGTCGACCATCTCGCCGAGTCGGCGGGTCGCCTCCAACGAGTGCCGGGTGTTCTTGCCGAAGTCGTGCCCGGGGTCGATCAGGATCGCGTCCCGGCGCACCCCGAGCCGCGCGGCGCGCTCGGCCAGGCCGACCGTGACGTCCAGGATGTCCTCCATCACGTCCACGTAGCCGATCCGGTGCGGCCGGGTGCGCGGCTGCGCCCGCCCGGCGTGCGTGCACACGATGCCCACGTCGTACTTCGCGGCCACCTCGGCCAGCTTGGGGTCCACCCCGCCCCACGCGTCGTTCATCAGGTCCGCGCCCGCCTCGCAGACCGCCTCGGCCACCTCGTGTCGCCAGGTGTCGACGCTGATCACCACGTCGGGGTGGCGGCGGCGGACCTCGGCCACGAAGGACGCCGTCCGGCGGATCTCCTCGGCGACGTCCACCTCCGCCCCCGGACCGGCCTTGACACCCCCGATGTCCACGATCCCCGCGCCCTCGGCGACCGCGCGCTCGACCGCGTCCAGAGCGGGTCGATCGTCGAACGTCGCGCCCTTGTCGAAAAACGAGTCCGGCGTCCGGTTGACGATCGCCATGATCACCAACTCGTCACCGCCGAACTCCCGTCGTCCCAGCCTCAGCGTCGTCACCCCGTCGACCTCCGCTACCCACACCCTGCACGTGCCACCTGACCCCCTGATCGTGGCACGATCGTCCCGTGCGACGACCCGGGGGCTTCCCGAAGCGGCCCGGAGCGGACACCCGTGCCAGCACCTGCACCACCGTCGAAGGGGAGCCGTCCGTGTTCTGGATCCAGCTTGTCGTGGTGACCGGGGTGATCCTCGTGATCGCCGCGGTCGTGCTCGGGGCGGGTGGCTCCCTCCCCGACGCCTACCGCGAACAGCCCGAGCTGCGGATGCCCGGCGACCGCCCGCTCACGAGCGCGGATGTCGACCACATCCGGTTCCCGGTGGTCTTCCGCGGCTACCGGATGAGCGAGGTCGACCTGGTCCTGGACCGCCTCACCGGCGAGCTCGCGGCACGCGACGCGCGCATCCTGGAGCTCGAGTACAAGATCACCGGCACCACCCCGGCCGGGCTCACCGTCTCGGTCCCGGGCGCGACCACCGCGGGCGCGAGCGCGGTCGGCGCCGGCCGGCTCGCCCCGCCGCCGCGCGGGTCGGGCACCACGCTGTCCCTGGAGAAGCCGGACCGGGCCGACGAACTCGTCGCCGACGCGACGTCGACCCCGACCCCGGCCGCGCCCGCGGCCGTCGACGAAGCGGACGGGACGCGGGACGAGAGTCCGAACGAGCAGCGGGACGAGACCGCGGACGCGAAGCGGGACGAGACGCCGGACGCGGGGAAGACCCCGGAGGCGAGTGCCGAGGCGGCGACCGAGCCGGGCGCCGCGGCGGACGCTCCGGCCGACCGGGTCGGCGACGCCGAGTCGACCGCGGAGTCGACCGCGGAGTCGACCGCGGAGTCGACCGCCGAGCCGAAGGGCGACCCGAAGCCGTGACCGTCGTCGGCGGTCCGATCGCGGGACCGGACGGGTTGCCCCGCTGCCCGTGGGGCGCGTCCGGCCCCGAGGACTACCGGGCCTACCACGACACCGAGTGGGGCGTTCCGGTGCACGGCGAGGACCGGCTGTACGAGCGGTTGTGCCTGGAGGCGTTCCAGTCCGGGCTGTCCTGGCTGACCATCCTGCGTCGGCGGGCGGGCTTTCGGGCCGCTTTCGCGGACTTCTCGATCGCCCGGGTGGCGCGGTTCGACGACGCGGATCGGGCTCGGCTGCTCGCCGACGAGGGGATCATCCGCAATCGGGCCAAGATCGACGCGGCGATCGCCAACGCGCACGCCGCGCAGGCCCTCCAAGGCGGTCTGGACGCGCTCGTATGGTCGTTCGCACCTTCCGGACGCCGGAAGGCTCCCGCGGCCCTGTCGGACGTACCGGCGGTCACCGACGAGTCCACCGCGCTGGCGAAGGAGCTCAAGCGCAAGGGTTTCCGGTTCGTCGGCCCGACCACCGCCTACGCGCTGATGCAGGCCTGCGGGCTGGTCAACGACCACCTCGAGGGCTGCGTGTCCCGCTGAACGAGGCCGGCCGCGGCGTCGAGAGCGGTCCGCGCGTCGACACCGCGGACCGTCGTGCGCGACCCGAGGGTCCGCGCGGCGGTCCGCGCCGCCGGCACCGGGGTCAGCGGCCGACGAAGGTCGGCTTCTCCTTGGCCACGAAGGCCGCGACCGCGATCCGGTGGTCCTCGGAGCCACCCGCGCGCAGTTGCAGCTCGTCCTCCTTGGCGAGCGTGTCCACCAGCGAGTGGGACGCGCCGAAGGCCACCGACTCCTTGAGCGCGGCCAGCGCCACGGTCGGGCCGTCGGCCAGCCGGCGGGCCAGTTCGCGGGCCGCGCCGACGACCTCGTCGGCCGGGACCACTCGGTTGGCCAGGCCCAGTTCGAGCG
Source organism: Embleya sp. NPDC050154 (assembly GCF_044460165.1). NCBI lineage: Bacteria > Bacillati > Actinomycetota > Actinomycetes > Kitasatosporales > Streptomycetaceae > Embleya > Embleya sp. NPDC050154. The sequence continues at coordinate 112,094 of NZ_JBITJP010000021.1, forward strand.
CCTCGGCGGCCTTGACGGTGCGCGGCAACATCAGCAGCTCGACCGCCCTGGCCTGACCGACCAGGCGCGGCAGCGTCCAGGAAGCGCCGGAGTCGGCGGTCAGCGCGACCCCGGCGAACGCGGTGTTGAACCCGGCCGTGTCCGCCATGATCCGGAAGTCGCACGCCCACGCGATCGCCGCGCCGGCCCCCGCGGCGACGCCGTTGACCGCCGCGACCACCGGCTTGGCCATCGTCGCCAGCGCGGTCACCAACGGGTTGTAGTGCTCGCGCACGGTGGCGAAGGTGGCCTCGGGGCCGGTCTCCAACTGCCGGATGTGCGCCTTGAGGTCCTGGCCGGCACAAAACGCCCGACCGCTGCCGGTCAGCAGCACGGCCCGGACGGCGGGGTCCTCGGCCGCGCGGAGCACCGCGTCGCGCAAAGCGATCTTGGTCGGCTCGTCGAGCGAGTTCATCGCGTCCGGGCGGTTCAGCGTGACGGTCGCGACCCCGTCGGCGAGTTCGTAGAGCACATTGTCGGTCTTGTCGGCCATGGCCTGCCTCCGCATCGGATCCATCTCCGCAGGTGGGATGTGCACAGCATGCCGGACCGCCGTGCCGTGCCCACGCCCGGCCCTGACGGACCGTCAGCTCACTGCCGGGGCGGGATCGAGCCGGCGCGGAGCCGGGACGGACCATCTCATTTCAGTGCCGTACGGACGTGGTTCGAGAGGCCGACGGGACCCGATGTTGCTCACCCCACCGTTCGATGCGGGATAATGGTCCCTGATCAATGCTCTCGAAGACCGGTGGCCGGTTTGAGCACCGGTGCGTCGATATGCAGGAAGGGGAACGAGCATGGCGGCCATGAAGCCGCGGACGGGCGACGGCCCGCTCGAGGTGACCAAGGAAGGGCGGGGCATCGTCATGCGCGTTCCGCTTGAGGGCGGTGGACGGCTCGTAGTCGAGCTGTCGGCCGATGAGGCCGGTGCCCTGAGCGAGGCGCTGAAGAACGCCGTGGGCTGACCCCCAGGGGCGACGCCCTCGACGAAAGTCGTGATGCGACGGCCCCGGTCCGGACATGGAGACTCATGTCCGGACCGGGGCCGTCGGCATGCGCCGGCGGCGTCGATCAACTCCGACGGGCCGCGCACAGCAGGCCGTCGCCGACCGGGAGCAGGGCGGGCACGAGCGACTCGTGCTCACGGATCACCCGCAGCACGTCGCGCACCGCGGCGGTCTCCGCGTCCCGGTGCGCCGGATCGGCCACCCGGTCGCGCAGGAGCGCGTTGTCGAAGCACACCACGCCGCCGGGCCGCAGCAACCGCAGCGCCTCGGCCAGGTAGTCCAGGTACTCCAGCTTGTCGCCGTCGCAGAACACCAGGTCGTAGCCGCCGTCGGCGAGCCGGGGCAGCACTTCCAGGGCGCGGCCGGGGATGAAGCGGGCGCGTCCGCTGGGGAAGCCCGCCTCGGTGAAGGTCTCCTTGGCGAGGCGCTGGTTCTCCGGGTCGGCGTCGACCGTGGTGAGCACGCCGTCGGAGCGCATGCCGCGCAGCAGGTAGAGCCCGGAGACCCCGGTCCCGGTCCCGATCTCGGCGACCGCCTTGGCCTCGACCGCGGCCGCGAGGAAACGCAGCGCGGCGCCGGCGCCGGGACCTATCGGGAGCACGCCGACTTCCCGGGCGCGGGCGCGGGCGCCCGCGAGGACGGCGTCCTCGCCGACGTACTCTTCCGCGAACGCCCAGCTCGCCTGGCGATTGCCGGAAATGGCTTCCTCCTCTGTCCCGGCCCCCCGTACGCGTCCCGACGAGGCGGCCACCTGAGCGCAAGCGTATTACCGAGGGCTCGGCCGCCCGGTCGGGGAGCGCCGCACGAGTGCGCGCGGGCGGCGGCGACGAGATCCGTCGAGCGACCGGTGCGGGATCGGGGAACCGCGCCCGGGCGCGGTTCGTTGGCTCCCTCGGAAGACAGGTGAACACGAGGCTCGTGGTCTCGCGGCACCGAAGGTGGGTCGGATGTGGGCTCGGCGCCCTTATCCGGGCTTAACAGGCAGGACGCTTATGGTGGTTGCGCTACTCGGAAGAGGAGGTGTGGCAGTGGTCGACCACCGCGGGGAACAATCCTGTACCCGCGACGCGTCGCCGATGCCGGATCACGTGGCCGAAGCCGCAAACGCAATCAGCAGCCCAGCCCAGGCCGAATGGGTCCCGCCGTCGTGGGAGGACATCGTCCGAACCCACTCCGCTCGGGTCTATCGGCTCGCCTACCGCCTCAGCGGCAACCCGCACGACGCGGACGACATCACCCAAGAGGTGTTCGTCCGAGTGTTCCGATCGTTGTCGAGCTACACGCCCGGCACGTTCGAGGGTTGGCTGCACCGCATCACCACGAACCTTTTCCTCGACATGGTTCGGCGCCGTCAGCGCATCCGCTTCGAGGGTCTGGGCGACGACGCGGGCGAACGCCTCGCCGGTCGTGAGCTCTCACCCGCGCAGGCATACGACGACGCCCACCTGGACGCGGACGTCCAGCAGGCGCTGGATGCCCTCGCCCCGGAGTTCCGCGCCGCGGTCGTGCTGTGTGACATCGAGGGCCTGTCGTACGAGGAGATCGCCACCACGCTCGGAGTGAAACTCGGGACCGTGCGCAGCCGCATTCACCGCGGCCGGTCCCAGCTCCGTGCGGCGCTGCGGCATCGTGCTCCCCGGAACAAGGCAGGCCAGGAGACGGCTGCGGAGGTCCGGACCACGGTGCGGAGATGAGGGACCGTGACCAGTGAGCCCGGCGACCGCTTGGGCAGGGGGGTAGTGAGTGCGACACGGATGGGACGCACCGCGACCCGACGTGGGGCATGCGAGGTGGGGACATGAGCCACCTCGAGGACAAACTCGCCGCCTATGTGGACGGTGAGCTGGGCCATGAGGCCCGGGAGAAGGTGCTGGCGCACCTCGCCGAATGCGCGGACTGTCGCGTGGAGGCCGAGGAACAGCGCCAGGTGAAACAACTGCTCGGCAGGGTGCGACAGCCCGGTCCGTCGGACGATCTGATGGCACGGCTGCTGGCCATGGGCGAGCCCGACCAACCGTCGCCTCCGCCGCCCGCGTCGGGGGATCGCTTCACCTTCCCGACCGCCGGGCGACCGGCGGTCTCGGCACGTGCGCGCTCGCGCTCGACCGGTCCACGTGCCGGTCGGCCCGGCAACATGCCCGAGCGGGTGCGCCCGCCGGTGAGTCGGCGTCGGTTGACGTTCGCCGCCGCGGGCGCGTTCTCGATGATGGCCGTCGCGCTCAGCAGCGCGTTCGTGCCGGGCGGGACCAGCGGCGGTACCGAGGGACGCCCCGCGGCCCCGGCCGTGGAGCGTTATCTCGTGGAGCAGGCCGCCACCACGACCGCCCTGCCCGCGGGCTCGGCGTCGCGGCGTCCCGCGCCGGTGCTGGCCGGGACGCAGTTGACGGTCCCGATCCAGCCGGTCGACGCCCGGCGCTGAATTCGCCCGCGCCGGGCCGGCTCGTCGGCCCGGCGGGGCGTCACGCGTGTCCGGAGCCTGTCCGGACACGCGTTCGTCACGTGTTCGTGCGCCGGGCCGGGCCGAGCGGGAACGATTCGCCGCAGGCCCGGTCCGCGGCGCGGGCCGGGTGGGGCCGGTACGTTCGGCGGGTCGCGCGTGCGACGCGGCGGGGCGGGTATCCACTGCCGCCGGGACGACACCGACCGGCACGCGCAAGACTGTGGCCGTGCCGTGGAAGCAGCAGGTGTTCGGCACACCGGGAGCGGTAGGAAGGCACACGATGAGCGACGTATACGGCCGCGGGGGAGCGGAGCCGCCGCGAGGTGACGACGCGCCGGCCGGACCGGGACCCGATCACGACGCCGAACCGGCGGCCTTCCCGACCGGGACACCGCCCTCGCGGCGGCGGGAGGAGCCCGCGCCGGATCGATCCGCCGAGGCCGACCGGACCCCCGAGGTCCCGGCCGAGACCCCGCCGAAGCCTTCGGTCGAGCGTGGCCCCGACGCGGAGCCCGCCGCGTTCCCGACCCGCCCGTCGCCGGTCGCGGCCGAGCCGCCCGCGACCGGCGGCGCCCCGGCCGCGGCCGGGTCTTCCGCGCCGGCGGATCCGGCCGAGCCGGTCGCCGAGCCGGCGGCCGATCCCACCACCGAGCCGGCCGCGTTCGGGCCGCCCGTCCCGGATGTCCGGGAGGCGGTCACCGCCGAGGTGCCGGTCGTACACGGCACCGCCGAGATCCCGAGCGCGGACGATCCGGCCTACGACCCCTTCGCGCCGCCCCCGCAGCCGCCACCGCCCGCCGGGGCGCCGACCCGGCCGTGGCCGGGGCAGGCCGGTGGCTACGGGACACACCCGGGCACGGCACATCCGGGCTACGGGCCCTACGGGCCGTACCCCTCGTACGCCCCGCAGGCGGCCTACACGCCTTATCAGGCCGTGCCGTACGGCTATTCGGTGCCGGGGGACATGACCGGTGCCGGCGGGCCCACGGAGGACCTCGGCAAGCGCTACGGCCGCCGGCTGATCGTGTGGGCCGCGGTTCTCGCGCTGGTGGCCGGGCTGTTCGGCGGCGGCATCGGCGCCTGGATCGCGGATCGCCACGACACCAAGGTCCGCCTCGGCGACCCACCCCCGACCGGCCCCGCGCGGGGCAAGGACACCATCGCCGGACTCGCGGGCCGCACGCTGCCGGGGGTGGTGTACATCCACACCAAGACCGGCCGCGGCGAGGCCACCGGCACCGGCTTCGTGCTGGACACGGCCGGCGACATCCTGACCAACAACCACGTGGTCGAGGCGGGCGCGTCCGGCGGCACGATCACCGTGACCTTCAACGACGGCCAGCAGACCTCGGCGACCCTGGTCGGCCGGGACACCGGCTACGACCTCGCGGTGATCCGGGTGTCCGGCGTTCAGGGGCTGCACCCGCTGCCGCTGGGCAACTCCGACGGCGTCCAGGTCGGCGACCCGGTGATCGCCATCGGCGCGCCGTTCAACCTGGAGGGAACCGTCACCTCCGGGATCATCAGCGCCAAGGACCGCGCGGTCAGCGCGGGCACCTCGGGCAGCGACGTGTCCTACATCAGCGCGTTGCAGACCGACGCGCCGATCAACCCCGGCAACTCGGGCGGTCCGCTGATCGACGCGGCGGGCGCGGTGATCGGGATCAACTCGGCGATCCGCTCGGCCGGCGGCGGGCAGGGCAATCCGTTCGGGGCCCAGCAGGAGGCGGGCAGCATCGGCCTCGGCTTCGCCATCCCGATCAACCAGGCGCGTCGGGTCGCGCAGCAGTTGATCGACACCGGCAAGGCCTCGCACCCGGTGATCGGCGTCACATTGGATGTCGCGTACCAGGGTGACGGTGCGCGGATCGCGCCGCAGGACGTCAAGGGCGCGCCGCCGATCCGGGCGGGCGGGCCGGCCGAGCGGGCCGGGCTCAAGCCGGGCGACGTGATCAAGGCGATCGACGGCCGCAAGGTGCACGACGCCAACGAGTTGATCGTGGCGATCCGGTCCAAGGCGCCCGGTGCGGTGGTCAAGCTCACCATCGAGCGGGACGGGACCGAGCGCACGGTCGACATGACCCTCGAAGCCGGATGACCCGGACATGACGTACGGATGTCCGGACGAACACATCTTCGGGGGATAGGCCGCAAACACCGGGTTCGATGCCGGCCGCCACCTTCCGCTTCCGGGGCCGACGACTACTCTGAGGGGGTTCGGTCGCCCGACCGAACCCCCTCGCGCAATCTCGTGGAGTCCAGGTGTTCGACGTCGGTGCACCCGAGATGGTCGCGCTCGTCATCCTCGCGATCGTGATCTTCGGTCCCGAGAAGTTGCCGAAGATGATCGGCGACGTGGCCCGCACCATTCGCAAGTTCCGCGAGTTCTCCTCCGGGGCCCGAGCGGACCTGAAGAAGGAACTCGGTCCGGAGTTCCAGGACATGCACCTCGAGGACCTCAACCCCAAGACCTTCGTCCGCAAGAACCTGATGGGCGACGGCGACGACCTGGGCATCAAGGAACTGCGCGACTCGCTCGGCAAGGACTTCGAGGACATCAAGGGCCTGGCGAGCGGCAGCCCGTACGACCCGGACGTGCCGGACACCTCGTACAGCCCGCCCTCGCTGCACAAGAACACCGCCGCCCCTCGGGTCGAGCCCGGCGAGCGCCCGCCGTACGACGCCGACGCGACCTGATCGCCGGCGCGACGCCCGGGACACACCTCGGTCGCCGTCGCCCCGACGCGGGTTCGAACGACGCCGCGCGCCGTCGCCGATTCCCGCCCCTTCCCGGCCCGACACGGTGCGGGGGCACGCGCGCATTCGGGCAGTATGGCTTCCGGAGTACACGGGCGGTGTGTGGTCGGTGACTCGGCGGATACATGTATCGGACGGACGGTCCACCCGGAAGTCGCCGGGAGAGGTGGGCCCCGGACATGGCATACCGAGGCAGCCGGCGGCGCCGTCGCGCCGCGTGAGAGGACCTGAGGCGGAGCATGGACACAATCAGCCACGCGGGCGAGGCGTTGCCCGCCGACGAGGCCGGCAAGCCCGACCTGCTGGCGGAATACCTGGGCGCGGACTTCCCCTGGTACGGCCTGGACGAGGGCTGGAACGGGCGGCGTTGGTTGTCGTCGGTGTGCAGGGGCCGAGGCGCGATCGAGTACGGCACGCTCGGCCACGGCGATCTGCCCAGCCGGCGGCCCGGTGATCCGACACCCCGACGGTTCGTGTCCGTGGTGACCGTCCCGCAGCGGCCCAAGCGGCCGGCCGGGGACGGTACGGGGCAGATGGAGGCCACCTCGAAGTCGAGCGCGGCGTCACTCGCAGGGGTGGCGTTGCTCGCGGAGAGTTGGCCGTGGCAGTTGGACCGCACGACCCGCGCGGAGTGGCTGGATCAGCAGACCAACATCGCCTGGGACCTGTCCGACAATCTGACCGGATCGGGGTGGACGGACCTGGCCATCCCGGTGGACGGGGTGCCCTCGCGGTTCCGCTACCGGGAGTCGGCCTACGGCTGGGTGCTCGCGGGCGAGAGCGCGGGCGTCTACATCGGGGTGTACGGCCGCGGCGCGAGCGCGTACGGCCTGGGCCTGTCCCGCTCGGTGGACCTGAGCAGCTACGCGAGGCCGGATTCGTGAACCGCGGCGATGATCCCGGGGGCACGCGCGGGACCGGCCGCGCGTGACCCCGGGATCATCGCGGTGGAGCGCGATGCCCGGCCGGGCCGAAGCCGTGCCGGGCATCGTGGCGCGGGCCCCGGGACACGTCCTCTAGAAATTGCGCAGCGGGGTCAGGCCGAGTTGGAGGCCGGAGAGACCGCGCTCGCGTCCGCCGAGCTTGGCCGCGATCGCGGCGAGCGCGACGGCCGCGGGCGACTGCGGCGCGTCGATCACGACCGGCTTGCCGGTGTCGCCGCCCTCGCGCAGCCGGGTGTCGATCGGGATCGAACCCAGCAGCGGGACCTTGGTGCCGGTGGCCGCGGACAGGCCGTCCGCGACCCGCTGACCGCCGCCGGAGCCGAACACGTCGACCATCTCGCCGCAGTGCGGGCAGGGCAGGCCGGCCATGTTCTCGATCACACCGGCGATGGTCTGGCGGGTCTCCACCGCGATGGTGCCCGCGCGCTCGGCGACCTCGGCGGCGGCCTGCTGCGGCGTGGTCACCACCAGGATCTCCGCGTTCGGCACCAACTGGGCGACCGAGATGGCGATGTCGCCGGTGCCCGGCGGCAGGTCGAGCAGCAGCACGTCCAGGTCGCCCCAGTAGACGTCGGCGAGGAACTGCTGGAGCGCGCGGTGCAACATCGGACCGCGCCAGACCACCGGAGTGTTGCCCGGGGTGAACATGCCGATCGAGATGACCTTCACGCCGGACGCGGACGGCGGCATGATCATGTTCTCGACCTGGGTGGGCTTGCCCTCCGTGCCGAGCATGCGCGGCACCGAGTGGCCGTAGATGTCCGCATCCACGACGCCGACCTTGAGCCCCTGCGCGACCATCGAGGCGGCCAGGTTCACGGTCACCGACGACTTGCCCACGCCGCCCTTGCCGGAGGCCACCGCGTATACGCGGGTGAGCGAACCGGGTTGGGCGAACGGCACCTCGCGCTCGGCCTGACCGCCGCGCAGGTTGCTCGCGAGTTCCTTGCGCTGCGCGTCGCTCATCACGTCCAGCTCGACCCCGACCGAGGTGACGCCGGGCAGCGCGCCGACCGCGGTCTCGACCCGGCTGATGATCGTCTCGCGCATCGGGCAGCCGCTGACGGTCAGGTACACCCCGACCGCGACCCGCCCGTCGGCGTGGATCTCGACGGATTTGACCATGCCCAGTTCGGTGATGGGCCGGTGGATCTCGGGGTCCTGGACGGTCGCCAGCGCATCCTGGACGTCGTCCGCCGAGGGCAGGGTTGCAGAAGCCATACCGTGAGCTTACGACGCCCTCGGAAAAACTCTTTGAGAGCATCGACCTCCGAGCCGAATGGGGAGGTGGCCGTGTGACGACGGTGGCCGAGGAGACGCGCGTGGCCGGCTTCCGCCGGGAGCTGGGCCTGGCGTCGCTGATCGACGTGCACACGCACTTCATGCCGGGGCGCGTGCTGGACAAGGTGTGGGCGTACTTCGACGCGGCCGGTCCGCTGCTCGGCCGGCCGTGGCCGATCACCTACCGGCTGGACGAGGACGAACGGGTCGCCACGCTGCGCCGGTTCGGCGTCTCGGCGTTCACGTCGATGCTCTATCCGCACAAGCCCGAGATGGCCGCGTGGCTGAACGCGTGGGCGCGCGAGTTCGCCGACCGTACGCCGGACTGCCTGCACACCGCGACCTTCTTCGCGGAGGCGGGCGCGGCGAAATACGTGCGCGAGGCGATCGACGCGGGTGCGGTGGTGTTCAAGGCGCACGTCCAGGTCGGCGGGTGGGATCCGACCGATCCGCTGCTGGAGGACGTGTGGGGCACGCTCGCGGACGCCGGGGTGCCGGTGGTCGCGCACTGCGGGTCCGGGCCGGTGCCGGGCGCGCACACCGGGCCCGAGCCGATCGCCCGGGTGCTGGCCCGGCACCCCCGGCTGCGGCTGATCGTCGCGCACATGGGGATGCCGGAGTACGGCGCGTTCCTCGACCTCGCGGACCGCTACCCGGGGGTGCACCTGGACACCACGATGGCCTTCACCGACTTCGTCGAGGAGTTCACGCCCTTCCCGCCCGCCGATCGCTCCCGGTTGCGGGACGTGGGGGACCGGATCCTGTGGGGCAGCGACTTCCCGAACATCCCGTACGGCTACGCGCACGGGCTCGACGCGCTGGCCGGGCTCGACCTGGGCGACGACTGGCTGCGGGCGGTCTGCCACGACAACGCGGCCCGGCTGTTCGCCGCGGGGCTCTCCGGTCGAGCCCACCGCCGGTCGTAGGAAACGATTGCCGGCGCGTCGGCGCGGACGGCTACGTTGCCGCGCATGGCGACCGTCACGTATGTCCGAGGAGACGCCACCACGCCCGTGGGCAAGGGCGTCAAGGTGATCGCGCACGTGTGCAACGACCAGGGCGGCTGGGGCAAGGGCTTCGTGCTCGCGCTGTCCCGGCGCTGGTCCGAGCCGGAGGCCGACTATCGGCACTGGCATCGCGAGCGGGCCGGGAACGACTTCGGGCTGGGCGCGGTGCGTCCGGTCCGGGTCGACACCCACCTGTGGGTGGCCAACATGATCGGCCGGCACGGGATGCGTACCGGCAGCAAGGGCCGCCGGTGCGCTACGACGCGATCGACCGGGCGTTGGCCGAAGTCGGGCGCCGGGCCCTGGAACTGGGTGCCTCGGTCCACATGCCGCGAATCGGCTGTGGTCTGGCCGGGGGCAACTGGGGCAGGGTGGAGCCGCTCGTCCTGGAACGGTTGAGCGCGTGCGGTGTCCCGGTCACCGTCTACGACCACGACTGAACCACGAGGCGAGGCGCCCGGTGACTACGCGAACCACGACGGACACGAAGCCGGCGCCGGCGGCGGGCAGGCCGAGCCTGTGGCGGGACGCGTCCTTCTCGGCCGTGCTCGCCGGCCTGATCGCGGTGCTGGTGTCCTACTCGGGGCCGCTGGTGATCGTGCTGTCCGCGGCCTCGGCGGGCGGGCTGACCCGGGAGCAGACCGGTTCGTGGGTCTGGGCACTGTCCCTCGGCAGCGGGCTGACCTGCCTGGGGCTGAGCCTGTACACCAGGATGCCGATCGTCACCGCGTGGTCCACGCCGGGCGCCGCGCTGTTGGTGACCAGCCTGGGGTCGTACTCCTACCCCGAGGCGATCGGCGCGTTCGTGGTCACCGGTGTGCTGATCACCGTGATCGGGGTGACCGGCGTGTTCGGCCGACTGATGCGGCGGGTGCCCGCCGCCGTGGTGTCCGCGATGCTGGCCGGGATCCTGTTCTCGTTCGGCACCGGGGTGTTCACCTCGGTCAAGTCCGCGCCCTGGACAGCCGGCGGCGTGCTGCTCGGCTACCTGCTCGCCAAGCGCTTCCTCCCGCGCTACGCGGTGCTCGTCGCGCTCGTGGTCGGGGTGGCCTGCTCGGCGGCGACGTCGCGGTTGCACGTGCGGATCGAGGCGTTCGAGATCGCCCGCCCGGAGTGGACCACGCCGCACCTGTCGGTGCCGGCCCTGATCGGCATCGCGGTGCCGCTCCTGGTGGCCACCCTCGCGTCCCAGAACGCGCCCGGGATGGGGGTGCTGGCCGCGTCCGGCTACACGCCGAACGACCGGGTGCTGATCGGCTCGACCGGGGCGGTGTCCACGCTGCTCGCGCCGTTCGGGTCGCACGCGATCAACCTGGCCGCGATCACCGCGGCGATCTGCACCGGCCCCGAGGCGCACCACGACCCCCGCAGGCGTTACGTCGCGGGGGTCTCGTGCGGGGTCTTCTATCTGATCGTGGGCATGTTCGGGTCGACGCTGGTCGCGCTGTTCGCGGGCCTGCCCAAGGAACTGGTGGCCGCGGTCGCGGGCGTCGCGCTGTTCGGCGCGCTGGCGAGCGGCCTCACCGGCGCGATGGCCGACGACGAGCACCGCGAGGCGGCGCTGATCACCTTCCTGGCCACCGCGTCCGGGGTCACCATCGGCGGGATCGGATCCGCGTTCTGGGGGCTGATCGCGGGTGTCCTGGCCCACGTGGTGCTGTCCTGGGGCCGGTTCAGCCCGCGGCGCGGCTCCCGCCCATGAGCAAGCGCATGCCCTCGGCGAGATCACGGCCGGTCGGGGCGGCCTCCGGCGCGAGCATCCACTGGCGGACCACGCCCACCAGCAGCGCCTGACACAGCGCCCCGACGGTGCCGGTCAGATGCTCGTTGCCCTCCTCGGGCACGCCCAGGAACACCGAGGCCAACCCGGACCGGCCCTCGTCCTGCGCCGCGGCGAGCACCTTGTGGATCTCCGGCAGGTCGTCGAGGTGGGCCAGGATCTCGAAGTTGGCGGCCCACATCATCCGGTGCGACTCCATCAGATCGATCACCCGCGTCCAGATCGCCTCGAAGCGCTCCAGCGGCGCGGACTCGGCGCCGACCGCGTCGACCAGCGCGGCGCTCAACTCGTTGCCCCACTCCTTGATCGACTCCAGCAGCGCCTGCTGCATCAGCGCGTCCTTGGACCCGTAGTGGTAGCCGATCGATCCGAGGTTGGTGCCCGACACGGCGACGATGTCGCGCGCGGTCGTGCGCATGTAGCCCTTCTCGTACAGACAACGTTTGGCGCCGGCCAGCAGGTCTTCGCGGTGTCCCATGGGGCGATGGTAACCGGGGATTAGACAAATGTCTTACACAAGTGACTCATACGCGTGTATGAAGAAGTTCGACCCCGCCGTCGACCCGGATCCGGTGCCGGCTCAGGGATGTTCCGGGTCCGGCGGCGGCTGCTGCCGGGTCAGGTGCGCGTCGGTGACGTCGCGTCCCATCAGCCACCCGTCGGTCTCCCGTCGCTCGTCCAACTCCTTGAGCATGGACTGGAGTTCCGAACGCAGGAAGTCCCGGGTGGCGACCTCGCCGAGGGCGATCCGCAGTGCCGCGACCTCGCGGGTCAGATATTCGGTGTCGGCGATGTTGCGCTCGTTGCGGGCCCGGTCCTGCTCCAGGTTGACCCGGTCCCGGTCGTCCTGCCTGTTCTGCGCGAGCAGGATCAGCGGCGCCGCGTAGGACGCCTGGAGGGACAGTGCCAGGGTCAGGAAGATGAACGGGTACTCGTCGAAGCGCAGCGCCGGCGGCACGAAGATGTTCCAGCCGATCCACACGATCACCGTGGCGGTCATGTAGACCAGGAACCGACCGGTGCCCAGGAAACGGGCGATCCGCTCGGAGAACCGGCCGAACGCCTCCGGGTCGTACGCGGGCAGCAGCGGACGCCGCCCCGGATCGCGCGGTTGATCCAGGCGCGGGCGGCGGCGCTTGTCGGCGCTCGTGCTCTCACGAGCCACGGCGGACACCCCCGTCTCCGTGTATGGCGCCCTCGCGCCAGTCCTCGGGCAGCAGATGGTCGAGCACGTCGTCGACGGTGACCGCGCCGAGCAGGTGGTCGTCCTCGTCCACCACCGGCGCCGCGACCATGTTGTACGCGGCCAGGAAGCTGGTCACCTCGGCGAGCGGGGTGTCCGGGCGCAGCGGCATCAGGTCGGTGTCCAGCACCGCGCCGACCAGGGTGAACGGCGGATCGCGCAACAAGCGCTGGAAGTGCACCGTGCCCAGGTACTTCCCGGTCGGCGTCTCGGTCGGCGGCCGGCACACGTAGACCTGACTGGCCAGGGCCGGCGAGAGGTCGGCGTTGCGCACGTGGGCGAGCGCCTCGGCGATGGTGGCGCCGGGTTCGAGCACGATCGGCTCGGTGGTCATCATGCCGCCGGCGGTGTCCTCGACGTAGGTCAGCAGCCGGCGCACGTCCTCGGCCTCCTCCGGCTCCATCAGGCCGAGCAGGCGTTCCGCGGTGTCCTCGGGCAGCTCGGAGATCAGGTCGGCCGCGTCGTCCGGGTCCATCGCCTCCAGCACGTCGGCCGCGCGCTCCTCCTGGAGCTGGCCCAGGATCTCCACCTGGTCGTCCTCGGGCAGTTCCTCCAGCACGTCCGCGAGCCGGTCGTCGTCGAGCGCCGCGGCCACCTCGGCGCGGCGCTTGGCGGAGAGGTTGTGCAGCACGTTCGCCAGGTCGGCGGGCCGCAACTGCTCGAAGGTGGCGAGCAGGTTGGCCGCGCCCTGCTGGTCCTCGGGGCGCTCGAAACCGACCACCGCGTTCCAGTCCACGGTGATCGTCTCGCCGCGTCGCCGGCGCAGGCCGGAGGTGCCGCCCTTTTGCACGAAGAGCTTGGAGATCAGCCAGTCGCGACCGCGTCCGAGCGCCATCGCGACGTCCAGCACGGTCACCGGCTCGTCGGTCTCGGCCAGGCTCACCCGGCGATCGAGCATCTCGGCGAGCACCAGCGTCTCGCTCGGCCGTTGCTCGAAGCGGCGCATGTTGACCAGCCCGGTGGTGATCACCTCGCCGGTCTCCACGCTGGTCACCCGGGTCATCGGGACGAAGATCCGCCGACGGGTGGCCACCTCGACGACCAGGCCGAGCACGCGCGGGGGGAGCTGGGCGGTGCGCAGCATCACCACCACGTCGCGCAGCCGGCCGACGTGGTCGCCGTTGGGGTCGAACACGGCCACGCCCGCCAGGTGCGAGATGAACACCCGCCCGGATGACGCACCCATGCCGTGGTCCCTCCGTCGCCGATGTGTATGCCCGCTCGGGCCGATCCGCGGCCGATCCGCGCGGTCGTTCCTCGTATGCCCCCGGACGGTCAGGCTACCGGTCGACGTGGGCATGATCACGACACCTCGCGCCCGGCTCAGTACAGTGCCGCCCGTGCGCTTGCCTCAGACGAAGACCACGATCGCCCTCCTGGCCGCCTGCGTCCTCACCGGCACGGCGTGTTCGAAGGCGGAGACCGGGCTCGGCTCGGAATCCGCGGATTCCATCGCCGGCAAGTCCAAGGCGGCGGCCGCGACGGCCGTCGCGGTCCACGTGCAGGGCGTGTGGCGGATCCAGACCCAGGAGTTCCGGATCGATCTGCGGCTCAAGCGCGAGGGAGGGGTGGGCACCGTGGTCACCGCGGACAGCACCATCGAACTGCTGCGGATCGGCGAGGACCTGTTCGTGCGCGGCGACGCCCGGCTGTATCGGGGTCGGGACGGGCGCGGGGGGACCGACGTCGAGGAGTCGGCCCAGACGCTGCGGGACAAGTTCGTCAAGGTGCCGCCCGCCGATCCCAGCTACGCGCGGCTGTCCGGGTTCACCCGGATGCAGGACATGATCACCGATCTGATCCGGCTCAACGGCAAGCTCAAGAAGGACGGCCGGGAGAAGATACGCGGCGCCGAGTCACTCAAGGTGGTGGCCGACCGGGGGCGCGGCGGCGAACTGCGGGTGGCGCTGAAGGGGACCCCGTTCCCGCTCAAGTACATTCCTTCGCCGAGCGGCGGATCGCTCGAACTGTTCGAGTACAACCAGGACTTCCCGCTGGTGTTGCCCAAGCCCGACGACGTGCTCGACTACGGGTCGATGACCGACGGCAAGGAACCGTCGGACAAGTCGCCGGACAAGTCCCCGGTCAAACCCTCGGGTCAGCCCTCCGGAAAACCCTCGGGTCAGCCCTCGGGCAAGCCCACCGGGCCGGTGCCGGGTACCGACTGAGGCGGGGGATTCCGGCTCCGGGATACCGTTTCCCGCAGGACGTCGACGCGGGCGTGCGTCGATCAGGTCAGCGAACCAACGAGACATCGAACGACGAGGAACCCAACGGTGGATCACGTGCGGCGCGGCTTCGTGGTGGCGACGGCTGTATCGGTCACGGTGCTGGCCGCCGGGTGCAGTGCGGGACGGCCCGCACACCGCTCGTGGCAGGCGCCGGTGGACGAGCCGACGGCGGGTGCGCCGCTCGGCAACCAGGTGGACGGGCTGGACCCGGCGGCGATCCTTCAGCGTGCCCAGGCCGCGACGGCCGCCGCGAAGTCCGTGCACGTCAAGGGCGAACTGGCGGTCCCGGGCGCGTCCGGCAGGCCGGCCAAGCCGTTCAGCGTGGACATGCGCTTCACCAGCACCGGCAGCGAGGGCCAGATCGTCGAGGACAACACGACCGCGTACATCACCCGGGTGCAGAACCAGGTCTGGTTCCGGGGGGACGCGAAGTTCTGGTCCAAGGTCGAGGGCAACGGCAGCGAGACGGCCAACCACGACAAGTACGTACAGGTCCCCTCCGGGGACAAGAAGTACGGCGGCATCGTGGAGAACACCTACGTCGAGCGGCTGACCAACAAGCTGATGGGCAAGCCGGGCAAGCTGGAGAAGGGCGCGGTCAAGCAGGTCAACGGCCACAAGGCGATCGCCCTGGAGAATCGCACGCCGGGCGCGGGCGGCACCATCTGGGTGGCCACCGAGGGCGCCCCGTACCTGCTGCGGATGGAGTCGGCCCAGGACGCGAAGCAGACCGGCGCGTTCGACTTCCTCGGCTACGGCGAACGGGTCGACGTGCACGCGCCGGAGCCCAAGGACGTGGTGGACAAGGACCTGACCACCCAGGGCCGCCCGACCGGCGGCAGCAACGGCACCTCGACCGGCGGCTCGAGCACGCGGCCGCCGACGACCGGCGCGCCCACGAGTTCCACCACGCGCCGCCCCGACATCGGCCGGACCGGCAAGCCGCCGGTCCCCGCCGGCCTCAAGCACGACCCGGTGTTGTTCTTCTGATCGGGCGTCGGGCCCACCCGGGGCGGCCTCATCCGGTGCGGGCCCACGGCTCACCCGAGGCGGCTCCGTCGCCGCGCCCGACGTCCCGCGGACGGTCGGCGCCCGGGCCCGGCCCGGGGGCACCGTCTGTCAGCCGCGCCGGCGCAGGCGGCCGATCGACAGGTTGAACGGGGACGCGCCGCGCGTCACGGCCGGCGACCCGACCGGAACGGTGCGTCCGGCGTCCCGGGGCAGATCCCGGGCCGGGCCGGTCGGGGTCAACCGGATCAGGTCGCACTCGCGTTTCCAGCGGGCCGGCTGCTCCTCGCCGTCGGGCGCGTTCAACCGGGCCGCGTGCAGGGCCAGCACGGCCGGCTCCCACGCCGGGTCGTCCGGTGCCACCACGGCGACCCGGGCGGTCCAGCCGGGCAGCCGGCCGCCCTTGTCCTTGCTGCGCAGGTCCACGAGCGCCTCGGCGGCCTCGGCCAGGCCGGGCACGAACTGCTCGACCGCGCCGTCCGCGCGGGCCGTCACCAGCCACGACGCGCCGTCCAGCCACACGTGCCAGACCGGGCGGGCGGGTGCGGTGCCGACCGTGAGCCAGAGCAGGCCGGACTTCTTCGCGGCTTCCTCGCGCAGCGCGTCCGCTTCCGGGAGTGCGTCGGTGTCCGTCATGCGCCACAGCGTCCCACAACGCGCGGGCGCGGAACGTGGTCCCGCCCCGGCGACGTGCGAGGCCGAACGTGCGCCACCTCATAGTCCGCCAGGGGTGACCCGTCGGTAACCTGACCGCACGATCCGCAGCACTGGGAGGACCAGAGACATGGCCGCCACATCGCGTAGCTTGCGTTCCCGCCGTTCCTGTATGGCTGTGCCCGGCAGCAACCCGCGCTTCATCGAGAAGGCGCAGGGGCTTCCGGTCGACCAGGTGTTCCTCGACCTCGAGGACGCCTGCGCCCCGCTCGCGAAGGAGGGCGCGCGGCACACCATCGTCGACGCGCTCAACAACGGCGACTGGGGGAATCGGATCCGCGTCGTGCGGGTCAACGACTGGACCACCCACTGGACCTACCGCGACGTGGTCACCGTCGTGGAGGGCGCGGGGGCCAACCTCGACGCCATCATGCTGCCGAAGGTCCAGGACGCCGGCCAGGTCAAGGCCCTGGACCTGCTGCTCACCCAGATCGAGAAGACGGTCGGCCTGGAGGTCGGCCGGATCGGCATCGAGGCGCAGATCGAGAACGCCCGAGGACTGGTCAACGTCGACGAGATCGCCGCCGCGTCGCCGCGCGTGGAGACCATCATCTTCGGCCCGGCCGACTTCATGGCGTCGATCAACATGAAGTCCCTCGTGGTCGGCGAGCAGCCGCCGGGCTACGACACCGGCGACGCGTACCACTACATCCTGATGCGGATCCTGATGGCCGCGCGGGCCAACGACCTCCAGGCGATCGACGGCCCCTACCTCCAGATCAAGGAGGTCGACGGCTTCCGCCGGGTGGCCGGCCGCTCGGCCGCGCTGGGCTTCGACGGCAAGTGGGTGCTGCACCCCGGCCAGATCGACGCCGCGAACGAGCTGTACTCGCCGACCCAGGCCGACTACGACCACGCCGAGATGATCCTCGACGCGTACGACTGGTGCACCTCGGCCGAGGGCGGCATGAAGGGCGCCGCGATGCTCGGCGACGAGATGATCGACGAGGCGTCGCGCAAGATGGCCCTGGTGATCTCGGCCAAGGGTCGCGCGGCGGGCATGCAGCGTACGCAGAAGTTCGAGGCCCCCAAGGGCTGAGTCCGGCCCCGGTGACCCGGGCCGGTGACCCGGCGCCCGGGCGGTGACGCGACGAAGGGGCGGCACCCGATCGTGATCGGGTGCCGCCCCTTCGTGTCGCATCGGCCGTGTCGCATCCGCGCGGCGCGGCGGCTCCCGGGGCGCGCCGCGGCCCGGCTCAGCTCTCGGTGAGCAGACCCGCGCGCAGAGTGCCGAGCGTGCGCGACAGCAGCCGAGAGACGTGCATCTGGGAGATGCCCAGTTGCTCGCCGATCTCGGACTGGGTCTTGCCGCCGAAGAAGCGCAACATCAGGATGTGCTTCTCGCGCGGCGGGAGCGCGGCGATCAGCGGCTTGAGCGACTCTCGGTTCTCCACCAGTTCGATCGCGTCGTCGTCCGCGCCGAGCCGGTCCATCGGAACCGCGGCGTCGTCGCCGGCGCCCGCGGGGGTGTCCAGCGACGAGGCGCTGTAGCCGTTCGAGGCGATCATGCCCTCGACGACCTCCTCGCGGGAGACGTCCAGGAAGTCCGCCAACTCGGCGACGGTGGGCGCCCGTTCCAGGCGCCGGCCGAGCTCGTCGCTCGCCTTCGCCAGCCGCAGCCGCAACTCCTGGAGTCGGCGCGGCACCCGGACGGACCACGAGGTGTCCCGGAAGAAGCGCTTGATCTCGCCGAGGATGGTCGGCATCGCGAAGGTCGGGAACTCCACCTCGCGCTCGGTGTCGAAGCGGTCGATCGCCTTGATCAGCCCGATCGTGCCGACCTGGACGATGTCCTCCAGCGGCTCGCTGCGGGTGCGGAAGCGAGCCGCCGCGAAGCGCACCAGCGGCAGGTTGAGTTCGATGAGGGTGTTGCGCACGTACTGGTACTCGTGCGTGCCCTCTTCCAGCCGGTTCAGCCGCCGGAAGAGTGTCTTCGAGAGCGCGCGCGCGTCGGCGGCGCCCATCGATCCGATCTCGTCGTCGTCGAATTCACGCGCGAGTTCGCACAGATCCAGCTCTTCTGCCCCGGTGTCCGTCGCCGGTGGCCGCTGTGACCCCCGGACCTGCATCTCGGCTTCGAGCTGTACTGCCATGCCTCCCCCTCGTCACGCTTTTGAGGTCTCTCCCGTGCGCCTAACCCGGATGGGGGAGAGCAAACACCATCCACCCGAAAAACTTGTGCGGGCAAGCCGACCCCCCGCATTCGGGGGCGGTCGTCTATCGTGTGCCCGGGCCGGAGTACTCGATGGGCAAAGGGCAGCAGGAGGCTGGCATGCAGGGCGGCTTGACGGTGTCGGTGAGCACCAATGGCACCTCTGCGATCGTTACGGTCGCCGGTGAGATCGACGTGGACAGTGCCGCCGCGGTGCGGGACCGCCTGTTCGAGTGTGTCGAGCAGGGCAGTACGCGTCTGGTGATCGACTGCTCGGACCTCGATTTCTGTGATTCGACCGGGCTGAACGCGTTTCTCGCCGCCCGGCTGCGCGCGCAGGCCGCGGGAGGAGCCGTCCACCTCGTGGGCGTTCAACCCGCTGTTGCGCGGGTATTCGAGATCACCGGTGCGGTACAGGGGTTCACTTTCCACGAGACCCTGGCAGAGGCGGTCGGAGAGTAGCCCGTGACTTCTGGTGTCCTCCAGCGGGATGCGGGCAACTATCACCGCGTAGCAGCGTGAGCGAGGTGAGCCAGTAGATGTGCGCCATGCGATCGCAGGCGCCCGGCGACGGGGGCGCCTGCTTCTCCACACCACCGCTTCGTCAGGTGCGGAGATTGCCGTTCGAGGGCGCGAAGGGGGCGGTGGCGCGGTCGAGGACGTTCATCCGCAACACGCTCCACGCGTACGGATGGTCGGGTTCCCAGGACGAGCAGGTGATGCTGACCGCCGACGACGTGCTGCTCGTCGCGGTCGAGCTGGTCACCAACGCGTGCCTGCACGCGGGCGGTCCGGTGGAGTTGCGCGTCGTGCGGACGAGCGAGCTGTTGCGGATCGAGGTGGACGACCGCAGCGAGGAGCCGCCGCAGGCACGTGCTCCGCATTCGGGGACACGACCGGGCGGACACGGACTGCACATCATCCGGCGGCTGACGCTGGACTGGGGGGTGGTCGTGCACCAGGGCGACGGGAAGACCGTGTGGGTGGACATGCCCGTCCCCGAGGTGATGCGCTGAATCGGACGCCTGCTCGCGGGGTGCGGTGCCGAGCCGGATACCGGCCCGAACCCGGTGCGCTCGGCGGATACCCTGGAGCACATGTCTGCCTCTTCGGTTCGTGTTCGCTTCGCTCCCTCTCCCACCGGCATGTTCCACGTCGGTGGCGCTCGTTCCGCGCTGTACAACTGGGCCGTCGCGCACAAGGCCGGCGGCACGTTCGTACTGCGTGTCGAGGACACCGACGAGGCGCGGAACCGGCCCGAGTGGACCGAGGGCATCATCGGCGCGCTCGCGGCGATCGGCATCAACGCGTCCGACCCGGCCTTCGAGGGCCCGTATTTCCAGTCGCAGAACACCGCGCTGCACCGCGAGAAGGCGGTCGAGCTCTTCGACGCGGGCCGCGCGTACTACTGCGACTGCACGCGTGAGGACCTGGAGGCCCGGACCGGCTCCAAGCACCTGGGCTACGACGGCTTCTGCCGCGACCGCGGGCTGCCCGCGGGCGAGGGGCGCGCACTGCGCTTCCGTACGCCGGACGAGGGCGTCACGGTGGTGGCCGACCTGGTCCGCGGCGACACCGAGTTCCCGAACGCCTCGCTGGAGGACTTCGTGGTGGCCCGGGGCAACGGCTCGGCGGTGTTCCTGCTGGCGAACGTGGTCGACGACGTCGACCAGCGGATCACCATCGTCATCCGCGGCGAGGAGCACCTGTCCAACGCGGCCAAGCAGCAGCTGTTGTGGGAGGCGCTGGGCGCGACCGCGCCGCAGTGGGCGCACCTGCCGGTGATCGTCAACGAGAAGCGGCAGAAGTTGTCCAAGCGCCGGGACAAGGTGGCGCTGGAGTCCTACCTGGACGAGGGCTACCTGCCCGAGGCGCTGGTGAACTACCTCTTCCTGCTCGGCTGGGGCCCGAAGGACGACGTGGAGATCCGGCCGTACGCGGAGCTGGAGCAGCTCTTCGACCTGCGGGACGTGAACAAGTCGTCGGCGTTCTTCGACGTGAAGAAGTTGTCCTCGTTCAACGCCGACTACATTCGCGCGCTGGACGCGGACGCGTTCGTGAAGGCGTGCGAGCCGTGGGTGCTCGGGGAGAAGGCGCCGTGGGCGAAGGAGGCGTACGACCCGGCGGTGTTCGCCGAGGTCGCGCCGCTCGTGCAGACCCGGATCACGGTGCTCGACGAGGTCCCGATGTACGTGGACTTCCTGTTCCTGGACGCGCCGGCCGAGGACGAGGCGGCCTGGGCCAAGGCGATGAAGCCGGGCGCCGCGGACGTGCTGGCCAGTGCGCGCGAGGAGCTCGCGGGGGCCGAGTGGAACGTGGACGCGCTCAAGGCCGCGGTCGAGGCCGCGGGTGCCGCGCACGGCCTGAAGTTGTCCAAGTCGCAGGCCCCGGTCCGGGTCGCGGTGACCGGTCGCACGATCGGCCTGCCCCTGTTCGAGTCGCTCCAGGTACTCGGCCGCGACCGGGTCCTGTCCCGCATCGACGCGGCGCTGGCCAGGTTGGCGACGGCGCAGTAGTCGCCGCACCGGAACACGGCGGGCCCGCACACCGGGAAACGGGTGGGCGGGCCCGCCGGGGCGGCGGGTCAGCTCAGTGACAGGGTCA
Organism: Embleya sp. NPDC050154; assembly: GCF_044460165.1. Taxonomy (NCBI): domain Bacteria; kingdom Bacillati; phylum Actinomycetota; class Actinomycetes; order Kitasatosporales; family Streptomycetaceae; genus Embleya; species Embleya sp. NPDC050154. Next base: position 133,301 of record NZ_JBITJP010000021.1, read on the forward strand.
GTGTGGTGTCGTAGGCACCGGGCTGCTGCATCGCGGGTACGGCGAGCGAGATCGATGCCTTGGCGATGAACGCGCCGCCGGTTCGCGGGGCGTTCGGCGTCGACGCCAGCACGGATCCGCCGGCGATCCGGCCGGGCGTGCCGGGCACCGCGACGCTCAGGCCGCCCGGCGCGCTCTCCACCGCCGGTACCCAGGTGAAGTGATCGGCCGGAATCCGGCCGCCGTCCGGTGAGGTGAAGTCGCCGATGTCGGCGGTGAGCGTCCAGCCGAGCGAGCCGCCGCGCACGTCGGTGACGGTGATCGGGTTCAGCGGGCCGGACATGGTCTGCGCGCGGGTGCTCACCGCGCCGCCCACGAGTCGGATGCCGTCACCCTGCTGGGAGATGGTCAGCCCGCCGGTGCCGATCACGCCGGTGATGTGCTGGGACACCGTGCCGGCGCCGGAGTCGGCACCGACCGTCAGAGTGCGCGAGACGGCCGGTGGCACGACCGGGGCGCAGTCGATCAGCGTCCCCCCGATGCCCTCCGCGGTCACCGTGTAGGTGCCCGGGGTGAGCGTGACCGGGCCGCTTCCGGGGATCGTGAACGTGCCGGTGAGATCGGTGAGTTCAAGGGAGCCGGAGGGATTCTCCGGCGCCGGGCGGCCCTGACCGCGTACCCCGAAGGCGGTGTGCTGCGAGCCGCCCACGTTCACGGCGGCCTCTGCGTAGAACGGGATCGAGTCGATGTGCGGCATTCCCGGATACTTCGGCTGCGTACCCCAGTGCCAGGTGACGGTGACCGTTTCGCCCGGGTTGTAGGTCGGCTTGTCCGGGCTGACGACCAGGTCCACGTCGAACGCGTCTTCCGGGAACCGTATGCCGAGGATGGAGGAGGAGCATCGCTCCTGGTACGTGATGGTGTCCGCCTGTGCGGGTGCCGCCGACGTCAGGCCGACGGCCGCGACGACGATCGCCGTCGCGCAAGCCGCCAGGACGCGACGGGCCGAGTTTCTCTGGTTTCTCTTGAACACGGATTTCCTTGCCGGAGTCGGGAATCGATCGGTGCCAAGGCGCGGTGGGGACCGGGTTGGTTCCGAGCGGGTCCCCGACCGACACGATGTTTGGCACGATCAATGATTACTGACGGCAACCCGCGCCGCACTCGGAATTGCGCAGCAACTCGCTTGGGTGGCAAGGAAATTGACGGGCCGTTGGATCGTTCCCGGCCGGGAACTCCGGACGGCCCCCGCGACTGTCGTCGCGGGGGCCGCCCGGAGTTTCGGTGTTGCTCGTGCTATCGCGTCAGCTGATCGAGAGGGTCAGCGTGGCGGTGTAGGTGCCGACCGCCTGGTACGCCGGGACGGCGAGGGAGAGGTCGGCGTCGGCGGCGAAGGTACCGCCGGTGACGGGCGCCGCCGGAGCGGACGCCAGCGTGGCGCCGGTGCCGATCGGGCCGGCACTACCGGGCACCGCGACACTGGGCGAGCCCGGGCCCGCGGCGACCTTCGGGGTCCAGGTGAACTTGTCGGCGCCGATCTTGCCGCCGGTGCCGTTGGTGAAGTCGGACACCGAGCCGGTGAGGGTCCACCCGGTGTTGCCGCTGCGGAAGTCCTTCACGGTCACGGTGTTCAGCGCGCCGGTCATGTTCTGCGCCTGGCCGTTGATCGTGATGTCCGACAGCTTGATCGCGCCGGCTTCCTGGGAGATGGTCAGGCCGCCGGCCACCACGTTGCCGGTCACGGTCTGGTCCAGGCTCGCGCCGGGGACGGTGATGCGGAACGGAGTGGTGATCGCGGTGGTGTCGTCGGTGCCCTCGGTCACGTAGATCGAGGCGATCGACGGGTCGCTCGCGACGAAGTCCGGGATGGTGAAGGTGCCGTCGGCGGCCGAGTCGGCGTACGCGGCCGTCTCGTCCAGCACGTAGCCCGAAGCGGTCTGGCCGCGCGCGATGATGGTCAGGTTCGGGGTGAAGTTCTTCCCGGTGACCTTGACCGTGGTGCCCACCGGACCACTGGCCGGGTCGAGGCTGATCTGCCGCGCGGTGGCGGTGATCTTGATCGGGGCGAGCGCCTCGGAGGCACCGACCTTGACCTTGATCTTGTAGTCGCCCGCGGCCACCGTGGCGATCGTGCTCACGTTGCCGGTGAGCGCGCCGTCGGCCACCGCGAGGGTGTTGCCGGGCGCGATCTTGGCCGCGTCGCACGCCGCGCCGGCGGCGTCGCACAGCTCGACCGACGGGGTGCCGGCCGGCCAGTGCGCACCGGTCAGTGCGATCGGCGCGCCGGCGGCGGCCTCGGCCGGACCGGACAGCGTGGCCGGCTCCTGCGAGGTGCCTTCGACCTTGAGGGTGCGCGAGACCGCGACCGGGGTCACCGGCGTGCAGTCGGTCGGCACCTTCAGGCCCAGGGCCGTGGTGAAGGTCGAGTAGATGTCCGGGGTCAGGGCGACGTCACCGGGCGTGGTCAGGGTGAACTTGCCGGTGCCGTCACTGACCTTGAGGTCCTGGCCGGGCAGGGCCTCCGGGTTGTCCTGCGGCCCGATCACCTTGAAGTTGCCGCTCTGGGCACCGGAGAGCTTCACCGTGCCGTCGAGGTAGGTCGAGTTCGCGGGCACCTTGCCGATCACCGGAATGGTCGGCGGGGCCTTCGGGAACACCGTCCAGTGCCACTTGACCGTGACCTCTTCACCCACGGCGTACGTGGGCTTGTCCGGCGTGACCTGCAGATCCATCTGGACCTGACCGTTGGGCAGGTTCGGCGAGTACTTGTTGACACAGTGCGTCGTGTAGTCGACCGGGACCGCCTGGGCGGACGGTGCGAGGACCACGAGACCGCCGGCGGTCGCGACGGCGACGACGGCTGTCGAGGCGAGCAGCCTGCGTGGAGCGATTCTTCGCATTCGGGACACTATTCTCCTCGCGGGGATGGGAATATGCCTACTGCCACGGTGGAGCGGCATCGCGCGATCCCGGAATTCTGCGGCCTCCGCCCTCTCGGAGCGTGGCGGGCCGCCGGTCGGAATGCGACGGATGCGGTAGCGGTCGGCAATAGATGGTCCGACACCGTATTCATCCGTTAATTGCTGACGAAGTCAATGACTATTCCGAGGCGATCCAGGTGTCACGTGTCAACATGATCGACTTGCCGCGCGGCAAGGGAAGCGGAATGCGATCGTCCCCTCCCGGACCCCGGTATCGGGCACAACGAAGGCCGCCGTCCCCAGGGACGGCGGCCTCCGGTCGAGCCCTTCGGATATACGTCAGCCCGTCACGGTGAACGGGGTCGACGCGTTGCGGTCGGAGTGGAAGGTCTCCGACGCGATGATGCCGGTGGTGTTCGACTTCGTGATCAGGATCCAGATGCTGAAGTCGCCGTTGGCGTTCGCCCAGGCGCCGGCCCAGTCACTGGTCTTGGAGTTGCCCGCCAGACCGTTGACGTTGACCCACGCGAGCGAGCCGTAGCCGTGCCCGGTGACCAGGACGAACGTGCACGGGTCGCCGGACGTCTTGTTCAGCTCCAGCCAGCGGCGCTGCACGGTGACCGAGGTCAGCGCGCTGTTGCTGCCGTCGCTGAGCTTGAGCTTGTAGGTGCCCTCGCCCACGTTTCCGGCGATCGTCACGTTGCCGGCGAGCGTGCCGTCGGCGGCGATGGTGATCGGGCCCGAGCTGATCCGGGCGGCGCTGCACGCGGAGCCGTCGGCCGCGCACAGCGACGCGGCGGCGGAGCCGTTCGGGGTCCAGTTGTTGCCGGACACCGCGACCGAGCCACCGGCGTGCGTGGTCGCGGGCGACGCCGACAGGGTGGCCGGCAGGGCCGCGCCGATGGTGAACGGCACGGCGAAGCCGGTCGTCTCGTCGACGCCCTCGGTGATCCAGACCGCGGTGATGCTCGGGTCGCTCACCACGAAGTCCGGGATGGTGATCGTGCCGTCGGCGGCCGAGTCGGCGTACGCGGCCGTCTCGTCCAGCACGTAGCCCGTCGCGGTCTGGCCGCGCGCGATGACGGTCAGGTTCGGGTTGAAGTTCTTGCCGGTCACCGAGACGACGGTGCCCACGGGGCCCCGGTTGGGGCTGAGCGTGGCCTGTCGGGCGACCGCGTTGATCTTGACCGCGGCGACCGCCTCGCCGGCGCCGACCTTGACCTTGAGCTTGTAGTTGCCGGTCGGCACGGTGGCGACGGTGTTGATGTTGCCGGACAGCGCGCCGTTGGCCACCACCAGGCTGTTCGCCGCGATCTTGCTCGCGTCGCACGCGGCGCCGTTCGCGTCGCACAACTGCACCGACGGGGTGCCCGCGGCCCAGTTGTTGCCGGCCAGCGCGACCTGGGCGCCGGCGTTGAACTCACCGGGGTTCGCGCTCAGGGTGGGCGCCCCCTGCGAGGGGCCGTCCACGGTGAGGGTGCGCGACACCGAGATGGGGTTGATCGGCGAGCACTTGGTCTCGACCGTCTGCCCGACCGCAGTGGTCCACGTCGAGTAGATGTCCGGGGTCAGGTTGACCTGGCCGGCCTGGGTCAGTGTGAGGTTGCCGACCGGGTTGCTCAGGATCAGGTCCTGGCCGGGCAGCGCCTCGGGGTTGATCTTCGGTCCCTGGATGGCGAAGTTGCCGGTCTGCGCGCCCGTCAACTTCACCGTACCGACCGGATAGGTCGAGTCCTTCGGCACCTTGCCGACGACCGGGATCGACGTGGGGGCCTTGGGGTACAGCTTCCACTGCCACTCGACCGAGACGACATCGCCCACCTGGTAGCTGCTCTTGGCAGGGGTGACCACCAGGTCGATCTTGACCTGGCCGTCCGGCGGCGTCGAGTACGGGTTGGTGCAGTGCGTCGCGTAGTCGACGGTGTCGGCTTGCGCGGCGGGGGCGAGGACGAGGGCGCCGGTGCTCGCGATGGCGCCGACGGCCGCGGCCGCGATCAGCCTGCGCGGAGCGATTCTTCGCATTCGGGACACGTTTCTCCTAGCCGGGTGGGAGGTGCCTGGTGGTGCGGGAGAGTCCGCTTCCCCCGCGTACGCCCGGAGGGCGACATTTCGTCGCCCACTACGGCCGTCGCCCGTCGGCGACGGGTGTCGGGAGTGTTGGCCGAGTGGCTGGGTGAAAAGGCCGGGATGGCGAACTCCGAACGTTGCTGGTCCGCCCGAACATCTAGCGAATAAAGGCGCAGGAAGCAATGCGTAAAACGTGGCGATCTTGGTGTCACGTGTCACCATGATCAACTTTGATAAACCTGCTCCGGCCTTCTGTTTCTGAGCTTGACCGAGTCAATAGGAACCGCGATCGATTCATGATCGCTGCCCGATGGATTCATCTACAAAACCGTATTGACTTCTTCCGCTTGCGCAGTTTCACTTTGGCTGTGCCGGAGGGCCCCGGCGTGGGGAAGAAGCGGGCCCGCCCCGGATCCCGATAACACCGTCGTGCCGTCCGGTTCGTACCGCGTCGGCCGACCCTTCGGGATGCCCGCCGGTTGCTCCACCGTTTTCGCCTGCGGCGTGCAGGCCGGGAAGAACGTGCGCCATCACCAGGTCCTCGGAAGCGATGAAAAGGAGCTCCACCATGTCTCGTACCAAGCTCGCAAGCGCCGGTATCGCCTGCTCGGCCGCCGCCTTCGCCGCGGTCATGGCGCTGTCCGGCACCGCGAACGCGGTTCCCGATTCGCGCAGCGTGAACCTCACCTGCAAGGACAGCACGGGTACCACGTGGGTCACCGGCGGCACTGGAACCCTCACCTCCAGTGACCCGGGCGGCACGGCGGCGCAGAAGATGAAGCTCGTCTCGCCGATGACCGCGCCGATCGCGATCCCGGCGAACTCGCTGACCACCACCATCCGCACCATCCAGACCGGCGCGGGTGCGGGCACCGTTCGTGACTTCACCGGCACCGTGAACCTGCCGATGAACATCGGAAACCAGATCAACCTGGGCCCGGTTTCCGGGACTTCGCGGCTTGCTGCGGGCACCACCGTGCGCCTGCAGGACACTTCGGCCGCCGCGCCGAGCGCCACGAACTGGTCGGTGAAGATCAACACGAGCATCTCCGGCTCCCCGGTGGAGATCTGGTGTGCCGGCAAGCAGGACGCGGCTTCGGGCGACTACACGTTCTGATCGATCCCGGACCGGACCCTGCCCGTGCAGGAGGGTCCGATCAGGATTCGATGATCAGGATTCGATGACGTCTCGCGCCTGCCCGGGCGGCCTCGTGCCGCCCGGGCAGGCGTACGCATGTCCGGGTATCGGTGACGCGAGCCGGTGGGGGCACAAGGGCGTGGCCCGGCGAGCGGGCTTTTCCGCCGTTCGAGGTATTCCCGATGATTCGGGTCGGAGGGCCGGGGCGGCATTCTTTATCGGTGTCACGTGTCACCAAGATCGAATCAGATAAAGCCGGCCCGATAATCGCCTTTCGATTCTTTCCCGGATTCCCGGGAACGGAAACCGTTTTACTTCGCCGGCCGTACGGTTCGTGTCGAGTCGGCCGAAAGGGCCCGTGCGAGTGGTGGAGCGGGCCGGTCATCGGTCTCGGCGCGGTCGGTGACGGTGGCCGTATCGGCCGCATTCCCCGCCTACGCGGGCCGAAGCCGTGGTGCGGGCCGGGTCTTCGAAACCGACGCGCAGGAAGCCTCTCCAGGGCTCCCGCCGCCGCTCGGTACAGCGGGTGTGACCACCGCGTTCGCGGCAACCGCAGCAGCTTGGCCACCGTGCCGGACGCATCGAACCGGCCGGTGTGGATCGCATTGCGCCCGAACGGGCCACGGTCCTGCCCTGCGGCGCGGGTGGATCGGACTCCGGGGCGGACGACCTTCGCCCGCCGAGCGGCTCGGGCCCGGAAAATTGCACCGGAACCATCGATTTCGCTTTCCTTCGCGGATTGGTTTCCGTGCGTCTCTCCGGACGTGCCGCGTCCCGCGGGACGTTTGTTTTACCGAGAATTCGGGACGCAATACTCACGTTACGTAATCACGCCTGTATAGTGACGCGTGTCACCATGATCAAAGATATGCATTTGGTGATCATGAGGATTGAAGGCGCTCTGTCGGTCGATATGGTTGGAAGCTTCTCGAAGATCACTCGGCTTTGTAAACGTGGACATTAGGCATTGACTTCTTTTCTTTCTCCCGCTTCACTCTCCCTGTGCCGGAAGGCCCGATGCAGAAGCAATCCGGGCCCTTCGCGGTTTGGCTTGCGTCGCCGTTCCCGTCGATGTCGAGATACCGGCCGGCAGTACCAGCGTCTTGCCTGCTTCAGGGCACTCGGGCAAGCACGTCTTCATTCGGAAAGCCGTGAAAGGAGCACCACCCCTCATGTCTCGTTCCAAAGCTGCAACGGTTGGCATCGCCTGTACGGCGGGTGCCTTCGCGGCCGTGATGGCCATGTCCGGTACTGCCAACGCCGCTCCGCCGGAGTCGCGCGGGGTGCACCTGACCTGTGTCGACATCAACTCGGGTATCACGTACTCGACGAACGGCGCGGGCACCCTCTCCTCGAGCGACCCGGGTTCGCCGAACCCGCAGAAGATGAAGCTCACTTCGTCGATCACGGCGCCGCTCAACATCCCGGCGAACTCGCTGACCACCACGATCCGGATGACGGGCGGCGTCACGTTCTCCGGGACGGCCAACCTGCCGATGAACGCGGGCAACCCGATCACGCTCGGCCCGGTTCCCGCCGCCGCGCGTATCGCGGGCGGGACCAGCATCATCCTGCTGGACACCTCCGCCGCCGCCCCCAGCGCGACGAACTACTCGGTGCGCATCCAGGCGACCTTCGCCGGGACCGCGGCCGACATTCGTTGCGCCGGCAAGCAGGACACCGTTCCGCCCGCCACCGGCCCGACCCCCTTCACCTTCTGATCCGCCCGGCTCTCGACCAGGGAGCCGGAACGCTCGGATCCTTGCGCCACGGGCCCGTCGCGGCGACCTTCGGGTCGCCGCGACGGGCGTTTCCTGATCCTGTCCGCGGACAATTCCGAACGATCGGTCGATCCCCTGCCTCGGCCGGTCCGGTGAAAGGGCCCGTCGTGAAACGCACCAAGCTCGCCACCGTCACCGTCACGTGCGCCGCAGGCACCCTGGCCGCCGTGGCCGCGCTGTCCACCTCCGCCTACGCCATTCCGCCGGAAGCGCGGTCCATCACGATCGCTTGCCAAGACTCGAGCGGCGCGCTCTTTCCCGGCGTCACATCGATCACCGGGGCGCTGACGTCGAGTCAGTCCAGCCCCACACTGCCGCAGAAGATGAAGGCGAACCTGCCCGTCAGCAACCCCGTGCCCGTGCCGCCCAATTCGGCCGCGATCGTGATTCGCGTCGTGCAGACCAGCGGCGGGGGCTCGGGCGTGGGGACGGTGTTCGACTTTGCGGGGACGACCCATCCGTTCTGGGGGCCCGTGCCGATGGTCCTGGGACCGCTCGCGGCTCCCTCGGTGATTCCGGCCGGTACCACGGCTCGGTTCAAGGACACCACCGGCGCTCCGCCGAGCGCCACGAATTGGTCGATCAAGATCCGGAACCCGGTCCCCGGGACCGGGAACGACATCTACTGCAACGGCAAGCAGCCCAACGGGTCAGCGGATTTCAGCTTCTGAGTCGAGCGTCGTCCGGTTCAGCCGAGCGTCGTCCGGAACCCACACGCGTCGGCCCCGGTACCCGAATCGGGTACCGGGGCCGACGCGTGCGTGCCGTGCGCTACTTCACGGTGATGCCCGCCATGCCGAGCTTGTCGAACTTGAAGCTCGTGTCGATCTCGACCGCCGTGATTCCGGTGGTCTTCTTGCTGGTGACCAGGATCCACGAGGAGAACCTGCCGTTGCGGTCGGTCCACGCGACGCCGAAGTTGAAGGTCGGCTTCGCACCCTCGACGCCCGCGAGGGCGATCGGCGTGTTCGGGGTGAAGTTCTCACCGGAGACCTTCACGAACGTCCACGGGCGCACGGTGCTCTTGCTCAGCGTCACCTTGCGCTGGACCACCGGGACGTCGGCCTTCTTGACGGTCAGCGGCGTGGACGCGCTGCGGGCGCCGTCGGTGACCTGCACGCTGTACGCGCCGTCCGCGGTGCCGGGGGCGACCGTCACGCCGCCGGAGAGCACGCCGTCGGCGCCGATCCGCAGGCTGTTCGCGGAGATGCCCGCCGGGTTGCACGCGGTGCCGTCCGCGGCGCACAGGGACGGCGTGGCGGTACCGCCCTTGGTCCAGTTGGTACCGGAGAGCACGGTCTCCTTGCCGGCCTCCACGGTGCCCGGGGACGCGCTGAGGGTGGCCGTCTCGGGCGTGCTCTGCACGGTGATGCTCTGCGCGACGCCGGAGCCGCCGGTGACCGCGCACGGCGTGGTGAAGTTGCCGTACGGCGTCACCGTGGCGGTGGTGGTCTTGGTCGGGGTCAGGTCGACCGTGCCGGACGCGGTGGCCGGGACCTGGAGCTTGACCGTGAACGGCGGGCTCTGGATCGGCGTGTTCGCCGGGATGTCGATCGTGGTCTGGGCCCCGGTCAGGGTGACCGAGCCGGTGGCCCCGCCGGAGAGGGCGAAGTCGATCGACGGCGTCATCTTGATGCCGTTGAGCGCGGCCGGGCTGGTGGCCGGGCTCGGGCCGAGGGTGATCGTGAGGTCGATCGTCTCGCCGGGCTTGGCGGTGGTCGGGCCGTCCACGGTCACCGACATCGGCCCGGTCTTCTCGCCCTGGCCGAGCGGCAGCGAACACGTGACGGTCGGCGTCGCGGTGCCGGCGAGGGCGGCGGGGGCGCCGGCGAGGAGTCCGGTGATCGCCAGGGTGCCGACGCCGAGCCCGGCGGCCAGGCGCATGGTGCGTTGCTTCATCCGGTGCTGCTCCCTGTCCTGCGTTCCTTGCCGGCGGCGGGCGTTGGCGTCGCGTCGGCGGCATGGGGGCGGATATGCGCGTGCTAAGTGGAACGTGTTACAGAAGTGGGACGGGTCACATTGATGCGCCTTCGTCCGACGAAGTCAAGAGCCGTGATCGGCCCATGTGACCGGCGAGTACATCTTCGCCAGAGCGCTGACCTGCACTGACACGTGTCGTTTCGAAGCGGTGGAACAAGTTCCACTTTGTTGCGACGCGCGGCCGGTTCGCCACGTCGCGCGGCCGGCCCACGGGAATGCGAACGGGGCGCCCACCGCCACCTCGGAAGGTGTCGGTGAGCGCCCCGAGCAGGGCTGAGGCGCCGTCAGGAGACGGTGAGCGTCAGGGTTCCCGTGTAGGTGCCGGCCGCCTGGTACGCCGGGATCGCGAGCGACAGGCCCGCGTCCGCCGTGAACACGCCACCGGTCTTGTGCGCCGGGTCCGAGGACGCCGCCGCGCTGCACAGCAGGCCGCCGTTGACCGTACCCGCGGACCCCGTCACGACCGGGCTCGCCGAGTTCGGGTCCAACACGGCACACCGAGGCGTCCAGGACAGCGCCGAGGCGGGCAGCGAGAAGCCGCCATCCGCCTTGAGGTCCGAGACGGAGCCGGTGAGTTGCCAGCCCAGCGTGCCCTTGCGGGCGTCGGTGACGGTGACCGTGTTCAGACTGCCCGTCATCGTCTGGTCCCGGTTCGCGAACGGAACGTCCGCGAGCACGACACCGTTTCCGGCCTGGGTCATCGACAGCGTGCCCGGCTCCTCGCCGGGACCGCCGCCACCCTCGAAGGTGAACGCGGCGAGCGCCATCTTGTTGCGGTCGCTCTTCTCGGACGCCCGGATCTGGGTGGTTCCGGGCTTGGTCACCGTCAGATCGACGGCGAACGTGCCGTCCGTGACCGCGGTGGTCTCGACCGTGTCGCCGGTCGCCGCGAGGTTGCCGTCCAGGGTCTCCAGCACGACGGGCGCGCCGGGGGTGAAGTTCTTCCCCGTCACGTGCGCCTTGGTGCCCGAGGGGCCCTTGTCCGGTGTCGCGGTGATCGCGCGTGGCAGTACGACCGCCGAGGTGACCGTGATCGGCGCGGTCAGCGAGGTGATCCCGACGGTGACCTTGACCAGGTAGTTGCCCGGCGCGACGTTCGCGCCGAGGGTGGCCTGGGCGGTGAGTGCTCCGCCCTGCGCCACCGAGCCGGACCCCGCGCCGAACCCGGAGCCGGTGCAGTTCGAACCGTCCTCCGCGCACAACTGGATCTGCGGATTGCCCTGGCCGGTAGGCCAGTTCGCCCCGGAGAGCTTGGCTACGTCGCCCGGCTCGAGCAGGTTCCGATCCACGATCAGGGTCGCCTGGGCCGGGGCGCCCACCGCGATCGAGTGCGAGGCCGCCGGAGTACCGGTGGGCGCGCCGCTCGACGAGATGGTGATGACCTTCAGGCCGTATCCGGCAGGCGCCAGATCGATCCGACCCGCCTTGGTGATCTTGAGGCTGCCCTTCATGTCGCCGACCTCGAGCACCTTGCCGCCCTGCGACGCCGGGTTGCCCTTGGGGCCGGTGACCTGCACGTCGCCGGTCTGGGCGCCGGAGATCTTGACGGTGCCGCTGGGCGTCACCGTGTCCTTGAGCGCGACGACCCAGCTCGAGGGGTTGCGGGGATAGCCGATCCACTTCCACTCGACGGTGACCTCGTCACCGATCTCATACCACGGCTTGGCCGGGGTCACCGAGAGCGCGACCTCGGGCTCCCAGTCGAAGACCGGGCCGTTTCCCCAGGCCGGGGTGTACCGCACGCCGTACTTGACCGGCTCGGAGTGCCGCAGCGCGTCCTTGGCGACCGAGATCGGCACCAGGACGGACGCCGTGCCCGAGCCGATCCTGACCTGACGAACGGCATCCGGCACATTCGCCGCCACCTTGACCTTGCCCGCCAGCTTTCCGGAGGCGTCGACGGTGAGGGTGGATCCCGACGCCCCTTCCGCCGCACAGGCGTTGCCTTCTCGATCGCACAGTTGCACCGTGACGCCGCTCGCGCCGATCGGCCAGTTCTCGCCGGTCACGTCGATGGTCGAGCCGGGACGGGCGATGTTTCGATCGAACGTCGCCGTCGGTGCCTTGACCGCGCCGTCGACCTTGAGCGTGGTGCCCACGCCGGGCGTGCCGTTGGGCGTACACGGCGTGTCCCAACTGCCGAACATGTTCGCGGTGCTGGTGTAGCCGCCGGGAGAGAGGTTGAGCTCGCCCGGCTTGGTGATCTTGAGCTTGCCGGTCATGGTCGACAGCCACAACTTCTCGCCACCGGGGGTCTGCGCGTTCTTCTGCGGACCCTCCATGGCGATCTCGCCGCCCTGCGCGCCGGTGACCAGGACCTTGCCGCGCGGCTTGACCGCGTCCGCGTTCACGGTCACCGAGGACGGGTTCTTCGCCGCGTCCTTCCAGGTCCAGGAGACGGTGACCTCGTCGCCCACGTTGTATCTCGGCTTCACCGGATCGACGGTGAGGTCGACCTGGGCGTCGAAGTCGAACGGACCGCCACCGATGCTCGGCGGTACGCAGTGCACGTTGTACGTCACAGGAGCCGCGTTCGCGGACTGTGCCCCCGCGCCCACGCCCAGGGCACCGGCCACGAGGGCGGTACCGAGTACGCCGGCCATGCGCTTGCTGCGGAATCCGGACCCAGTACTTTCCCTGGTTCTTGGTCTGAGCATGTGGTGCTGTCCCTCCTCGGGATGCCTGCCTGGCCCGCCGGGGGAGCGGGCAGTCGAACACCACACCGGGACCGGTCCGCCGCCGTCGGTGACCCGCGCGGCGCGGGGCGGTCGATTCGGTGCCGTGCGCCGATTCGACGTCGGCGGGGCGACACCCGACCCCGCTGTCGTCACCCGGTCGTTCCTACTGATGAAACCTGTTCCAGAAATCAGCGCCTCCCATTGAGCCCGGGGGCGTTTGCGAAGTCAACAGCGGAACGCGATCCGGCGGCAACGATTTGTATGCGGATTCGACGGGCGGGAAAGGGCGTCGGGACGGCCGGCGCGCGGCGCCCGAACGCGGCGGGCGCCCCGTGCCGACGCACCGATCCACCGTCACGGGATCCGCCCCGGTGACACGCGGACGCCCTCCTCGCGCGCGGCGAGGAGGGCGTCCCGGTTCGGTGCGGCGACTCAGCTCAGACTGAGCGTCAGGTTCCCGGTATAGGTGTCGGAGCGCGCGCCGTTCGGGAGCGACAGACTCAGCAGCGCGTTGGCCTCGAACGCGCCGCCGGTGACGGCGCCGGTGCTCGGGTTCTGCCGGCACAACACCTCGGCGCTGCCGCCGACCGTGCCGGGGATGCCGGTGCCGACGGTGGCGGGCGGGCCCTCGACGGTCGTGCAGGCCGGGATCCACGCGAGTCGCTGCGCGGGCACGATCTCGCCGCCCTGGCCGACGAAGTCGCTGACCTGGGCGGTCAGCGTCCAGCCGAGCGTGCTGCCGCGTCGATCCTCGATGGACACCGGGTTCAGCCGGCCCTCCAATCGCTGTGCGTCGCCGTTGGGTTGGAACTGCGGCATGGTCACGCCGGCCTGGTCCTGGCGCATGAACAGCGGTCCGGCCACGGCGTTCACCGGCGTCTGCGGCACCTGAGCGGCGGCCGGTGGGAGCGCGGGGATGCTCGGCGGCGGGGGTGGCACGGTCCCGCCGGTGGTGGGACCGGGCGTCGTGCCCGCTCCGCCGAGCGTGGGATCGCCGACGGTGCCCGCGGTCGGGTCGGTGGTGCCGCCGGTCGGCGGCGCGGTGGTGGGCGTGCCGCCCGGATTCGTACCGGTGTTGCCGCCCGCTCCGGTACCGGACGAGCCGCCGTTGCCCGAACCGCCGCCGGCCGATGGGCCCGGCGTCTGCGACAGGCCGACCTGGATGCTCGCCGACACGGGCAGGCGATCCGGGTGCACCGGCGTGCAGGGGGAGTCCCGAAACGCGAACTGCTTGAGCACGTAAGCGCCGGGGGCGAGGTCGATCCGCCCCTCCGTCGCGATGGTGAACCGTCCGGTCAGGTCCGCGACCGGGAGTGGCTGGGAGCCGCCGACCCCCGGGTGCTTCGCGGGGCCGGTGAGCGCGATGTCCCCGACCTGGGCGTTGGAGAGCTTGACCGTGGCGTTCGGCGTCTCGACATCGGGGAGCACGCCGGTCCACGTCCACGGGTTGCGCGGCGGCGTGGCCCAGTGCCAGGTGACGGTCACCTCCTCGCCGACCTTGTACGTGCCCTGCCTCGGCGGTGACACCGACAGCTCGATCCTCGGCTTCCAGGTGAAGTCGGGACCGCCCAGGAGCGGAGGCCGGCAACTCACCTCGTGCTCCACGGGCGCCGCCTGGGCCCCGGGTGCGACCGCCGTGAGACCCGCCGCGCCGGCGACGAGCACGCCCGCCCCCAGCATCGCGAACAGCCTCCTGCGGGGTGGAACCATGCGCGGGACGCTCCCTTCCTGTCGGACCCCGGTCCGTCGGGATCTCGGGGTGGCCTGAAACGTGTTCCATAAATGGGCCAAATGCCCATTGATTCCGCTCGCCTGACGTGGTGTCAAGGGATCCCGTGCGGCTGTGACGGGGTTCGCGGGGCGTGGGTACGCAGCGTCGTCGTCGACACGGCCGAGTGTCACGGTCGCGGCGACGGGCCGATCACCCGCGTTCCATACGGATCTCGACACGGCAAGGCCCATCCGGGCGGAACGGATCGTTCCGCCCGAATGAGACCGAAAACCGTCCGGTTCGGTGACGTCGCACCGGAACCTTTCGCCGGGAAACGGGACATGCCACCGCGACACACGGTGATAGCACGCCAACTTTCGGTTGCACACGTGTCACCCGGGCAGTGCGCCGGCTTGCGATCCGAAGTCGTGTCAGGCTTGCCGCGCTCCAGCAGACCCGTACGTGCCGCTCCACCCGGCGCGCCCTCCCGCGCGCCGTGACACCCACCCCGGGAAGAGGAATCAGCATGCGTGCTTCGGTCCAGGCAAAGGCGCTCGTGGCGGCGGGAATGTTGGCCGCCACCGTCGGATTCGCCGCTCCCGCGTCCGCGGGTACGGCCGGTGTCAACGACAACTGGCAGACGTGTGACGGACCCAGGACGTTCGCACCCGACGGCGGCACGCTCGGTACGGCGTGTCTGGCCAAGGTCGGCAGCACGCTCCAGGCGTCGACCTACATCGATTTCAACAGTGCGACGCCGACCGGCTGGACGCAGTGCGGTGTCCTCTACAGCCTGTCCAAGCGCGCGGCCGGGGGCGGTTGGGTGTCCATCGGTGGGGAGTACGTCGACTGCCTCACCGCCGCCACGGCGGGCACGGCCATCCTGAGGTCCGACACCGAACCACTCGCGCCCGGGGAGTACCGGGTGTCCATGGGCATCCTCGGTGTGTACAACGGGCAAGTGCTCCAGGCGCAGATCCCGCTGGCCGAGACGGCGGCGGTGACCGTCTCGTAGTCGACATCGACGCGGGCCGAACGGAACTCCGGGCTAATCAGTCCGGAGTTTCCGTGTTTGTGGGGCCCTTCGGGAATCACTTGTACTTGACACGTGTCGAGTTTGTGGTGACCTGTCAACCGTCTTGTCGACACAGTGATTTCGCAGGTCCGCGCGATATGGAACCGTGTCCGACGGATGCAGATTTTCTGCTTTTCGCTGTTGTCCGCTCATGCCACTTGTCGTACCGTCACCCGAAGATCTGACGTGACATCAAGTACTGGAACAGTCTCGATGTCTCCCGGACGCGCCAAGGGAAGCCCCCTCCAGGGAACGCGAGGCGTGTCCCACCGGTGCTTGCGTGGTCCGGTTTCCCGCCCGGTCCGCGCCTCGAAAGGGGGAAGTCGGGTGTGGCGACCGCGTGTACCCGATGCGTCGGGGCGCGTGCCGGGTCGGTGCAGGCCGACACGCCGGACCGGCCCTGCTGAGCGCGCGTCGCTCCGGCCGTTCCGATCAGGACTTCTCGACGAGCAAGAAATCCCCCCGAAGGGAGAACCACCGTATGGGCAGGCCCATTAAGCGAACCGCAGGCGGCTTGGCGGCGTTCGCCGTCATGGCGGGCGGCATGCTCGCGTTCGCGCCGCAGGCCGGCGCGGCCCCCGTCAACACGACGGTGAAATGCGACTTCAGCGACCCCACGGTCAGAGCGGCCATGGGTGAGGACAAGACGGGCCCCCAGCCGTTCACGGTCACCGGTCCGGCCACCGGCGAGGCGGGCAAGTCGATCAAGCTGACCATCGACCCGGGAGTGAGCCCGGCATCCTCGCCGCTGGGCACCAAGGTCAAGATCACCCCGACGGTCACGTTCACCGCGAAGTACGAAGGCGGGTCCGCGACGGTGACCGCCGTGGGCGCGACCGCCACCCTGGACCTCGTGGCCAACGTCGGCATCGACGTGCCCTCGTTCCAGGCCAACGTCTCGGTGCCGCAGAAGGCATCCGGGAAGGTGGACCTGCTCCCCAAGGGCTTCGCCCTGAAGATCGAGGTCCTCAACCCGGAACTGACCCTGAACGTGCCCTGCGCCATCACCGACACCAGTCCTCCGGTGGCCTACTCGGTGACCGTGCCGGCCGCGAGCACGACCGGGGGGAGCACCAGCTCGGGCTCCACCACCTCGGGTTCGACGACCTCGGGCTCCACCACCTCGGGTTCCACGACGTCGGGTTCCACCACCACGTCGGGGACCACCACGTCGGGTACGACTACCGGTTCGGGCACGCTGCCCAAGACCGGTCCGCTGGACGACGCGCTTTCCATGGGCCTGCTCGGCGGCACCGTCGGTCTGCTCGGCATCGGCGGCGTACTGCTCGCCACCCGTCGGGTCCGGGCCTCGCGCAACGCCTGATCGATCGCTGGGGACGGTCGGCCTTCGCTGTTGGGAGGCCGACCGCGCCGCTTGCCGGCGGCTATTGACTATGCGGCGCGATCGCGCGTGAATGGCACGCCAGAATCTGTAACAGGTTTCAATTCGCAGCACACGATCCGTGTCCCGCTCGGGCTCGACGGACAGTGAGACGGCCGCCTCGGCCGCGTGCAACGGATCTCGAGCGAGGCGACCGCCCCAGGCAAGGCACCGGAGCGCCGGGCCCACGGTAGTGCGACGCTCCTCGGCACTCGCTCCGGTGTGGTGTTCGACCGCCCCGCCCCCCGGCGACCGGTGGTAACCCCCTGAAGGGAGCAGCACCACAATGTTCAAACCCAGCAAGAAGGTTGTCGCGTCGCTTGGCGTCGCGATGATCGCGGGTACCGCAGGGCTGGTCGCGGGCGCGCCGATGGCGTCCGCCGCCTCGGTCAATCCGGACCTGACCTGCACCGAGCCGATCCTGAACTGGAACAAGTCCGGTAAGCAGACGTTCGATGTCGCGCTCACGCCGAACACCGGCAACGCGCCGGCCACCGTGCAGGCCAAGATCGACGCGGGCGAGAACCCGCTGCGGCCGGACGACCCGTTCACCAACATCGGCTTCGTCGGCAAGTACACCTTCGCGTTGAGCACCGGTGGCGAAGTAACGCTGACCGCACCGCAGTTCCAGGCGGACATCGGTCCCACACAGGGGATCAACCCGCCCGAGTTCACCGCCGACCTGGCCATTCCCCAGGCCGCGCCGGGAACCACGATCGAGCTGACGCTCAAGACGTTCGCACTCGACGTCTACCTGGAAGGCATGCCGGACCCGATCACCACGGCCACCTGCCAGGTGACCGGCAGCAACGGAGTCGCCGCGTCCTACAAGGTCGCCGAAGCCCCGCCGCTCGACCCGACCCTGACCACCACACCCGGACAGGTAAAGCCCGGCGGCTCCCTCACCGTCGCCGGTACGAACTGGCCGGCCGGTACGCCCACCGTCGAACTGTGCGACTCGACCGGCAACGCGTGCGACGCGACCAAGGTCACCGGGGCGCTCACCGTCACCGGTGGCGCGCTCGCCGGTACCGCGACGATCGGCGCGACCGTCGCGGACGGCTCGTACCAGCTCAAGGTCACCGTCGGCGACAAGTCCAAGACCTCGAACGTGACGGTCAAGGCGGACGTGCCGAGCAACCCGCGCAAGCTCACCCTGAACCCGACACACGGGCCGGTCGGCACCGAGGTCACGGTCAACGGTGAGGGTTACACGCCCGGTGCCGACGTGTACGTGATCCCGACCAACGCCGCCCAGCAGCCGGACGTTCCCGGCCTGGTGATGGCGAAGGCGGGCACCGACGGCAAGTTCACCGCCAAGGTCAAGGTCAACAAGGCCGACACCACGCTGATCGCGGCGTCCGAGGACACCAGCGGCACGCTGTCCGCGGGTGCCCCGTTCACGGTCGACGGCGCACCGCCGGTCGGCTCGCTCAAGCAGGACCTCACCGGCACGATCGCCGGCGGCGCCCTGACGATCTCTCAGGAGAACGGCGGGATCAAGCTTTCCGACGTGACCCTGAACGGCACCCAGCAGAACATGACCGGCGCGCTGAACACGGTGACGGTCAAGGACTACCGGGGCGGCGCCACGGGCTGGACGCTGACCGGTGCGGTGACCGACTTCGGCAATGGCGCGGGCGGCACCATCCCGGCGGACAAGTTCTCCTGGACGCCGAAGGTCACCCCGGGCGAGGGATCGCCGAGCCAGGCGGTGGCCGGTAGCGCGGGCCCGATCGGCAAGACCGGCGCCACGCTGGCATCCGCGCCCAACGCGGACGTCACCGGTGGCACGTTCGCTGCCGACGCGGGTCTGTCCCTGGCGGTTCCGGCCTACCAGGCGCCCGGTAACTACAGCGCGACGCTCACGCTCTCCATCTCCTGACCGAAATCTCCGACCGGACCCGTCCGGCGCGGAGACCTCGAACGGCCTCGACACCGGGGGCTCGTGCGCCGCGGAAAACCATCCGTGGCGCACGGTCCGCCGGAGCGGGCCGCTGCGGATCGACGCAGAGCGGAGGGTGGGGCGGGCAGCCGGCCCGTCCCGCCCACACCGCACCCGCCCGATCCGCGCCCGCATCACCCAGGCACACAGCGCGGGCCCTTCGGATCCGCTCCCGAAGCCGGCCCTTTCGATCCGCAGCACACAGACTCGCTGGAGACACCGATGACGGGCACCCCGGCCCCACACAGCCGCCGGCAAGGCGGACGTATCCGATCCCTGGCCACCGTGTTCGCGGTGCTGGCCACGCTGTTCGCGTCCCTGACGCTGGTCGCGCCGACCCCCGCGTCGGCCGCGGGCAACGGCGAGTGGTCGGTCGATCCGTACGTGCCCGACGGCACGAGCCAGAACGCTCGTCGCTACTTCTTTCTCGAAGGCGCCGCCGGCACCACCGTCCCGGACGTGGTGACGGTGCACAACACGAGCCAGGCGCCGCTCACCATGAAGCTGTTCGGCGCGGACGCGTACAACACGCCGCGCGACGGCGGCTTCGCGCTGCGCACGGTCACCGACAAGCAGAAGGACGTCGGTACCTGGATCCAGGTGGCGCCGGAGAACCAGACGCTGACCCTCCAGCCGGGAGAAAAGCGCCAGGTCCCGTTCAACATCGTGATCCCGCCGAACGCGACCCCCGGTGACCACCCCGGTGCCGTGGTCGCGCTCAACACCGCGATCGAGGGCACCCAGCAGCAGGGCCAGATCAAGGTCAACATCCAGCGCCAGATCGGCGCCCGGGTCTACCTGCGGGTGCAGGGCGACGCGTTGCCGGCGATGGACATCCAAAAGGTCGAGGTCGAACGGGACGCGGGCTTCGGGCAGTTCTTCGGCTCCAGCGACGCGAAGATCACCTACCGCATCATCAACCGGGGCAACGTGATCCTGCGCCCCAAGTTCGATCTGAAGGCCGAGGGGCTGTTCGGGCGCAAGCTGATGAGCAAGGTCGAGGAGGGCGCCGAGATCCTGCCGGGCTCGACCGTGGAGAAGGTCGTGGAGTGGAAGGACGCTCCGCGACTGGACCACGTCACGGTCAAGGTCGACGGCAAGGTCGCGGACCAGAACGTCAAGGACGACGCGAGCGCGTCGTACACGGCCGTGCCGTGGCCCAGCCTGGTCACCCTGGCCGCGCTCCTGCTGGTCGCCGGCGTCGGCTGGGGCCTGTGGCGCAACCGTCGCAAGGGCAAGGGCGGCGACCCGGCCAAGCCGGGTGGCCCGGTCGGTCCCACCGACGACACCACCGTGCTGCCGCCGATCCCGGCTGCGGCCGCGCCCGCCGGCGAGACCGTCGCGGAGCACGCGGAGACCGCCGGGGAACCCGAGACCGAGACCGAGTCGACGGTCGAGGAGCCGGTGCCGGCCGAGCCCGCCAAGGCGGCGGTGGCGGCGGAGACTTCCGGGGAGTCCGAGCGGGCCGAGGCGGAGAGCGAGACGCCGGCCGAGGTCGCCGAGGCCGATGCCGAGCCGGTCGTGATCGAGAAGGGCACGAAGGCCGAGCCGACCGTGGGGGAGTCGACCGCAGGGGAGTCGACCGAGGCCGCGGCGACCGTGGAGAAGCCGGCCGAGGCCACGGCGGGCGAGGGCGACGAGGCGGACGGCAACGCCGTCGAGGAGAAGCGGGCCGACGAGGCCGGCGTGTCGGGTGGGGTTGCCGCCGAGCAAACTCCTGCCATGGACAAGCCCGTTGAGGAAGTGCCCGACGTCGCGGACGCCACGTCCGAGCCGGCCGCGCCCGATGCGAAGCCCGCCGCCGAGCCGGCCACCGAAACCACCGCCGGCGCCGCCACCGAAGCCGCACCCGCCAAGAAGGCCGTCAAGCGCCCGAAGGGCAAGCAGCCGCCGGCGCGCCCTCGCACGGACGCGCCGGCCGCCGAGGACTCCGCCGATTCCGCGGGGGTCGGCCGTTGATCATGGGCAACCGGGTCAGTCACGCAGTTCGGGTCGGCCGCACGCGCGGTACCGCTCTCGCGCTGATCGCCGTGCTGTTGCTGGGGCTGGTTGCCCTCGGCGGCACGGCGCCCGCGCGTGCGGCGGACCCCGCGCCGGGCGCGGGACCGAGCGCGTCGATCGACCCGGGCAAGGTCGCGGCCGGGGACAAGGTCTCGGTCGTCGGCGGCGACTGGACCCCCGGTTCCCTGCTCCAGGCGAGCATCTGCGGGGAGAACGGCCTGCGCGGCACGGTCAACTGCGCGGCGGCCAGTGCCGCGAGCGGCACCGTGGACGCGGGCGGCAACGTCGCGATCACCCTGACCGCCGCCATCCCGCCGTCCCCGTGCCCGTGTGTGGTCCGGATCGCGGTGATCATGAACGGCCCGGCCAAGGACGCGAGCGTGCCGCTGGAGATCGACGGAGCGCCGTACGCCCCGCTGCCGCAGACGGTCAAGACACCCGGTCGACTCGTCTTCATCGACAGCCACATGGCCGGCGAGGACTCGATCTTCACGTGGTTCGGCTCGCCCGTGCAGCGCCGGTTCCGGATCGAGGTGGGCAACATGGGTCAGCAGCCCATCATCAACCCGACCTTCCGGATCGGCTTCTACCAAGGGGTCTACGCCCCGACGTGGGAAGACTACGAGTCGCACATCGTCATCCCGCCGGGCAAGCGCACCACGATCTCGCTCCCGGTGGAACTGAAACCCCGTCAGCACGGCACCTTCAGTTGGCGGGTGATGTACGACAACCAGGTCGTGGACGAACAGGCCCTGGAGGTCGGTCGTCCGTGGGGTGTCTACATCTTCGGCGCGCTCCTGGTGATCGTGGTGCCGGTGACGGCGTGGCGGCTGTTCCTGCGGATCGTCGAACTCATCGGCGAGCAGCGGGCCCGCCGTGCCGGCGAGCGCGAGCGCGAAGTCGGCCTGGCCGAACCGCCGTCGCGCCTGACCAGGGGTGACAAGAACCGCAAGTCCGGCGAGGACAAGGCGGATGACGGTACGTCGGAACCCAGGACGGCCAATCGACGCCCGTCCGAAGTCGGCGCCGAACCGGTCGACCTGAGCAAGCGGCCGATCCGTTCGATGGTCGAGACGATGGTGATCGGCGGTCCGCTGTACGCGGGTTCCGAGGCGGGCGAGGACGATCATCCGCGCGCCGGCGACTCCGGGGGGCCGCAGCGATGACCAGGCGACCCGGCAAGGGGCTCGGCGCCCTGATCGCGACGACCGCGGTGGTCGGCACCGTGCTCGGGTTCTATTACGGCCCCGGCGGCGGCGAGTTCGGGCCGTCGCACACCAACGTCACCGATCAGGCCGGCCCGAGCGGCGGCGGCACCTTCCGGCCCGCCCCCACCGGCGCCGGCGAACCCACGAACTCTCCTCCACCGAGCGACGATTCGACCGGCCCGGAGGTGTCCGGCAGCGGATCCGGGTCCACCTCCGGTGGGAGCGACGGCGGCGGATCCACCTCCGGCGGGGGAGACCTGGACTGGGACACCAGGATCGAGCAACCTCGGTCCCCGGCCCGGGTGGACGGCAACATCAACCCGGGCGTCCTGGCCGTCAGTACACCGAGCACCGGACAGAGCCGGCTCACCGTGGATCGGGTCAGCGGCACCGCCAGGGGCGCGCTGAATCCGATGCTCGTGCAGGACTTTCGCGGGTCGCGCAACGGGTGGACCCTCACCGGCGCGATGTCCGACTTCCGGGCGGAGAACGGAACCCGGATCGAGGCACACAACCTCGTCTGGGATCCGTACTGCACGCCACACCCGGGACGCGGCCCGTATCCCAGCTCGGCGAAACCCGGTAACCGGGCGCAGTCGAGCCGCACGGCGACCCTGTGCTCGACATCGTCATCACCGAGTGTCACGGGGGGTGAGTTCGACGTCGGTGCGGAGCTGACCCTGCGGCTGCCGGACCGGAACACGTCGGCCGAGAGCTACTCGGCGACCTTGACGCTCACGCTCAGCTGACCGAAACGACGGGGTGGGTCCCGCCCCGACGAAGGGAGCACAACCTGATGAGCAAGGCCAAGACAAGACTCGCCACAGCCGCGATCGGCGGCATGCTGGTGGCCGGTGGCACCGGCATGGTCGTGCTGGCACCGGCCGCGCAGGCGGCCGACTCGGTCAAGGTCAACATGACCTGCCAGATTCCGTACCCGCCCGGTTCCCCGGACGTCACCGCCGACTTCAACATCGCGATGGAGGTGCCCACCGGCAAGACCGCGCCGGGCGGTGAGGCCACGGTCAAGATGACCATGGGCGCGACCCCCGTCAACGGGCCGGTCAGTCTGCCGGACCCGGTGGACTTCACCGCGACGTTCGACGCCAAGGCGTCGGGGGGTTCGACCCAGACCACGAAGATCGTGGGCGAGAGCGGCAAGATCCAGGTCACCGAGGGGCAGCCGATCACGCTTCCCCCGTTCAACGCGAAGATCAAGGTGCCGTCCGACGCCACCGGCGACATCGACATCACGCCGACCAAGCTGGTCCTGAACGCGGCCGGTGCCATCGACGTGCCGTGCACCGTGAACGGCACTCCGAAGCTGGGCACCATCAAGGTCGACGCGGGCGGGACCCCGCCGCCGTCCTCCCCGCCGCCGTCGTCCCGGCCGCCGACCTCGCAGCCGCCGACCTCGCAGCCCCCCACCACCGAGCCGCCCGGCACCCAGGGGCCGCCGAACGGCAAGGAGGTGAACGTCGACTACGCGTGCAAGACCAAGGTCGAGGACTTCCCGGTCAACATCCCGGACACGACCGCGACCTACGGCGTCACCATCACCGTCCCCAGCACGGCCAAGAAGGGTGACAAGGTCGACATCTCGGCCAAGTTCAAGGACAACCTGGTCGGCAAGGCACCGGCGGGCCTGCCCGGCAGCAACATCGACCTCAAGTTCATCCCCACGTTCACCATCGACGTGGAGGAAGGGTCGAACAAGAGGTCTCTGGACCTGACCGGCCCGGAGAAGGCGCTCAAGGTCAACTCGGGCGACCCGCTGACCCTGGACGGTCCGATCACCGGCAAGTTCGACGTGTGGGGCGGAGGCGACTTCTCCTTCAAGCCCGGTCAGCTGAAGATCTCCACCAACGCGTCCCTGGGCACCATCAAGGCCAGGTCCACCACGACCTGCACGGTGACCAACACGTCCGTGTCGGCCACCCTCAAGGCCAGCGGTGACCAGGGCACCCCGCCGCCCACCCTGACCCAGTCCCCCACGGGCAACGTCGGCAGCAACGGCGGCAGTTCCGGTGGCACCACCGGCGACCTCGCGAACACCGGCGCCTCCGGCGGCGGCATGACCGCGTTCGCGATGGCGGCCGGGACCGCGGTGCTCGGCGCGATCGCGCTGATGTTGTTCGTGCCCTACCGTCGGCGGATTCGCAACCAGGTCTGACATCGCGTCCGCGCGTGGCGCCGGCCGGGCGTCGCGCCGGGCACGATGAGCGGACCGGGTCGAACTCCACCCGGCAGCACGTGACGCGAAGGGTCCTCCAGTCGGTCCTCACCCGACCGGAGGGCCCTTCCGCCGTCTCGCGCCCCGGTCCACCGCGCCCGGGCGATGCCCGGCCCGATGCGCCGACTCCCGCCGCACCCGAACCCGCAATCCCGTAATAACGTCACCCGCAAGTCCCGCCACCCCACCCGCAGTCTCGCCACCATCAGAAGGGAACGCGACCCCCGATGGCTCTCTCGGCTCCACGCTTGGCGAGCGCCGCCCTCGCCCTGGGCTGCACGGTCGGCCCGGCGCTCGCGCTCGCCCCGTCCGCCGGCGCGGCGGAACCACTGACCGTGCAGGTGCACTGCGTCATCCCGCTGGATCAGCCCGCGGTCGACGGCCCGCAGCAGATCACGCTGGAGGCACCGAGCGAGCCGGTCCGCCCCGGCGACAAGGTACGGATCAAGGTCACCCTCGGCGGCAGCCCCGCGACCAGCCCGCTGCCGTTCCCCGGCACCCCGCTGACCCCGTCCATCCAACTCGTGCTCTCCGGCGGCGCGAGCGGCGAACTCACGCTCCAGGGCCCGAAGATGCGGGTCGACATCCCGGGTACACCGGCGCAGATCGTGGTGCCTCCGTACGAGGGCGAGGTCACCGTGCCGCTCGACGCCAAGGGTGACATCCGGATCGCCCCGGGCAAGATGGTCACCAGCACCGCGATTTTCGGCGACCAGATCACCACGTGCTTCCCGACCGCGCCCGCGCCGCCCGCGACCACGCTCCGGGTCGACCTGTCGGCGAAGGGCGTGGACGGGCCGTCCGGCAACCCGGGTGATCCGGGTGCCGTGCCGCCCGCGATATCGGGCCAGGCGTCGGCACAGGGCCCGATAACGCTCGCGGAGAGCCCGGTCGCGAGTGTGGGCGAGGTCGCTCGGGAAGCCGGCCGCAACGGCGTCGACGTCGTGAGCCGGGGCGAGGACGACGGCGACATCTCCGGCGGCACCATCGTGCTGATCGCGGGCGGCGCGCTGATCCTGCTGATGGCCGCGGTCGCGATGATGTACTCGTGGCGTCGGCACTCGGACGACGAATGGTGACGGGGTTCGGCGTCGGCGTGGCTGTGGTGCGCGTCCGGGGCTGATCCGCCCCGGTTCGGGCAGAATTCGTCACAGTCCCCCGATCAGCGAAAAATCCCCGCCGATTTCCGGCCGCCGCAGGTCTGTCGGCCGGAGCTCGTCAACCTCGAGCCGATGGCTCAGTAACATCAAGGTCATGACCCGCGTACTGCTCGCCGAGGACGACGCATCCATCTCCGAACCGCTCGCGCGTGCGTTGCGCCGAGAGGGCTACGAGGTCGAGGTGCGCGAGGACGGCCCAAGCGCTCTCGAATGCGCCGCGCAGAGCGGGGTGGACCTGCTCGTCCTCGACCTCGGTCTGCCCGGGATGGACGGCCTGGAGGTGTGCCGGCGGCTGCGCGCCGAAGGGCACGGCTTCCCGGTGCTGGTCCTGACCGCGCGCGCCGACGAAGTGGACACAGTGGTCGGCCTCGATGCCGGTGCCGACGACTACGTCACCAAGCCCTTCAGGCTGGCCGAGCTGCTCGCGCGTGTTCGCGCGCTGCTGCGGCGCGGCGCCGCCGACGTCGGCCAGGGGGTGCACGGCGTACGCATCGACGTCGACTCGCACCGCGCCTGGATCGGCGAGGAGGAGCTCCAGCTCACCGCCAAGGAGTTCGACCTGCTGCGCGTGCTCGTGCGCGACGCCGGCCGGGTGGTCACCCGTGACCAGCTCATGCGCGAGGTGTGGGACACCACGTGGTGGAGTTCCACCAAGACGCTGGACATGCACATCTCGTGGCTGCGCAAGAAGCTCGGCGACGACGCGGGCAACCCCCGCTACATCACCACCGTGCGCGGCGTGGGCTTCCGCTTCGAGAAGAGCTGATTTCGAGCCGGGCCGACTTCGCGGGAACCGACCTCGGAAAGCTGACGGGACCAACCTTGCGTCGCAGGCTCATCAACACCACGCTCGGCGTGGTCCTGGTCGTCGTGGCGGTCCTCGGCGTGCCCCTGGCGTTCGTGGAGACGCACGCGATCGAGAACAGCGCCGGCGACAGCCTCAAGGCCGAGGCCGCGCGCATCCTGGAGGTCGTCGAGCTGCGGCTGGCCTCCGGTGAACGCTCGGACGCGGAACTGCTGCACCGCCAGATCGAACCGCATCGCTACGCGATCGTGCGGCTGCCGGGGGAGCCCCCGCTGGTGATCGGCGACAAGCCGAGCGGCCGGGTCTTCGAGAAGGACATGCACGGCGAGATGGGCGACTCGGTCACCGTCGGCGAGCCGCGCGAGCGGGTCACCGGCAAGATCCGCGAATCCCTCCTGCTGATCCTCGGCGTCGCGCTGCTCGCCGTCGCGGCCGCCGCCGCCCTCGCCGTGTGGCAGGCCCGCCGGCTGGCCCGCCCGCTGACCGACCTGGCCGAGACCGCCGAACGGCTCGGCTCCGGCGACCCCCGGCCAAGGCACCGCCGGTACGGCGTGCCCGAACTGGATCGGGTGGCCGAGGTGCTGGACCAGAGCGCCGAACGCATCGCCCGGATGCTCACCGCCGAGCGCCGACTCGCCGCGGACGCCTCCCACCAACTGCGCACCCCGCTCACCGCGCTCTCGATGCGCCTCGAGGAGATCGTCGCGACCGAGGACCCGGAGATCGTCAAAGAGGAGGCCGCGATCGCGCTCTCCCAGGTGGAGCGGCTCACCGACGTGGTGCAGCGGCTGCTGACCAGCAGCCGGCGCGGCAGCGGCGGGCGCGACCCGCGCAACATGTCCGCGGTCACCGTGCGGGTGGACGACGTGATCCAGCAGCAGATCGACGAGTGGCGGCCCAACTTCCGCGAGGCCAAACGCAACATCCGGGTCGAGGGGGAGCGCGGGCTGACCGCCGTGGCCACGCCCGGCGCGCTGTCCCAGGTGCTCGCGACGCTGGTCGAGAACACCCTCATGCACGGCGCGGGCGCGGTGAACATTCGTACCCGGACGACCGGCACGTCGGTGGTGCTCGAGGTCGAGGACGAGGGCACGGGAGTGCCCGACGAGCTGGGTGCGCGGGTTTTCGAGCGGGCGGTCAGCGGCCACAACTCGACCGGCCTGGGCCTCGCGGTCGCCCGCGACCTTGCCGAGGCGGACGGCGGTCGCCTGGAACTGCTCCAGCAGCGCCCGCCGGTGTTCGCGGTGTTCCTGGCGGCCCACCCGGAGGAACCGCCGGAGTAAGGCCCCCGGGCCTTCGAACCCCGGGCCTTCGAATCCCGAGCCTTCGAACCCCGAGCCTTCGATGTCCCGGGCCTCAGGCCCGGGACGTCTCACTCTCGTCCTCCACCAGCCGGGCCGCCTCGGTGTCCAGGCGTGCCCGGCCCGGGCGCGCCGGCCGTCCGTCCGCCTCCGCGGCGTCCTCGGTCGCCTCGCCCGCCTGCGGCGCGACCACCCGGACCGCCTTGCGGTCGACCTGGTGGGTGCCGGTGAACACCCACGTGCGGTAGGACCAGAAGCGGAACAGCGTGCCCAGCGGCAGTCCGACCGCGTACTTGGCGACGTTGTCCGCGAGCAGCGAGGGGTAGCCGAGCCAGTAGTGCGAGATGGCCACGGTGCCCGCCTCGATCGCCATGCCGACCCCGCTGAACACCATGAACAGCACGAACTCGCGGCGACTGTCCGCGGACGTACGGTGCCGGAAGGCCCAGTACCGGTTGCCCAGGTAGTTGACCACGATCGCGATCGCGGTCGAGATCACCGACGAGCGCACCGAGGCCAGGCCGAGGTGGTTGCGGCAGATGTTGAACACGATCACGTTGACGATCACGCCGAAGCCGCCCACGGCGCCGAACTTCAGCGTCTCGTGCAGCAGGTGTCCGACCCGGCCGTACCAATCCCGGAGCGCCTTCACGACATGCCACCTTCGACGACCGGCACGGATTCCGGCCGTTTGTGCTTGAACACCCACGTACGGAATGCCCAGAAGCGGAACAGCGTGCCGAGGGCCATACCGACGATGTTCGCCGAGATGTTGTCGGCGAGCGTGCTCTCGTAGCCCATCAGGGTGTGCGAGACGTACACACTCGATGCCTGGATGCCCGCCGCGATCGCGCTGAACACGAAGAAGAGGGTGTATTCGCGGCCGACGCCGGTGCGATCCCGATGCCGATAGGTCCAGTACCGGTTACCGACGTAGGCGACGATCGTCGCCGGGATCGAGGACATGATCTTCGCCGCGACCCCGCCCATGCCGAGCGAGAGGCCGAGGTTGAACACGAGTACGTCCACCGCGTAGGCGAGCCCGCCCGCGACCAGGAATTGGGTGACCTCGGCACGAAAGCGCGCGAGACGACTCGCGGGCGGCGTGCCGACCGTGTCGGGACGTGCGTCGACGGGCAACGGCTCGGACGCTGCTCTGGCTCCGCGGGTGCTATCGGCATGACGACTCACCCGACGAGGGTAGCCGCCGCGGCCGTTCGGCATCGGCGCGCGGTCTCCCTCATGTCGCAGACTCTTTACCGGAACATCTTCCGCCCCATGTGGCACATGTCGTTCGGGCCTGCTCGGCCGCGCCCGGAATGCCCGCCGACACGCCCACCCGGGTCGGGTCGGTACCCTTCCCCCGTGACGTTCCCAGTCGTCGGCATGGTCGGCGGCGGCCAGCTCGCCCGCATGACGCACCAGGCCGCAATCCCGCTCGGCGCCCGCTTTCGCGTACTCGCCGCATCCCCGTCCGAATCCGCGGCCCAGGTCGTCGGCGACGTCGTGCTCGGCAGTGAGGACGACCTCGCCGACCTGCGCCGCTTCGCGCAGGGCTGTGACGTGGTCACCTTCGACCACGAACAGGTGCCCCCCGCGCTCCTGGAGGCCCTGGAGGCCGACGGCGTGGTCGTGCGGCCGAGTCCGAAGGCCCTGGTTCACGCCCAGGACAAGGGCGTCATGCGGGCCCGGCTGGCCGAGATCGGCGTGCCGTGCCCGCGCAACCGGATCGTGACCGACCCGGCCGACGTCGCGGCGTTCGCCGCCGAGGTGGGCGGCTGGCCGGTGGTGCTCAAGACCACCCGCGGCGGTTACGACGGCAAGGGCGTGTGGATCGTGCGCGGCGAGGACGAGGCCGCCGTGCCGTTCGCGGCCGGGGTGCCGGTGCTCGCCGAGGAGAAGGTGGACTTCACCCGCGAGCTGGCGGCCTGCGTGGTGCGCTCGCCGCACGGCCAGGCGGTGGCCTATCCCGTGGTCGAGTCGATCCAGGTGGACGGCGTGTGCCGCGAGGTGATCGCGCCCGCGCCGGACCTGGCCGAGGAGCGCGCGGTGCAGGCGCAGCGGATCGCGCTGTCGATCGCGGGCGAGCTGGATGTGACCGGACATCTCGCGGTCGAGCTGTTCGAGACCACCGACGGCCGGATCCTGGTCAACGAGCTGGCCATGCGTCCGCACAACAGCGGGCACTGGAGCATCGACGGCGCGGTCACCTCGCAGTTCGAGAACCACCTGCGCGCGGTGCTCGACCTGCCGCTGGGCGACCCGCGCGCCCGGGCGCCGTGGACCGTGATGGTCAACGTGCTCGGCGGCGACTACCCGGACATGTACCGCCCGTACCTGCACGTGATGGCCCGCGATCCCGGGGTCAAGGTGCACATGTACGGCAAGGACGTGAAGGCCGGCCGCAAGGTCGGGCACGTCACCGTGTGCGGCGACGATCTGGCGGACGTGCGCGAGCGCGCCCGACACGCCGCCGACTACCTCCGAGGGGACATCACCGAATGAGCACGCAGCCCGTCGTCGGCATCGTCATGGGGTCCGACTCGGACTGGCCGGTGATGGAACTCGCCGCGCAGGTCATGGACGAGTTCCAGATCGCGTACGAGGCCGACGTGGTCTCCGCGCACCGGATGCCGCAGGAGATGATCGAGTACGGCACGAGCGCGGCCGAGCGCGGTCTCAAGGCGATCATCGCGGGCGCGGGCGGCGCCGCGCACCTGCCCGGGATGCTCGCCTCGGTCACCCCGCTGCCGGTGATCGGCGTACCGGTGCCGCTCAAGTACCTGGACGGCATGGACTCGCTGTTGTCGATCGTGCAGATGCCGGCCGGCGTGCCGGTGGCCACCGTCTCGATCGGCGGCGCACGCAACGCCGGCCTGCTCGCGGTGCGGATGCTGGCGGCGCACGATCCGGCACTGCTGGCCCGGATGACCGCGTTCCAGGCCGACCTGAAGGCGCAGGCAACCGAGAAGGGCCGCAAACTGCGCGAGCGGATCGGGTCCTAGACCCCCCGCCGCGACAGAGGCCCGGCGCGTCAGCGCCCCCGACCCCTGAGCGGATCGGGTCCCAGCCCCGACCCGTCAGCCCCCGGCGCCCAGCCCCCGGCGCGTCAGCGCCCCCGACCCCGGCCCACCCCAGTGATCGACGCGCGAAGCGCGGAGAGCGGCGGAGCCGCAAGCTTGGGCTTCGTGCCCCGGAGCGAAGCGGAGGGACACGAAGCCCCGAGCGAGGCACCGCTTTTTCTTGGAGGAGCGAAGCGGGGGAAAGAAAAAGCGGTGCCTCGCGAGCCGGCGACGAAGTCGCCCAACAAGCAGCCCCTCGCGAGCCGGCGACGAAGTCGCCCAACAAGCAGCCCCTCGCGAGCCGGCGACGAAGTCGCCCAACAAGCAGCCCCTCGCGAGCCGGCGACGAAGTCGCCCGACAAGCAAATCAGGCCCGGCCCGCCCCGGTCATCGTGATGCGCTGGAGCTCCACCGCGGAGCAGCGGTCCATCACCATGTCCAGGCCCGCGTCGCGGACGCGCTGGTAGGCCCGCTCGTCGATCACGTCCAACTGGAACCAGACCGCCTTCGCCTCGATCTTGACGGCCTGGTCGGCGATCTCGCCGGCATGTTCCGAGTTGACGAACACGTCGACCACGTCCACCGGGAACGGGATCTCGGCGAGCGTGGCGTAGCCCTGCTCGCCGTGCACGATCTCGGCCTTCGGGTGCACGGGCACGACGCGCTTTCCCCACTGGCGGAGGAACGCGGCTACTCCATATGCGGCGCGATGGGAGTTGGTGCTGAGTCCCACCACCGCCCACGTGTGTGTGTCGAGGATCCGTCGGATCGTGGCCTCGTCGCCGTACGGCATGCTGATGACCTCGCAGTCCTTGTCTCGCTGCTCGCGGTGCCCCCCGACAGACGGACGGCGCGGCGCCGTCGGCCCGGTGACTGTGCCCCCGGGGCGGGCCGGCTACTCAGGGGCGACCGAGTGCCCGGTACGTCCATCCTGCGCCGCGCCAGCGCACCGGGTCGAGGGCATTGCGCCCGTCGAGTACGCGACGTTGTGCGACGATCTCGCCCAGTTCGGCCGGATCCATCTCGCGGAACTCCGGCCACTCGGTCAGATGCAGCACCACGTGGGCGCCCCGGGCGGCGTCGAAGGCGGTCTCGGCGAAGGTCAGGCCCGGGTACATCTTCCTGGCGTTGTCCATGGCCTTGGGGTCGTACACGGTCACCTCGCCGCCCTGGAGCTGCACCTGGGCGGCGACGTTGAGCGCGGGCGAGTCGCGGATGTCGTCCGAGTTCGGCTTGAAGGCGGCGCCGAAGACGGCCACCCGGCGGCCCAGGAAGCTGCCGTCGCACTGCTCGCGGGCGAGGTCGACCATCCGGAACCGGCGGCGCATGTTGATCGCGTCCACCTCGCGCAGGAAGGTGAGCGCCTGGTCGGCGCCCAATTCACCCGCCCGGGCCATGAACGCGCGGATGTCCTTGGGCAGGCAACCACCGCCGAAGCCGAGGCCGGCCTTGAGGAAGCGGCCGTTGATCCGCGGGTCGAAGGCGAGTGCCTCGGACAGTTGCTCGACGTCGGCCCCGGCCGCCTCGCAGACCTCGGCCATCGCGTTGATGAAGGAGATCTTGGTGGCCAGGAACGAGTTGGCGGCGGTCTTGACCAGCTCGGAGGTGGCGAAGTCGGTCACCACGAGCGGTACGTCCTCGGCGAGCAGCTTCGCGTACACCTCGCGCAGCGCGGCCTCGGCCCGCTGCGAGCGCACGCCGATCACCAGCCGGTCCGGGTGCAGGGTGTCCTGGACGGCGTAGCCCTCGCGCAGGAACTCGGGGTTCCAGGCCAGCTCGGCCTCGGTGCCCACCGGCGCCAGCTCGGCGATCCGGACGGCGAGGCGCTCGGCGGTGCCGACCGGGACGGTGGACTTGCCGACGACCAGGCACGGGCGGGTGAGCAGCGGGGCCAGCGCGTCCACGGCGGCGTCGATGTAGGACACGTCGGCGGCGAACTCGCCCTTGCGCTGCGGCGTGTTCACACAGACGAAGTGCACGTCGCCGAACTCGGCGAGCTCGGTGACGTCCGTGGTGAAGCGCAGCCGCCCCGACGTGACGTGCGGGGCCATCAGCTCTTCCAGCCCGGGCTCCCAGAACGGCGTTCGGCCGCTCGAGAGGGTGGCCACCTTGTCCGGATCCACGTCCATCCCGAGGACCTCGAAGCCCAGCTCGGCCATGCACGCCGCGTGCGTGGCGCCCAGGTAGCCGGTACCGATGACCGTGATGCGGGGTGCCACGTACGTCACCTGACTTCTTCGTCGAGGGCGGGATGGAGCCTGATGGTGCCTGATGGGACGGGTACGGATGCCGTCCGTCATGGATCGTATCCGTCGCCGTCACGCCGGCGTCGTCGAATCGTGGCCGTGCCGATGCGGGCCCGGCCGGGGTGCGGCTGAATAATTGTGGGCGACCGTGTTGTTTACTGAGCGGTAATAAAACGCTGCTGCGTACGCGCCGCACATCCTTCAGTCGAGAGGCAGGCACCCGTGGCCGGACGAAAAGACTTCGACCTCTACCGCGTCTCCGAGGAGCACGACATGCTCCGCGAGTCGGTCCGCGCCCTCGCCGAGGCGAAGATCGCCCCGTTCGCCGCCGAGGTCGACGAGCAGTCCCGCTTTCCGCAGGAGGCGCTGGACGCGCTCACCGCGAACGATCTGCACGCGGTCCACATCCCCGAGGAGTACGGCGGCTCGGGCGCGGACGCGCTGGCCACCGTGATCGTGATCGAGGAGATCGCGCGGGTGTGCGCCTCCTCGTCGCTGATCCCGGCGGTCAACAAGCTCGGCACCATGCCGCTCGTGCTGTCCGGGTCCGAGGACCTCAAGCGGCGCTACCTCGGCGCGGTGGCGCGCGGCGACGGGATGTTCTCCTACTGCCTGTCCGAGCCCGAGGCGGGCTCGGACGCCGCCGCGATGAAGACCCGCGCGGTGCGCGACGGCGACTCGTGGGTGCTGAACGGCGTCAAGCGCTGGATCACCAACGCGGGCGTGTCCGAGTTCTACACGGTGATGGCGGTGACCGACCCGGACAAGCGCAGCAAGGGCATCTCGGCCTTCGTGGTGGAGAAGTCGGACGAGGGCGTCTCGTTCGGCGCGCCGGAGAAGAAGCTCGGCATCAAGGGTTCGCCGACGCGCGAGGTCTACCTCGACAACGTGCGGATCCCGGCCGACCGGATCATCGGCGCCGAGGGCACCGGCTTCGCCACCGCGATGAAGACGCTCGACCACACGCGCGTGACGATCGCGGCGCAGGCGCTGGGCATCGCGCAGGGCGCGCTCGACTACGCGAAGGGGTACGTGCGGGAGCGCAAGCAGTTCGGCAAGCCGATCGCGGACTTCCAGGGCATCCAGTTCATGCTCGCGGACATGGCGATGAAGCTGGAGGCGGCCCGGCAACTGACCTACGCGGCGGCGGCCAAGTCCGAGCGCGGCGACGCCGACCTGACCTTCCACGGCGCCGCCGCCAAGTGCTTCGCCTCCGACGCGGCGATGGAGATCACCGTGGACGCGGTCCAGCTCCTCGGCGGCTACGGCTACACGCGCGACTACCCGCTGGAGCGGATGATGCGCGACGCCAAGATCACCCAGATCTATGAAGGCACGAATCAGGTTCAGCGCATCGTGATGGCCCGGAACCTGCCGAAGTAGGCCCCTCGGTCCGCACGGGTGACGTGCGGAGCGCCACGATCCCCCGGCCGAGAGGCCGGCGAGGCTTCGGCCGGGGGATTCGGCGGTCGCGGCGGCAACCGGAAGGGTCCACCTATGCGGGCGAGGCGGCGGGCGGCGGTGTCAGGGTCAGTCGCCCGTCCTGTTCCGTGTACAGCTCGCCGGTTTCCGGGCAGCGCCACCGGCCGTCGCCCGCGTCGGTCAGGGGCACGCCCGCGCGGCCGACCCATTTGATGCGGCGGGCCGGGACGCCGGCCATCAGGGCGTGGTCGGGGACGTCGCGATGCACCACCGCGCCGGCGGCGATCAGGGCCCAGCGGCCGATCGTCACGCCCGCGACGACCACGCTGCGGGCGCCCACGGCGGCACCCTGACGGACCGTCACGCCCTGGGCCAGCCAGTCCTTTTCGCCCTTGAGCAGGCCGTCGGGGGTGATCGCGCGCGGGTACATGTCGTTGGTGAGCACGACGGCCGGACCGATGAAGACGCCGTCCTCCAGCACCGCGGGCTCGTAGACCAGCGCGTGGTTCTGCACCTTGACGTTGGCCCCGACGCGGACCGCGGGCCCGATGTACGCGCCGCGACCGATCACGCAGTTCGGGCCGAGGACCGCGCCCTCCCGGATCTGGGCGAGGTGCCACACACGGGTGCCCTCGCCGATGGTTGCCGACTCGTCAACGTCCGCGCTGGGGTCGATTGCCACCCTCGAACGCTAGTGCTCACTCGGCCGCCACGCCCAGGAAATCGGCGAGGACACGGGCCGAACGCCGGCCGTCGTGGTGCTCGGCGACGTACGCCGGGCCGCGGGCGGCCAGTTCGCGGGCCGCGTCCGGTTCGGCGATCACCTCCTCCAGCACCTCGGCGAGCGAGTTCGGGTCCGCGCCGCGGATGGGCAGGTCGGACGGCAGGTGCGCGGTCGCCGACTCGTGCAGGTAGCAGATCGTCAGGCGGCCCGCCGCGAGCGCCTGACACGAGGTCATGCCGTAGGAGCCGCAGGCGAATTGGTCGAGCACGATGTCGGCGTCCGCGAACAGCGCCGGGAGTTCGCGGGCGGAGCGGCTCAGGACCCGCCGGTACTCGATCAGGCCGATCTCGTGCAGTCGGTGCAGGGTGGGCTCGATCCGCGCGGTGCCGTGCAGGAACGGGCTCGACATCACATGCAGTACGACCGGGCGTTCCCGGGTCAGCACCGGTGTGTCGGCGCGCCACACCCCGGGGTCGAGCGCGGGGGGCAGCCATACCGCGTTCGGTACGTCCGCGATCAGGTCGGGCGTGGCCACGAAGGTCGGCACGTCCAGGTCCCGCAGGATCGGCAGCAGCCGGTCCACCTTGGCCTGCAACGCGTGGGTGAGCTCGTAGCGCGGGTCGAACGGCGAGAACTCGACCCGGGCCCGGTGCGCCGCCGGATCGCGCACCTCCGAGCCGTACAGCACCAGTCCCAGCGCGATCCCGGCCGCCCGCAGCTCGGCCAGGTCGGTGTCCACCCAGGAACCGCCGAGTCGGCCGAACGCGGGCATCCCGCACTCCGCCAGGACGTGGGTGTAGCGATCCAGCACATGGGCGAGCCGGCCCAACTGCCAGCGGGTGGACAGCCAGTCGTCGGTCTCGATCGCCTGATCGGTGGGGTAACCCAGGGTGTTGGCGGAGGTGAGCGCGGACGCCTCGGCGCGGACGCCCGGCAGGTGCCGCTCGACCGCGCGGGCCCACGCGTGCCCCTGTCCGCAGGTGTTGGTCGGCCCGATGCCCAGCACCGGCGAGGACGCGGCCGGCGGCTGCGCGTCGGCCGCGAACGCGCGCACGTACGGCTCGTACGCCTGCGCGCAGCGCAGTGCCCACGCGTCGGCGTCGCGTTCGGCCTCGGCCCGGTGGGTGCGGCGGACCGCCTCCAGGTCGCGCTGGGCCATGATCCGGCGCAGTCCCTTGAGCACCCCACCGCCGTCGAGCGCCTCGACCGCGGCCCGCGCGGCGGCGAGCCGGGCGGTCTTGGCCGGGTCGACCGGCACCCGCAGCGAGCGCACCACGCCGGTCTCGGACACCCGCACCGAGGTGGTCACCGCGACCGTCTCGGCGGGCTCGACCCGCAGCACGTAGGCACCCTCGACCGGATCGTCCGGATGCTCCCCACCCACGTCCGTGTGGGTGACGACGACGCGCCGCAGCCGTTCGGGCGGGGTGAAGCCGCGATCCTCCGCGGCCTGCCGGGCGTCCGGAATCGCCACTCCAGCGGCCACAGCCGAGTCCCTGTCGCTCATCGCCGTCGTCTCCCAAGGCCGTGCCGACTGTTCACAGACTGTCACCGGGGACGAGCGGTGACCAGGGCGGCCACGTTACTTGGATTTACCGAAAGGACCCGGTTTCCGGCCGAAGAAGCGGCGAGTCGTCGGCTCGAGGCCGGCCCCGGAGCCCGATTCGTGGCCGCGGCCGAGGCCCGGCCGAGGCCGGGTCCGAAGCCCGATCCCGGGCCGCAGCCGAGACGACGCCTCTCCCGCACAACGCGAGGGCCCGGGTCGCACGCGCGCGACCCGGGCCCTCGGACAACCGTTGCCGGTGGTTCAGCTCAACTCGTCGGCCGGCCGCTCCGTGCCCGCCTCGACGCGATCGGCGAGGCTCTTCGGGCTGGTCAGGAAGCCGGCTCCCCAAGCCCCGTGCATCGTGGCGAGCACGATGGGCAGGCGGACGAACGCGGCGGGCCGCAGGCCGCGGCCCTCCCACGCGACGCCGCCCAGGATGGCCACCACGTAGCCGCCGGGCAGCAGCCAGCCGGGCCAGAAGCCGACCAGACCGGCCACCGTGCCCAGCGCGACCGCGAGCAGCGCGGCCGGCGGCGCCAGATAGCGAAGGTTGACCGAACCCTTGTGGTGCCGGGACACCACCCGCCGCCAACGGCCGTAGTTGAAGTACTGCTTGGCCAGCGCCTTGGGGGTCTGCCTGGGCCGGTAGGAGACCTTGAGCTCGGGCGAGAACCAGATCAGGTAGCCGGCCTGCCGGATCCGGTAGTTCAGCTCCCAGTCCTGGGCGCGCTCGAACTCCTCGTTGTACCCGCCCATTTCCTCCAGCACCTCGCGCCGGAAGACGCCGAGGTACACGGTGTCCGCGGGCCCCGCGCTGCCGCCGGTGTGGAAGCGCGCGTTCCCGACGCCGAGTTTGGAGGTCATCGCGCGGGCGACCGCGTCCTCGTACGGGGTGGTGCCCTCGGCGTGCATGAGCCCGCCGACATTGGCCGCACCGGTGTCGACCAGCAACCGGACGGCGGTGGAGATGTAGCCCGCGGGCAGGATGCCGTGGCCGTCCACGCGCACGATCACCGGATGGCTGGAGGCGCCGATCGCGGCGTTGAGCGCGCACGGGGTCCGACCGCTCGGGTTGGCGACGGTGTGCACCCGCTCGTCGTTCGCGACCAACCGGGCGGCGATGGAGTCGGTGTCGTCCGTGGACGGTCCGAGCGCGATCACCACTTCGATGTCGCCGGGGTAGTCCTGCGCGAGCACACGACCGACGGCCTCTTCGAGATGTCGGGACTCGTTGAGCACCGGCATGATCACGGAGACGGGCGGTTTTTCGGGAAGCGGCTCCGCTCGGCGAGCTGGGGGCTCGTGCGTGGCGGGCTCGTCGGCGGTGTGATTCATCGCCTTGGAGCGTACTGCGAATGGACCTGCCGACGGGCATCGACCGGGTGAGCGAGCGAGGGCGATCGTCGGCGTGCCGTCCTTGATCCCGCCGGATCCCGCTTTACGGTGGTTCGACGCCCACCGCAACCGTGGTCGGACGGGCAGGCGTCCTTCGGGTGAACGCGGGTACGGATGCAGATCCGCACGGTGCGCGCCGCAAGGGTGCGCGGCGAACGGCGGGACGACATCGGTCCGCGAGGAGGGACACCGCAGCCCATGGCGACGACCGGCGGCCGACCCCCGGCGAGAACCACCACCGGCGACCGGCCCGAGCGCAACGTCGGCCGCAACTGGCTCGTACTGATCACCGGCGTGCTCGCGGCGGCGATCCTGGTGACCAGCGGCATCGGCTGGGCGTGGGTGAAGCACTTCGACGGAAAGATCCAGCGGATAGACCCGTTCAAGGGCCTGGAGAACCGCCCGGGCACCGGATCCGGCAAGGACCTCAACTTCCTGGTCGTCGGCTCGGACAACCGCGCCGGCATCTCCAAGGACACCCTCAACAAGCTGCACGCCGGCGGTGAGTCCTGCGACTGCACCGACACGGTGATGATCGTGCACCTCAACGCCAAGCGGGACCGCGCGACCATCACCAGCCTGCCGCGCGACAGCTACGTGGAGTTCCCCGCGCACAAGGACAAGACCACCGGCGAGCAACGCGGCCCCTCCAAGGGCAAGATCAACGCCGCCTACACGCTCGGCGGCCCCCCGCTCACGGTCGCCACCGTGGAGAAGGCCACCGGCATCAGGATCGACCACTACATCGAGGTCAACTTCGTCTCGTTCGTCAGCGTCGTGGACACCCTCGGCGGCATCGAGATGTGTACGCCCAAGGCGCTGCGCGACCCCAAGTCCGGCCTCGACCTGCCCGCCGGCACCAGCAAGCTGGACGGCGTCAAAGCCCTCCAGTTCGTCCGCGCCCGGTACATCGCCAGCGACCCGACCGGCGACATCGGCCGTACCCAGCGCCAGCAG
This sequence comes from Embleya sp. NPDC050154, assembly GCF_044460165.1. Taxonomy (NCBI): domain Bacteria; kingdom Bacillati; phylum Actinomycetota; class Actinomycetes; order Kitasatosporales; family Streptomycetaceae; genus Embleya; species Embleya sp. NPDC050154. Next base: position 172,017 of record NZ_JBITJP010000021.1, read on the forward strand.
AAGTTCATGACGCAGGTGCTCGCGAAGGCGACCTCGTCCGGCACGCTGACCGACCCGCTCAAGCTCAAGAACGTGCTGGACGCGGTGCTCGGCTCGATCAAGGTCGACGACAAGATGAGTTCGCAGGACTTCCTGGAGTTGGGCGGCAAGCTCAGGAACCTGACCAACTCCGGGGTCACCTACGCGCAGGTGCCGCTCAAGAGCATGGACCACCAGGTCCCGGACTGGGGCTCGACCGTGTTGTGGGACGACGCCAAGGCGGCCGGTCTGTTCCAGGCCATCCGCGACGACAAGGACCTGATCGCGCCGCCGGAGAAGAAGCCCGACACACCGGGTGCCACCACCGCCCCGGCGCCGTCCCCGGTGTCGGTCGAGGTGGCGCCGGGCGACATCTCGGTGCTGGTGTACAACGGCGCGCCGACCACGGGCCTGGGGCCGCGCGCGCACGAGGACCTCAAGAACGCGGGCTTCGCGATGGCCGGCGCGCCGCGCATCTCGACCTCCACGGACGGGGCCCGCACGATCATCCGGTACGACCCCCGGTGGAACCGCTCGGTCAAGACGGTGCAGGCCGCGCTGCCGGGCGCGACGCTGGAGTCGGTCACCGGCCTGGGCCGCACGATCGAGGTGGTCGTGGGCTCGTCGTACCAGGGAACGACCCCGGTCCGGGTCGGCGGCGCGAGCAGCGAGCAGCCGTCCGTCGCGGCAACACCGAATCCGGCATACTCCGCCAAATCCGGTGACGAGGTCTCGTGTAAGAAGTGAGCATCAACTGTGGAACAGATGGTCGATGAGATGGGCATTCGGTTGCCTCGGGGCTGATCGAGTGAAAGCTTCGATCTCATGAGTAATTGGCCGCCGGGATGGGCGGATGGCGACCAACAGCCGCAGCAGCCCCCTCCGGGAACGATTCCGAGCCGCCCCGGCGGCCACTCCGCCGGTGCACATCCGGTCGGTGGGCCTCCGGCCGGCGGATATCCGCCGCAGTCGCCGGGTGGGTATCCGCCCGCGCCGGGTGGGTACCCGCCGCAGCCGGGCGGTGTCCCACCGGTCCGGCAGGCGCCCGGCCCGGACGCCTATCCGCCGCAACCACCGGTCGCCGACGCGCACGGCGCGCCCCCGGCGCCGGTGGGACCGCCGCCGCAGCGCGGGCCGAGCGGCGCCGGCGGGCCCGACGGCCCCGACGGGCCGCCTCGCCCCGGTGGTCCGCCGCGGCGCCCGCGCGGCCCGGTCAACTGGAAGAAGCGCATCCTGATCGGGATCGCGGTCTTCGTCACGCTGATCGTGGTGTTCGGCACCGTGACGTACTTCTGGGCCGACTCGAAGATCCGGCACGAGGACGTCCTGGACAACTACAAGGGCCGCCCGGGGTCGACCGCGGGCACCACGTGGCTGATCGTCGGCTCGGACAGCCGTGAGGGCCTGGACGCCGACGACCGCAAGAAGCTGCACACCGGCAAGGCCGCGGGCAAGCGCACCGACTCGATGATGCTGCTGCACAAGGGCAAGGGCGGCACCGCGCTGATCAGCCTGCCGCGCGACTCGTATGTGGACATCCCGGCGTTCAGCAAGAACGGCAAGTCGGTCAAGGCGCAGAAGAACAAGCTCAACGCGGCCTTCGACCTCGGCGGCGCGCCGCTGCTGGCCCGGACCGTCGAGATGGCCACCGGCATGCGGCTCGACCACTACGCGGAGATCGGCTTCGGCGGCTTCAACAACATCGTCGACGCGATGGACGGCGTGGACATCTGCCTCAAGGGCCCGATCAAGGACGAGAAGTCCGGCGCGGACCTGAAGGCCGGCTGCCAGACGCTGGACGGTGCGGAGGCGCTTGCCTTCGTCCGCTCCCGCTACTACGACCCGGCGCGCTCCGACCTGGCCCGGATGGAGAACCAGCAGAAGTTCCTCAGCGCGCTGGCGAAGAAGGCCAAGTCGGCGAGCGTTCTGCTCAACCCGTTCAGCGCCTTCCCGGTCGCGGACGCCTCGCTGAGCGCGGTGACGGTGGACGACGACACCGGGCTGTTCGACCTGTACGACCTGTTCAAGGACATGGGCAGCCTGTCCGGCGGCGACGGCGTCACCACGACGGTGCCGATCTCGAACCCCGGATACTCCGTCAAGAATGTCGGCTCCACCGTGCTGTGGGACGACAAGGGTTCCAAGGCGCTGTTCCAGGCGCTGCGCGACGGGCGGACCGTGGACGCGCCCAAGAGCTGAACCCCGGTCGGCGGGGACGGGCGGGCGGACAACTGATTCGCCGCCTGTCCCCGCCGTTTCGTACCATCAGCACTCGGCCGGGATGTCGGCCGGCGATCCTGCCCCGAGGTGACGAAGTCCGCATGAACGACGCCGCGATAACCGCCGCAGACCACACCTTCCAGGTCGATCTGCGCGGTCTGGTCGACCTGTTGTCGCACCACCTCTACTCCAGCCCCCGGGTATACCTGCGCGAGCTGCTGCAGAACGGCGTCGACGCGGTGACCGCGCGCAGAGCCGCGGATCCCGAGGCGGACGCGGCGATCACCATCACGGTCGAGGACGGCGGCCTGCGGATCGCGGACACCGGCGTCGGGCTGACCGAGGCCGACGTGCACCGCTTCCTGGCGACCATCGGGCGCAGCTCCAAACGGGACGAGTTGGAGAGCGCCCGGCGGGACTACATCGGGCAGTTCGGCATCGGTCTGCTCGCGTGCTTCGTGGTCGCCGACGAGATCACCGTGGTGACCCGCTCGGCGCTGGTGGACGCGCCGCCGGTGGAGTGGAAGGCCGGCTCCGACGGCCGCTACACGGTCCGCGCGTTGGCCCGCGAGGAGCGCGAAGAGCCTGGCACCACGGTCTTCCTGACGCCGCGTCGGGGCAGCGAGTCCTGGTTCGCCCCGGAGCGGGTGATCGAACTCGCCCGCGACTTCGGCGCGTTGTTGCCGTACCGGGTCACGGTGGTCGCCGCCGGCGAGCACACGCCGATCACCGACACACCCGCGGTGTGGGATCGCCCATACCCCACGGCGGAGCGCCGTCGGGCCGCGCTCGCCGCGTACTGCGAGAGCCGGCTCGGCTTCACCCCGCTGGACGTGATCGACCTGGACGTACCGCTCGCGGGGGTGCGGGGCGCGGCGTTCGTGCTGCCGGAGGCGGTCAGCCCGGCGATGCGCGGCAAGCACCGCGTGCACCTCAAGGGCATGCTGCTCACCGAGAACGCCGACGGGTTGTTGCCCGACTGGGCGTTCTTCGTGCGCTGCGTCGTGGACACCGACACGCTGCGGCCCACCGCGTCCCGGGAAAGTCTGTACGACGACGAGTCGCTGGCCGGCGTGCGGGACGCGCTCGGCGGGCACATCCGGGACTGGCTGGCGAACCTGGCCGCGCACGATCAGCCGCGGCTGGCCCGGTTCCTGAGTGTGCATCACCTGGGCGTGAAGGCACTCGCCCGGCACGACGACGAACTGCTGCGCCTGGTCCTGCCGTGGCTGCCGTTCGAGACCACGGACGGACGGATCGCACTCGACGAGTTCGCCCGTCGGCATCCGGTCGTGCACGTGACCTCGACCGTGGAGGAGTACCGGCAGGTCGCGCCGATCGCGGCGGCGGCCGGACTCGGCGTGGTCAACGGCGGCTATACCTACGACCTGGATCTGGTCCACCGACTGGCCGAGATCCGCCCGGGCACCACCGTCACCGAACTCGACCCGGACACCGTTACCGCGCACCTGGACTCGGTCGACCCGGCCGCCGAACTGGCCGCCGCGAGCTTCCTCGCGCACGCGCGGGCCGCGCTCGATCCACTCTCCTGCGACGTGTCGCTGCGCACCTTCCAGCCGGTCACCGTGCCGGCGCTGCTGCTGGACGGGCGGGACGCGCGCGGCGAGCGCGGGCGAGCCGAGGCCGAGCAGGACGCGGCCGGTCGCGGCGACGACCTGTGGTCGGGCATCCTCGGCTCGTTGCGCGGTCAGGGTCCGCGCGCCCAACTCGTGCTCAACCACCTCAACCCGCTGGTCCGCCGGATCGCCGGCCTCGACGATCCCGAACTGGCCCGGGCCGCGGTCGAAGGACTGTACGGCCAGGCTCTGTTGCTCAGCCACCGACCGCTCACCTCGGCCGAGACCGGCCTGCTCGGCCGATCCTTCCTCGGCCTGCTGGAGCGGGCCGTCCACCGGCCGAACCCCGCCGAATAGGAACCCTTGATGGAAATCCGTGACGACGCCGGGTTCTTCGCTGCCCTGGACGCGAACGAGGAACTGCCGTACGGCAAGGCCCGCACCGCCCGCGCCGAGGAACTGGTCGTGGTGGCCGAGCGGATGGGCAACGACGAAAACCTCGCGTGGGCGCTGCTGCGGCTGATCACCGCGTACAACTACGGCGGCGAGTCGCCGCGTACGCCGGTGCCGCTGTCCCGGCTGCTCAAGCTGTGGGACGAGCACCCCGAGGGCTTCGACGAGCAGTTGACCCACCATCTGTTCTGGGACCTCAAGTGGGTCACCAGCTCGCTGCTCTCGGTGCCCGAGGTGCCGCTGACCGCGATCCGCGGCTATCTCGCGGACATGGAGCGCCGCTACCGCACGGCGGGGCACAGCCCGCGTCCGGTGCACCAGAGCCGGTTCTACCTGGCCCGGCACGTGGGCGCGGACGCGGAGACCACCGAGGCGTTCGACGCGTGGCTGGCCGCCGACCGCGATCGACTCGCCGACTGCGACGCGTGCGAACGGCGGGAGCAGGCCCGCTGGTTGATCGCGCAGGGCCGGGACACGGACGCGCTGGAGCTGCTCGCGCCCACCCTGGACGGCGAGTTGACCTGCGCCGAGGAGCCGCAGGTCTCGCTGGCCACCTCGATGTTGCCGCTGGTGCGCGCGGGCGACCCGGATCGGGCGCGCGCCCACCACCTGCGCGGCTACCGGTCGGTGCGCGGCAAGGTGAGCACGTACGCGGCGGTCGCCGAGCACATCGAGTTCTGCGCGCTGACCGGCAACGAGGGTCGCGGCATCGAGATCCTGGCCGAACACCGCGCGTGGCTGGAGCGTCCGCAGAGCGACCCGTCCGACCACTCCGACTTCCTCGCCGGCGTCGCGGTGCTGCTGCGCCGGTTGGTCGCGGTCGCCGGGCCCGAGCTGGTGGTCTTCGAGGACACCTCGGCCGGCGCGCTGCGCGATACGGTCGAGCGCGAACTCTTCGCGATCACCGCACGCTTCGACGCGCGCAACGGAAACGACGCGGTGAGCTCGCGGGTGCGGCGCCGGCTGGCGGCCGTACCGGTGGCCACGTCGCTGCCGCTGGGGCTGCGTTCGGTGCGGGTGGCCGCGGCAACCGAGCCGGCCGCCCCGAGGAACGCCGTCTCGGCCGCCGCCGATACCGCAGAACTGCTGTCCCACGCACAAGAGTTGGACGGGCAGGGACATCCCGGCTCGGAGGCCGCCTGGCGGGACTACGCGGCCGCCGCGCGGGAGCGGGGGCAGGACGTGGACGCCTTCGCGCTTGCCGCGATCGAGGAGGCGGACGGGGTCGAGCTGGTCGAGGAGGGCGAGTTCGCGGCCGGCATCACGGCGCTGACCCGGGCCGCGGCCGGCTATCTCGCGGCGGACGCGCCCGGGCGGGCCGTGGGCGCCGAGGTACGCGTCGCGATGGCGCGGTTCCGGGCCGAGGAGGCGGACACGATCGAGCTGTTCGACGCTGCTCGGGACAAGGCCGCCACATTCCTGCCGGAGGACGCCGCCCCGCTCGCACTGGTCCTGCACCACCGGGTGATCGTTGCGCTGGCGAGCGAGGCGGAGGACGTCGACGACGTCCTCACCGAACTGCACGACCTCGGCCGCGAGCACGGGTTGAGGCACCGTCAGGCGGCGGCGCTGCACATCCGCGCCGAGCGGGCACTACAACAGGATCGTACGGCCGACGCCCTGGCCGATCTGAGCGCCGCCATCACGCTGTGCGGCGAGGCCGAACGGCCGTGGTCGGCCTGCCGACCGCTGTTCCTGCGCAGCCAGGTGCGGATGCAGACGGGCGATCCGGCGGGGGCCGAGGCGGACATGCGCGCGGCGCTGGAGAAGGCCGCGTTCTACGCCGAGCCGCAGTTCCCGGTCGGCCACGCGCTGACCATGCTGGCGAACGCCCTCGGCGCGCAGGAAAGGGCCGAGGACGCGCTGCCGTTCGCGCTGGAGGCCGCGCACGTCTTCGACGACGAGGGCGACGCGGAAATGGCGGCGGCATGCCGCAGGGGTGCCGTGAGCATGCTGTTCGGCCTGGGCCGGGACGCGGAGGCCGCGGCGATCCTGGAGGAGTTGCTGCCGGAGATCGAGGCGCAGCACGGCGCCGAGCACGCGATGCACGAACGGTGGGCGCTGGGCATGTGCCTGCGCCGGCTCGGCGACGCCCGGGACGCGGCGAAGCATCTGTCGATGGCCGCCGAGGCCGCGACGAAGGTCGCCGATCGGGCGACGCAGGCGGAGCTCGCGGTGGCGGCGGCGCACGCGCTCGACGACGCGGGGATGGCGCCGCAGGCACAGGCGGCCTTCGGCCGGGCGATCGAACTGCTGCGTGCCGAGGGCGACGTACGCGAGACGGTCCGCGCGCTGCGCGCGAAGGCGTGGAACATCGCGGGCAACACGGACAGGGAGGACCCCTCGGGGGTGGACCGGGCGCTGGCGCTGTTCGGGGAGGCGTTGCGGGAGCTGGCGGGGGCCGGGGGCGGCGCGGACTCGGGTGCGGGTTCCGATGCGGACGCGGGCTCGGGTGACGGGTCGGCGTCGGGTGTGGGCTCGGGGGACGACGTGGCGGCGATGATCGCGGTCGAGACGGCCGGTACGCATCACCAGCTCGCCCACCTGCTGGCGCGCGCCGACCGGCTGCATCCGGCGCTGGACGCGGCCGATCGGGCGGCGACGGCGTACGTGCCGCTGCTGCCGGAGGAGGGCGACGGGTATGTGGATGCCGTTCAACTGGCCGCGCGGATAGAGGCGTTCGGGCTGGAGCAGCGGCAGACGGCGGTGAACCGGTTGACCGCGGCGCTGTCGGCCTGCGCGGCTGCGGACTTCCAGGCGGTCCAGGACCTCAGGGCGTTGCGGAACGAGCTGGCGAAGAACTGAGCCGCGGAGGCCGGCGGGCGGGTCACGACGGAACCCGCCGCCGGTCTCCAGCCTCCCGGTGCCTGTCGTGTTCGGGCCGGGCGGTCCGATTGTGTACCCGAACGGATGAGGATTCATGACGCGGGATGTCAGGGATCCGGGTCGATCATTGACTGGTCGGCGTTCGTGATGGCGTGAACCGGGCGCCGCGGACGGATTCGGATAGGCAAGGACCCCATGCGCGAAACTCCGGAAGATCTGAAAGAGCTTCAGTCCCTCCTCGACGCCTCCCTCTCCCGCTCCACCACACATCTGCGCTCGATCATCAACCGCGAGCGCACCTTGACCGCGGAGCAGCTCACCCGGACTCTCACCGGCATGTGCACCCTCGCCCTGTCCACCGTGACGGCGAAGGGCGAGCCGCGGATCAGCGGCGTGGATGGGCACTTCCTGCGTGGCAAGTGGCACTTCGGCACGGCGCGCGACGCCGCCAAGGCGCGCCACCTCGCGGCGCGCCCCGCCGTCAGTGCCGCGCACATGCGCGGTGAGGAACTGGGCGTGTTCACGCACGGCAGGGTGGAGATCCTCAACCCTCGGGAGGGCGCGCCGGCTGCGGATTGGCCGGACCTGCTGGCGTACTTCAAGGACTTCTACGGCGACGACTTGTTCGACTGGGACAACGACGTTGTCTACTACCGGCTGCATCCGCACTGGATGACCGTCTACGCCGCCGACGTCGCGAAGCTCACCGCGACGCCCGGGTCCTGATACGCGCCGGTCCCGATAGCGCCGGAACCGCCACCCATGCCGGGTGGAAGGGGTGGTCCCGTCGCCCGGAGCCCCGCGACGTGGCTCCGGGCGTCGGGTCGCCGGGCGTACCGCTAGATCGCCTTGACCGCCACGTCGCGGGCGTCGTGCGCGAGGATGTTCGGGAGGAGCGGGATCACGCCCTCGCCGGGCGCGAGTTCGAGCAGGGTGGCCTCGCCGCGCGCGGCGCCGGGGTGGATGTCGATGTAGGGCTGTCCGGTGCTGCGCCAGGTGTGTCGGGCGCCGTCGCACGTGGCGACGCTGCCGCCGACGGAGGCGTGCCGACCGTCCTGGTCCACCTGACCGCCGACCAGCACGGTCCCGGCGTGGTGGGGGGTGCATCGGTAGGTGCCGGAGAGTGTGATCGTGCCGTCGGCCGCCACCCACACGGTGGAATCGATGGTGACGTGGTCACCCCCGGCGCGCGCGGCACCGATCGGGAGCGTATGCGCCTGTGCGGCCACGGGAGCGAGCGCGAGCACGAGGCCGGCGAACCCGGCGGACAGAACCGTGGCCGTACGGCCGGCAGTGATGATCATGCCGTCGCCAACGATCCCGAATCCGAAAGGTTTCGGCCGTGCGTACGGAGGGGGGATCGCCGGGGATCCCACTCCGTTGCCGTCCATGGGCACAGGCCGACCTCACCGGCGCTGGGCCGGAGCCGGTGTGCTTCGATGCGCCGGTGCCGGCGGCTGCCGGCCCTCACGGGTTGGGCGCACACTGGTGCGTGTCATCAGGCCGTCGCGAAGGAGAAGCGTCATGACCCGGCACGTGCTCACGACTCACATAGGGGGGCGGGAGGTGGCCTTGCCCGGCACGATTGCCGACATCCGCGAGGCCTTGCCCGAAGCGTTGCGTGCCGACTTCGAGCGCGAGATCGAGTCCGCCTCGGCCGATGAGCTCTTCGGGGTGATGGCGAGCTGGGCGCTGCGCACGCCACAGGCCCAGGATCCGGACGAGGACGCCTTGGCAGAGCGGCTCAAGGCCGGGGACATGACCGGGATGAAGTACGCCGACGAACTGGACGACGCCTATCGGAGTACGGGATGAGCTATCGCGTCGCTTACACGCCGGATGCCGAAGTCGAACGCGCGCACCTCGCGCCCGAGCGCCGCAAGCGCTTCGATGCCGGAATGACCGGGATGGCAGCCGACCCGTACGCGCACGGTTCGACGCTGGGCGGCGATCGAGACCGTCGTGAGGCGACCGTGGCCGGTGTGGCGTTCATCCGCTACGTCGTGAGTGCGGCAGTCGTCACGGTGACCGTGGTCAAACTCGTACCGGCCCCCTGACACGACGCGAGCCCACAATCGCATGGCCATCGGCGATGCCGTCACTCGATGCGACCCAAGACGGCACCGACGCGTCAGCGCCGGGCCGTCTCCGATAAGCCGCTAGTCCCGCAGAGCGCGCAGCATTTCGCGCCAGGCGGCCGGGGCGATCTCCAGGTGGCCGCGCCGGCGGTCCTTGGTGTCACGGATGCCCGTGGACGCCGGGAGGGGGGCCACCTCGACGCAGGAGTCGTTGCCCGTGGATCGACTGGCCTTTCGCCACGCGTACGCGTCGATAGTGCTCAAAGCGCATCCAATCTGCTCTGGATCAAGCGCTGTGACTCGTCTTCGGGAAGCGACGCCGAACGCAGATAGTCCAGGTTCCGTCGGTGCCGTCGAACGGTCCGCTCGTCCTTGATGATTTGTGATCCACTTTCCCACTCGGCGTGTGCGGCTGCCGTATCGGGGGCGGGCAGTTCGAGCACTGTCACTGCCCCCAGGAACGGCCGTGCCGTAGCGCTCGATGGCACGATTCTCAGCCGTACATGGTCGAGTCGGCTCAGGTCCAGCAAGTACTGCAACTGCTCTTGCAACGCTACCTGTCCGCAGAAGCTGGTGAAAAGCACCGCCTCGGACAGCGTCACCGATAGGGGGGTGTCGCCGGACGCGACCATCTGCGCCCGGTGCAGTCGAACCTCCAGAAGCATGTCCGCGTCGTCGGGGTCGGGCACGAACGGTGTCTGCACGAGCATGGCGCGCGCATAGCCTGCGGCCTGGAGCGGTCCTGGAACAACCGTCGACGCAACTTCCAGGGCGGTTGCCTTCGCCTCCAGAAGGATCAAATCCTCGTAGGCCCGGGTGAGTACCTCCGCGTACTTCACCCACCACTGATCCGGCTCGCGCACTACGCCGAGCGCCCGGTCGAGTCGCATCCGGGTCACCGGGGAGAGCTGCAAAATGTCGGCCAGCACGGCCAGTTGCTCCGGCCTGATAGGTGTCACCCCGGTCTCCAGCCGAGACTGTGAGCCCTCGGCCCACCCCGCGCGCTGCGCCACGCGCGCCATGGGGAGCCCCGCCTCTTGCCGAAGTCGTCGTAGTTCGGCACCCACTTGCGCGGGAGTATGCATTGCGCCTCCGGTTCACCCACCTGGCCCCGATCATTACGAACGGTACATGGAAGGTTGCCGTAAGTCACCTTGCGTGTCAGCGTTGATGCCACGGGTGCTCGCCTCTCCGTGAACGTCGTCGGCTGTGTGGGAGCGGGTCGAGCACGCCGCCATCCGTGGGGCGAAAGGTGCCGCCATGCGTCACATCCGACCAGACCCATCAACCGGAACATTTGCTCGCCCCGCCAAAGGGGCGTGGATCCGTGACGGGCGCAGCGGACTGTGCGGAATCTGCGAATCGACCACCGTGCAAACCGTGTTCGCCCGCACGCTCGCCGGCACGCCGTTCACCGCGCGCCGCGACGACGTGTGCGTTCTCTCGCCCGACGCGGCGAACGAGGCCGTACACACCCCGCCCATCACAGCAATCACGAAACACAGCAAGGGAGTTCAGATGAGCCACCTGCCACAAGTACGCGAAGGGCACACCGTCGAGCACGTCGACGAGAGACTTCGTGGGGAGTATCCGGCGGGTCGGGTCGTGCTCACCGGAGTCGGCATGGTCTCGGTGCAGCCCGCCAACGGCGCGCCGAAATGGACGGTCGACCGCTACGACGTGCGGCACCTCGACGAAGACCAGCAAGCCGATTGATCCGCAGGTGGGCGGGTGCTCGATTCCAGGCGAAGCCCGCCCACCTGCAACACCACCGATCTCGAAGGACGGCAAGGTGCATCACGAACACTACCGAGTCCCGCCCGAAGGGCACCCGGGCGACGAATCACGCGAGTTGGGCATCGGCGCATGGGTCCGGCACGCAAATCCGAAGCTGCGATCCACCTACCCGGACGGCTACGTGGCCCGCATGCCCGGTCCGACCGGACCCCCACACGTACTCGTCCAGCCACACGGCCGCCCCGCCGGCACGGATCAATACCGCCTGCCACCCATCGACCTGACCCTGGCCAACCCGACCGACATCCTCACCTCGGCATACCTGTCGGCCGCGCTACGCAGGTTGGCGCACGTGGTCCGGACCGAACACTCCGCGCAGGACGAAGCCCCCTGACCACCGGACCCAACCCGCCCCGAACTCCGGCGCCTCGAAAGCCGTTTAACGCCGCCACCTCCCACCGGTCGCACAACCCAACCGCACCATCAGTCCCCGGCCGACCCATCTCGGCCGGGGACGCTCGACGCCCGACGGATCGCCGAAGCGCGCATCGGCCCCTGCCCAACTTGGGAAGGGTTCGTGCCGTCGGTGCAGGGCACAGGTCGTGCAACAAGTCGCAACATCCTCGACGTCGGAGGCAACGATGGCTCTACTCTTCTTCGGCAAAGACCCCGACACGGACGAGGACCACTGTCCGACCGTCTGGGTGGACGACGTGAGCGCGGATCTTGTTCTTCAGGGTTGGAAAGCGGACGGCGCGACCGAGAAGAAGTGTCTGGTGACCGGCCCGATCCCGGACACCGAGGCGGTCATCCGCATCCCGGCCCGCATGGTGCCGCAGATCAGGAAGGCGTGCGATGCCGCAGAACGCTCAGCCCAGCTTCGCTGACGTCATCCGGAACACGGACCACTCGGCGGTCCACTTGGAGATGCGCGACGGCTACGGCGACAACGAGCGATTTGCCGCGTGGCGGCGTGGAGAGCGGATCGACTGGGACAACCGGGCGTCGTGGTGGCGCGGATTCCACGATCAGGTCACCGGGGCCATCGCACGAGGGGTATCCATCCGCCGAGTCCGCATCGTCAGTGAGCCGGTCTCGGAATACATTCGCTGGGAGCACTACATGACCCGGGCCAACCTCGCCGTCGGCGAGCAAGTCAGATGGGTTCCCCGGCGTCTCGCTTGCGATCTCGTGGTCCCTTGTAATGACTTTTGGCTGTTTGACGACCGACTGGCGAGGGTCCACCACTTCGCAGGCGACGGTTCCCTTGTCGAGGACGAGTTCAGCTCCGAGCCGCATCTCCTGAAAGTGTTCGCCGCGTCGTTCGAAACCGCCTGGGAGCGCGGCATCCCGCATGAGGAGTATCAGCTCTGATCGTCTCGTAGCCCATCGGTCGGCACATGCCCTCGTCCCCGTTCTCCAGCGCCCAGGCCGCCCGCGAGTCCGTGGCGGCGCGGCTCAGGGATCTGCGTCTGGACGCCGACCTGACGATGCAGGATCTGGCTGATCGGTGTGACTGGAGCAAGGCAAAGACCTCGCGCATCGAGGCTGCGAAAACCACCCCGTCCGATGCCGACCTCCGGGCCTGGTGCTCGGCCTGCGGCGCCGAGGGACAGGCACCCGACATCATTGCCGCATCTCGCTCCGCCGACTCGATGTACGTCGAGTGGCGACGGATGCAGCGTACGGGTCTACGCAGACTCCAAGGGGCCAACGCTCTGCTGTACGAGCGGACGAAGGTGTTCCGCATGTATTGCTCCAGGGTCGTGCCCGGGCCCCTCCAGACCAAGGACTACGCCCACGCTCTTCTGTCGCTGATCGCGGACTTCCGTAATCTGCCCGACGATGTCAGCGCGGCCGCAACGGCTCGCGTGGACCGGTCGCACATCATCCGTGACGGCCACCACCGCGTCATCATGCTGGTCGAAGAGGACGTACTCACCCAGCACATCGGCGACGACTTCGTGATGGCCGGCCAACTCGGCCACCTCCTGACGGCCATGTCCTACCCCGCCGTCTCGCTCGGCATCATCCCTCGATCTGCATCCAGAGCGATGTGGGGACCGGAGACGTTCACGATGTTCGATGACAGGCGGGTCCACGTCGAATTGCTTGCCGCGAAGGTCACCGTGACGACGCCGACGGAAGTCGAGATCTACCACCGGGCCTTTGCCCGCCTCTCCGGCATGGCGGTGTACGGCCCCCGCGCTCGGACTCTGGTCGTCAGGGCGATCGACGCCCTCGGCTGATTGCCCTGCAACAACCTGCAACAACGTGGACCGGCAAGTTCCCTGTTTCGTAGCGTCTTTGTCGAGGCGGTTCCTCGCGGTGAGCAGGACATCCCTCGACCGGGTGAAGGGGCCGCGCCGTTGCATCGACTACTGCCACGATGCCGCGACAGCACCAGAGTCGTTCCGCAAGACCGAAGGGGCATGGATGGATACGTCCGGCGTTACGCAAGCGCTGATCCTGGCGGGCGGACAAGCCACCCGTATGAGGCCCTATACCGACGATGCCCCCAAAGCCATGGTCCCTGTCGCCGGCACACCGATCATCGGTCATCAACTGCTGTGGCTCGCCGCATATGGTGTGAAGAGCGTCGTTGTCTCCGGTGGTTACAAGGCGGAGGTGATCATCGACTACGTGGGCGACGGCTCGCGGTTCGGTGTCGAGGTCACATACGCAATCGAAGACGAGCCGCTGGGTCGTGGTGGTGCTCTCAAGTACGCGGCGCGGCAACTGGTCGACACGGAAGCGCCGTTCTTCGTCCTCAACGGCGACGTTGTCAGTGCGTTCTCGCCGGCTGATCTCGCCGACTTCCACCGGCGTCGCGACGGAGCCGTGACCGTCGCGCTGTCCCCGTATCGCTCCAATTGGGGTGTGGCGGACCTTGACGAGCAAGACCGCGTCAGGGGCTTCGTCCAGTCCCCGGAACTGCCCTACTGGGTCAACGCGGGCATCTACGTCTTCGACCCGGACGTGATCTCGCTGCTGCCCGACAACGGAGATCACGAGGACAACACCTTTCCGCAGCTTGCCCGAGAGGGCCGCCTCATGGGCTACCGGCTGTCGGGCTACTGGCGGGGTATCGACACCGTCAAGGACGTCATGGACGCGTCCAGGGAATGCCGCGACTCCGGATCCATCCCGGCCGCCGAGTTCCGCACCACCGATATCGACATCTAGGCCCCAGCCCGCAGGACTCCTGACCGGAGAGGGAGACCATGATCAACGGCAACGAGGTCATCCCAAGTCATCACGTCCTGTTCGTCACGTTCGATTCGCTGCGCTACGACGTGGCGCGGGCCGTCCTCCACGGCGGACGCAGCCCCAACCTCGAGCGCGTCCTGCCTGACGGACTGTGGGAAGAACGACGAACTCAAGGCTCGTTCACCTTTCCTGCGCACATGTCGTTCTTTTCCGGCTTCCTTCCGGTTCCCTCCGGTCCGGGCCGCCCTGGCAGGCTCTTCGCCTGTCACTCCATGCGCGGAACCACCATCCACGAGCGGACCTACGTCTTCGACGCTCCGGACATCGTCAACGGTCTGGCCGGACTCGGCTACCGCACCGTATGTATCGGGGGGGTCGGCTTCTTTTCCAACCAGACCAAGCTGGGCCGGGTTCTGCCCGGCCTGTTCCAAGAGAGTCACTGGAGTTCACGGACCGGCGCCGACGAGCCCGAATCGACACGGCACCAAGTGGACATCGCCTTGGCGGCACTGCGCGATCAACCCGCCGACAAGCCTCTGTTCCTGTTCCTGAACATCTCGGCCACCCACACACCGACTCACGTGTATCTGCCCGGAGAGACAGCGGACTCCTGGGAAAGCCAGTGCGCAGCCCTCGGCTACGCCGACAGGCACCTGGGTCGACTTCTCGACGCGCTTCCCGGCCACGGATCGTGGCTCGCCCTGTTCTGCGCCGATCACGGCGAGGCATACGGCGAAGACGGCTACACCGGGCACGGCATCGCGCATCCCTGTGTCTGGACCGTCCCTTACGCCGAGACCATCATCCCTGGCCGGCCACCCGAAGGACGGCCATCTGTGGCACCGAAAGCCGTTTGATGCCGACAGGCTCTTCGCCCGGTGGAGCCGACCACACTGCGATCCCCCGGCCGAAGCCTCTCGGCCGGGGGATCGTGGCGCTCCGCGCGTCGCCCGTGCGGACCAGGGGGCCTACTTCGGCAGGTTCCGGGCCATCACGATGCGCCGGACCCGGTTGGTGCCCTCGTGGATCTGCATGATCTTGGCGCCGCTCATTGTTCGGGGCGAGAAGGATGTGGTGCGGGTGGTTGTGGTCGCTGGGGGAGGCGGGCCGGGTTGACGGGTGGCTTCGGTGGGGGTCAGTCCACGTCCAGAGTCGCCTCGATGGTGTCGCCGTTGGCGTCGGGTTCGGGGCGGTGGCGAAGTTCGGCGCCGCCGGTGGTGAGGAGGCGTTGGGCGGCGGTGTTCGTGTCGGTCGTACTGGCCACGATGCGGCTTGCGCCCTGGGTCTTGGCCTCGGCGCGGAGGAGGGCGACGACGGCGTGGCCGACGCCTTGGGCCCGGTGCGAGCGGCCGATCCACAGGCCGGCCTCCAGGGCGCCGTCCGGGGTCGGTTGGAGACGGGCGGCGCCGACCACCTGCCCGGCGACCAGGATCGCGTATGTGGTGGGGGTGGCGGCCCACTCGTGATGGAAGGCCAGGAAGGCCGCGCGGCGGTCGGCGGTCCAGCCGGGTGGGCCGGGTACGGCCGGCATCACCTCCGACGGGTCCGCGTCGGTCACCGCGGTGTCCAGGAGGGCGGCCAGCAAGTCTTCGTTCAAGCGGCGCAGTTGCACCCGTGCGTTGTCCACCCCCGGAGCCTCTCCACCACCACACACCCCCGTCAAACCCATAGGCTCCCCACGACGCGCATCGCAGCCGCGCGGCAACTCGTCCGCACCGGCCGGCCGATCCGAGAGACGCGTCTTGCCCGCCCGTGCTTGCCGACGGGACGCC
This sequence comes from Embleya sp. NPDC050154, assembly GCF_044460165.1. Classification (NCBI taxonomy): domain Bacteria; kingdom Bacillati; phylum Actinomycetota; class Actinomycetes; order Kitasatosporales; family Streptomycetaceae; genus Embleya; species Embleya sp. NPDC050154. Next base: position 187,908 of record NZ_JBITJP010000021.1, read on the forward strand.
TCAAGCCGGTGCCTCCGAAACGAGCCGCGCCTATCGAGTCGGCTCGGCCCGACGTCCGAAACGAGCCGCGCCTATCGAGTCGGCTCGGCCCGACGTCCCGGCCATCTGATGCGCCCGTGCGTTGGTCGATGGCGCGCATTCCGATCGGCGTCCTGGACTTGCCCACCGGCGGGACTTCGCCAGGCGTTTTTGCAGCCGGCCGCGCCTTCGCTCGCCCGGCAACTCGGCCGCGCCCGGCCGTAGTTCGCACTGCGAGTCGAAATCGACCCGGCATTTCCGGAACGAGCCGTGTCGGCTGCCCCGTTCGTGGCGGCCGGACTCCGTGCCGCCCCGATCGCGGACCTGCCGTGACCGCGTCCTTCCGGAGCGCCCCCTTGCAACCGCCCGCCTTGACGGCACCCGCCACCGGCAACCCGCCCCCGGCGTTCGCAAAGGGCAACGGCCGCCCGCCTGCCCTCCGTTCGGGAGGGAGGCGGGCGGCCGTCGGGGGTGTTGCGGTGGGTTACCTGTTCTTCTTGGGTGCGCAGACGTTCTTGTCCGCCGTCTCCAGGTCGATGTTCTTCGGGGGTTCGGTCGGCGCGGTCGTCACCGGGGGTGGGGCCGCGGTGGGGTAGTCCTTGCCGATCAAGACCTCGAAGCGGGTGAGCGTGGTCGATGTGCTCTCGATCAGCGCGCCGTCACCCAGGCCCGTCGCGGCGGCCAGGGCCTTCGCGGCGTCCAGGCGGCCCTTGGGATACGTGATCCTGCTGGTCGGGTGGATCTTGCCGTCCCGTGCGTTGCCGGAGGCGACCGCGACGAACTTGCGCCCGGCCAGGTCGGCCGCGACCTCGTTGGCGCGCTTGTTGACACCGCTGCCGTTGCGTACGTCGACCTTGACCGTAGTCGGGTCCACCTTCGGCGGTTCGGGCGTCGTCTGCGCCGGCGGTGTGTCGGCCGCGGGCTTGTCGTCCTTGGTGACGGGCGTGTCCGTGCGCAGCATCGCCATCAGGTTGTTGGCCTCGGGCTGCTTGGGCTGGACCTTGGACTTGGCCATCGGCGGGTATTCCTCGATCGGCAGCGTGGTGAACGCCATCCGCTTCTCGGGGACCTTCTTCAACTGGTTGCCCAGCGAGATCAACTTGTCCACGCCGCCCAGACCCCGGTCCACGGTCAGCGACTCGACCGCGATGTTGGCGATCTTGAACATGCCCTCGACGTTGGTCAGCGACGCGCTGTTCTTCAGTTTGCGGGTGAGCGCCATCAGGAACGCCTTCTGCGCCTTGATCCGGGCCAGGTCGCTGCCGTCGCCGAAGGCGTGCCGCGCGCGCAGGAACTTGAGCGCGGTCTCGCCGCTGAGGTTCTGGTCGCCCGCGTCGAGCTTGAGGTCGGTGCCGCCCTGCTGGTTCGGCAGTACCGGGTCGTTGATCGGCTCGGAGATGCACATGTCCACGCCGTTGACGGCGTCGGTCATCTTCTTCACGCCGGTGAAGTCGATCATGATGTAGTGGTCCACCTGGACCCCGAGCATCTTGTCGACCGTGGACACCGTGCACGGCGGACCGCCGTTGGCCAGGCTCTCGTTGAACGACTGCGGCCCGTTGGACGCCGGGTACGTCTTACCGTCCACGACGCACTTGGGTATCTGCACCATCGTGTCGCGCGGGATGCTGACCAGCGTCGCGTTGCTGCGGTCGGCCGAGACGTGCATCAGGATCGTGACGTCGGCGAGGCCCTCGGTGTGCTCGGACGCGCCGTACTTCTTGCCGAGACCCTTTCGGCTGTCGTTGCCGATCAGCACGATGTTCAGCGGCTTGCGCCCGAACGCGTCCTCCTCGGCCTTGGGGATGCCCTCGCTGCCCGCGTTCTTCGCGGTGGTGTTTATCTTGCTGTCGAGGTACTTGATGTAGCCGTACGCGCTGCCGGCCAGCACCACCAGCAGGCCCACCACCGAGATGGCGATCCACTTGAGCCGCTTCTTGACCTTGCTCTTGGGCGGTCCCTCGCTGCGCGCGCCGTTCCGGGCTCCCGCGCGCCCGGTGGGTGCGCTGCCCGCGCGGTCCCGACGCCGGGGCGGGTCGTCACCGGCGCCCTGACCCGAGGCGGCGGCCACCGCCGACGGGCGGCGCCTCTCGGGGATGGCCGCCCGCGAGCGCGGCCCGGACGTACCGGGGCCGTCCGTACCGGCCCCGGCACCGGATTCACCGCCGGATCCATTACCGGCGCCGCCCGGTGCCCGCAGCTCGAAGCTGCCGGTGTCCGGGTTCATCACCCACATGTCCGCGACGTCCGCGTCGTCCATGCCGCCCAGGGGATCGTTGTCCCCGGGCGCGCCGCGGTGCGGCCCGTTCCCTCTGTTCACGCCGAGATCCCCTCCGGCTGTACCCGCCGCACGGTCCCCCCGGCTGTGCGCGGTTTCATGGGCGACACCGGGGTTCCGGAGGCATCCGCACGGAACCCGACGGTGGTACGTGATGGTCGGTATGGAAGCAGCCACCATAACCGGCGAGTTCTTGCCATGGTCACAGAGACTGCGAAGTCCTGACGCTCGGATCATCGGAAAAGGTACAAACACCCTTCAGTGATTGTTCCGGATCCGTCGTCGTTCGATCGTCGTTCGATCGATGGGGGTCGCGGACGAACGCTTTCGCGCGAATGCCACCACGACCCCCCTCGAACGTGCAAGCGCTACTTCTTGCGCGGTGAGGCGCATTTCGTGTTGTCGGCCGTCTCCAGGTTCAGGTCGGCGGCCTTGGGCGGTTCCGGCGTCCGGTCGGGGCCGGCGGTCGTCGAACTCTTCGGGGTGCCGTCGTCGGTGCCCGTTCCCGGGAGATCCGCGCCGATCAACAGCTTGATGGTGGTGTCGCCGGGACGAGCCGCCTCCAGTGCGGTCTCCGGCAGGCCCAGGGCGGTCGCGATCGCCTTCGCCTGGTCCTGGCCGCCCTCGGGGTAGGTGATCCGACTGTTGGCGTGTTCTCGCCCATCCGGCATCGTCGTACCCGAAGTGGCCTTGAAACCTTGGCGCTTGAGGTTCTCCACCACCGGGGTGATCCGCCTCTTGGTGGTTCCGGTGTCCACCGTCACCCTGATCCGCGCCGCGTCGCCGGGCGAGATCGTCGCCGGCGGGGGCGGCGTCGTGGTCACCGGCGCGGGCGGCGGAGTGCTCGCCGCGTCGCCCTGGGTCAGCGGCCGGTCCGCCCGGATCGTGGCCCACAGATCGTCCGCGGCCGGACGCCTGGGCTGGACCTGGTCCGGAGCCGGCCGATAGGTCTCGGTCGGCAGGGTGGTGAACGCCATGCGTTTGTCCGGCACCTTCTTGATCTCGTCGGCCAGGTCGATCAGCTTGTCCACGCCCGCCAGGTCGTTGTCGACCGTCAACGCGCTGACCGCGCTGTTCGCGATCCGGAACATGCCGTCCACGTTGGTCAGCTTCGCGTTGCTCTTGAGTTCGCGCGCCAGCGCCATCAGGAAGACCTTCTGCGCCTCGATCCGGGCCAGATCGCTGCCGTCGCCGAACGCGTGCCGGGCACGCAGGAATTGCAGCGCGTCGTCGCCGCTCAGCGTGTTCGGGCCGGCCGGGAGCTCCAGTCCGGTACCTCCGCGCGAGCCGGACAGGACCGGGTCGTGGATCGGCGCGTCCAGGCAGATCGGCACCCCGCCGACCGCGTCGGTGAGATCCCGGACGCCCTTGAAGTTCACCTCGATGTAGTGGTCGGTGCGGACCTGGAGCATGCGGTCCACGGTGGCGACCGTGCACGACGCGCCGATGCTGCGGAAGCTGTCGTTGAACTGGCCGAACCGGGCCTCGGTGACCTTCTTGTCCTTGCCCTTGCCGATCTCGCAGCGTGGGATGTCGACCATCGTGTCGCGCGGGATGTTCACCAGTGTGGCGTTCGAGCGGTCGGCGGACAGGTGCATCAGGATCGCCACGTCGGCGAGCCCCTCGTGGCCCTCCGCGCCGTAGCGCCGCCCCTCGCCGACCCGACTGTCGTTGCCGATCAGCAGGATGTTCATCGGACTTCGGCCCTGCGCGTCCTTCGGCGCGGCCGGTGGTCGATTCTCCTTGTCGGCGGTGATCTGGGTGTGGTGCAGCTTGCCGTTCAGATACTGGATGTACCCGTAGGCGCTGCCTGCCAGGACCACCAGGATGCCGACCACGGAGATCGCGATCCATTTCAGGCGCTTCTTCACGGTGCTCTTTCTGCGTATGCCCCGCCGGCCGGGTGCCGCAGGCTCCCCGACCTCCGTATCCGCGTCCGTGCCCATGTCTCGCGTCCCCTCCGGCAACGTGCCGGATCACCGCCGATCGACGGCGGCCCGGCCCTCCCTGATGCGGTGTCGATGAATCAGCTCGCGCACACGTCCTGTTCCGCCGTTCGTCCCGAGACGGTGACGATCGGACTCGTGTCCGCGGCCGGCGTCGGCTTGGCCGACGGGGTACCGCCGCTGGTCGAAGGGGGATTCTCCGTGGAAGCCGACGAGGACGGAGCGGAGGTCGGCGCCTCGGTGCCGGTCGAGCGCTTGCCCGTCGGCTTGCCGGCGCCGCTCGAACTCGGCGCGCTCGGCGTGAGCGTCACGCGCTCGCCGTTCTCGTCGATGGTGGTGCGGGCGGACGCCGGCGGTGTCGCCGACTGCTCGATCCGCACCTCGCCGTTGTTCTCGAAGCCGTTCTCGTCCTTGCCGCTGACCGCGGTGCCGACCGCGACCCGGTCGAGGCGGATCGCGTCGAACAGTCGGTCCGCCTGCGGCTGGACCAGTTCGTCGCGGTCGGTGTCGAGCCGGTACGGCTGCCGAGGCACGGTCAGGAACGCGACCTTGTCGTTCGGGATTCCCTTGATGCTGTCGGACAGGGCCATCAACTCCTTGAGCGAGCTCAGTCCCGGGTCGGCGGTGATCGACCGGGTTCCGGCGTCGAGGAGGTTGTACAACTTCCACGGCTGGGTCAGCATGTCGCCGACCTTGACCTTCTTAACGAGCGCGGCCAGAAAACGCTGCTGCCGGGTCATCCGCTGGGTGTCGCTGCCGTCGTCCACGTTCTTGCGGGCGCGGACGAAGCCGAGCGCCTGCTCACCGTCGAGCTTCTGCTTCCCGGCGGGCAGGTCGAGCTTGGCGGCGGTGTCGCGCATCGGCTTGCTCAGGCACACCTCGACGCCCTCGACCGCGTCGACCATCTCCTTGAAGCCGGCGAAGTCGATCACGATGTGGTGGTCGACCCGAATCCTGGTCATCTGCTCGATGGTCTTGATCGTGCAGGCCGCGCCGCCGATTTCGAACGCGTGGTTGAACTGGTCGCGGTAGGCCCGCGACTTGCTGCCGTCCGGGCGCACGCAGGAGGGGATGTCGACCATCAGGTCACGCGGGATGCTGACCGCGACCGAGCTTTTCCGGTCGGCGGCGAGGTGCAGCAGGATCGTCGTGTCGGAGCGCTTGGTGCCCTCGCCGATGTCGCCGTACTGCTTGTTGTCGCCGGTGCGGTCGTCCGAGCCCATCAGCAGGATGTTCGCCGCGTCGTGCGCGACGACCTGTGGGCGCTCGGCCTCCGGTCCCAGCTTCGCGGTCAGGTCCTCGGTGGTGATGTTGCCGTCCAGCTTGCGGTACAGCGTGTAGACCACGACGCTGCCGGCCACCAGGCACAGCGCGACGGTGACGGTGACGCCGATCAGGACCCGCTTGTACACGCGCCGGCGCCGATTGCGGCGGGCGAGCCGATCGGGGGCCGCGGCGTCGCCGGCGGCGGCCATCGCGGCGAGGGGCTCCGCCGGGTCGGTGGGGGTCGGCGGGTTCGGTACGGCCGGCGGCTCGGCCGCCTGGGCGGCCTGTTCGGGAACCCCCGTGCCCGGTTCGGCGGCGGCCGGCTCGGCCGCGCTCGTGTCGTCGGTGCCCGGCTCGGGCGTGCCGGCCCCGGGCGCGCCGGTCTCGGCGGTACCCGGCTCGGCCTCGGCCCGCTCGGCCGCGCCGGCCTCGGCCGACGCCTCCGCAGCAGGTGCGTCCGCCGTCGGCGGGGCCGATATCTCGGCTTCGGTCGGAGCCTCGGGCGCCGTTTCCGGGCTCGCGTCCCGACCGGGTTCGGCCTGCTTGCCGGCCCGTTCGCTGTCACTCACGTCGTGTCTGCTTCTTTCCCCAGGGCGCCCAACGCCGATCAAGAGCGACGAACCGCGCGTAGAGCGGCCGTTGCAGTGATAGACGTGCTGCCACTTCCTTGAGTTGCGTGCAGCCATTCGCGTGTGACGCAGGTCACCCGATGTGGGCGCAGCACGCCGCGTCGGAGCGGCTCGCGTATCGGCGAGCACGCTACCGTGCGCCGCCGTATCGGTGACCCCGGAGTCGGTACGTATCCCCGTGAACGGGGTGACGCGTCGTCAGTTCGCCTTGCAGATGTCCTGATCCGCGTTCCGAATGTCCGCCTTGACCGGCGCCCCGGCCGGCTCGGACGCCGCCCTCGGGGTCCCGGCGACCCGGGCGCCCGCGATCGGTGCCGATCCGGTCGCGCCGGTGCGGTCGGCGGTCGGCGTGGGTGCGGCGGAGGCGCCCGAGGCGGCCTCGGCCGGGGGCGGTGCCACTCCCGTGGTCGCCGCTCCCGTACCCGCCGCCGCGCTCGTGTCCGGTTTGCCACGACCGTCCAGCGGCCGGTCGTGGTTGATCGCGTCGAACAAGCGCCGCGCCTCCGGCTGGATCAGCGCGACCCGGTTGTTGTCCTCCGGCGGGTTGTACACCGGTACGTGCGCGAAGGTGATGTCCTTCGTCTCCAGGTCCCGCATGCCGCGCGCGAGGTCGACCAGGGCCGACACCGAGTCCAGGCCCTCGTCGGCCCGGATCGACTTCGTCAGCGCGTCCGCCAGGGCGAACAGCCGGGACGGGCTCGAGAGCGTGTCGCCGCTGCGGATCTGCTTCGCGAGCGAGGCCACGAACGCCTGTTGCCGCTTGATCCGACCCAGGTCGCTGCCGTCGCCACCGAGCCCGATGTCGTGGCGCAGCCGGACGTAGTCCAGCGCCTCCTTGCCGTGCACCTTGCGTCGGCCGGCCGACAACGAGATGTTGCCCTCGCGGTCCTGCACCGTTCTGGGCAGACAGATCTCCACACCGCCGACCGCGTCGACCATGCCCTTGAAGCCGGAGAAGTCGACGATGATGTGGTGGTCCACGCGCATGTCGGTGATCTTCTCGACGGTGTTGCGCGTACAGGCCGCGCCGCCGAGTTCGAACGCCGAATTGAACATCACCCCGCGCTGTTCGGCGGAGCGCGCGCCGTCCCTGGTGACACACGAGGGCACGGTGACCAGCAGGTCGCGCGGGATGCTGACGACCGCGGCGTGCTCGCGATCCGAGGACAGGTGCACCAACAGCGTGGTGTCCGAGCGTTCGCCGTTGTCCCCGCCACCGCCCAGCGCGCGGTTCTCGCCCGCTCGCGAGTCCGAACCGATGATCAGCAGGTTCATCGGCCTGCCCTTGCCGTTGCCGCCCATGTCGGGGCGGTCGGCGTTGAGCTTGCCGTCCACCGAGTCGGTCCTGAGGTTGCCGTTGAGTCGCTGGTAGGCGAAGTAGCCGGCCGAGACGCCGGTCAGCACGATCAACGAGACCCCGACGCCGATCGGCAGGAACACCCTGCGGCGCCGGTTGCGCTTCTTGCGCGCGCGCCGCGCGGCGGCTCGGCCGCGGGCGGATTCGACCGGCGCGGCCGAACCGGGTTCGTGGGGCGGCGCGTTCGACGGATCGGCGGGCTCGGCCGCGGCCTCGGACCGATACAGGTGATCCCACGAATCCATGAACCCCACGCCTCCCCGACTGCTGAGGGACCGCCGGGCACGGCACTACGGGCGGTCGGGGCCACGAAAGCGCAGCACGACCCGTCTTGTCATGGCCTAGTCGGCGGAACGGGTGACGGCACGGGTGACCCGTTCCGCCTCGATTCGCCGCTCCAGCAGGGATTCATCCAGGTGACGGCATACGACAACCGGTACGGACGCGGCCAGCGGCGCGAGCAGGCCCGCCCGCAGTCCACCCGTTCGGGCGAAGCTCAAAGAGGTGAGCAGGCGGTCGCCGGAGACCAGTTCCCACTCGCGCGCGGCGGCCTCGCCCTCTTCGGCCAGTTCGCCGGCCGTCCACACCCGCCCGGCCTCCTCCAGCGCGGCGTCCGGCGCCCGCGTCGGGCCCTCGGGGACGAAGCGATCGCCGTGCCCGGCCACTTCGGCCGCGTAGTCCAGGAAGCCGGCGGGCGGCGCGGGAAAGCGCCCGCCCATCGGGCGCAGGGCCAGCGCGACCCGCTCACCGGGACACGTGGCCGCGCGCTCGAGCGTGTCCGGACCCGAGACCACCACGTCCGCGTCGGCTGGATCCGCGTCGAAGCTCACCACCAGGCCGAGCGACCAGGCCGCGAGCAACCACACCTGGGTCTGCCAGTGCGCGGGCAACAACAGGGACACCCGCGCTCCGGGCTCCACCGCGAGGTCGTCGCGCAACAGATTCGCGGTCTTGGCGACCCAGTTGTCGAACGTGGCGACCGAGAGCTCTACCCGCTCCCCGGTGGCGTCGTCGTAGAAGGTGGTGAAGGGCCGCGCGGAGTCGGCGGCGAGCGCGGTGCGCAACTGATCGACCGGGGTGCTGGGCATGGGCCCAGCCTATCGAGCACGCGAATCCGTGCGGCAAATGGGTGTATTTAAGACATTTGGTACGGGCTTCGTCGTTGTCCGGGCACCCGTAGAACTCGACCACCCCACAATGGAGGGTCTGCCCGTGTACACCAGAATCGCGTTGTCGATCGCCGCCCTCGCCGTACCCGCCGTGCTGCTCGGACCGCCCGCGCAGGCCGACCCGCGGCCGAGCACCCCCGGCTCGACGGTGACCCTCCCCTTGGCCGGCATCGAACAGGAGCCGGACGCCGACGCGCCGCGCACCGGCCGGACCGAGGTGCTGACCACCGAACGCCACACGCCCGCCTACTCGTTGCTCGGCGTCACCTGGGCCGGTTCCGGCACGGGCGAACGCGTCGTGGTGCACGTACGCACCCGAACCGGCGGGGTCTGGAGTCCGTGGCGCGAGCTGCACGCCTCGCACGCGGGTGGCGACGGCGGCACCGGCGGCGGGGACGTCGATCGGGCGGGAGCCGGCGGGCGAGGCGGTACCGAGCCGTTCTGGGCGGGCCCCTCCGATGGCATCCAGATCCGGGTGGGCGTGCTGGAGGGGGTGTCGCCGAAGGACCTGCGCGCCGAACTGGTCGATCCCGGCGAGTCGATCCTGGACCGCATGCCCCCGCTCCCGGGCCTGCCCAAGCGCACCGACGGCCGCGCGGTCAAGGGCCACGCCATCGAGCCGGCGATCGTCGCGCGCAAGGACTGGGGCGCGGACGAGTCGCTGCGCGACGCGAAGTTCAAGTACACGAACACGGTCCGGGCCGCGTTCGTGCACCACACCGCCGACGGCAACGACTTCTCGTGCAGCGACTCGGCGAAGGTGCTCCGGTCGATCTACCGCTACCACGTCAAGACCAACGGCTGGGCCGACGTGGGCTACAACTTCCTGGTGGACAAGTGCGGGACCATCTTCGAGGGCCGCGCCGGCGGCACCGACAAGCCGGTCCTGGGCGCACACACCCTCGGGTTCAACACCGACAGCATGGGCGTCGCCGCGATGGGCACCTATACCAAGGCCCAGCCGCCCGGGCCGATGCTGATCTCCCTGTCGAGGCTGCTCGCGTGGAAGCTCGGCCTCGACGACCGCGACGCCAAGGGCAAGGTCACCCTGACCTCGTCGGACGGCGGCAGCCGCTACCCGAAGGGCACGACGCACTCGTTCGACGTGATCTCCGGGCACCGGGACGCGTTCAACACGGAGTGTCCGGGACAGGCGCTCTACGACGAACTGGGCGCGATCCGTCGGGATGTGGCGCTGCGGTTGGGGTGAGCGACGGGGTGGCCGCGGGCGGTCAGGATCGTTTTTCGACGATCTCCCGGAGCCGTTCCACGAGCGGTTCCACCACCGCCTCGGGTACGAAGCGTTCGCGCGCGAGGGCCGCTGCGGCGGCACGCAGCCGGGCCACCTCGGCCGGATGCTGGGCCAGCCGGCGCAGCGCGTCGGCCAGCGCGTCCGAGTCGCCCGCGGGGACGAACAGCCCGGCCGGGCCGAACAGTCGGCGCTGCGGCGCGGTGTCCGAGGTGAGCACCGCACACCCCGCGGCGGCTCCCTGGAAGACCTTGTTCGGGACCAGCCGCAGCGCCTTGGCGCCGGTCCCGAACACGCCCAGACATACGTCGTGCGCCGCGACCAGACGCGGCAGTTCGGCCTCGGGCACCCAGGTCCGCCAGGTCACCCGGGGAGCGTTCGGCCCGACCAGGTCCCGCGTTCGCTGCGCCTGGAGACCTCGGCCGATCATCGTCACGGCGATCGGGTAGCCGTCCAGGCGGCTCAGCGCGGCACCGATCACCGGTGCGCCCTGGACCGGCGAGTACAGCCCGAACGAGATCACCCGCAGGTCCTCACCGGGGCGGAAGTCCGGCACGAAGTCCATGGGGGGATCCGGGGAGGGATCGATGGCGGGTTCGGTGGCGGGATCGGTGGCGAGGTACGGATCCGTGCGGGGATCCGTCGGGTGATCCCGATCCGCCCGGTCACCCGGTCCGAGGTCCGAGGCCGCGTCGAACCACACCTGCGGCGCCCCGATCGGTACCACCACGGCCCGCTCACGCTGCGCCGGCGCGAGTACCCGGCGGTGCTCCTCGGTGTCCACCAGCACCAACCGGGCCGCCGCGATCGCGGCCTGCTCGATCCGGTCGACCTTGCGCAACTCGGCCTGAGCGGCCTGGCCGAGCCGGTCGGCCACGTCGTCCACGCTCTCCAGATGGTCCAGCACCAGGGGGATGCCCGGGAACAGCCGCCGGGCGATCTGGATGTCGAGCCGGCCCTGATAGCCGACGATCACCACGTCCGGACGCGGCGCGCGCCGGGCCTTGGCGACCAACTCCGCGATGCACCGCGCGTGCCGTATTCGCTGGCGCGGGATCCCCGGATGGGCCGACGGCGGCGGGACCATCGGCCCCGCGTCCATGTGCCCGAGGGGGACATTGCAGGTCACCACCTCGATACCGTGGCGCCGTAAGCCCTCGATGAGAATTCCCACCCGGGGGTGGACGGTCGTGTCATAGGTGCCGAACGCCATCACCCGCATAGGTGAAGTCTGCTCTGCGCACATCGGGGCAAAACCGGGAAGGTACGGTGGCGGTCCCGACCCGGACCGCGAGGAGAGCCCGTTGCACCCGAGTGCCCTCCATCGTGTGTGGCGTCCCGGCTTCGCGATCGACCTGCGGCTCACCGTCGGCCAACTTCGCCGCGGCCACAGCGACCCGACCTACCACGCGGGCACCGACGGCTCGGTGTGGCGTACCTCGCGCACCCCGGACGGCCCGTGCACGCTGCGCCTGATCGACCGCCCCGCGACCGGCGAGATCGAGGCGAGCGCGTGGGGCCCGGGTGCCGAATGGCAGCTCGACGCGCTGCCGGCGCTGCTCGGCGCCGAGGACGACCCGACCGCTTTCGTGGCCCTGCACCCGATCGTCCGGGACGCGGAACGTCGGTTCGCGGGACTGCGGATGCCGCGCACGACGCTGGTCCTGGCCGCGCTGGTGCCCTCGATCCTGGAGCAGAAGGTCACCACGATCGAGGCCCGTCGGGCCTTTCGGCTGCTGCTGGGCAAATACGGCGAGGCGCCGCCTGGGCCCGCCCCGGCCGGTCTGCGAGTGGTGCCCGACGCCCGTACGTGGGCGATGATCCCGTCCTGGGACTGGGCCCGTGCCGGCGTCGACGGGCGCCGCTCGCGCACCGTGATCGAGGCGACCCGGGTGGCCGGACGACTGGAGGCGACCACGGGCGTCGCGCATCCCGAGGCGGCGCGACTGATGCGCCTGGTGCCCGGGATCGGGGTGTGGACGGCGGCCGAGACGATGCAGCGCTCGCACGGCGATCCGGACGCGCTGTCGGTGGGCGACCTGCACCTGCCCAAGACGATCGGCTTCGCGCTGGCCGGGCACGCGGTCGACGACGCGGGCATGTTGGAGCTGCTCGCGGGCTATGCGGGGAACCGGCATCGGGCCGCGTTGTTGATTCGCATGTCGGGGGTGAAGGTGCCGCGGCGGGCGCCGCGCTTCGCACCACGCCCGCACTTCGTCGGCAAGGCGTTGTGAGGATCGGTGTTGTGAGGACTGTGTTGTGAGGACCGTTGTGAGGACCGGTCGATGCCGGGACCGGGCAACGCGAGCGTGATGCGCCACGTTTGTCCCGGAGGGCCTCGGGCAGCCGTTCGGGTGAAGGACCCGGCTGTGTAGCACCGCAGCGGGAACCGACACCGAGAACGAGGAGGAAGTGCTCGTGACGACCGTCCAGCACTCGATCGACGTGGACGTGCCGGTCCGCACCGCATACAACCAGTGGACCCAGTTCAGGGAGTTCCCGCAGTTCATGAGCGGGGTCGAGCGGATCGACCAACTCGACCCGACGCACACCCACTGGGTGACCCGAATCGCCGGGGTGACCCGGGAGTTCGACGCCGAGATCACCGAACAGCGACCCGACGAGCGGGTCGCCTGGAAGACCCTGGACGGCCCGCACCAAGCCGGCGTGGTCACCTTCCACCGGCTCGACGACGTGCATACCCGGGTGATGCTCCAGATGGAGTTCGACCCCGACGGTCTGGTCGAGACGGTCGGGGACAAGCTCGGCTTCGTGCGTGGTCGCACCAAGGGCGACCTCGAACACTTCAAGGTGTTCGTGGAGAAGCAGGGCCACGAGACCGGAGCCTGGCGCGGAGAGGTGGCGCCGCCCGGCAGCCTCGGCTCCGCCGACGGGCCGCGCACGTCGCCCCCGCCCTATGACAGCCCCGGCATGTCGCCGACCCCCGGGCGTACCGGAGCCCCCGGCGGCGGGCACATTCCGCCGCCGCGCCCGCAGGCCCCGCCGACCATCGGTGGAGCCTCGGCAGGGGGTCACTGATCACGGCGTGAAGCCCCCGGACATCGGCCGGACATCGCTCCCGACTCCACGTCGGCGGCGGTGCGGGTCCACCGAATCCGGGCCGGCAGCGCCAGGCGGCAGAGACCGTGCGAAAGGGGTGGGCCCGCCATCGATGACGATGGCGGGCCCACCCCTCCCGCGTACCGGACACGGCGCAGCTCAGCGCACCACGATCACGTCGTCCGCCGAGCGGGCCGGGCGCTCCCGGGGCGGCTCCGCCGGGCGGCCCACCGCGATGGCGCCCATCGGATCCCAGTCGGGGGGCAGGGCGAGCGTCGCGCGGACCACGTCCGGGCAGAACATCGTCGAGGACACCCACGCCGACCCCAGGCCCTCCGCGGTCAGCGCGATCAGGAGGTTCTGTACGGCGGCGCCCGCCGAGACGGTGAACATCTCCCGCTCGGCGCCGGCGCGTACCGGGTCCGGGTAGGTGTGCGCGCCCTCGGTGACCAGGCACGGCACCACCAGGTACGGCGCCGCGCGCAGCACGTCGCCGCGCTTGGTCCGGCGCGCGATCCGGTCCTCGTCCAGCCCGTCCGCGCGCAGGTCGGCCACCCACGCGTCGCGCATCGCGTCGAGCAGCGCGGTCCGGGCGGACGCGCTCTCCAGGAGCACGAACCGCCACGGCACGGTGTGGTGCGGCGCCGGCGCGGTGATCGCGGCGGCGACCGCACGGCGGACCGCGGCGGGGTCGACCGGCTCGTCGGTGAACGCGCGCACCGTACGTCGCGCGGTGATCGCGGTCCGGGCGCCCTCGGCGATCGCCTCGGCCGTGCCCAGGCGGAACATGTCGTCCTGGGCGTCGCGTACCAGCGGGCGCACTCCGGCGCCGTCCGCGTCGGTGACCAGGCGGTCCAGGCCGCGCACGATCGCCACCGGGACCGCGCCCGCCTTGCCCTTGACCAACTCGGCCGCGCTCGCGAGTTCGTCCACCACCGCGGTGATGGTCACCGCGAGCTGGTTGCCGTGCGTGTCGGTCCGACCCCGGTGGTCGTCCACCGCGTCCAGCCCCGCGACGCCGATCGCCACGTCGGTGACCCCGTTGCGCCAGGGCCGACCGAAGGTGTCCGAGACGACGACGCCCACCCGTACGCCGGTTCGCTCGGCCAGCGCCGCACGCAGTCGGCGCGCCGACGCGTCCGAGTCCTCCGGGAGCAACAGCAGCGTGCCGGGCTCGGTGTTGGAGGCGTCCACACCCGCCGCCGCCATCACGAAACCGTGCCGGGTCTGCACTATCCGGGTATCGCCCCGGCGGGCGACCACGCGCACCGCCTCGGCGTCGATCACCTTCTCCCGATCGACCCCGCGCAGCAGCCGGCCCTCGGCCTTGCTGAGGATCTTGGAGGTGACCACGAGGACGTCGCCGTCGAGCAGGCCGGGCCCGTCCGGCCCCGTCGCCGCGTCCGCGATCAGCCGGGCCAGGTCGGCGCCTTCGCCGATCTCGGGCAGGCCGGCCAGCCCGAGTACCGAGTAGCCGCGCGGCGGGGCGCCCATCAGCGCACCTCGTCCGCGAGCGCGAGCGCGGCGCGGGCCATCTCGGCGGTGGCCTCGACGTCGGTCATCAGCAGCGGGATCGCCCGGCACCGGATGCCGGCCGCCTCGACGGCGAGCACCGCGTCCGCGTCCGCGGTGTCCACCAGCCAGCCGTCCAGCAGGCCGGGCCCGTAGTGCTGTGCGACGGCCGCCGCCGTCGTCTCGACCCCGACCGCCTCCAGGACCCGGTCGGCCATCCCGCGCACCGGCGCGCCGCCGATGATCGGGGACAGCCCGATCACCGGCGCCTCCGCGGCCACCAGCGCTTCCCGGATACCGGGCACGCCCAGGATGGTGCCGATGCTGACCACGGGATTGGACGGCGGGAACAGGATCAGGTCGGCCTCGGCGATCGCCTCCAGCACGCCGGGCGCGGGCTTGGCCGTCTCGATCCCGACCGGCACGATCGCGTGCGCGGTCGGCGCGGCACGCAGCCGGACCCAGTACTCCTGGAAGTGGACCGCCTTGCGGGTCCCGGGCTTGTCCGCGTCGTCGACCACGACGTGCGTTTCCACCCGGTCGTCGCTCATCGGCACGAGCCGGACGCCGGGCTGCCACCGCGCGCACAGCGCCTCGGTGACCGCCGACAGCGGGTAGCCGGCGGCGAGCATCTGGGTCCGCACGATGTGCGTCGCGTAGTCCCGGTCGCCGAGCCCGAACCAGGTCGGTTCGACGCCGTACGCGGCCATCTCCTCGCGAACGCTCCAGGACTCGTCCCGGCGGCCCCAGCCCTGCTCCTCGTTGATGCCGTCGCCGAGCGTGTACATGACGGTGTCGAGGTCCGGGCACACCTTGAGCCCGAACAGGTGGATGTCGTCCCCGGTGTTGCCGACGACGGTGATCTCCGCTTCCGGAACGGCCGCCTTGAGACCCCGCAAGAACCGGGCCCCACCGATGCCGCCGGCAAGTACAACGATGCGCATGGGGCCAGTCTCGCAGGCTGCTTGTCGGGCGACTTCGTCGCCGGCTCGCGAGGGGCTGTTTGTTGGGCGACTTCGTCGCCGGCTCGCGAGGCACCGCTTTTTCTTTCCCCCGCTTCGCTCCTCCAAGAAAAAGCGGTGCCTCGCTCGGGGCTTCGTGTCCCTCCGCTTCGCTCCGGGTCACGAAGCCCAAGCTTGCGGCTCCGCCGCTCTCCGCGCTTCGCGCGTCGATCACTGGGGTGGGCGCGGGTCGGGGGCGCTGACGCGCCGGGGGTGCGCGGTCGGGGTGGGCTGGGGCGGGTGTCTGAGCCTGGGGCGGTGGCGGGGGCGTGGGGGTGGGGGTCCGATGCACGCGTGGCGTTACTGCGGGGGAGGACGCGCCGGGGTGGGTGTGGGTCGTGGGTGTGGTGGGTCGACGGTGGCGGGGTTGTGGGGGAGCGAGACAGGCGGCGTGACGTTACCGCAGGGAGAAGACGTGCCGGGGGCGGGCGCGTGTCCCCGGATGGGACGGCCGAACAGCCGGGGTCGTGGGTGTGGTGAGTCGGAGGCATTGGGGGCGTGGGGTGGCGGATCGTCGCGTCCGCGGCGCGGGCGGGGGGGTGTGTGGGTCTTACGAACGGGTGACGTTGGTGTGGTTGGGGGGTTTCGGGGGTGTGTGCGTGTCTAGCGTTGGCGGTATGCGAATCCTGGTTACCGGCGGCGCCGGGTTCATCGGAGCACACGTGGTCGAGTGTTTGACCGAGTCGGGGCATGACGTGCGGGTGCTCGACGTGGTGGAGGTCGAGGGCGTGGACGCGGTGCGGGGGGACGTGCGCGATCCGGCGGTGGTCGATCGGGCGTTGGTGGGCGTGGACGCGGTGTGCCATCAGGCGGCCAAGGTCGGGTTGGGGCTGGACCTGAACGACGCGCCGGACTATGTCGGTTGCAACGACCTGGGCACCGCGGTGTTGCTTGCCGCGATGGCGCGGGCGGGGATCGGACGTCTGGTGTTGGCGAGTTCGATGGTGGTGTACGGCGAGGGCCTGGGGCATTGCGTCGAGCACGGTGAGGTGATGCCGGGTCCGCGGCCGGTCGAGGATCTGATGGCCGGCCGCTTCGAGCCGCCCTGCCCGACCTGCGGGCGCGCGGTCACTCCCGGCCGAATCTGCGAGGAGGCCGCACCCGACCCGCGCAACGTGTACGCCGCGACCAAGCTCGCCCAGGAGCACCTGGCCGGCGCCTGGGCCCGGGCCACCGGAGGCGTGGCCACCGCGCTGCGCTACCACAACGTGTACGGCCCGAGGATGCCGCTGGACACCCCCTACGCCGGCGTCGCCGCGATCTTCCGCTCGATGCTGCGCGCCGGCATGCCGCCGAGGGTGTATGAAGACGGCGGCCAACGCCGCGACTTCGTCCACGTCCGCGACGTCGCCACCGCCAACCTGGCCGCCCTGGACCGCTCCGGCCACGGCCTGCGCACCTACAACGTGGCCACGGGCGTCCCCCACACGGTGGGCGAAATGGCCACCGCACTCGCCAAGGCCCACGCCGGCCCCACCCCGATCACCACCGCCGAATACCGCCTCGGCGACGTCCGCCACATCACCGCCTCCGCGGCCCGCCTGGAATCCGAACTCGGCTGGCAAGCCCAAACCGACTTCGCCACCGGAATGGCAGAGTTCGCCACCACCACATGACCCCTGGCCCACCCACCGACACAGCCCCACACTCAGCACTCACCCCAACTACCCACCCCCGCGCTCCAGACAAGCCGCCCACCCACAACGCCGACCCGGGCCCGTCGATCCGCCCCACACACAACCCCGCCACCGTCGACCCACCACACCCACGACCCATTCCCACCCCAGCGCGTCTTCCCCCGCAGTAAGGCCACGCGTGCGTCGGACCTCCACCCCCACGCCCCCGCCACCTTCGTCTCACCGCGCCGTCGGCCCACCCCCGCCGCGACCCACCCGCCCCGACCGCGCACCCCCGGCGCGTCAGCGCCCCCGACCCGCGCCCACCCCAGTGATCGACGCGCGAAGCGCGGAGAGCGGCGGAGCCGCAGAACTTGGGCTTCGTGGCCCGGAGCGAAGCGGAGGGACACGAAGCCCCGAGCGAGGCGCCGCCTTTTTTCTCGGAGGAGCGAAGCGGGGGAGAGAAAAAAG